>CAZIGL010000014.1:0-90309 GCA_964538895.1 uncultured Rhodoferax sp.
GGGCCACCATCAGCCGCTTGTCAAAATCAGCCTTGGCCACCGGCGCAGGACGGGCAACGGCAACAGGCGAGCCAAGTTGATCGGTGACAACCACAAACGGCTGGATCTTGGATTGGGATCCGATGAAAGCAATGCCCACCACAGCCACAACCGCGACAGCCAATGAGCCAGCGGCAATGAGTTGCCAGTTGCGCGCGCGTGAGATCAACCCTCCGTAGCGCTCATCCCACTCCCGGCGGGCGTTGAGGTATGGATTTTGAATTGGCATGCAGGCGTCCTTTTTGAGTGCTGTTGCCAAATACCGTTTTGGCGCAAGCAGCACAAAAAAAGGAAGCAAACCCCCCAGCCGTTCGCTCTACCCGCTGTCTCGAGCAATTTCTACTTTGGTTTCCGGGAACACCAGCCGGTAGTTTCGTAGGTCTTCTTCGAAGGCATTGCACTGCTTTAGCGCTTGGTGGAGCTCGTGGCGGGGTCGGGTGTAGTTAAAGGCAGCCGTCCAGGCCTGGATGCGGGTCATGGCTCGGATGTAGGGCGTTGCGTCGGCATGGTTCGACAGGCTTTTCAGCGGCAACAGGTAATCTTCGCGATAGACCGTCGGTACGATGATGCGTGACCGGCCTGCCGCGCTAAGCACGCAGTTCATGGCCAGTCGCGCCGTTCTACCGTTACCGTCTTTGAAGGGGTGAACCTCGGAAATGACGAACATGGTCATCAGTGCGCGAGCGAGGGTGTCCTCTAGCGCACGAATCCGCTCGAAGCCCTCGCGAAGAGTTCCCTGCACGAACTCGTGGGAGACAAATAGCGTCGATCCCGCCTGGTTGTTTTGGTTTTTCCACTCCCCAGGGTTTTTGTCCAGTCGGGACTGCATGACCAGCGCATTGACGTTTTTTAACCAGCCCAGGAAGTCGTCAGCCGTGCTGGCCGGTTGGTCGCGCCAGGGGGCTCGCATGGCAGCCTGGAAGGTTCCCAGAATGTCGTGGGAGTCCTCGGTTCGGTTCGCGATGAGCTTGCCTTCAAACACAATTTCCTCGGCCTCACTGACCAGAAAGGTGGTGCCCTCGATATAGTTCGAGAAGTACGACTCGAAGAACGCGAAGTTCTCGCGCGATACCCCCACGTCCGCGGTGGAGGCCACCTCCGGCAGAGCCTCCATTCGCAGGCGGCTGAACAGTGTGTCGAAAAGGGCGAGACGGTCTGGGTCATAGGGGCGCCCGGCGGCGCGGGCAAGGGCTTGTTTGCTGTGCAGCTTTTTGCTCTCGTGGGTCCCCAGCATGGCGCCCATGATGCCATCCAGGCGCTTGAACTCTTTTTCCCGGCCCAATTTTTCTGCCAGCGTGCGGCAGGTATCCCGGAGTTGATTGAATCGGTACTCCCCACGAATTGAAAGAACCTTGTCGAGCTCCGACTCAAGCACGTCCTGAGAAAGCGTTCGCTCACCGACACCGCGGCCAGTTGCCAGGTTCTCCAACAACCAGCGCGACTGGCTCGCCAGGAAAAAGCCCTTGTAGGGCGTGTCACCCTCAACTGCGCCTGGTCCTGGGATAACCTTGATGGCGAGGCCCGGCAATTCCAGGGTTCGCGGCCGATCACCGCGCGTCACATAAATACGGCCCTCGAAAGGCTTTGCGTCATACCCGCTGCGGTAGCTGAGAACCCCGTCAGACAGCAGGTGGCTCACAATACTCGCCCACTGACGCAGTACGACTGATTCAGGCGGGCTGGCCAGGTTGCTGGTGTAGACCCCCTGGTACAACTTAAGCAGTCCCCCTTCACTGGCTAGCCGAATGACCTTGCGGTCTGCAGCGGGGTCGCCTTTACCCGTGAACATAAGCTCAGGCGGAGAAACGTCGGATTTTTGCTTGATTGCCATGTCGATCCCTTTGTATTTGTCTGATATTTGTATTATTGTGACTCTGTCTGTCGGAATCGTGTCTTATTTTACAAAATAAGGCTTGTCGGATTTTGTGCTGATTAGTCGGGCGCGGAGTGTGGGTCTGTCTGAAAACTGCAGGATTCCATCCTTTTTTGTCGGATTAATCGCTAATCAAGGCATCTTTCGAACTTGCTTTGGCCAGGCTCAGCGCTCGAATTCAGCCTCTTTGGGCAGTCGGTTTTCTCTCAAAGCCAAAAAAATGTCGGGCCTCGCTTTTTCCACGTCGGCAGCGGGTGCTGCGCTGGCAATGTAGTCACGAACGGCCTGTGGGCCGCCCTGGCCGAGTAAGTCCCGTGCATCCGCCCCAGTTGGGCATGATGCGGCAGGCACCGCCAAAACGAACCCAGTGTCCTTTGCGGCCTCCAACGCACGCGGGATGGCATTCGATTTGAGTCTTCCCGCAGCGTCACGGCCAATGTCGTGATCGGTTGCAATGACGACACTTGGAAACAAGTCCGACAGGCCGGTTTTTTTGACCCATTTGGCAACCCCCATCACATTGTTCGACGACAAAGCGCACAGCGTGCTGCCCGCACCGCTTTGCTGAATCGCAAGTCCTGTTGCCACCCCTTCACAGATCACAAGTGGCTTGTCTTTGTCAGCGACTGCCAGCCACGCTTGAATCGGTGCCAGCGAATCGCCGGTAATTGCTTGCATTAAAGAGTTAGGCGCGGGCAAAGGCACAAAGGCGCCGATCGTTCGCGAGCCTTTGGCCATGATCTTGTCGGTGCTGAACGCGACCTTGGCCATCAGGTTTTGCACACCGCACAACTCCACCATGCCCGGCCTGCCCATCGGATCAGGGCGAAACATGGGTGCCATCAGCGTGCCGGTAAATCTATGATCCCTGGGATACACCCGCAAATCCGAGCCGTTCAAAACGGCATTGCTCTTGACAAGGTGCCGATGATCAGCAGGTGGAATTTCGGCAGCCATCCATGACTTGACGGTGTCTTGATTCAGATCCAAGTCGACCGGATGAGATTCAGCCGCGGTCACCGGGCGCGGTAAAGCAGGTGATGACCGGGGTGGTGCAAGATCGCCATCCAGGCCCAAGTCGCGTCCGGTGACAAACATGGTTTTCTTGCCATCACTGGTTGGCCTGCCTTCTCGCCACGGCGCAGGAAGGTCAATGTCGCTGCGAAATGAAAAGGCAGTTGCCAAGCCATCGTTGGACACCAGCAACTTGTAGACTGGTTTTTGATCGGAGACATCGCAGTAGCGCCCGTGCAAACGCGACGGAATCAGACCGGCCGCCTGCAAGGACGCATCAGCCGCTCGCCACACTTGTTCCGGGTCATACGAGCGCAGTTGCCCTTGTACAGAGGAAAATTTAGGAACTTTGTCCAGTGCTGTCAGTTCTTGGTTCACGGTCAGCTGGGACTTCCGGATGCTTGATTTGTTCCAGAATTCAAAAGACTTGCCGGGCCCGTGCTTCAGATTGATCAGCACCAACCCATTTTGGTAAAACATGGGGCTTTTGCCAACGCGGGCCTCCAGCTGATTTGTGCTTGATGCATCGATGCCCATCACCCAGATCGGTGTCGGATTCATCAAGGCCATCAGGCTTAAAATTGACTCCGTGATGTAAAGACCTGCCGCAGACGGCAACGAAAAAATCAGCCGGATCTCGTCCGCTTCATTGATCTGGGTTTCAGCCAATTCATTGATCAGATTCAGCCAGTCGTCTTCTGATTTGATCGGGCGTTGCAGGCCAATGACCTGGATGTTGTTGACGGCCTCGTTTTTGTAACCGTTGTCACAGACGACATCCGGGTTCATGGGATCCGCATCAATGACAATCAATTTGTCAATCTTTGGCATACCCGACACTTCATGGTTAATGAAGCTGTCAACCAGGCAGCGGGAAACGAAGCTTTTGCCTACGCCGCCTTTGTCGCCGTCCACAAAATACGATTTGATCATGACCATCCTTTGGGTTATTTAAATACGTGCAAGAAGCTATTGACTTGATTTCCACTTGGCGATGGCTTCGTCATACTGAAGTAGCGCGCGTTCGTACATGCCTCGTATCCTGTTTTCTGCGGCAATGATTTCGAACATGCCGTCGGGGATTTTTGCGTTGATCGGCACTGTTTTGGAAACCGTCAAATAGTCGTCAATATTCATCCTGGTGACATCCAGCCATTCGCCCTTCACTTCGATGAACTTGAGCCTGGTAATTTCGTCTGGAAATGCGGTCTGACTTGCACCCACCCGTTGGGCTTCGATGTTGGGTCTGTCTGTCCGGTCCGTATTCGTGCCCACCGGTATTGATGGGGGCAGGGCCAATGCGCCGGTGGATCTCGACTTTCTACCTCGTTTGAGTGGCTGGAGGCCACGTTCTTCCCGCAGAAGACCCAGGTGGCGCACAAGGTGCCCCTTGGTGACTTTGATGTCATGTTTTTGCAGGGCGGACGCAATTCGCTCCATCGACATACCCCGGCTCAGAAAATCTTCAATGACCTCGAAGGCCGACCGCACGATCAGTGCAGGGTCATCCATTTGGGCAAGTTCGATTTCTTCACGAAGAATGGCGTCGATTTCTGAGCGGATACTGTGCATGATTCGCATACCGACAGGGCGCAAGTGATGGCGCGACAGGAGACGTGACAGGTGTCACGGCAACATCGACAGGGATGCTGACACCCAAACCGACAGGTGAACTAATTAACTGGAGCCGTTCTTGGGCTCACGTTCCGGCGACCATTCATGCATTTCTTGCGCGATGAACTCGGCCAATGGTGTGATTTGGCCCTTGACGCTCGCGGCCTCCAGTGCCTTCATATAGGTATCTCGCCGGCTCATCCGAATCACCGTCCATGGGTAACCGCCGGAGGCGAGCAGCGTGTTCATAAGGAAGCGACCAATACGGCCATTGCCGTCATAGTAGGGATGGATAAAGACGAAGAGATGGTGACCAAGCACAGCTCGAACGCAGGCCTCAGGTTCTGCTTCGAGCAAGTCCCACAGCGTTTCCAGCGAATCCAGAAGAGCCTCACTGGGTAGTGGTGTGTGCATCGAGTTGCGAATAAAGATCGGGCCACGCCGATAGCCGGTTAGCTGACTGGCTTCGACGATGCCGGCGGTAACAGACGGACCGAACAACTCGGCATACCAGTCGTGGTGATCACGCTTGGCCACGAGCCCCGCGTTGTTATGCACCAGTACTTTGCCAATGCTCTCCTTGACCGCCTGGAAGGCTTGGTAATAGCCCCTCGCAGCCAGCGCGTCCCTGGTTTTGTTGTGTTCTGGTTCGCCCTCCGGATTCCAGTCACCGCGGGCCACGCGCTCGATGAGCTCGTCGGTGACGCGATAACCCTCGATGGACAGTGAGTTGTAGGCGTCAGAAACGTAGCGCTCGTCGACCTGCGCCAGATAGCCGGTGCCCTGGTTCTCGATGCCTGGTGCGGGCGGGAAGACATTGATGACATCTTGGCGCCATCCGGCCCACATCGAGCGCAGGCGCAGCACATAGGGAGATCGCTCCTTGCTGGGCGCAATCGTGGGCTCGGCCAGCTCAAAAGGGTTGACCAGCTTGAGCGAGATTTTGAACTTCGCGAAGGCCTTGCGGATGTGCTCGGCCTCGTCGGGGCGCTTGACAAACTCGAATGCGGCGGCCAACCGGCCCGCAGCAGTCACCATCTTGTCACCAGCCAGCAGCGTCGGTAGCAATTCGGACGCATGGCGAATAGTGGCCAGTGCGATCTCGGCCTCACGCGGGGTATTCAAGAAGAATGAAGGGCCGACCAGACACAAGGCCTCGGCAACTGGCCAGACCTGCAGACCACGGACTTCCACGCGCGCATTTGGAACACGATTTTTGTCCGGATACACAAGCAGTGAGGTGTCGAAGGGCAAATCCACCTTGGATGTGCCACTGTCGATGGTGACGCACGTGACCTGTCTGGGCACTGTGGTGTTACCCGTTTGGAGCAACAGCGAAGCCTCAGGGTTCAAGCAGTACCGCTTGCCAAAGCGCTTGCCCAGGTAACCTGAAACGAAGGCCCAAAAAGACGCATACCACGCCGTGGTGTCTGCATCGTTGTCGCTCGGGCTGCTACAGATGTACCACCCCTTCATCACTGGCCTAAGAAACCCTGTGTCGACCAGCATGGTGCGCTGCTCATCGTTCTTGAGGTCTGCGGCCTCGACAACGCCGTGGTGCTTTTCCTGAAGTCGCTTGAGTGTCTTCAGTGCAGTTGCGAGCGTCGGATTGCCCCTTGACTTGCCACCTGGTGAATGCATAAATTTACTTTGACATTGCTAAAAATATTACTTTACCATCGATCTGGAATTTACTTTGTTATTGTTTTCGAAATTACTCTGCTATTGAGCGGATTGGTACCGGTTCCAGTGTTTTTCGGGCCTTGATGATGGTTCGGATTCCGCAACGAAATAGAAGAAGCTGTGCAGCGCAGCCAGTTGGCAATTGCGAGTAACCGAATCCTCCTCGACGGCGACCACACGACGATCGTTGATGCGTGAACAAGTCCTTCAGGCCTGGACGACGCAGGTCCTCCCGCAAGTGAGCAGCCTTGTCCAAGCCCAGTTGATCGACGGCCCGGGACGGGCGGCATTCAAGTGAGCGGGCTCGACATCATTGCTCAACTTTCAGCCAATCACTTGTTTTTAGGCGGATTCAGGGTTGGTTATTTTTGAAAATTCTGTGTCCGACAGGCTGCTGGTAAACAAAGTGCTGACTGACCTGCCCGGTCTTTCCAATCAAATGGGATAGCAGACGGAAGTTTTTTGTTTCGTGACGGAGGCGGCCAGCGACGATTGCGGGATGTACGCCGATTTCGTCTGCAAATGCAATTGCATCTTCAGACAGCAGGGTTTCCTTAACTATGGCTGCGTCCCACCGATTTTTTGGAATAAGCGCTTCTTGCGCCATTTCATCGGCTTCGCTTTCGATGTGTTCTGGGTTTGGACGATCCAAATCATCAATAAAGACTGGGTTCGCATCTGAAAGGTGCTTGGCCACGTGGGCCAACTCGTGGAGCAGTGCAAACCAAAAATTGTCGATTCGGTCATGACGAAGGGTCAGCGCCACGATGGGGCGGCCGTTATCCAACATTGCTGCACCGTCAAGGAAAGTACGTTTAAAGTGACTTTCGATGACGAGCGTGATGCCAAGGCGCGCCAGATATTCCCTGGCAAGCTTTGGACCTTCTTCAAATGCCGATAGCTTTGCCAATTCACGCAACCATTCCGGCGTGACTGAGCCGGGCTTGTACTCTCGGGATAAGTTGGCTTCTCGTGCGCTGCGCGCCACGCACATGCGCCATGCCAATAGAGCCATGTCATCGGCCTGGCGGTCGCCGCGCTGATGCATGGGCGCACGCAAAAAAGCTGGCTCCAGATGTTTGGGTAGAAATTCACGCTTGAACTTAGTAACCAGGTCTTCTGCGTAATCCTTCAAGCGCTGGGCATTGCCTTTGAAGTCGCCAAAACATCCGCGCTCCAGCATCTCTTTCAAAGGAAAACTGGAGTAGTCGATTTCTGGGTCTTGACTAACAATCGAACTGTCGGTTTCGACATCTTCAATCAAGATGTCAGCGGGAATTCCCAGGCCGCGGTTGAGTCGTCGAATCATCGGCAGAGACAACGGGCGCTTACGGGACAGCACCTCAGAAACCTTGGAAATCGATCCGATGTAAGGAATCAAGTCCTTACGACTGAGGTCCATTTGATCCATTCGAAAAAGGATGGACTCAATTGGGTCCACCCGCACAGGTGGAACCGTTTGGTGCTCGAAATCAGCAATCACCAGCGCCAGCAATCCAAGTTCATTGTCGTCATCGGAACCGGTGGCAGGATCGAGCGACATAAGCGCAGAGAGGCGTGCCATTGCCTCTGCGTAACCTTCCTTGCTCTTAATGATCTTTACGTTCATTGCGTTCTCCGTCTATTTTTCAATTGCTGCGCTGAAACAGCCTAAAACTTTTTCTTGTCGTACTCGGCATGAGTTCCCACCCACTCGACGACGACCAATCCGTTTTGATATCGCACTTTCACCACCAGCCGATACGTGTTGCCCTTGATGTTGAAAATGACACGGTTGTCTGTCAAAAAATCTGCGCTTCGGTAACGCCGCTTAATGTCCTGTGACGTCTGCCAGTGCTCACGTTCGACATCCGTCTGCCAAGCGTCAAGCTGCCCACGTGAGTCGGCGTGCTTTTGTTTGAACTCCTCAAGGAGCGGCAATCCAAGTATTCGCATGAGGTGGTGGGTGTGTTCATGATCAGACTTGCATTATATTTCCCAAAAAGGGAAAAGTCAAACAGTTGACAATATAGACTTGGGAAGTAGGGATTTGGCAGCGCTACCCGAACTGGCTATGCGTATGTTTACGCGTTTAGCGCAAACAGCCTCAGATGAGCATGTCGGCGAGTGGCAGGCGACAAAACACATGTGACAGGCGTGCTGTCAGTCAAATCAATTTCTAGCAGCTGAGGACGACAGGCAACCCGACACCCGAATCCACAGCCAAACCAAATTCCATCGACACCCGCCCTGACAGCCGAATCAATTCACCTGCAGCGCGGGAATAGCAGAGACTCACTGTGCAGGGTAAGGGCCTTGTGCCCACGTCTTTTGCGTCGCAAAAAACTTGGCATCGGCCCCCTGCTCAGAGCGTTGCCCCGAGACCCCAGTTGGGCAGCGGCGTCGCGCTTCGCTTGACTGACTTGAAATGGGCGTCGAGTTTGAACTGTTCCTACCACTCGGGCAGGCAAATTATTCATGCGTGGGGCCTCAACTGAGGCAGGCGCGTGCTCGTTCGCAACACGTCCATTGGCGGTTGACTTGCCAGCACAACGTAGTTGCAATACTACCTATAATGTAAGCTCATTTGTATGTACGGAGTTGCTCATGAATCTTCAGACCTTTAGCGGCAAAAGCACGCCCATTGGCAATTCCAATGGCATTCGCTTTGATGCGGCCTTGTTCAAAACGCACCCCGAGTTTTTTGGTGAGGTCAAGGCCACGGTGCTGGGGCCTGGACAAATGCTGGTGTCGGCGCTCTCTGGCGAGGCGACACGAGCGGATGCCGTGGATGACGAAAGCAACCCGGTTATGCAGGCGTTTCTGCAATTTCTGGAGCGTCAGATGACGGAACACCCAGAGCTGATTGAACCGATGGATGATGCAGAGTTGGCGCGAATTGCCGCCCTGGTGGAAGGCGTGGAGCCTGATTGATGCAAAAAAACGGATGGAACCTGTTTCAGTTCAGACCCTTTGCCCAACGGTTGACGGCATTGACGCAGGACGTGGCCAGTCTGGCCCAGAGCGATCCTAAGGGCTACAAGCAGCACCCCAAGACCAAGTTACTGGCCTCGGTGTACCGATCAATTTCTGAGACGGTGCCAGCCAATCCGGCCGATCCTGTGTTTCGGTTGGGACACACCCTGGGCAGGCAAAACAGCAACTGGCGACGCGTAAAAAAAGGGCTGCCGCAGCGCTACCGCTTGTTCTTTATGTTCGCGTCCAACCCCCTGCAGGTGATCATTTATGCCTGGCTCAATGACGATGACACATTGCGAAAAGAAGGCAGCCGTACAGATGTATACGAGGTGTTCAAACGTATGCTGGAGCGTGGCGAGGTGCCGTCCACCATTGATGAGTTGATTCAGGGAAGCACATAGCCATAAGCTGCAGGAGCAAGACCGAGCGGTCCGCTGAGACCAAGGAAATCGTCAGCAGGCACGATGAGTGAGTGTTACCGGCTGTATTAAGGCGCGTAAATCTGGCGAAGTTTGAAGTTTGCGCGTGTGCAAAATCTGCGTGACTTTTGCGTGACTTGTGTTTTCTTCTATAGGCACTGATCAACATGCGGGAGTTTGTGGGCATCCGTAAGTCGTTGATTTAATTACATTTAATCTCTAAAAACATGGTTTGGGACCAGAGGGTCGAAGGTTCGAATCCTTTCGCCCCGACCATTATTTCAAGGCTTGTCGGTTTTTGACCGACAAGCCTTTGTTTTTGGAACTCACTCCAAGGTTTTGTTGGCAGCATGGCTCATTTTTTTCAGCTGATACAGTGCTTCCAGTGCTTCGCGCGGGCTCAAATCATCGGGGTTGATGGCTTCCAGCGCGATGTCGACTGCGCTGCTGGTCATCACCTCAACCATGGCAGGCGCGGCAAACAGGTCAATCTGCGCTTGCTGGGTTGACGCCTGCGCCTCCAGCGCCAGCAGCGTCTGGCGCGCCTGGTTCAGCACCGCAGCCGGCATGCCGGCCAGACGTGCCACTTGCACCCCATAACTTTTACTCGCCGGACCGGGCTGGATTTCGTGCATAAACACGATGTTGCGGCCCGATTCAGCAGCGCTCACGTGCACGTTGATGGCGCCGTGGTGCGTGGCGGGGAACTCGGTCAACTCAAAGTAGTGGGTGGCAAACAGGGTGTAGGCCTGGGTCTTGTCGTGCAACTGCGTGGCGATGGCCGAGGCCAGGGCCAGGCCGTCGAAGGTGCTGGTGCCGCGGCCAATTTCGTCCATCAGCACCAGGGAGTTGGGCGTGGCCGCATGCAGAATTTGTGCGGCCTCGGTCATTTCGAGCATGAAGGTCGATTGGGCGTTGGCCAGGTCGTCGGCGGCGCCAATGCGGGTGTGGATGGCATCGATCGGCCCCAGTCGGCAGCGCTTGGCGGGCACGTAACTGCCCATGCTGGCCAGCAGCGTGATCACCGCAATCTGGCGCATGTAGGTCGACTTGCCGCCCATGTTGGGGCCGGTGATGATCTGCATGCGCTGCTTGGGGCCCAGGTGCGTGTCGTTGGCGATGAAGGCGCCAGCGCTGGTCTCGTTCAGGCGCGCCTGCACCACCGGGTGGCGACCGGCCTCGATGTCCAGGCAGGGCTCTTTGACAAACTGCGGCGCACACCAGTCCAGTGTCAGACTGCGCTCGCTCAAGGCACACAGGGCATCGAGCGTGGCCAGTGCGCGTGCCAGCTCAGTCAGTGCCGGCACAAAGGGTTGCAAATGGTCGAGCACCTGCTCGTACAGAAATTTCTCCCGCGCCAGGGCGCGCTCCTGGGCGCTGAGCGCCTTGTCTTCAAAGGCCTTGAGTTCGGGGGTGATGAAGCGCTCGGCGTTTTTCAGGGTCTGGCGACGGCGGTAGTCGTCGGGCACCTTGTCGAGCTGGCCTTGCGACACTTCAATGAAAAAACCGTGCACCCGGTTGAATTGCACGCGCAAGTTGGCAATGCCAGTGCGTGCTTTTTCGCGGGTTTCCAGGTCCAGCAAAAAGCTGTCGCAGTTGGTCTGGATGGCGCGCAGCTCGTCCAGATCGGCATCAAAGCAGGGGGCGATGACACCGCCGTCGCGCACCAGCGCGGCGGGCTCGGGGGCAATGGCGCGCTGCAGCAGTTCGACACAACCGCGCGGGGGCAGCAGGCTGCTGGCCAGATCGCTCAGGTAGGTTTCAAGCCCATGCAAAACAGGCACATGCAGTTCGGTTTTTTGCAGGGTCAACTGCAGTCCGACCAGTTCGCGCGGGCGCACCTGGCGCAGCGCGATGCGGGCGGTGATGCGCTCCACATCGGTGCTGCCCTTGAGCTTGTCACGCAGTCTGGCCCAAGGGCCGGCGCCGGCGGACGGGAGGGGTCCGTCGCGCAAGGCGGCAATGGCGCACAGGCGTTGGCGGGCTTCGGTGCGGTCGCGCTTGGGGGATACCAGCCAGCTTTTCAGCAGCCGACTGCCCATGCCGGTCATACAGGTGTCGAGCAAGGAAAACAGGGTGGGGCTGTCCTCGCCCCGCAAGGTCTGCAGCAGCTCCAGGTTGCGCCGGGTGCTTTGTGGCAGGTCAATGAGTTCGCCCGCGCGTTGCACCCTTACACGGTAAATGTGGGTGAGCGCCCGGCCCTGGGTGTGCTCGGCATAAGCCAGCAGCGCGCTGGCGGCGGCTTGCGCCTGCGCCAGGTCTTGCGCTTGCCAGGGCGCCAGGCTGGCGGCTTGCAAATGTTCGAGCAGCTTGCGCTGGCCAAGACCAGCGTCAAATTGCCAGTCCGGACGCACCGAGATCGACATCGCACCCGTCGCGGGCAGGGCACGCAGCCGGGCCTCGAACGCCGGGGTGGCGCCAGCGCTGAAGATCAGCTCGCCCGGGGCAATGCGGCCCACCCAATCGGCCAGTTCATCGGGCGTGCACTCGGCCAACTGCACCTCGCCTTGGGTCACACTCAGCCAGGCCAGGCCGCAACTGTTGCGCGCGCCCTGGTGCACGGCCAGCAGCATCGACTCGGTCTTGTCACCGAGCAGTTCCAGGTCGGTCAGCGTGCCGGGGGTCACCACCCGCACCACTTTACGCTCGACCGGGCCTTTGCTGGTGGCGACATCACCCACCTGCTCGCAAATGGCCACCGACTCACCCAGCTTGATGAGCCGCGCCAGGTAGGTGTCGACCGCGTGAAACGGCACACCCGCCATCACTACCGGCGTACCCGCCGACTGGCCGCGCTGCGTCAGCGTGATGTTGAGCAAGCGTGCGGCTTTTTCTGCGTCGGCAAAAAACAGCTCGTAGAAATCGCCCATGCGGTAAAACAGCAGCGTGTCGGGGTAATCTGCTTTCAGGCCCAGGTACTGGGCCATCATGGGCGTGTGAGTGATGGGCTCTTTTTCTGGAGAATTCAATTTGAAAATCCGTTTTAAATCAATAGGTTGGGAGATTTTCAAGAAAGTCGCACGGATGGTATATACGAAGATCGTAAAAAACTCGTGGTGTGACTTATTTGATCAAGCTGAAATGAAAAATATTGTTTTAATACAATGACCTATTGCATTTTCACATGGTCAGCGGTTCTGTCCATGGTGACGGATTAGCGTTGATTGTGACTAAAAAATGCGACGCGATGGGGACCCAAGGGGGACCATAGGCCAAGTTTTCGATGAAAGTGAATGGTCTGGTGCCCCTCGATTTTCAGGAACTATCGGAGCGGCTAATCGTTGCGCCAATACGAGGTGATCGAGGACATGTTGAGGACCCTCACACATTTCAGGGCGAACGATACCCGGTTCGCCGCGGATGGTCCTTTGTGGTCCTTGATTTCTTTATTCGTAGGCACCTGTCAGGTCAACCGCTGGCATATCGGCCTGTGGTGGTCGTCAGCATCGTGCCCTTATGCATAGTCACCGGTTATGAATAGGATTTGGTGATTCTGGTTGAAAGCCTTATAAACATTGGCTTTACGGTGGGTGGGTGATTTATTTGTAGACATAATTCTCGTAATCGATTGAAGTCTGTTCTCCACTACCGGAGAACATCATGGACCTCATCGCCTCGCCTCACCCCACGCACAATGCGTGGCTCTGCCAAAGTGCACTGGCGCCGCACATGGCCGCCTTTAACGCACACCTTGTTCGTGGGCGGTATGCTGCCGTTACCACGACGAACTACATCTCATGCTTGGCGCACTTTGCCTTGTGGATGCGACAGGAGAATCTGGCCGTTTCCTCGCTTGACGAATGTGCGGTAGAGCGTTTCCTGCGTAACCATCTGCCACGCTGCGAATGCCCGTCGCCAGTTTTTCGCGAGCATGGTGACCTACGTGCTGCCGTCGGACACCTATTGACGGTGCTGCGAGACCAAGGTGTGATTGCCAATATCCCGGCTCCCACAGGCCACATTGCTGAAGAACTGCGCCGCTACGATGAACACATGTGTCATGCAAGGGGTCTGACCACAGGAACGCGCTCTGGTTACCTGCGAATAGTGCAGCGCTTTTTGCGACACAAATTCGCCGAACGTCCGGTTGTAATCGCCGAACTGAAACCGGCCGATGTCCGTCAGTTCATTACCGCCCAACTGGAGTTGGTCGATACGATTCCCAATGCATCGGCTGTGTCTTCGGCCCTGCGTGCCTACTTGCGTTACAGAACAATCTGTGGCGACGAGGTCCTTGGGCTACTCGGGGTGATCTCTTCGCCCGCGAACTGGAGCCTTGCATCTTTACCGCGGACCTTATCGCCGCTTGAGGTGGATCGCTTGCTTGACTCATTTCATGCATCGCTGCCATCACCCAAGCGTGGCTACGCCATTGTTCGCTGCGCTCTGGATTTGGGATTGCGTGGCAGCGAAATCGCCAATCTTCAACTCAGCAATATCGACTGGGAAGTCGGCACCATCGTGCTCAAGCGCACGAAGTCACGACGGCAAGACGTTCTGCCGCTGCCACCGGTTACGGGCAAGGCACTGGCGGATTATGTTCAATATGAGCGGCCAAAAACCAGCAACACGGCCGTGTTCGTTCGGACACTGGCGCCGCGAGACCTGCCTATCGGCGTGGATGCCATCCGTCGAGTGATTCATGATGCCTTTGGGCGCATTGGTCTTACACACGGGCGAACCCATGCACTACGCCATACGTTGGCGTGCCAATTGGTCGAACATGGCAGTTCCATTAAGGAGGTGGCCGACGTATTGCGACATCGTTCACTGAACACATCCCTCATATACGCAAAGCTCGACACACCACGATTGGCCGGCGTTGCTTTGCCTTGGCCGGGGAGTGCAACATGATTACGAACATAAATTTGGGCGCAAAAGTTGACGAATATCTTGCCGAGCGCCGCCGAATGGGGTTTGAGTTGGTACACATGGGCTACGCCCTGCAAAGCTTCTCCAACTATGTAGCCAGCGCATGCCATCAAGGTCCGCTGACCATCGAACTTATGGCTGCCTGGGCGCGCAATGACAAAGCCCAGCGTTTGACGCCAGGAACCTGGGCGCGTCGCCTGGGAATCTTGCGACCATTCATGCGCTGGCTTCGCCAGTTTGAGCCTCAAACGGCCGTGCCAGACGAATCGATATTTGGGTCAGTGCCAGGCAGGGTAGCTCCTCACATTTATCACGATGACGAAATCATCGAATTGCTCGCCGCTGCACGTCAGATAGATCCAAATGGCAGCAGGCTTCGTCCAGCAACCTTCGAGACCTTGTTCGGACTAATTGCCTCAGCCGGTCTGCGAGTGTCTGAGGCGCTTACCCTGCTCGATAGAGATGTTGATTTGACGAGTGGCACTCTGACAGTTCGACAAACCAAGTTTGGCAAGACGCGTCTGCTGCCTTTGCATCCGAGCACAGTGCTTGCCCTTGCCAACTACCGCAAACTGCGTTGCCAAGAGGTATGCACTACTGATGAGACAGCATTCTTTGTTGGCACTCGCGGCAAGTACCTGGGTCAACCCCTGGGTGAGCGCCAAGTTCATCGCGTGTTTCTGGAACTGCGCGATAAATTGCAGTGGATTGACCGTGGTCGCCATGGTTATCCACGCATTCATGATCTGCGCCATACCTTCGCGGTAAAGCGCGTGATGCTCTGGCATGAACAAGGAATTGATGTTGACCAGGAGATGCTGTCTCTGTCGACCTACTTGGGCCACGCGAAGATAACGTACACATACTGGTATCTAACGGGTGTGCCTGAGTTGATGGCCTTGGCGGGGGCGCGGTTCGCTCTTTACTCCCAATTGGGGGAGGCTTGTGATGAATAGCCCCAGAACAGCCATCGCGCCACCGAGTTTCCCGGCGCTTGTTCAGAAATTCTTTGCTGAGCACTTAACGCAGCAAAGAGCCCTGAGTCCATGCACAGTGGCCGCATACCGGGACATGTTTGTGTTGTTTCTGGATTTTGCGACCACTCAAGGTGTGAAATCGCCTGCAGAAATGAAACTGACGGACATCACTGCGGAGTTGATTCTGGCGTTTCTTGACCACCTGGAGCAAGTGCGCCACAACTCGGTTCGCAGCCGCAATGCTCGGCTTGCCGCCATGCGATCGTTTCTGAAGTTTGCCGCGCATCGTGATGTCACATCACTGCACGTCATTGAGCGTGCACTTGGGGTACCCATGAAGCGTTTTGAAAGGCCCATGCTTGGTTTTTTGTCACGTGACGAAATGCTGGCTGTGATTGGCACGCCAAGTAGCAGCTGGATCAGTCAGCGTGACCATTTGCTGTTGGGGCTGCTCTACAACACGGGGGCGCGGGTTTCCGAGATTATTGGGGTAAAGGTTTCTGATGTGATTCTCGATAGTGCTGCTTGTGTGCACCTGCATGGCAAGGGGCGCAAACAGAGAACTGTGCCGTTGTGGCATTCAATTGCAACGGAAACCAAGGCATGGTTGAAGCTCAATCCACTATTGGGTGCGGCATCTGCACTTCTGCCAAACCGTGAGGGTGATGCAATGACTCGCGACAACGTGACCAAACGTCTTGCTTTGGCCGTGACCACGGCAGCCAAGACGGTCATCACTTTGGGGCAGATGCAAATCTCACCGCACACGATCCGACACTATCTACCCAACCGGACTATGTCTTGTAATCTGATAACGCTTGCCATCATGATGGGGAATCAGATACCGGGCTGTGCAAATTTCCATTCCAATGCCCGACATAGTCCGCTACCTATAGGCTGTTGAGAAAGGCTAATAGCTGGTCTCCGGGGTGAAATCTTCCTGGCTTTCCTGTCCGGGGCGTCGCCTTGGTCAAGGCCTGCTCCTTCATGGCCAGCGTGGCGTCCAGATAGATTTGCGTTGTTTCAACGCTTTCGTGTCCGAGCCACAACGCGATCACAGAGCGATCCACACCAGACTGCAACAATTCCATCGCCATCGTGTGTCTCAAACGGTGAACGGTGACTCGCTTTCGGCTCAACGAAGGGCAATCTCGGGCAGCATTCATGCGGTGCTTGTTCAATATGTACTGCACACCATGGACTGTCAGCCGCTTGCCAATTGCGCTGGGAAACAGGACTTGATCGCTGCCTCTCTGCGGTTCTCGCAACCAGGCATTCAACACCGCGAGTGTTGATTTGGCAATTGGCGTGCAACGCTCCTTGCGGCCTTTGCCGATAATACGCACATGTGCGCCAGCGCCAAGAATGAGATCTTCGCGTTTGAGTCCTGTCATCTCCGACAATCGCAGTCCGGTCTGCAGTGCCACCAGGAGAAATGCATGATCGCGTCGGCCAGACCAAGTATCCTGATTCGGCGCCGCCAGCAAGGCATCTGCTTCGGGACGTGTCAAAAACGGAACCAACGTCCGGGTAAAGCGTTTGCTGGGGATCGCCAGCACCCGCTGGATCTGAGCAGCATGCGATGGCTCCTCGAAGGCAGCGTATCGAAAGAACGAATGGAGCGCGGTGAGGCGCAGATTGCGACTTCGAATGCTTAAGCCATGTTGTTCCAGATCATCCAAAAACGCCACGATCATGGGCGCATCGACCTCCTCGAAGAGCATATCTGAAGGCTGCTTATGCAGTCGCTTCTGAGCGAACTTCAGAAACTGGCGGAAGGTGTCCCGGTAAGAAATAATGGTATGCGGACTTGCTTGGCGCTGCTGCATCAGACGCTGCGCAAAGAACCGCTCCAGCAGAGCGGGGAAACCTGTTGGCGTGCTCATGGCCGGTTCTCCCAAAGGCGCTCAACCCGGCGCATGGCCTCGCCCATCAACTCAGGACACCCGTTGAGGTACCACTGCGTGTCTTCAACGTGAACATGGCCAAGATAGGCTGACAAGATGGGCAGGAGTCGCTGCGGGTCCTGGTTGGAGCGGTACCAGTTCACAAGGCTGTTCGTTGCGAATCGGTGGCGCATGTCATGCAATCGTGGTCCATGATGGTCGCCATCAGCACGAAGCCCGATTTGCCTTGATAACGCATAGAAAGTTCGATGTATTGTTCCGTAGTCCAGGCGGTTACCCCGACTCGTGACAAACAAATAAGAGGACACTGGTCGCTGCGCCCAGTGACGCTCGCGTCTATCAATATAGTCTTGCAGCACCTTGCAGGTCGAGGCATGCAAGGGCACCAGACGGGTCTTGCCGAACTTGGCGTTGCGAACCGTCAGCACCCCGGCTTGCAGATCAACGTCGTCAAGCTCGAGGTTGCATGCCTCATTCAGGCGCAGGCCCGAGACGCTCAGAAGTCCGAACAGACAATAATAGACCCAGGGCAGCAATTGGCCGCTCTCATAGCGCACGTGCATGTCGAGTGCGGCCCGAAGTAGTCTGCGGATTTCATCGTCGGAGTAAATGTAGGGCCGTGCTCGGTGTGGCCGATATGGCAACAGACCCTGGGGCGGGACCTGTGTGCGCGAATCGGTGGCGCTGCGATATCGCGCAAATCCACGAACGAAACTCAGACGCTGTGCCCAAGTGGCCGGTTGGACGTTCGCAGGTTGCTGAGCCCACTTCAGGGCTAACGCCTGGGTGATATAGGGAGCCCTACGCCGCTGCATGAATGAGCTGAAGTCCAACAATGCCTTGCCAGCCTCCCTTAGCTTGAATCCCAGATCACGTCGCATCCGCAGATATGCATGAACGGCTTGCCGCAGGGTGTTCATTGCACACCTCCCGGCCAAGGCACGGCCAACGTCCGTAACGCATTGATGTCGACCTTCGCGTAGATCTTCGTTGTCTGTGGATGGTGATGACCCAACAATTGACCAATCTCACTGAGCGAGGCACCCCGGCGCAACATCTCGCAGGCCAGTCCATGACGAAACTGATGGGCTCCTTTGGTTGGGGCCTGAATTCCGGCGCGTTTGAGCGAATGCTGAACAATGGATCCGACACCGCAAGCACTTCGGAATCCATCGTTTGGTGCTTTGGCCCGCAGAAAGACGCGACGACTGGTGCTCTGTGGCCGCCCGCGTCTCAGATATGCGGCTATCGCTTTGCCAATCTCTGCCGATAACGGTAAATCGCTGCGCTGGCCGCTCTTGCCATACACGCTCAATCGACCGGCATTCCAGTCAATATCATCGAGATTGAGAAAGGCGACTTCACCGGAACGCAGACCCAGTCTCGCCAGAAGGAGCAATACCGCGTAGTCCCGACGACCCATCGCGGAACGTCGATCAATACTGGCCAGCAACTCTCGGGTCTGGTCCGCCTCAATTGCACGCGGGACTGAAGTCATTGACCAGTTCGGCACAACCGGGACTGCGGCAGCCAGATCAAGTGTCACGTCGCCGCGATACCGTGCGAAGTTCAGAAACGAGCGCAACGCAGTCGTCATCAGCTTGGCTCGCTTCATATGCAGACGTGGCGCCTGTCGCTGAACAAATCGCACCACATCGCCGGCATCAAGGCGAGAAAGCTTGACTTCTTCACTGCCGAAGCAGTCGCGCAGGAATTCGTGAATGAACGGCAGGTAATTGATGATTGTCCTCTTGGCCAAGGCGCGCGGATGTCGGAGGTAATCCTCGTATGTCTTGGTGCAGCGCTCAACGGGGGTTAGTCGACGAGCTGCAACCTTCTGCGCTGGAATCGCGCCTTTGAGACGCAGAAAATCAAAAAGGCTCTTGAGCGCCGCGACATCACCGTCCCGCGGTCGCTGGTGTCGGTACCGGAATCGAAGGAAAAGCTTGGCATGCTCCAAAGTAATGCCACGCAGCTTGACTCGGGTCTGCTTAAGCCATTGGCTGAAACACGCTGCGAGCCAAACCTGCTGATGAATGTAATGAGGTTGATAGCCCTGTTCCGCCAAGGAGATCGAAAAGGAATCGAGGTAGGTCGCAATCGGACCTTGAGGCACGAGCGAAAGAGTAATCTGGTTGTTGACGGCGTAATTCACAGCAGGCTCCTTTCCCACGAAGGGGTTGTTTACAGGAGCCAAAACTATGTCGTGCAAATGAGAACAGATTGTGCGCAAAATCAGATCGTTTGCAGATTACAAGACATAGTCCGGTTGGGTAGATAGTGTCGGCTATGTCGCTGGAGACATAGCCGACATACGACTGCGATGCATCTACTTCAGTCGGGCGTCGATATCAGTGTGATTGCCTTATGGCTGGGCCATGAGAGCCCTTCGACCACCCACCATTACGTTGAGGCAGACCTGGCAATGAAAGATCGCGCACTGGCAAGGTTGCAGGAGCCGGATGAAAAAATTCACCGCTACCATGCACCCGACTCATTGTTAGATTTCTTGAAAACCCTGTAAATTATGCAGAGCAATCGAGCTTGCCAATCGTCCTTTCTCAAGGGCATCGACATGCTCGATTTCAAACCCTATTCATAACTGGAGACTATGCATAAGGGCACTTATGGATAGCTATGCATAAGTGCCCATTGCGGTCAGCCGTGAAAGTCAGGACCGGTCATCCACCGACATGGTCCGAGAAGCCAAAGCCGACCTTCAGATTGCTGGTTCGTTTTGCTTGACCCAGCTGGTTCCTGTGCAGCGTAACCCGACTTTCGAGACGTGTCATTAATTTTCTTCGATTTCTCCAGAGCGGTCATTGCCGTTGCCGGGCCGGTTTTGCGATTTGTCAGCCCCAAACTCGGAGAAAAACGTTTGACCGTAGGCGCCAGTTTTCTTGGTTTGTGGTCTCTTGAAGCGGCGGGTGAGCTGAAGTCAAAATTGCCTGCTCGATACTTGACATTGGCATCAACCAATGTGCACCTTGCTGTCCACGGGCGGTCGCCCACGTCGAGTTCCAAAATCTCGGAATTTGTTATTCAGCTTAAGCGCACTAGTTGCCAAGTTCGGACCACCTGAAGGAAGTACTGACGTGGCTGAAGTTTTTACAAGACGCTGTCGGACCCATTCCATGTAGATTTGTGCCGCCTCATGCAAATCGGGTCAATACGAATCCGGATGCGCCGATGTGTGCAAGCGTAATCACTACCGACAAGCTATGCAGCATCTTGAATCGGGCTTTGGCATTGCTGTCAGTCGCGTCATTGATTGCGGGCATCAACATTTGCCTTGCGGGCAAGGTAGTCAAAGCAATGGCTGTCAGCAGAAGAGCCGCAAAACTGTCATGTGACCACAGTAGCACTGCTGCCACCGCTGCAGTAATCAAAACAAACAAATAAAAGTGCGGAAACGCTCGGCGCAAGGTTGCTCCGGCAACTGTCGCAGGCAGTGCAGAAAACAGGAAGGCTGCAAAGCCCATTGAAAATAAAACCATACCGCCAAACAGCAGCGCTGTTGTCAGAAGACCAACCGAACTAATCATGATCCCTCCGAACGACTGTATGGCGTGAAACCACACTCGTTATCGTTTGCATAAAAAAATGTCGCCGGGACAATTTGGATGTTCAACTTGGACGACCTGCCCGGTGAGCGGGCAGGCCAGCAAAAGAACAGATTACTTGGGCATGATCACAGTGTCGATGACGTGAATCACGCCATTGTCAGCCGCGATGTCCGTAGTAGTCACCTTGGCCTTGTCCACCATCACTCCACCCATGGTGGTCACTGTCAACTCTGAGCCTTGCACAGTTTTGACCTTGCCCGCCTTGACGTCGGCGGCCATGACTTTGCCAGACACCACGTGGTATGTGAGCACCGATGTCAGCTTGGCTTTGTCTTTGAGTAATGCATCAAGATCAGCTTTTGGAATCTTGGCGAAGGCCGCATCTGTGGGAGCAAAGACGGTGAACGGTCCTTTGCCTTTGAGTGTTCCTATCAAGTCAGCAGCAGTTAAAGCTGCTGCCAATGTCTTAAAGTTGCCTGCTGCGACAGCGGTATCCACGATGTCTTTGGCTTGTGCTGAAAACATAACACCTGCCGCCAAGACAGAAGCGATCAAAGTCTTTTTCATGATGATCTCCAAAAAATGAGGTTCACATAATCCGTCGAAGATGCGACGTGGAAGTAATGTAGCCATTGCCTGATCTCCATACAGACTTTATGGTAACTAATTGAACCGATGAGTATTTTTATAAACGATAACGAATGAATCTAAAGATCACACGCTTATGAATCGAGTCGCTCCGAATTTTGAGCATGACTTGGCCGCTGGTGCCCTCGGGCTTGGGTGACTCACGCAGCACAGTGCTCGCGGGCAGGCGTCCTACAAACCTAAACTATTGCTGACGCCTGCGAGTACCCGCTTACGGGAAGCCCAGTGGTCGCTCATCACACCCTCAAACACCCCGTCGACTGCGCAAACATGAAAGTGCACCTGCCCGTTCAGGCTTGAGTTTGCGCGGTGGATGAAGGCCACAGCGTTAAACTAGCGCAGAACCGAGAGCAAAAATTGTGTGACAGCTCGAACAAACTGCATGTCATAAGCGATGCTAAAGTTGACAGCATCAATTGACCTCACCACGACTATCGTGAGTGGGCGTAAGGGCTCAGCCCATTGGTATGCCAATACGCTCACTCAGTGGTTGCGCCCATGGTGAAGGCCATCGTGGTCACAGTCGTGTGGTGGGGCAGTACAAAGCGCCAGTTCACCCTCCAACCAGTCTGCCACAGCCTGGTCCGGGTCGGTGGCGGTGGTGACCACCACCTGCACGCCGCGTTGCGCCAGGCGGTTTTGCAAGCCCTGCCCGGCACCCCCGGCAATCAGCAGCGAAATGCCATCCAGCGGGTGTGGGGCTGCGCTGTCTGCATGGGCGACTTCATGAAAGCTTTGCTCTTTTTCCAGTTCGATCAGGTTCTTGCAGACAACCGACTGGTCATGCACCTCATAGACCCAGAATTTCCGGCACATGCCTGCATGCTCGGTAATAGTTTTGCGATTTTGGCTGGTGATGGCGATTTTCATGATGAACCTTGGGCTGACTGAGTAGTTAAGTCTGTGATATCAGCAATGCGCATGCCAACCCGTCACAGCCGTGTCTGCTGCCCCTGTGGGCCGGGTAGGAAGGCAACGTTGCGCTGGGCCTGCCAATATTGGCAGCCACCCGCCGTGCGTCAGCTGCCATTGGCAGACTGGTGGCTGGTTCTTTGCAACATACCTGACGCGCTCCAAGCGCGGTCCTCAAAGCAGGCTTACGGTCGCCAGGCCGGAGGCCATGACCAGCCCATGCAGCAGGGCCGCAGCTACCGTGAGCTGCCAGGCCAGGCCAGGCGCGCGCGCTGCGGCAGGCTGACAGCCCCCACAAGCATGCCCGCACCTGCCAGTGACAGCGGTAGAGAAAGCAACCCCCACAGTGCCTGATGCGGCTGGTACAGCAACGCCACGCCACCGACAAGCCAACCGTAGGCCAGCACCATCGGCACTAGGTACCAAGCCAAACACCATTTGAGGCCCAAGCCCTGGCGGGTGCCAGGCGTTGCTGTAAGGCTGTTCTGCATTGCACTTTGGGCCGTGGCGATGGTCGCCACCAGCAGTGCAAAACTGGCCGCTTCCACGGCGGGTATCACAAAGAAATGGTGCCGCTGCACGTAGTCCGCCCCCAGCGCCACCAGCCACCAGCCCAGCGCGGCGCACACCTCGGCACCACCTCTTTTGCCCAGTCGCATCGGAGGTACAACGCATTCCCAAGCCAGCAGCGCTGCGTCCAGGCCAATCAAAAGAAGCCCGCCACCGGCTTTCAGCGCCAGCGCCACGCCAGCAATTATGACCAGACCCAACATGACCCAGGCGAGCTGACGTGTTTCTGCCAGGGTGATCACACCTTGCCGGATCAGGCCCACGCCATGGCCTGCGCCAAAAGAGTCTTCAGACGGGTTGCCTGGCATGCCCTGGCGCGCCGCGTAATACGTTTGCAACAGGTTGACGCCCGCATGAAACATGACTGCCAGCAGCAAGGCCGCCAGTGCAGCCGCCCAATCCGGCTGGATGCCGCAACCCGCAGCAGATGCCAGGCCCAGCAGGCTTGAGACGACGGTCACTAGCAGAGATGACGGACGCGACAACTGCCAAACTGCTGCCAGGGAGATTTCACGGATGACTTTGGAGGCCATAGCGGTGAATCTAGCCCACCGCCAGCGCCGTGACATAAGTCAAGCGCGCAAACTGATTTTTGCCGCCCGCGAGGGTGAGGGTTTGGTCACGGGGTCGACAAACGCTTAGACTTTGACAGCGCATGGCGATAGGACACTACTGGGTTACCCGGAATCGGCTACTCACAGGTGTCGGCTTGCGCTGCGGTCTTGACCCACCAAAGTACCGCATGACTGCCGCTGCAGTTCTACAACATCTTTTCCGGTTCACAGTGATCAAGCTGAACCAGCGCCACGACAAGTCCGAGAGTGGCGACCACCAGAAACACTGGCACAAATAACCAAATAACCGAAAACGAGCGGTACAACAAAGAAGAAAGCGCGCGTGCGAGCTGCAAACATATTGCCTGCTCTATTCAATCGATTTGCAGCTGCGTTAGGGGTCAGATTGTGGTGGACTTCTGTCTCCGATGCATTGATCAACACCGCATGATTGACTAGACGCACGGCCACAAGTGATTGAAATCAATTCAAGAACTGTGACTGAGAAATCAGCAACGTTACTTGCGAGGAGATTTTTGCTGGGGTGAGGTCATTGAATCTGTACGTCAAAGCACATTGGGTAAAAGAGTTGTCGTGAGAATATTTTTGAAGGTAACCTCAACGTTAGATTCGCATAGGCGCCTGTGATAACGCCAATTTGGCTGCCAGCAAGTGGTCCTGTAATCTGGCCTACGCGGGAACCTGTTTGCAGCGGCTGTTGACAAGAATTGTGATGTGGCCGTGAGAATGGCTGTGTTGCTGGAGCAACCTTTTGGTCTTCACGGCACGCACTCACGCAAACACTGACCAAGTCAAAAATCGCAAGACCGAATCAACGTCTCAGCCGCATCCCAACATCGTTTACAAGGGGTGGGGGTTTAAATTCGAGGTATTGTTTCCGAATTGAACGCAACGAGAAGTAAAGCAGCAACAGCGGGATCATCATGACAAGTATTGGCGCAAACATGAACAATGTCATTGTGGTTTCTGCGGTATGTGCGAATTGATGTTGCAGATCGGTCAGGTTCGTCATGGTGGTCTCATTCAAAGTTTGTAAAATCTTTCGATACGTTCACCAAGATAATTGCATATTTCGAGCCAGTACGGTTTTTATTTAAGTTGTTGATAATGCTAACTATTTTTCCTTCAGGCTGGCGAAGAAATCGGATTTTCCCCAAAAATGGCAGCAGTGAAATCTTAAAAGTGCCAGAATTGGCATTCCAGCACTTTGGGAGATTCGCGTGAGCCTAAGCAAGATTAGTTCGTTTTTGGATTCATTCGACGAGCCGAGCATCGTCATGGATGCCAACTACCGCATCCTCTGCGCCAATCGGGCTTACCTGCGCGACTTCAGCAATGACGAGCCAGTGGCGGGACGCCTGTGCTACGAAATTTCACACCGCTTTAGCGTGCCTTGCGACCAGGCGGGCGAATCTTGCCCCCTGCAAGAAAGCCGTACCAGCGGCCAAAAAGAGCGCGTGCTCCATCTGCATTACACCGCGCACGGCGAAGAGCATGTGGATGTCGAAACCACACCGATCCGCGACGACAACGGCGAAAGAACACTCTATGTCGAGACCATGCGAGTGGTACGCCAAGCCAGCAGTCGGCCCGCGGCGCAGGGTTTGGTTGGCCGCTCACCAGCTTTTACGCGCATGCTGTCACGGGTGATGCGCGTTGCGCCGTCGATGGCAGCGGTGATGCTTCTGGGTGAGACCGGCACCGGCAAGGAGCTTGTCGCTCAGGCGATCCACGAGGGCAGTCCTCGCGCGGCCCGGCCGTTCGTTGCCGTAGATTGTTCGGGCCTGACGGAGACCCTGTTTGAAAGCGAACTGTTCGGTTATGAAAAAGGTGCCTTCACCGGCGCCACGCACCGCAAAAAAGGCCTCGTTGAGGCAGCCAGCGGCGGCACACTGTTCCTTGATGAGATCGGCGACCTGCCGCTCGCGTTGCAGGTCAAGCTACTTCGGTTGCTCGAAACCGGCGCCTATCGGCGTGTCGGCGGCGTCGAGGTGTTGCCTGCGGATTTCCGCCTTATCTCGGCAACGCATCGCGATCTGTATACGATGGTGAAAACCGAAACATTCCGCCGCGATCTGTACTACCGTATCAACACCTTTCCGATCCACACGCCGGCATTGCGCGAACGTGCGTCCGACCTGGCGCTGCTGGTGGAATCTCTGCTTTCGCGCGTTGCGCCGGGACGGACATTGCATCTGAGTTCCGAAGCCTCGTCGATGTTGGCCGAAATGCCGTTTGAAGGCAATATCCGCGAGTTGCGCAATCTGCTCGAACGTGCCAGCTTGCTTGCCGATGGCGATGAAATCGAGCCACGGCATATTCTCGACATCGACATCGAGAACGAAGCGGAAGCCAGCCCTGTGCTGCGGACAAATGAGGTCAACGGCGCCTGGCTGACGCTCAAGGAAAACGAGCGCCGCTATCTAGCTTGGGCGGTGGCGACGTACCAGGGCGATCGTCCTGCGCTCGCGCGCAGTCTCGGCGTCAGCGAACGCACGTTGTTCAGGAAACTCGGCGACCTCTAGCACGAGCATTTCTGGCAGACCTATGTCAGCAACCGCTGCAGACCTGTCCCAGACTTTTCAAATGCCAACGTCGGCAATATGATTCAGTCGAGGTGAAATGAAGGGCAGCTTTATGGAACTCCGCCGTCAATCCGACAAGAATCATTTCATGGGTTCAATGGCCGGTATCCGGCTGGCATTTCGCTGATCGGACTGTCGGGAGTGGGTCTTTATGCACATCTCTGCATAAGTGCCCCTTACCGGTAGTAGCACTTTGCGATTTACCTCCTCCAGACCGGCCGTTGGCTATGGCTTGCCCCCGGCATTTGGACCACCATTGTGGGATGACGGTGGTGATGCGCAGATGGGTGAAACGGGGCGCAAATTGAGACAGAATGGGATCTGGCCGCACAACCCGCACCCGACTTTGAGGTCGATCAGCGCATCAGTTGGTGAGGGGAGGGGTTGAGACGGCGATTCACACGCGCTATAGTGTGGCCTTGCGCCTAGTGTACGCAGTGCATCCGAACTTGCTATGCCGGCCTATGCTGCCCTCATGGTCATGCACGCGCAATGCTGTCAGCGCTTGCAGGCGCACAGACGGCGTGGCATTCAGCGCAGCGGCATCAAGGAGGAGCCCGCAGGGCGGAGGACAGCCGCTTAGGCTGAGTGCCACGCCCACTGTGCGTCCCGAACCGCAGGGCCACTGGGCGTTGTGGGGTAAATCAAAACTGAAGAAAAAACCCGGCTAAATCCGCAATCCGGATGCGATCACCGCCCAAGCACACAGCCCGCCAAAAACCATAAACCCGACCATCGACACCCGGCGCAGTCGCCGGGTGATTCCAACCAGCAAGGCTTGCAGGCTGGGTGGCGGGCGCAGGCTCAGCACACCGGAGGCCAGTCCGCAGGCGGCACCGGCAAACAACGGGGCATACAGCGCAAACCCGATGTAGTTGTATTCGCGCTTGAGCAGGCAAAACGGGCAGTGGTGATGCGGGTTCTCGTAAATATAGATCGACACCGCCGACACCACCGACACCAGCGCCACGGCAAAAAAAGCCGCACTCACCACGCCGTAAGCGACAGCCAGCCGCTGCCTTCGGTCCGCCAGCCAGCCCAGCGCCGTGGTCACGCCCAGGCTTACAAACAGCATGATGAGTGCAGTTTGCGGGTCTAGCGCCGCTGCGTCGCCACCCAGCCCGGCTATTTCGGGGTTAAACACCGTGCCGCAGCAAGAGGTCAGGTTGTCGGTCTTCAGGTCGGCAAAATACGCCAGGCTCAAGCCCGCATCGGCCAGGCCCAGCGGCGCGATCAGCAGCAGCAGGGCGTATTTGCGCCGGGTCAGCGGGTAGTCGCGGGCCTGCACATCGGCATGATTCATGGCCAGCCAGACAATTGCTGCAAAAAACAGCGCCATCTTGACAAACAGTGCCGGAAACCCAAACACGCTGGCGTTGAAAGTGCCAAACGCACACATGGCCCCAATCAGCATCGGGGCCATGCTGTCGGCGTTAAACACCATCAGCAGCAGCGCCAGTCCTTGCAAACCCATCACCAGCGTGAGCGTGGTTGAAATCAGGTAGGTGCGGCGCTCCAGCTCAATTTGCCGGCGCGCGCCGCTGGCCAGGTTCCAGTGGCGCAGCAGTTGCACCGAAAAAACACCGGCCCAGGCCAGGCTGGCGGCACTCAGCAACGCTGCCAGGCTCAAGGCCATCACCGGCGGGTGCAGGATCATGGCAACGCTACCACGCGCCCGTCGGCCATCGCCACCACCCGGTCCACCACGCTAGCGCGGGTGATTCGCGGGTCGTGGCTCGACATCACCACGGTTTTGCCGCTGGCTTTGAGCGTAGCGACGATGTCCAGAAACTGCGCAGTCAGCGCGGCATCCAAGTTGGCTGTGGGCTCATCCGCAATCACGATCGCTGGGTTGTTGATGAGCGCGCGGGCAATCGCCGTGCGCTGCATTTCGCCACCCGAGAGCAACTCCACCTTGAACGCCGCACGGTGCCCGATGTTCAGTTGCGCCATCACGCCCTGGGCACGCGCCACCAGTTCGGCATACGCCAAGCCCAGCGGGTAGGCTGGCAGCATCACGTTATCAAGCACGCTCAAGCCGGGGATCAGATTAAAGCGCTGAAACGCAAAACCAAAGGTTTTTCGCCGCACCTGCGCTAGGTGTTGTTCGGGCAGGCCCGATAGCAGCTCGCCATGCAAGGCGACACGGCCGGATGTCGGCCGCGCCAGGCAACCGATCAGCGTCAACAGGCTAGTTTTACCCGAGCCGCTGGGGCCTTCCAGCACGGTAACCTGGCCCATGTGCAGGCACAGGTCCACATCACGCACGGCAGCCACCTGGTTGGGCTGGCCTTCGTGGTAGAGCTTGGTGACTTGGGTGAGTTCGAGCATGGCAGGCTTAGATTTAGCGCATGACGGCATCGGGGTCGGCAGCGGCAGAACGCCACACAGGCACCACAATGGCGGCCAAATAGGGCAGCACGGTCAACATGCCTAAGGTGGCGATTTGCAGGCCGTCGATGCTGGGGGTGAGCTGCACACGTGGGTACAAGGTGGACCAGCCTTTGAGCACGGCCTCGATCAGCGGGGCGGAGAAGAAAAACACATGCCCATAAGCCAGCACAAAACCAGCCAGAAAGGCGGTCAACGAAACCAGCGCGGCCTCCCACAGCTTCATGAGCACGATGTCGCCGGTGTCCCAGCCGATCGCCTTGAGGATGCCGATGTCCCGCTTTTCTTGTGCCGACAAACCACTGGCCTTGTCAAACGCCAGAATGCCAAACGCCAGCACCGCGCCAGACAACAACGCCAGCAGCAGCCCCTCGCGCCAGCTGAACAAGGCTTCATAGGTGCGCAGCACGTCGCCCTTGGTAATGACTCGGTGTTGGCGCAGGGCTATGGTGACTTTTTCCGCCACCTTGGTGATTTCCTTGGGGTTGCGCACAAACACGGCGATGTCGGTGAACTCGTCAGCGCCGAGCTGAAAGAAGCGGCGAAAGTCAGCATCCGACACCAGCACCAGGTCGCTGCTGACCAGCGCCGTGGCCTCGGGCAGGATGGCTTTGACCTTGAGGTTTAAAAACGGTCCGGCCGGTGACACCAGGTAAATCTGTCGGCCCAAGCTCACTTTGCGCAGCCGCGCCACACCTTCGCCAATGATGGCTTCGCCGTCTTGCAGCGCGTACTGCGGCTCGTGGTTGGAAGGCACTTGCAGCGTGTAGTTGGCGGCAGTCGCGGTGTCATATAAATAGCCCCACAGCCGCCCTTCGACCCGCGGCGCACCGCGCAAAGCCTGTAGTTTCTCGATGTCGGCGGCGTGGCTCATGTCGTGGCGGCCCATGCGCAGGCCTTGGGCCACCACATCGGGGCTGCCTTGGAACACCTGGGCTGCTTCGCGCCGCAGCGCGCTGCCCAGCAAAATCACCGAGGCCAGCATAAAGATCAGCGTGGTGTAGATCAGCCACAGCCCCAGGTTTTTGCCGCGCTGGCGCGCCATGGCCGCCACCGTGTAGTCGATCAGGTAGCGTTGACGGTTGAACCAGTGTTGCATGGTCGCTTAGCGCAAGGGGTTGGCATCGGCAAAACCCGATGGCGGGAAAGTGCGGGTCGGTCGCACCAGCGAGCCGACTGGAAAATGCTCCAGAGCCACCGGCCCGTCCTGAAACGCCGAAAACGCATCGGCCTGGCTCAGGTGGCGGGTGTAGCGGGCTTCGGTAAACCAGGCAAAGTCGGTCAGGTGCAGCGCCTGCACCATGGCCGTCGTCGGATTAGGTTGCAATGCGGCCTGGCTTTTCGCCCAACTGCTGTGGGCCAAAACCCCCAGGCTCACCAGCGCCAGTCCGCCCAGCAGACCCAGCGCCAGAATGGAGCCGCGCAGGGGCAGGCGTTGCCGCGCTGAGGGCTGGCCGGGTGTTGGTGCGCGGGTCTTCATCAGAATTTGCCGCCGTCTAGGCCCAGCAGCATCGCCTGGGTCACCTCGCGAAAGCGCAGAACGCGTTTGCCACTGTGGTCCGCCATGAACTCTTGGGCCTCGGCTTCGGTGTCGTGCGGCACCAGTTCATGACCCATCGGACCCAGCACATCTGAGCCAATGACATAGAAGGCGGCAGCCGCATCAATGCGCCCAGTGGCATAGTAGTCGGTGACCCCCATGGCATTGATCTCGGTCATGGTGCGGCCGGGTTCGTACTTTTTCAGGTCTTGCAGGTATTTGAAAAAGTCTTTGGCCCCGTCAAAGTGCACCGCTTTGCCATCGCGCCACAGCACGGTGGCAACCCAGTACGGGTAGGGTGCCACAAACATGCCACACACCGGACAGGTGTCGCGTGGGCCGGGTGCGGGCAGCTTGACGGGTTTGGCATGCGCCGCTTGGCCGGTGCTGAAGGCCGCAGCAGCAACCGCCAGCGTTTGCAGCACAACACGGCGGCTTATGTCGCGCGATGACACATCCCCTGCCTGATCAGACAAGGGCTGTGCCGCACTAGGAAAAAGGTAGGTGTGGCACATGGCGATCAGGCTCCTGCGGCCATTTTTTTGCGCATTTCAGCACGCCGTTTGCGCAGCATGACGGTGTCTTCAGCCATGCCCAGGTAAGCGCCTGTCAATGCAGCATTGAAGTCCACGATCTTGGCACCGGCTTTGCTGGCGGCCTCCGTGCCCGCAGCGGCTTCAGCGGCGGCGCGATCCGCGTAGGCAAACTTGCTGGCTTTGGTCATGGTGCCAGGCTTGCTGGGGTCCAGCACATAGTGCATTTTGTCCACCAGCGCCAGCGGCTTGGTGTTGCCTGCAGCCCCTGCATCACCGGCGTAAATGGCTTTGGGGCCACGGTCCATGTTGAGCGACAGGCTGATGGCTGCGCAATGAATGGAGCAGGTGCCCTCCACGCTGTCATCCTCATACACCAGCAAATGGCGGGTGTGGCTGAACTTGGCGCGCTCCATGCCGCAGTAGCGGCAGCGTGGGTATTTTTCGAGTTCGTTGGACAGCGGGTCTTTGTCTTTGGCCAGGTTGGCCACCGGGCCGTAGGCATCAGACCATTGCGTGGGTGCCAAGCCAGGCTTGGCCGGGTCTTTGGCCAGTACGGCGCTGGCGCCACCGAGTGCAAGGGCGCTGACCGAGGCGGTTTTGAGCAAGTCACGGCGATTAAAGGGAACGTTGTTCATGATGAACTCCTGATGATTAAGAAATTTGGGATTAAAAAATGATGCGCGGCTTTCAGCGCGTCACGGCCAGCAACAACCTGATGTCTTCAGCCAGATTCATAGCCGACTGCCCTGCGCGAAACGCCAGTCGCAACTGACCGACCGGGTCAAACACATAGGTGATGGCAGTGTGGTCAAGCGTGTAGCTGCCGCCCAATGGGACTTTGCGGAAAAACACCTTGAACTGCTCGGCAGTTTGCTGGGTTTGTGCCAGGTCCGCACTCAAACCAATAAAGCTGGGGTCAAAGCTGCTCACATAAGCCTTCAAAATTTCACGTGTGTCGCGCTCCGGGTCCAGGCTGACGAACAACACCTGCACCTTGCTGGCATCGGCACCCAGTATTTGCAGGGCTTCCACCGCCACGGCCAGTGCGGTCGGGCAGACATCTGGACATTGCGTAAAGCCAAAAAACATGAGCACCACCTTGCCCTGAAAGTCGGCCAATGTGCGTTCGCGACCCTGTGCGTCGGTCAAGCGGAAGTCATTGCCATAGTTGGCACCGGTGATATCCAGACTGTTGGGAGACGGCGTGTCGTTGGGTGCGCAGCCCCACGGCAAGGCCACCACAGCCAGCGTCGCAAGCAAAACACGGCGGCGGCCGGGTCGATCATTGGATAAGGAATTGAACCGCATGAAAAGCTAAATGGGTAATAGGCATCGACCGGATGCGCGGACTCACACTCAGGTAAAACTTATAAATTAAATCAGCCTCTAGCCCTTTATGGACGTGCGCTGACAGCTATCAATTTAAGTTTTACAAAGAGGTTGGTGGCCCGCACGAAGGCGGTAGCGCTGCGCGGGCTGCAGCAACAAAGACGAGTGCAGTGCCTGGTTGCACATCCGTCAGTGCTTGCACGGGCGCGGGTTGCAGGGTGACAAAAGCGGGCGGTGCTACGCTGCCCAACACGCACAGCGGGCATTGCGCCTCGCTGCTGGCCTCGGTGCTGACTGAGCCATCCGCATGGAGCGTGACCTTGATCATGCCTGCTGCGCTGCAAATGATCAGCTCGTCCTGCGGGTTGACCAGTGGACTGGCCACTGCCACCCCCAACGCCCCGGCAAACCACAGCAGCGCCAATTTGGCCAGCCAGGGTGTGTTGCGCAGGGTGTGCATTAAGGACATTGGGAACGACTGTAACATCACCGTCCACTAATAGATATGATTTGAATCAATAACTGGCATAAAACTTGCATTATTCTGGGCGACGTTGAACCACCAAGTCTCGCCAGCGCCGGCCAGTTCGATGGCCAGGGTGACCACCACACCCCCAAGCCCAATGTTCGTCAAGCTTTCCGCAAATACCTCGAATACGGCATCTTCGCGCATGACTTTGCCAGGGCTTGGTGTTATGAATGCGGCCACGACTACTTCGTGACCTATTTCTGCAAAGGCCGTGACATATACCCCTCGCGCAACACGCGGCGCATGGTGGAAACAGCAGCGCACCTCGCCGATCATGTCTGCCCACGCCTACAGGTGCGCCAGCGGATGCTGTCTGACCCGAAGCGGTTGCGCTACTTCATGCAGCGCGACGAAGCGGTACTGGGCATAGTGCTGCGCATCTTCCTGCGGATCACCGAGCAAAGTCTATCTGCCAACTGCCCCGGTACCGACAATTGGGCTTCCTGGAACCGGGCATTAGTGGTCGACAGGTTACCGCTGCAGTGCTGTCTCAGAGTTGCACGTGGCCAATGTCAGCAATGCAGATCGGACGCCGCCAATTGAATGACAGTTTTACGGAAACTCGGCAGTGAAAATTTTCCTGCTGCCCGAAAGCCGCCACCCGTGGGTACCCGGTCGTGGTCGTCACAAGCCAGACATCGTCTCAAAATGCTCGCCCGAAACTTGACGTTTGGTTTTGAGCAAATCAGACCGCGTCATACCGGTCATGCCTATTGGGTAGGGATTCCTTCAGGCCGGGCATTGGAGGCCAATTTCAACGCCAAGTCTGATGCACCCGCAGATGCCTCATTACATGAAAGATGTGGACGCCAACTTCGCACTTGCCAGTCGATTTAAGCTGACGCCTTGTTCAGCCGCCTGTGTGGCAAGCGCGCGATGGACTTCTGGCGGAATTCGAACCCGAAATTCACCACTGTAATGTTTTTCTGCCAAAGGGCAGGGGACATCTTCGCCCGCTGCGCGCATGTCTTTGACTACTTCTGCGACGGTCTTTCGAATCCCCTTTAAAGACTCTTCAGGTGTTTTGGCAAGCCAGGACAGGCTCGGAAACTCAACGCAGAGCCCGACGTGCTCATCGTCCTCGGCAGACCAAGTTACACGGTAGGTGTAATGATCAGTTTGCACTTTTAGAATCCTCCAATTTATGAATGGCCAGCAGCACTTGCCGCACTTGATAGGCCTTCGCCTTTCCCTTTTGACTTTGAATGTTGATGCGCGGGTCACCAATCCAAGGTGTCTTGAAAACGGCATGACTCGTGCCGTTCTGCCTGGGCTTACCAAAGCGCTCTTCGCAAAGCTTGAAAAGCTCAGAAAACCTGACATTGGCAGGCTCACGTTGCATCTTTTCCAGAATTTTCTTGAAGTCAGTCATGACTGAGTATGGTACCAATAGTGACACCATGAGTCAAATGCCTGATCTTTTGTGCCCATCACTAATGGTTGATGCGCCTGCTCGTATCGAGCAGGCGCTTTAAGAGCAAGCCAAGACCGTTGCCACCATTGAGCATCGTTCCATGGCGGGGCAGATAGAGTTCTGGGTCAGGGTAGGGCGCGCAGCGCTGGACAGATCCTGATCTGAAGGTCATCTTCAAGCTAGCCAACAAGCTGTGATGCCCGCATTTACCCTCTTACGGCATCTTTCGCCTTCAGTGGCCCTTATTCGTACTTTTGTGAAAGGGGGACCATAGGGGGACCAAGCGGTTGACTTTCACAAATTATTGAGGTCTCTCCAATGAAGATAGACGTAAATTAAGTCACACGTGGGTACTGGGCCATACCTGGGGTATGTGTTTTTGCTGTGTCGGTCATCCGTTGGAGTCTAGCAACTTCAAATCCATGATCTCTTTGGGTTCACCTCAAAAAATTCATATTGATGATCTGGCAGCTACAAAATCTACGACGGGTCTGCAGCGTGACGAGTCGGTCGCCAGTGCCTGCTTGCGGGCATGCCATCTGCGTGGTTTGGCTTCCAGTCAGTGATCGTTCAAACTTTATAAGCCCAGGTCAGTGCCCCGGATGATGGATGTGATTGGATGCGCTGTGGACAGCGGCTGGTACTACGCCAGCCACTGCATTGCGTCAACCGGGGCGGCAGGTATGAGGCGAAATGCACCGACGTCGCTTACAACACGCCAAGGGGTCACGCCCACAAAGCAATGACGACTGACAAAAACCGTGGCTTCCCAAGCCGCCCAGTGTGTGTCAGCGCACAGACCATTCGCACCTTGCGGTAGACACTGAATTCATTACTGATGTAGTCAGTGCCGGATGCCAGGAATCAAAGACAACTTAATCCTGGTCAAACGGCGCCGCTGGCCACTGAGTGGCGTTCACGGAGCAATTTCGCTCCAGGTTTTTCTAGATTGGAGCTCAATATGAACACGAAGATCACAAAACTGGCACTGGCATTGGGTGCGATGGTAGTGGCATGCGGCACTTGGGCACAGAGCAATACAGCCACGGCAGTGGCTACTGCGACCGTTGTTGCGCCCTTGACGGTCGCCAAGGTCACTGACATGAATTTTGGAACCTTTGCGGCAACCACCGGCGCCTCAAGCGTGATGAAGCTGAGCACGACGGCCCTCACAACGGGCAGCACAGCACAAATCTACACTGGTGCCGCCCTCTCGGTGGCCAAATTCAGAGTGACAGGCGATGCGGCTCGAACATTCAGCATCAGTTATGCCGGATCCAGCACCCAACTCGACTGCGCCACCCCTGTCGCCAACATGCCCGTCGACTGGACGGCTGTAGCCATGTCTGCTGAAACAGCCGCGACAGACCTGTCGGACGGGTCGGACTCTTCTACAGGCACGCTGACTGCAGGCGTGGCACACATCTTCGCTGGTGGCAATCTCACCGTGGGTGCTTACCAGCCCGCAGGCGTCTACACCGGCAATCTCGTGGTGACTGTGGTCTACAACTAAAGAAGCAGGTGAACGGGGAAGGGGCCATTAGGGTTCACAGGCTTCCCTGCCATCTTTTACGCGTTGCCGCTTGAGCGGTTTTGACAGACGTGCTGGACGCACTTGAGGTGCTGCACTCCACGCTCGACGAGCTCAGCGCGACCCGGCGAACGATATTTGCGTCCTTTACTTAGGAAACCCACCGATGCCTGCGCACAAGCCTGCAAGTTGGCACCCACGGCGTCTTAATTGCCGGCCCCTTGTCGCGGCAATCTTCCTTGCCGCTTCACAGGTTGGGTCCCAGTCGATTACCAGCACAGACGGCCTGTCGTTTGGCGCCTTTGCGGCGATCGCCGGCGGCGCCGGCGGCACCATCGTCGTGGCACCAAACGGCAGCCGCACCGCGCCGTCAGGCGGGGTGATGTTGGTCGGCAATGGGGGCGCGTCGGCCGCCAAGTTCGCGGTCAGCGGCACGGCCGGTGCGGCGTACAGCATTTCGCTGCCGGTGGATGGCACCGTGTTTTTGACTGATGGCAATGGCCACAGCATGGCCATCAATGGTTTTGCCAGCAACCCAAGTGCGACGGGCACCCTTTTCGCCGGCACCCAGGTGCTAAGCGTCGGTGCCACGCTGTCATTTGGGAGCAATCAGGTGCCGGGCAACTATTCCGGCGACTTCAATGTCACGGTGAACTACCCCTGAATAGGCGGCCCCCTAGATGTGCTGCCCATTCGAACAACCAAAGGTCAAGACCATGCGTTTGAATTTATTACGCTATTTGCGGCCCGCGCTCTGCTCGCTCGCACTGCTTCTGGCAGCGCAGGCGGCGCAGGCCGGCTTGATGCTGTACCCCACGCGGATCGTGCTGGAAAGGCACCAGCGCGCCGCTCAGGTGGAACTCACGAATAACGGCACGACGCCGGAAACCTACCGCATCAACATCGTTAACCGGCGCATGGGCGAGAACGGCGAGTTCAGTGCCATCCAGACGCCAGCGCCAGGTGAACAATTTGCCAAGCCACTGCTGCGCTATTCGCCACGACAAGTCACGATCAAACCGGGTGATTCGCAGATCGTGCGCATTCTCGTTCGCAAACCAGCCAATCTGGCCCCCGGTGAATACCGATCACACCTGCAATTTGACCGTGTGGCGGATGTCGAGAGCGTCAGCAGCGTTGAGCAGGCGCATAAACAGGCAGAGACTGGGATTGGTCTGAAGATCACCGCACTCATCGGCGCATCGATCCCTGTGATCGTGCGCCAAGGCGAAACACAGGCTGTTGCTAGCCTGTCCGATTTGGCGCTGGCGCTGCCCGTCCCCAAGGCAAACGACCCGGTACTGACGTTTCAGATACACCGCAGCGGTAACCGGTCGGTTTTCGGCGATTTGACCGTGCACTTCACGCCCACCGGAGGTCAGCCACAGGAACTGGCCAAGGCGGGTGGTCTGGCCGTGTACGTACCCAACCCGATGCGGCGTGTCCGCATGAACCTGGCACTCCCGCAAGGCGCTGCGCTGGCTGGCGGCACACTGAGCCTGAGCTTTCGTGAACGCGCCGACGTCGGTGGGGGGCTGATCGCCGAGGCCAGTCTGGCGCTGCCCTGACGCCTGTCTCGGTGCGGCCGCATGCCCTGCGGCGTGCCGGCTTTCCAGCCCGCCTTGAACCATGCAGCCGCCGCACTCCGTCTTCAGAGCCGTAGCGTGGCTGGTGGCCGTGCTGTGGGCCACAGCGCAGGGTGTCGTCATGGCACAGCAAAAGCCCCCGGTAGCCTCAGCATCACACAAGCCAAGGCATGAAAGCCTCAAACTGGATGACAATTTACTGGTTCTGGAAGTGCGGCTCGACGGGTTTGTGTTGTCAGGCAGCCTGGGGGCCTACCAGGATGGCGTGCAGTTCTTATTGCCACTGAGCGAACTGGCGCACCTGCTCACACTGGACATCAGCGTGACCCCCGGTGCTGGCAGCGCCACCGGTCATGTACTTTCGCAGGACCGCGCCTTTTCCCTGAACGTAGCGAACTCCAGAGTCAACGTCAATGGGCGCGAAGCCACCTTCGAGCCGCGCCAAGTCAGGGTTATTGGCAACGACATCTACGTCTCTTCTGAACTGCTGTCACGCTGGCTGCCCATCGACCTTGAGGTCAGTCTGCCGACCATGCGCCTGCGTGTGACGCCGCGTGAGCCGCTTCCATTGCAGGCACGTCTCGAGCGCGAGCGTGAAGCCGCTCACCTGGTCGGGCCGCAAGCGCGGGTGCTGGACGCCGGCTACCCCTTTGTACCAATGCCTTATCAGCTCATCGGCACACCTTTCATCGACCAGAGCATCGGTACTGACGTGCGCGTAGGCAACGGCACTAGGCAGACTCGCGCTTCGTACACCGCCTACCTGACCGCCGACGTGCTGGGAATGGAGGGCGCAGCCTACGTCAGCACCAGCAATGACCGGCTGGCGCCGGACTGGCGCTGGACCCTGGGGCGCAATGATCCCGACGCCGGCCTGCTGGGACCGTTGCGCGCGCGGTCGTTTCAGATCGGCAACATTTCGATGCCGTCGCTGCGCAACATCACCAGCGCCAGCCCCAAGGGCTACGGCGCCACAGTCAGCAATCGTCGGCTGGATCAGCCAGCCAACTTTGATCGCGAAACCTTGCGCGGCGACCTGCCACCGGGCTGGGACGTGACGCTGTATTACAACGACGCGCTGATTGGCTACCAAACGTCCCGAGCGGACGGGCTTTATGTGTTTGAAGATTTGCCACTTTCGTTCGGGCGCAACGAATTTGCGCTGGTATTCAATGGGCCGCTGGGTCAGAGTCGAACGCAGCGCAAAAACTATCTTCTTGACCAATTGACAGTGCAGCCAGGTGAACTGCTGTATTCACTGGGACAACTTCATGCGCAAAGTGGCGCATCGTTGACCACAGCCGGATTCGAGCTGGGGCTGACCAAGACAATGGCCGCCAACGCCAGTTTCGCGCACGTGCCGTTGAGTCGCACCGGCGAAACCGTTGGCTATGGCGTCGTCGGTCTGCGTGGCTATCTCGACTGGGCGATCGTGACCGCGGAGCTTGCCCTTGCACAGCGCGGTGGCGCATTGGTCGAGGTCGGCCTGAAGACGGCTTACGCAAACTACGCGCTGGACCTGCTGCACACACAGGCACAGGGCAACTATGAAAGCGACCTCTTTCCCGCCGCCGGTATCCGCCGGCGCAGCCTGATGCGGCTGCAGGGGACGTTGGTGGCGTCCGGTCTGCCCCGCATGCCAATCACTCTGGTGGCCCAGCGCCAAGTTCTCGCCTCTGGGGCCACAAATGACTCGGCTTCGGGACGGTTGTCAGTGACGCTGGGCGGCAACTCCATCACCAACGGGCTGAGTTGGCAGCGCGTTGACGGCGCGGCCATGACCAGCGGCACGCTGCAGATCGACCGTCGCATGGCAAATACCAGCTTCAGCGGGCAATTGGCCTATTTATTAAGGCCGCACGCGCGCGTTGAGTCCCTTGCGATCACGGCCAATCGACAACTTGGCCGGAATTTCACCCTCAATACGGGCCTGTTGCACACGTTGAGTTCCCACCAGACGCTTCTGGCCGCCGGCCTCAGCAAGCAGTTCGATGCTTTCATGCTGACGTTTTCCGGGACTTATTCAAGCGACAAGGAATTTGCCCTCGGGTTGATGGCCTCGATGGCCTTGGGGCGCGACCCGCGCAGCGGAAAATGGAAATTTGACGCGCTGTCCATGGCCGGCACCGGCGCGGTATCGGCGCGGGCCTTTGTCGACCGTAACATGAATGGTGTTTACGACGCCGGCGAAGAGCCCGTGCCAAACGCCGGATTCGCCATTAACAGCGGCGGGCGCAGCCCGAACAGCACGGACGAGGCAGGCATGGCCTTCATCAACCGCATGACCGTGAAGCAATACACCGACATTGCCTTGGACCCTGGCACGCTGGAAGATCCTCTGTGGATGTCGATGAAGCCCGGCGTGCGCATATTGGCGCGTCCGGGCGGGGTTCAGTCGGTAGATTTTCCGGTGGTGTCGGCAAGCGAGGTCGACGGCACGGTGATACTGATAAAAAACGGCCTGCGCCGCGGCATTGGCGACGCGCTGGTGGAACTGGTGGACGAGCTAGGCAACGTGGTGGCCAGCACCAAGAGTTCTTCCGACGGCTTCTACCTGTTAACACAGGTGCTGCCGGGCCAGTTCACGCTACGGATTTCACCCGAGCAGATGGCAAATCTCAAGCTGGGTGGGGGCAAAGAACGCCAGTTGACGGTCCCTGCGGATGGGGATTTCATTAGCGGTCAGGACTTCGAGTTACAGGTGCCGGAACTGTGAACGGGACATGTAGGCCGTGTTGGATGTGGACCTCAAACAGCTACTGGCGACTGAGTTCAACTGGTCAATCAATGGCGCTCAGCTTGACGAAATCACTGCCATACTGCCGAGCGTCATGCTATCGTTTTGAAGGCCCGCTTTGGAGAAGGCATTTCGGCAAGTTGGCTGACCGCAAGGGTCTCTAGGATCTGCTCGATTGGAAAAATTCCCGCCCCTGAAACTGGATCCTTGCGGGTCACGCCACAGCGGGATGATCAAGTTCGGCAAAGTTGCTGATCTTGACTGCACCGTCCGGGAAGCGTGCAACTACCTCCAATTGACCGCCCATGGCTTCAATATGACTGCGCAAAGTCGATAAATACATGTCGGTTCGTTTTTCCATTTTGGCGATGGCTGGCTGCTGAACTTGCAACACGTCGGCCAGCATTTTTTGAGAAAGTCCACGTGCTTGGCGCAGTTCGTTTAATGGCATTTCAGCCAACATCGCTTGCGCATTGGCGGCAGAGCGGGCTTGGGCTGCCGGCGTCATACGAGCGCGTAATTCATTAAAGTTATTTGCCATCGATCAGCCCTTCCTTTCGAAGTTGTTCAATATGTTGGTCGTAGAGTTGATCAGCTACGGATATGTGGATGTCGTACCAGCGATCGTCACCAGTTTTGTCACCGCCGATCAGCAAAATTGCCGAGCGACGCGGATCAAAGGCATATAACGTGCGTAACGGTTTGCCGCCCTGCTGAGTGCGCAGTTCTCGCATGTGCTTATGTCTTGAGCCATTGATCCCACTGCTGTGCGGAAAGCCCAGCCCAGGCCCGCGCGCTTCCAGGAGGCGCACACTGGCGTCAAGCGCTTCCTGTTCATCTTCGGACAAGTTCGCCCACCAGTCACCAAACTCATCTGTATATTCAACATTCCAAGTTATTTTTGAACTATAGCAAGCCATATATATTCCGTCAATGGAATATTCAAAGACTCAGTCAAGGAAAATTTCCTGTGCATTGAATAGCCAGTCGGGTGAGGCACCTCGGTGAACCGGCGCAGCGCAATGGGTCTTGTCCTGTCGCGCAGGGAATCAAGCCACAAGGCGGTTCCTGGTTGAGTGCAGGTCTACATGTCTGCAGGTGGGTGGCCGAAAACTCGGATGTCGCCATGGTCGAAAGTGTTGTGTTTTTCAGACTTTGGCGTTCTGAATTTGGCGGCAATTCAGCCTGTTTTTTTGTCGAATTTCTCGACTGAAATGAACTTGATGGGCCGCGTGATGGGGGTGGTGCCAAACCGAGCGGATAAACCCCGAAAATTCACGCAATAAATGGTGCGCGAGCGCAGTCCCGCTGGACCGCAGCGCAACTGGGACTTCTGGCAGCCTGTTTTTTGCTGGGCTTCATCCTGCGGCGCACAGGTTAGCTGCCGGAACAGAATCTCTTACGGATCATGCCAGTTGAGTTTGGTGTTCTGGATCAAACTCATCACTGCAGCAAGTTGTCCGCATATTAGAGTCCTCCAAAAAAGGCAACTCGACCACCTTGTCCAGAAACGTATGCGCGTAGGCGACCGCTGACGCTGTGAAGTTGGGATTTGACCAAACCCAAGAATTTTCTACAATTGTGGCAAATTTAGGAGCCCAAAAATGTCCGCTAATGCAAGCACATCCATTCGCATCGACCAGGTGCTTTACGAGCAAGCCAAGACCGATGCCGCCATTGAGCATCGGTCCATTGCAGGGCAGATCGAGTTCTGGGCGAGGGTGGGGCGCGCGGCGCTGGACAACCCTGATCTGCCAGTCACCTTTGTGGCTGAATCATTGGCCTCCATGGCCGAACCGCGAGAACAGGCCACTCCGTTTGTTCCCCGTGGGCGAAAGGCATGACTTGGGCCGCGTTGCAAACGCGTCGTTTTGCAAGGCAATACAAAAAACTTCACAACACCACCACCCTTGATGTTGACGAAGCCGTTGAGGCGGTCGCCCACAACCCACAGATTGGCGAACGAAAAAAGGGTGACTTGGCAGCATTGCGTGTGCACAAATTCCACAGTGGCGGATTGCTCTACCTCTTGGGCTACACCCTTGATGAAGCGGTCCACTTGATCTACCTTGAAGCCGTGGGCCCACACGAAAATTTCTACCGGGATTTGAAGCGGTAGACGAAGTCAATTAAGTCATTTAAGTCAACCAAAACTAACTGGGCGCTTCACTGACTCACGCGCTTGACGCCAATCGCAATTTCACCGCGCGGTACTACGGCGAACGTGACAACCTTCAGTTCCAGGTCAATGATTTTTGGGCTGGGCTGGACCGCGGTTATTACGGTGTCGGGTTTCAGTTCAACCAAAAAACTACGCTGGCCATCAAAGCCAGCCAGGGCTGGGCGGTGGGCCAAGGCAGTTTGACGGCCTACGCGCGGGTGGACAACCTGACGGACAAGCGCTACGTGGGCTCGGTCATGGTCAACCAAGCGGCGTCCCGGTTCTACGAGCCCGCACCGGGGCGCAACTGGACGTTGGGGCTGCGCATGGTGCTGCCGCTGTAACAACTCAACCATGGAGTCTGTTTTTCAAAGGCAAGATCAAGCTAGCCTTCGAGCGATGTTTCATAGTAAAGTCTGCTCTACGCACTGTTTATTTCATGCACGATGAATGTTTCTGCCTTATCTCCGACAGCAAATTTTTACGATCCGATCAAAAAAACTGATCAGACCGATGGTGCGTCACGCACCACAATGAGGTCTGAACAGCGTCGGGCGGATCAACAACTGTCGCCAGAGGAACTGGCTGTGGTTCAAGAGCTGAAGAACATTGACCGGACGGTTCGCGCCCATGAGGCGGCGCACATGGCTGCTGGTGCGGGCATGACCTCCGGGGCTACGTTCACCTACCAGCGCGGACCTGATGGCGGTAATTATGCGGTGGGTGGCGAGGTGCGAATCAACAGCTCTGGCGCCCGCACGCCCGAGGAAGCGATCCACAAAGCCCGCAAAATCAGAGCGGCTGCCCTTGCCCCAGCCGACCCGTCTGGTCAGGATCGCGCTGTTGCGGCAGCGGCAACAGCAATGGAGCAACAGGCAATGGCCCAGAGCGCGAAGATGAAGGCGGAAGAAGCCATCGACCGAGGCCAGGCAAAGTCATCGGCGGTCGCGAGTGCGTACGGCACCGAGGATGAGCGCGTCGGCACGCTGCTCAACAGCTACGCCTAAACCTGCACGCAAGTCCAGCGAACTCAGGCAGAGTTGTGTTTGCCCCAGCTGCAAGGGCCAGCGGCGATCACGGCCGTACCCACGGTCCCCAGCCTCGCGCTGACCACATCGCTCAGTTGACGGCCGCTGTGGTTAATGGGCGCTTGAGGGCGCCCAAGGCCACGGCGCTGACCAAGGTGCCCGCCACGATGGCCATCAGGTAGGCCCCCAGGTTGGTCACCGCATTGGGAATGGGCAGCACAAACACGCCACCGTGGGGCACGCGCAGCTCGCAACCAAAGACCATCGACAGCGCACCTGCCACGGCTGAACCCAGTACCAGCGCGGGGATGACCCGCAACGGGTCTTTTGCGGCGTAGGGGATGGCTCCTTCGGTGATAAAGGCAATGCCCAGCACCGCCGTGGCTTTGCCGGCCTCGCGCTCATCCGTAGAAAAGCGGTTCTTGAACAGCACGGTGGCCAGCGCCAGGGCCAGCGGCGGTGTCATGCCGGCAGCCATCACAGCGGCCATGGGGGCGTAGACCTCGCTGGTGATCAAACCGGTGGCAAAGGCATAGGCCGCCTTGTTGACCGGGCCGCCCATGTCGAAAGCCATCATCGAACCCAGCAGCAGGCCCAGGAAAATGGCGTTGGTGCCCTGCAGGCCCTTGAGCCAGGTGGTGATGGCAGTCAGTGCCACGGCCACCGGGCCACCCACCACGTAGTACATCAGCAAGCCAACGATGACGGTGCCAAGCAGCGGCAGAATCAGCACGGGTTTGAGCCCGTCCAGATGCCGTCCGAGCTGAATCTTGTCGTTGAGGTACTTGACGGTATAGCCCGCCAGGAAACCGGCGGCAATACCGCCGATGAAGCCGGCACCGATGGATGCGGCAATCATGCCGCCGATCATGCCCGGTGCCAGTCCGGGTCGGTCGGCAATCGAGTGCGCAATGAAGCCGGCCAAAATCGGCACCATCAGGGCAAAGCCGCTCTTGGCACCAATGGTGAACAGCGTCCAGGCCAGCGTGCCCTGGTTGGCATCCTCGTACACGTAAATGCCGCCCAGTGCAAAGCCCAAGGCGATCAGCAAGCCACCGGCCACCACAAACGGAATCATGTATGAGACACCGGTCATCAGGTGCTTGTAGGCGCCGGTGCGGCTGGCACCTTGCTGCGCCTTGGCGGCCTTGACCTGGTCGGCATAGGCTGCGCCGGTCTCGGCACTGGCCTGCCTGGCTTGTGCCAACGCGGTGCGCACCACCAGGGCGCCGTCCTTGATGGCGGCCTTGGTGTTGGTCTCGTAAATGCGTTTGCCGGCAAAGCGGCTCATGTCGACTTTGGTGTCGGCGGCGATCAGCACGATCTCGGCGCCAGCAATCTCGGCATCGGTCAGCGTGTTCTGGGCACCGACCGAGCCCTGGGTTTCGACCTTGATGCTGTAGTGGTTGGCTTTGGCACCTGTTTCCAGGCCTTCGGCGGCCATGAAGGTGTGGGCGATGCCGGTGGGGCAGGAGGTGATGGCGACAATTTGCGGCAGGGCCGGGTCACGCGCCGGTGCCGGGGCAAGCGCCGCGGGCGTGGCCGGGCGAACCTGGCCCAGGGCCTGGCGAATCAAGGCCTCGGCATCGCGGATGGCGGGCACCGTGCCCACCACAAGCAGGTTTTTGCCGGCAAAACGGTCCGTGTTGACGGTGGTGTCGGCGGCAATGATCACCGCGTCGGCTGCGGCAATGTCGGCCGCGCTGAGGGTGTTGCGGGTGCCGGCCGACCCTTGGGTTTCCACCTGCATGCTGTGACCAGCGCGGTCGGCGGCTTGCTGCAGGGCTTCGGCGGCCATGATGGTGTGAGCGATGCCCGTCGGGCAAGCGGTCACGGCGACTATTTTTGACATGATGAATTTCCTTTGACGAGGGAGGACATGGGAACGGTTGAATTAACTGAGTGAACTGATCTGCACGGATCGGGCCAGGGCGCGCACGGTGTCAGGCGCCGGCAAATGGGGCCCAAGGCGCGCCAGCTTGGCCGCTGAAAACGCGGTGGCCAGGCGGGCGCATTCGGTCAGGCTCAGGCCGGCAAGTTGTGCTGCGATGGTGCCGGCCACCATGGCATCACCCGCGCCCACCGTGCTGATCAAGGGCGTGGAAACAGGGTGTGCCAGCAGGGCTTGCTGGCGGTTCACGAACAGCGCACCGTCAGCCCCCAGGGACACGACCACCGTGCCCGGGGCACTGGGCTGTGCCAGCAGTTCGCGCGCAGCCGTGGCCACCGAGGCGGTATCACCCAACGTGCGACCGATCAACTCGGACAGCTCGGCGCGGTTGGGCTTGATGATGTCAGGCGCTGCGCCCACGCCAGCGGCCAGGGCGGCACCGCTGGCGTCCAGCAATACCCGAGCCCCCAGCCCCTGCACATGCGCTATCAGGCGTTGGTAGATGTCGGCGGGCCACAGCGGCGGCAGGCTGCCCGCCAGCACCACCCAACTGGCGGGCCCGACCAGCCCGTCGATGCGCGTCAGCAACTGTGTGAACAGGGCCTGGATGGCTTCGGGCGCCAGAGCCGGGCCCGGCATGTTGATGTCGGTGGTCTCGCCGTTGGCGCGGTCCACCAGCTTGGTGTTGATGCGGGTGAGGCCGTCCAGATAGATGCACTGGTTGTCGATGCCTTTGGCGCCGAACAGGGCTTCAAACTGGGCGGCGTTGTCGCGGCCGATCTGTCCGGTCACGGCACTGGGGACACCAAAATCCGCCAGGCAGGAGGCCACATTGATGCCTTTGCCACCCACATCCACCTGCATGCGCAGGGCACGATTGACCTCGCCCGCGCGCAGGCTGTCGACCTCAATGGTGTGGTCCAGCGCCGGGTTCAGGGCCACGGCCAGCACACGTGGCTGGCCACTGGAAAGCGTGGCGTTCATAGGGCGCGCACCTCATCGGCGCTGCCGGCGGCCAGGGCGCGCTGCGCCAGCAACTGCATGGCACTGAATGAGTCAGCACGCAGCGTGGCCTTGACTGCGGCCACGTCCTGCGCGCTCATGGAGAGCTCATCCACACCCAGCCCGGTCAGGATGCGGGCACCCAGCGGGTCACCGGCCAGACCACCGCACACGCCCACCCAGGTGCCGTGTTTTTTGGCGGCTGCCACGGTGCGGGCGATCAGGTCCAGCACGGCCGGGTGCAGGCTGTCCGCCTGCGGCGCCAGTGCCGGATGCTGGCGGTCAATGGCCAGGGTGTATTGGGTCAGGTCGTTGGTGCCGACCGAGAAGAAGTCGACCAATGGCGCAAATTTTTCTGCCATCACCGCCACCGCCGGCACTTCCACCATGATGCCGATCTTGAGTTGCGGCCCGTTGACCTGGGCCCGGGCGCGTTCGCAATGGCTGCGCAGCGCCTCGATCTCGCTGGTGTGGGTGACCATCGGAAACATGATCCGGATCGGCCCGTGCGCGGCCGCCCGGTACAGCGCGCGCAGTTGGGTATAGAGCAGGTCTTGCCGCAGCAGCAGCAGGCGGGCGCCGCGCACGCCCAGGAATGGGTTCTCTTCTTTGGCCAGGTTCAGGTAGGGCACTTTCTTGTCGCCACCAATGTCGAGCGCGCGGATGATCAGGGTGCGCCCGCCCATGGCCTCGGTCATGTCGCGGTAAACGCGGTACTGTTCTTCCTCGTCGGGTGCGCTGTTGCGCTCCAGAAACAGGAACTCGGTGCGCATCAGGCCCACGCCTTCGGCGCCGGCTTCAATCGCCACCCGCGCCTGTTTGGCGTTGGCGACATTGGCCGCAACTTCAACCGTGTGGCCATCCGTGGTGGTGGCGGGCAGGTAACGGCTTTCGCGCAAGGTATTGCGCGCGGCCAGCTGGCGCGCGATCACGTTGGCGGCGGCGTCCCGGTCGGTTTGCGACACGTCCAGGTACACCGCGCCCAGCCCACCGTCGATCACGGCCAGCTCGCCCTCGGGGGCGGCCAGCAGGGCGCTGCCAGCCGCCACCACGGCAGGCAAACCGAGCGTGCGGGCCAGAATGGCCGTGTGCGATGTCGGCCCGCCGCTGCTGATGGCCAAACCCACCACAAAGTTCATGTCAAGCTGCAAGGTGTCGGAGGGCGTCAGGTCGTCAGCCACCAGGATGCTGGCTTGCGTCAGCACCAGGCTTTGACGTTCGATGCCCAGCAGCCTGGCCAGCACGCGTTCACCCACATCGCGCAAGTCCAGCGCGCGGGCCGCCAGCAGCGGGTCTGCCACGGCCTGAAGCTTTTCAACCCGCGCCTGCAGGGCCGCTTGCCAGGCCCAAGCCGCACCATGGCCGCGCAGAATGCTGGCCAGCGCCTCGCGCAGCAGATCAGCATCCGCAATGAGTTCACGCTGCGACGCGAAAATCGCGGCCTCTGCGGCACCCAGGCGGGTGCGGGTCTGCGCCTCCAGGGTTTGCAGTTCCAGGCTGATGGCCAGCACCGCCGCTTCCAGGGCTTCGCCGTCGGCAATCACGTCGGCCGGGCTGTCCTGCACCTCAAACTGGTGGCTGACGTGCCTGACCAGGGTGCCAATGGCCAGACCGGGGCTGGCGCCGATGCCGTAAATGGCTTGCGGGCTGCCCTCGGGCTGCCAGTCCGGGGTGCTGCGGCGCGCGGCCAGTGCGTTGCGGCGGGCGCGTTCGGCGTCGGCTATTTCGTCGCTCGACAAGGCGTGCATCACGTCCAGCAGGGCATCCACGGCGCGCCGGGCATCCGGGCCGCGGGCGGCCACGCGCAGGCTGTCGCCGCGTGTCGCGCCCAGCGCCAGCAAACCGGTCAGCGCCTTGGCGTCGGCAAATTCATGTGCTTTGTAAATGCGCAGGTCACAGGCAAAGCGTTTTGCGGTTTCAACCCAGCGTGTGGCCGGGCGGGCGTGCAGCCCATTGGGATAGTCCAGCGTCCAGTCGGACTGGGCATCCATCGGCCAGGCAAGCACGTCGGGGGTGGGGGAGGGCACGGGTACCGGTTCGTCGGCCAGGGTGCTGACGATGAGTTGCGGGTCATCTGTTTGCACCAGGCTGTCGATGCTCTGGGGGCGTTGCATCAGGCGGGTGAGGCGGCGCAGCAAAACAATGTGCTCTTCCGACTTGGCGGCAATCGCCACCACCAGCTGCGCCCGGTCACCGTCCTTCCAGGTCACGCCGTCACGAAACTGCACCACGGCGACGCCGGTGTGGTGGATGTGGTGACGGTCTTCGACCATGCCGTGCGGAATCGCAACGCCAGCACCCAACAAGGTGTTGGCCACGGCTTCGCGTTTGAGCATGCTGTCGACATAGCCGGGCGCAATGTAGCCTGCGTCCACCAGCAGCTGGCCGGCGAGCCGTACCGCTTCGGCTTTGTTGTTGGCCTGGGCATTCAGTTTTACGCAGGCGGTCGTCATGGTTTCCATCCGTGTCTCCTTGCTGGTTGGTGGCAGATTGAACGATTCCATGCGCATTGAATGTAATCGTTTACATTTTGTATTGTCAGACAATTTGAAACAAATTTCCAGTAATTTTGCGAAAAAAAGCTAAGGGTTAACCCTAACTAAAGCCATTTAAAATGAAATGCTCGACCGAAATGGTACAAAATAATGGAATCGATTACATAAAATTATGGAGGTTTCATGGCCAAAATCGTGGATGTGGCGAAACAGGCAGGGGTCTCGACGGCCACGGTCTCGCGGGTGATTTCCGGGGGGGCTGGTGTCGGTGAGGAGACGCGCAGGCGCGTCAACGCGGCGGTCAATGCGCTGGGCTACCGGCCTGATCTGGCGGCGCGGCGTTTGCGTTCAGGCCGCACGGACACGCTGGGTTTGATCGTGTCCGACATCCGCAACCCATTTTTTACCGAGATCAGCCGTGCGGTGGAAGACGTGGCCTACCAGAACCAGCTGCGGGTGTTTCTGTGCAATGCCGACGAAGATCCGGGCAAGGAAGCCTTCTACCTGGAGATGATGCGCGATGAAAACGTGAGCGGCGTCATTCTGTCGCCCACCCTGTCATTGCTCAAAGACCTGCGCCCCAAAGACTACCCGTTTCCGATGGTGTTGGTGGACCGCTGGGAGCAAGGTGTGGATGCAGACGCGGTGGTGCTCGACAACTTTGACGCCGCTTACCGCTTGACCGAGCATCTGATCACCCAAGGCTACCGGCGCATCGTCTTCTTGTATGGCTCGATGGGCTCGACCGGGCCGCAACGACACCAGGGCTACCTAGCTGCCATGTCTGCCGCCGAATTGGCACCAGAGGCCGCGCCCATCCCCCCGCGCAGTGAAAGCGCGCGCGAAGTGGCCGCCAACTTGCTGCAGCGCAGTCCGCGGCCAGACGCCCTGGTCGCCAGCAACGGCCTGGTGCTGCAGGGCATTGCCGAGGCGATCAAGGCCGCAGGGGTCCGGGTGCCATTGGAGACCGCCGTGGCCGGCTTTGACGACTTGCCCTGGACCAGTCTGGTCACGCCAGACATCACCGTGATGCGTCAGCCCACCAATGAAATCGGCCAAACCGCACTCAAACTGCTGCTGGAGCGGGTGGCCTCGCCAGAGCGAGCCGTTCGCCGCGTGGTGCTGCGCGGTGAATTGCTGGTGCGCGGCTCAACCCAAGCCACGGACCATGACCCGCAACCCTGACCCGGGCGCATCCGGGTCTGGCTTGTCATGGGTCCGGCCTGTGCCATCCCATTGGCCCCATCCGGACCGGCTGCGATCAAAATTGTCAATCGGGAGTTTTTTCATGATGTCAAATCTGCCCCTGCACCGCACGTCGGCGGCCGTTCTGGCCGCACTGGGTTTGAGTGGCCGCCGTGGATGGGGGCTTGTCGGTGGGCACGCCCGGCTTGCTGCACATGCTGGAGGCTGCCCACAAGGCGCATGGCAAACTGCCCTGGGCAGACTTGTTTGCGCCGGCCATCAGCATAGCCGACGACGGTTTTGTCATCAGCGCGCGCCTGCAGGTGTCGATTGCCGCCAGCGCCAGCCGCATCCAGGCGCAAGGCGAGCCGGCGGCCAGCTATTTTTTGCAACCGAACGGCAGTGCCAAGGCCAGCGGCACGCTGCTGAAAAACCCCGAGTTTGCCGCCAGCTTGCGCAGCATTGCCCGCAGCGGTGCCAGCGCTTTTTACACCGGCACCTTGGCGCAAGACATCGTCAACAAGGTGCGCAGTCACCCCACCAGGCCCGGGCGGCTGACGCTGGCTGACCTGCGTGGCTACACCAGCAAGGTCCGCACCCCGGTGTGCTCTGTGTATCGCGCCAGCTACAAGGTGTGCGGCATGCCGCCGCCCAGTTCGGGTGGCATCACCACACTGCAAACGCTGGGCCTGTTGCAAAACTTTGATCTGGCGGGCATGAAGCCCAACACAGCCGATTCGGTGCACCTGGTCTCTGAAGCCTACCGGCTGGCCTATGCCGACCGCGCCAGGTACATTGCCGACCCCGACTTCGTCACGCTGCCGCAGGCGGGCATGCTGGATCCGGCCTATCTGAAGCAGCGCGCCGCCTTGATTGACATGAAAAAGTCCATGGGCATACCCACCGCCGGTGTGCCCGCTGGGGTGTTCAACCCGGCTGGCTCAGACACCTCGGCCAATTTGCCATCCACCAGCCATCTGTCGATCGTGGACCGCGCCGGCAACGCCGTGGCCATGACAAGCACCATCGAAAACGGTTTTGGCAGCCTGCAAATGGTGCGCGGTTTTTTGCTCAACAACCACTTGACCGATTTTTCGTTCACCGACAAAGACGCCGAGGGTAGTTGGGTGGCCAACCGGGTCGAGCCGCTCAAGCGCCCGCGCAGTTCCATGGCCCCCACCATGGTGTTCAACGCCACCTCGGGTGCGCTGGAGGCGGTCATCGGGTCACCCGGTGGCAGTGCCATCATCCAGTACACCACCAAGGCTTTGGTCGGCCTGATGGACTGGAGGCTCGATGTGCAGCAGGCCATCAACCTGCCCAACTTTGGCGCGCAGACCAATGCCACGACCACGCTCGAAAAAGGCTCGGCCATTGACACAGCGGCCATGCGTGACGCGCTGCAGGCGCGTGGCCACACCGTGGCGCAAAGCACCAGCTTTGCCAGTGGCCTGCATGGCGTGGTCTTCAACGGCTACCGGGCCGACGGCCAAGCGGGCCTGCTGTCACAAAATCCGGTGGCAGGCCGCTATGCCGGTGGTGCCGACCCACGGCGTGAAGGCATCGCGCTGGGCAACCCCTAAGATTTACTGACCAGTGTTGCCCACCAAAGACGCAGGCGCATGCCAATTTCGGTGGTGTAGCCCACGGTTGGCGCGCGCATGTGGCCTTGTGCGTCAACCACCACAAAGGCCGGAACTGCCTTGAAGCCAAAGGCGCGTGTGACTTCACCGCGCTCGTCCACCGCCGTGGTCCAGGGCAAGGCCCGTTTCTGAAGCACCCGGTGCACAGGGTCCGCAGGACCTGACTGCATGGCCACGGTCAAAACCGGCCAGTCTGCGCCCAGGCGGGTGATGCTGTTTTCTTCGGTCCGGCAAATGGGGCACCAGTCGGCCCAAAAATGCAGGGCCACCGGCTGGCCCGGGTGCAAGGCGCGCCATTGCTGAAGGGTTGACTGTGTTGCCATGCCGTCTGGCTGCACGATGACCAGGCTGACATCGGGCGCAAGCCCGCCAGGCACAGCCCGCGTCTGCCAGGCCTGCACGCCTGCCAGCACGACCAGCGCAAACACCAGCGTCTGCACATGGCTCTTCCAGTGGGTGCGCCAGTGGTCGCGGGTGCGGCCAACAAGCCGGTTGAACAGCTTCAAAGGAGCCATCAGTAGGAATCAGACGCCAGCGTGTGTTACCACAGGGCGGAGTCGCGCATGTCCGTGATTTGCCGACGTCGCCGATCCCGAAGCCACTTCACGACAACGCCCACAACGGCAAGGATGCCAATGCCAACACCTGCGATCAGGCCCATTGACAGCCAACCGTTCAGTCCGCCAGATTTCCACAACAGTGCCACGCCCAGCGCGACAGCCAATGCGATTATTCCGGTAACGAGTTTCATTCGTGAGTACTTTTGATGTTTTGGTGTAATCCATCATAAGCCAAAGCAAAAATCCCGCAGACCCCTGGTGTTGCACCCTGGGGCAACACCACAAGTGGCCCCTTGAATCAGGGCAAACAAGCAGGGGATTTTGGGCTGGTGGTAAAAACCACTCAAGCCGTGCTCACCTTAACTTCAGCGTCTGGGTTCTTCCCGCAGGCGCAACAAGAGGCCCTCCATGCCAGAATCCATTTTTGAAATCGCCCAACTCCTGACGCAAGAGGATGCAGATGCCGTGATGTTCCAGTTGCAGGACTTGCCGTGTGTCAACCAGGCAGAGGTTGACCTGCTCAAACGCCAGGCCTGGGTGAGCCACACCAGCATGATTTCTCCCCAAGACATCGCTGCGGCATTGGAAGATGCCGGCTACAGCAGCCAGTTCCAGCAAAATTGAAACAGTCGCGGTTGATGTGAATGGCGCTGCTTGGCGCGCGTGAGCCATGACAGCCGCGAAGTGACGGGTAAAAGCTGCCGGGTCCGATGGCGCAACACCGCAGGCCTGGCGCACAAATGCCGACCCTGTCCTTAATTATTCTTAACAGACATCAGCCGCGTTTCGAATTACTCTTCACACGTTAAGACATCAATTCCGACGCGAGGCATGGCTGAGTTCACTGTCAGCATGCCCGGCTCGGATCCGGTTCGATTGTTCAAGGAGTACATCATGAGTGTGGGAGCCATTGGCGCTATGGGCGCCCTCGATACAAGGTCAGTGATGGGAATGGAGTTTTTCGGGCAGACAGGCCCGTTCATGCCAAGAAACACGCTTATGCCGTTTGGCACGGCCGATGTCGGCTCGCCCAACGCGGTGCAAGCGCCAAGCATGGTGCCAAGTACAAAGGTGGACATTTCCGACGCCGCCCGCTCCGCCTTTGCGGGTGGTGGCCCCGGGACGAACATGGGTGACTTGGCGCAAGCCTTGATCATCGCTTTGATGTTGCAGCTGTTGCAGCCCAATTGAACCGGCTTCATGAATAACAACCCGATCGCTGCGGCACAACGTGAGTCAGTTGTGCTTGCCCGGGCCTTGCGCGATCCAAGCGTTGAAGGTCTGGCCAGCGCTCTGGGCCTGGACTTGCAGGATCCGGCCATCCTCAACAGCTTGATTGCCGCGAGTCACAAGCGCCTCGATGCCTTGTCGGGGCTGGGTCTGGATCAAAAGGCAATAATCTCCAGGGCATTGACCCCCATGCAAAGCCCCGCGGCAAGAGCCGCTGTGCGAGCCTACCGGGACATGGCTTTGATGGTTTGAATTTCGCAGCTTGCCGTGGCGAACGCCATTGACGGGTCGGCAAGGGGTGGGCGCAGTGTCGACCCGCTAAAATAGCGGTTGGGCGTTGGTCGATTTTTCATTCGACGACGACCCGACTTATGACTCCTTATGAATGAGAATCAACGACGGGTAGCGGTTCTCGACGATGACCCCGATCTGTCCAGGTTGCTACGCATCCTTCTGGTCACCGAGTATGAGGTGGTCACCCCCCAGAGTGGAGCCCACTTGTGCCGGTTGGTCGACGAGGGCGCGGTCGACTGCATCGTGCTCGACATAGGCCTTCCGGACGAAGACGGTATTGCGGTTGCGCAGCGTATTCGCATCACCTCAAACATTCCCATCATTTTTTTGTCTGGCTATTCGTCCGAAGACATGATCGTGAAAGGCTTGAACATTGGCGCGGACGACTATGTAACCAAACCATTCAAGTCAGAAGTTTTGCTGGCGCGGGTCAGAAGCGCCTTGCGGCGGGGCCGGGAGCGTGCGCCCGGCTTGCCCTTGTTGGCCATTCAATTCAGCCATTTTTTGTTTGAAGTCCGTCACCAGCGGGTTGTCAAGAGCGATGGGCAAACGGTCAAGCTGACAGAAATGGAAACACAGATTTTGTCCCAGCTGGCACAGGCCGACGCGCAAACATTGTCCCGCGAAGAATTGTTCAGACGAGTCTACGGCCGGGACTGGGACGCGTTAAACCGGGGCATTGAGGTTCACCTGTCCCATTTGCGCCGCAAGCTGACCGAAGTCAGCGGCGTTGAAAAACCGATTGTCGGCCTCAGAGGCGTCGGCTACCGTCTGAATCTGGAGCAACCAAGCAGCCTCTAGCGTGTGTCACGGGTTGCCCGGGCCGCGGCGCTGACGTCAAACTTCAAATAAGAGCCTTTTTGGTGTGGTCCTTGACCCATCAAAGTCAGGTCTGTGTGGGTACATTGGTGCCAAACCTACCGTTTTTTTCATGAAAAGCCAATTTTGCGCCGGCGACCACACGAAAGCGTATGAACCTAGACCCGAACGTCGCTGTCAATTCGCCCGTCAGGCCGGACTTCATCCTCACGGACAGTGATTTCTCAAAAATACGCATGCTGATCCATCAACGTGCGGGTATCGCCCTGAGCGAGCAAAAGCGGCAGATGGTTTACAGCCGCCTGGCTCGGCGCCTGCGCAAACTCAAGTTAAAAGAATTTTCTGCTTACCTGGGCCTGCTGCAGACCGATCCCAACGGCGATGAATGGCAGTTATTCACCAATGCCCTGACCACCAACCTGACAGCGTTTTTTCGTGAGCCCCACCACTTTCCCTTGCTGGCCGAGCACGCCCGATGTTGCGGGCCCGTCATGACCGTGTGGTGCTCGGCCGCATCCACAGGGGAAGAGCCCTACTCAATCGCCATGACCCTGATCGAGGCCCTTGGCAGCCGTGCCAGCCAGGCACGCGTGGTGGCCACCGACATCGACACGCACGTGCTTGCTGTCGGCACGGAGGGCATTTTTTCAAGCGAACAGGTCAGCAAACTGTCGCCAGAACGTCTCAAGCGTTTCTTTTTGAAAGGAGCCGGACCCCACGCAGGCAAGGTCAGGATCCGTCCGGAAGTGGCCGCCATGGTGCGCTTTGAACAGCTCAATCTGCTTGCGCCCAAGTGGGCCATGAAGGAGCCATTCGATGCCATTTTCTGCCGCAACGTGATGATTTACTTCGACCGGGAAACCCAGGAAAAAATTCTGCGCAAGTTTGTGCCGCTGATGAAACCGCACGGTTTGTTGTTTGCCGGTCATTCTGAAAACTTCTCTTTTGCGAACCAGCTGTTGCGCCTGCGCGGCAAGACGGTTTATGAACTGAGCGCCCACCACGCCAAGGCCGCCGCATGAATTCGCTCGACATGAAGCCCTCGGCGAACCTGCACTATTTCGATCGCGAATTTGGGATCGATGCAGTCAAGTTGATGCCGGGCCAATGCTACGTGACGAGCGCAGATGTGTTGTTGACCACCGTGCTGGGTTCGTGCGTCAGCGCCTGCTTGCGTGACAGCACGGCCGGCGTGGGTGGCATGAACCACTTCATGCTGCCCGAGGACGCCGAAGGAGCCCTGCACAGCCCAAATACCGCCATGCGCTATGGGGCTTACGCCATGGCCATGCTGATGCGCGAATTGCTCAAGGCAGGGGCCCGTCGGGAGCGGCTGGAGGCCAAGGTGTTTGGCGGTGGCGCCGTGATGAACGGCCTGTCAAAAATCAACATTGGCGAGCGCAATGCCGAGTTTGTGTTGCGGTTCTTGAAAGCTGAACACATCCCGGTGGTGGCGCAAGATTTGCTGGGGGGGCTGCCCCGTCGCATCAATTATTTTCCCAAGTCAGGCCGGGTGGCCCTGCGCAGGCTGCGCCGCCAGGAGGACACGCTGCGCTTGCGCCAGGACGAGCAGGCGCTGGCGCAGGCCCTGGCCAGACCGTCGCTCACCGGCAAACTGGTGCAGCTGGAGCTCAGCCACCAAGGCCATCATGCCAACAGAAGAATGGGTGACCAATGAGTCTGCGCAAAATCACGGTCATTTGTGTGGACGACTCGGCACTGATTCGCAGCCTGATGACTGAAATCATCAACAGCCAGCCCGACATGGTGGTGGTGGCCACAGCCTCAGACCCCCTGCAGGCCCGCGACCTCGTCAAACTGCATGACCCCGACGTGATGACGCTTGATGTCGAAATGCCGCGCATGGATGGCCTTGAATTCCTTGAAAAATTGATGCGCCTGCGGCCCATGCCGGTGGTCATGGTGTCGTCTTTGACCGAACACGGATCTGAGTCGGCCCTGCGCGCGCTGGAGCTAGGGGCGATCGACTTCGTGACCAAGCCCCGCCTGGGCATTCGTGATGGTTTGCTGGCCTACACGGAACTGATTGCCGGAAAAATTCGCGTGGCGGCAGTGGCCAAGCTACCGCCGGCCAAGCAGCGCAGCGCAGTGGCGCCGCACGACCCGCAAACCCAGGCACCGATGCTGCACAACGCCAGGCTGAGCACCGAAAAGCTCATCATCATTGGCGCCTCCACCGGCGGCACCGAAGCCATCCGGGAAGTGCTGTTGCCACTGCCGCCAGACAGCCCGGGCATCATGATTGCACAGCACATGCCGGCCGGCTTCACCCGCTCCTTTGCCCAGCGCCTCAACAACGTGTGTCGGGTTCGTGTCACGGAGGCGGTGCAGGGCGAACGAATTTTGCCCGGCCATGCCTACATTGCCCCTGGTGAATTTCATTTGTCGCTCAGGCGCAGCGGCGCAAATTATGTGGCTCAGGTGGACCAGGCGGACGCCGTCAACCGGCATCGTCCATCGGTCGATGTCTTGTTTGACTCGGTTGCCCAGCACGCCGGCAAAAACGCGATTGGCATGCTGCTCACCGGCATGGGGCGTGATGGCGCAGAGGGCCTTCTGCGCATGCGCCAGGCCGGCGCCCATACGCTGGCACAGGACGAAGCCAGTTGTGTGGTGTTTGGCATGCCGCGTGAAGCGATAGCGATTGGGGCTGCCTGCGAGGTGGTGCCGCTGCGCGACATGAGCCAACGCGTGATGTCTTACCTGTCATCGTTGGGTGCACGGAGCAATCGTGTGTAAAGTAAGAGGGTGTGTTGGTTTTGGCGATCGCCTCGAACCAGGGCGAAAATATCTGTGGTGTCAGGCATTTAACTGGAGTGAACGTGGTTGATAAAAATATAAAGATACTGGTTGTTGACGATTTTCCGACGATGCGCCGGATTGTTCGTAATTTGCTCAAGGAACTCGGTTTTTCCAATGTTGACGAGGCCGAAGATGGCGCGGTTGGCCTGGAAAAGCTCAAGGGCGGCAGATACGGCTTTGTGGTGTCGGACTGGAACATGCCCAACATGGACGGCCTCGCCATGCTGAAGGCCATTCGCGCCGACCCCGCCATGGTCAAATTGCCGGTCCTGATGGTGACGGCTGAAGCCAAAAAGGAAAACATCATCGCGGCAGCCCAAGCCGGGGCCAACGGCTATGTCGTGAAGCCCTTCACAGCGGTCACGTTGGAGGAAAAAATCAGCAAGATTTTTGAAAAAATTGAAAGGGAAGGGGGCGCGGCATGACACCTGAACTTCTATCAGCGCCGACCGAAGTCGACACCGCCGAACAGTTGCTGACCCGCATCGGGCAGTTAACCCGCCTGATGCTGGAAAGCATGCGCGAGCTGGGTCTGGACAAGGGTATTGCACGCGCTGCCGAGGCGATTCCCGATGCCCGCGACCGCCTGAACTATGTCGCCAAAATGACCGAGCGTGCCGCTGAGCGCGCTCTGAATGCGGTGGATTTGGCCCAACCCATCCAAGACAAGCTGTCCGTGCAGGCGTCTGAATTGTCCCAGCGCTGGAACACCTGGTCGGCCACGGGCGCGGCCCTGGGCGACGCCGCCCAACTGGTCAGCGACACCCGAAGCTACCTGTCGGAGGTGCCCTTGCAGACGCAGGCCACCAGCGCCCAGCTGATGGAAATCATGATGGCCCAGGATTTTCAGGACCTGACCGGCCAGGTCATCAAGAAAATGATGGACCTGATCAAGGAAATGGAAACCCAGTTGCTGCAACTGCTGGTGGACAACACCCCGGAGGAAAAACGCCAGGAGGTGGGCGGCGGGCTGCTCAATGGCCCCCGCATCAAGGCTGGTGCGCCGGACACCCTCGACGACCAGGCGCAGGTCGACGATCTGCTGGCCAGCCTCGGGTTTTAGCCAGCTTGTCCTGATTGCAAAATGAGCAGCCCTAACCCTGCTTTGTTCGCCTGATCAATCCGGCGCCCATGCCCCAATAATGCTCCCATGCGGCGCAGTGCGTCTGCTGCTTCGGAGCATTGATGGCAGAAGAAAGTGATCTAGAAAAAACAGAACCGGCCTCGCCCGAGCGTTTGCAAAAAGCGCGCGAAGAAGGGCAGGTTGCCCGTTCGCGTGAGCTGGTCACCTTCATCATGCTGATCACCGCTTTAAGTGGCTTGTGGCTCACGTCGGGTTTCATCAGTGGGCATTTCGGCAGCGTCATGCGCGACAGCCTGCAGTTCGAACGCACCTCGGTCTTTGACACCAGTCGCATGATGGTGCATGCGGGCAACATGGTGGCCCATGCCTTGCAGGCCATGCTGCCCCTGATGATCATGATGTTGCTGGCCGCCTTGTTGGCTCCCATGCTGCTCGGCGGCTGGTTGATTTCCAGCAAATCCATGGCCCCAAAATTGTCCAAGCTGAACCCGATCAAGGGCATTGGACGCATGTTTTCAAGCGAATCGCTGGCCGAGTTGCTCAAGACCATCGTCAAGTCGCTGCTGATTGGCAGCATCGCCTACTTGGTCATCATGAGCAACCTGAGCGACATCATGTCGCTGCTCAACGAGCCCGTTCATGCCGCGCTGCCGCACACCCTGGAAATGGTGGCCCGCTCCTGCGCCCTGATCATCGGGTCCTTGTTGCTGGTGGTGGCCATCGATGTGCCCTACCAGCTCTGGAGCCATGCCCACAAACTGCGCATGTCGCGCGAAGACCTGCGCCAGGAGCAGAAGCAAAACGACGGTGACCCGCTGGTCAAGGCCCAGATTCGGCGCCAGCAGCAGCAAATGGCCAAGCGCCGCATGATGGCCGATGTGCCCAAGGCCGACATCATCGTCACCAACCCGACCCACTTTGCGGTGGCGCTGCAGTACCGCGACCAGGAAATGCGGGCCCCGCGCGTGGTGGCCAAAGGCGTTGACCTGGTGGCCTTGCGCATTCGCGCCATTGCCGAAGAGCACAAGATCCCGATCCTGGAGGCGCCGCCACTCACGCGCGCACTGTACCGGCACACCGAACTGGGTCACGAAATTCCGCTGGCCCTGTATTCGGCCGTGGCCGAGGTGCTGGCCTGGGCCTACCAGCTGCAACGCCTGAGCCGCGAAGGCGGCATACTGCCGCGCCCGCCCACCAATCTGCCCGTGCCGGAGGCACTCGACATGCCGGGTAAGGTTGCATGAGCGCGTTCAGCTCAACCCTGCGCGCGGCCAGCTCGATGATGTCGGGCGGAAAAGGCAAGGGTCTGGTCGGCCCGGTGCTCGTCGTTCTCATTCTCAGCATGATGGTGCTGCCGCTGCCGCCCTTGCTGCTCGACCTGCTGTTTACCTTCAACATCGCGCTCTCCATCATGGTGCTGCTGGTCAGCATGTACACCCATAAGGCGCTTGACTTTGCCGCCTTTCCGGCGGTGCTGCTGTTCACCACGTTGCTGCGCCTGTCGCTCAATGTGGCCTCGACCCGCGTGGTGCTGATGGAGGGCCACACCGGCCCGGACGCGGCCGGCAAGGTCATCGAGGCCTTTGGCCACTTCCTGGTGGGTGGCAACTTTGCGGTCGGCGTGATGGTGTTCATCATTTTGGTGGTGATCAACTTCATGGTCATCACCAAGGGCGCGGGCCGCATTGCCGAGGTTGGCGCGCGTTTTACCCTGGACGCCATGCCGGGCAAGCAGATGGCGATTGACGCCGACCTCAACGCCGGCCTGATCGGTGAAGACGAAGCCCGTAAGCGCCGCGCCGAGGTGGCGCAGGAGGCCGCCTTTTATGGCTCCATGGACGGCGCCAGCAAGTTCGTCCGCGGCGACGCCGTGGCGGGCCTGTTGATTTTGGTGATCAACATCATTGGCGGCCTGATCGTGGGCGTGGCCCAGCACGGCATGAGCTTTGCCGACGCCGGCACCACCTACACCCTGCTGGCCATCGGCGACGGCCTGGTCGCGCAAATCCCGGCGCTCATCATTTCCACGGCTGCTGGCGTGATCGTCTCGCGCGTGGCCACCGACGAAGACGTGGGCGGGCAACTCACCGGCCAATTGTTTGCCAATCCGCAAGTCTTGTTTTTGACGGCCGGCGTGATTGGCCTCATGGGCCTGATCCCGGGCATGCCCAACCTGGCTTTTCTGGTCATTGCCGGGGGTCTTATCTGGCTTGGCAGGCGGGTCTCGCAACGAGCTGCAAGCGCGCTCAAGGTCGAACCCCCGGCCCCGGTTGCAGTACCGGAATTCACAGAAAAGCAGGAAGCCTCCTGGGACGACGTGGCCCTGATGGACCCGCTCGGTCTGGAAGTCGGCTACCGCCTGATCTCATTGGTGGATCGGGCACAGAGCGGCGAATTGCTCGGTCGGATCAAAAGCATCCGCAAAAAATTTGCCCAGGACATCGGTTTTCTGGTGCCGGTGGTCCATATTCGGGACAACCTGGAGATCAAACCCCACGCCTACGTGATCCGGCTCAAGGGAGTTCAAATCGGGCAGGGCGAGGCCATGCCAGGCCAATGGATGGCCATCAACCCCGGCCAGGTCAGCGCCACCTTGCCAGGCACGCCCACCACTGATCCGGCCTTTGGGCTGCCCGCCATCTGGATTGACAGCAGCCTGCGTGAGCAGGCCCAGATTTATGGCTACACCGTGGTTGATGCCAGCACCGTGGTGGCCACCCACCTGAACCACCTGATCCACACCCATGCTGCAGAATTGCTGGGGCGCCAGGAGGTGCAGCAGTTGTTGGACCATGTCGGCAAGGACTCGCCGCTGCTGGTTCAGGACCTGGTGCCCAAAACCATGTCGCTCACCACGGTCCAGAAGGTGCTCAAAAACCTGCTCGACGAAGAAGTGCCGATCCGCGACATGCGCACCATTCTTGAGGTGCTGGCTGAACACGCTGGCACGGTCACCGACACCACCGAACTGACCTCGCTGATCCGCCTGGCACTCGGTCGCGCCATCATCCAGCAAATTTATCCGGGCAATGAGGCGCTGCAGGTGATTGGCCTGGACGGCTCGCTGGACCGTATTTTGTTGCAAGCCCTGAGCAACAGCAGCGGTCTGGAGCCGGGTCTGGCCGACAACTTGCTGCGCGAAACCCAGGCGGCCATGGAGCGCCAAACCCAGCAGGGCCTGATGCCTGTGCTGGTGGTACAGCACCCGCTGCGGGTTTTGTTGTCGCGCTTCCTGCGTCGCAATCTGACCCAGCTCAAAGTGCTGTCACAGGCCGAAATCCCGGATAACCGCACCATCAAAGTAACAGCCACGATTGGAGGACGAGTTTGAGTAATGCCACGGAAGTCAGCACAGTGACCTTCAAGGCCACGGCGCCATCAAGTCGCCAAGCGCTGCGTTTGTTGCGCGAACAAATGGGCCCCGACGCCTATATTTTGTCCAGCCGGGTCACCGGCAGCGGCGTTGAAATTCTGGCTACCCTGGAGGAGCACGTGGTCAAAATGATGACCCCTGTGCGGCCCGCCCCGGCGCCCGTCGTTGTGCCCCCGGTTGATGCGCCTGGTTCTGACCGCGAAGAAAGCCTGCTGCGCGAGATCCATTCCATGCGCGGCATGATCGAAGACAAGCTCGACGGCATGTTCCGGCAAGACAAGCCGGGCAGCAACCCGCTGCGCAGGCAACTGCTGCGCCTTATGCTGGCGGCGGGTTTTAGCGCGCGCCTGGCACAAGATATTCTGGCGCAACTCCCCGAGGGCAGCGACCTGGACTCGGGCATGGACTACGTCAAGTCGGAACTGGCGCGCCAACTCCCCATCCTGGAGGACGAAAACGCCATGATGGATGCGGGCGGGGTCTATGCCCTGACCGGGCCCACCGGCGTTGGTAAAACCACCACCACGGCCAAGTTGGCAGCACGTTGTGTGATGCGTTTCGGCGCCAAGAAGCTGGCGCTGGTCACCACCGACGGTTTCCGTATTGGCGCCTACGAACAACTGCGCATTTATGGCCAGATTCTTGGCGTTCCGGTGCATGCCGTCAAAGACGCTGGCGACCTTGAGCGGGCCCTGCTTGACCTGAGCGACAAGCACATGGTGCTCATCGACACCGTGGGCATGAGCCAGCGCGACCGCGCCGTTTCAAGCCAGATCTCGATGCTGTGCGGTGCCAGCCGGCCGGTCAAGCGCCTGTTGCTGCTCAATGCCTCCAGCCATGGCGACACCCTGAATGAAGTGGTCCAGTCCTACCGCCATGGCGGCAAGGACGGCGGCACCGACGACCTCGCGGGCTGCATTTTTACCAAAGTGGATGAAGCCACCCACCCCGGCGTGCTGATCGACATGGCGATACGTCACCAACTGCCGCTGCACTACATCTCCAATGGTCAAAAAGTCCCTGAGAACCTGTTGACCATCAAGCGCGGTGCGCTGATTGACCTGGTCTTCAAGGCCAGAAGCAACAGCTCACTTTTTGTTCCGGAAGCGTCCGAGCTTGAGTCCTTGCCGGTGGCGCTTGACCCGCAGGCAGCCAAACTGGCCGCCGAGGCGCTGTATGAGCAACTGCAAAGCCAATGCAAGCAACTGATGGGCGCCATGGCCCTGCTGCCGCGCGAGCCGGTTACCGGCGACAGCGCAGCAGAAACCGCAGCAGAAACCGCAGCTGAAATTGTCATGGAAACTGCAGTAGAAGCCGTGGCACCAGCAACGCCAGAAAGTACGCCAGAAGCAACGCCAGAAGCAACGCCGCAACTCGTGCCCGAAGTCGTACCGGAAACCGTGCCAGACGCCACGCAGCTTGCCGCCAAACCGTCAACGCGGGCGCCCGCCAGGATGACTGCCAGGGCCAAGCCCAAACTGACTGCCAAAGCGCCCGTCAAGAAAGCACGGAAGAGCCAACCATGAATGCGCTCAAAGTTGATCAGGCAGACGGCTTGCGCCTCCTCATGGCCAATAGCCCCGGGCAAAAGCTGGCTGTGGTGGGCAGCGGGCCCAGCGTGGGCGCCACCAGTGTGGCCCAAAACCTGGCGGCCGCGTTGCGGCAACTCGGCCGCGATGTGCTGTTGCACGACGAGCGCAGCGCCCCGCCACCCACAACCGCCCAGTGTGCTGGTCGGCTGCTGCTGGTTGATGCCGTGCTGGACCCGCAGGGTGCGCTCACCCCCTGGGCGGCGCAGGCGGACCATGTCATGGTGGTGCTGCAGCCCAGTCCCGCGTCCATCAAGGCCTCGTATGCCTGCGTCAAGAACCTTCACTACGCCCATGCACTGCAGCGCGTGCGCATGTTGGTCAACCATGCCACTGACGCCAGCCAGGCCGAGCGCATCCTGGCCAACCTGGCCCAAACCAGTGGCCGCTACCTGGCCATGACGCTGGAATCCGCCGGCTGGGTGCGGGCGGACCCGCAAATGCTTCAGGCCCGCCGCTTGAACTTGACCGTGGTTGAGGCCTACCGAACCAGTCCGGCCGCCATCGATTTTTTCCAGATTGCCAGTGATCTGAAGCAATGGTCGTGGCGCTCGCCCAAAGATCAAGCCCGCGGTGTGCGCCCCGCATTGGCAGCACGCGACCAAACCGGACCAGCGCTGGCCCTGCACTGATATTTAAAAAATGCGGGAGGAATCCTCAATGTACACATCCCAGGGAAAAATCGACCAATCCGGCACCTCGGAAATGCTCAGGCAATACGCACCGCTGGTTCGGCGCCTGGCCTTGCAGCTGATCGCCAAACTGCCGGCCAGTGTCGAGCTGGACGACCTGATCCAGGTCGGCATGATGGGCTTGCTGGACGCCTCCAAGCGCTTTCAGGACGACCATGTCGCCAAATTCGAGACCTACGCCAGCCAACGCATCCGTGGTGCCATGCTGGACGAACTGCGTGCCAACGACTGGGTATCGCGCGGCTTGCGGCAGTCCACCCGCCAGGTCTCGGCCGCCATCCATGCCCAGCAGCAAAAGCTCGGGCGCGCCCCTTCCGAGCGTGAAATCGCGCAGGAACTGAACATGGAACTCCTCGCCTACCAGCAGTTGCTGCAGGAAATTCAAGGCGCGCAGCTGGTCTATTACGAAGACTTTGACCGTGGCGACGAGGAAAACAGCTACCTGGACCGACAAAATCAGGGTGCCGAATGCTTGCTGGACGAACCCCTGACGCAGCTGCTCAAAGGCGATTTCAGGCGCCAATTGATTGACGCCATCGAACAATTGCCCGAGCGTGAGTGCCTGCTGCTGAACCTCTACTACAACGAAGAACTCAACCTGCGTGAAATTGGCGCCGTGCTGGGCGTCAAGGAGTCGCGTGTGTCCCAACTCCACAGCCAGGCCATCAGCCGCCTGCGCGCCACACTGTTGTAGGTCACTATGGGACCACACCCCCCTGTGGGTGCGGCGCCCTCGCCGCGATTGAATTCAAACAGCCATCGGCCCGAGGCGGGCCTCCTACAAAATAGCAGTAGGCCCTGCAGCCCCCCTGTGGGAGCGGCGCCCTCGCCGCGATTGCCCCTCAACAGCCATCGGCCCGAGGGCGGGTCTCCTGCAAATTACAAGACAGCTGCACCTTCTGGCCCAGCCACGGGTAGCCAGACCTTGAAGCAGGTGCCTTGCCCGGGCTGGCTGGTGACCTCGATGCGGCCACCGTGTTTGGTCACGATGTCGTAGGCCAGCGACAGGCCCAGCCCGGTGCCCTTGCCCACCGGCTTGGTGGTGTAAAACGGCTCAAAAATTCGTTGCATCACCTCTGGCGTCATGCCCTGGCCGCTGTCTTCGATGCTGACCCAGACCCAGGGCCCGTCAACGCCACTGCGCAAGACGATGCGGCCGCGCTCTGCAATGGCCTGGGCGGCGTTGATCAGCAGGTTCAACAACACCTGATTGATCTGGGCCAGGTGGCAGCGCACCAGCGGCAACTGGCCGTAATGCTTTTCCACCTCGGCCTTGTATTTGATTTCGTGCCAGGCCACGTTCAGGGTGCTTTCCAGACCGGCCATGAGGTCAGATGCTTGCCAGTCGGCGCTGTCCACACGCGAGAAATCACGCAGGTCCTGCACAATTTTCTTGACCCGCGCCAGCCCGTCGCGGGACTCGGCCAGCAGGGCCAGCGCGTCTTCTTTCAGGTAGGCAAGGTCGGTCTTTTGGCGCGCGGCCTGCAGCGCCGCAGTGTCAAAGCCCGCGCCGCTGCGCGCGCAGTCCTCGTAAACGTCAATCAGGGCGAGCAGGCTTTCCAGGTAGTCTTTGAGCGTGCCCATGTTGGAGCTGACAAAGCCAATGGGGTTGTTGATCTCATGGGCCACACCGGCGGCCAGTTGGCCCACGGCGGCCATTTTTTCTGACTGCAGCAGTTGCCCCTGAGACTGCGCCAGTTGGGTATTGAGCCGCTTCAGCTCGGCATTGCCGGTTTCAAGCTGCACCACCGAGGCTTGCAGCCGCTTGCGGCCAAAGTACAACCCCGCCAAACCCAGCAGCCAGATACCCAGATAGCCCACCAGGTTGGCCGTGATTTGCGCGTGCAGCAACGCGCGGTAAGGTTGCCACGGAATCGAGGCGCTGATGCCACCACGAATGTCGCCCAGCCGGTAACCCTGCTTTGCGTGGCACTGCAGGCAGGCCGCCTCTGTGACGAGGGGGCGCATGAAGCGAAAGTACGGCTGGCCGTCCAGCAGCGCCACTGCCGCCGCCTCCGGCACGCCACGCTCAAAAGACTGCAAGGCACTTTGCTCCCAGGCGTCTGGCGCGTTGGCGGCCCGCAGCGGGGTCAGGCTGGTGAGGTGGCCCCTGGAGCCGGTGGCCTGGTTGCCCAGCTCATGTGCCTGGCGCGTCATGTAGGCCGGGTTCATCAGCGTCAGGGCCTTGCCCGACGGCGTGCGGATGTCGCGCTCGGGCACATCGGCCAGATCCGGGTTGGGGGGTGTTTGCGGCGTCACTGGCACATAAACACCTCCGTGTATGGATGCCCAACTGCGGTAAGTCACGTCTTTGCGAAAGCTTTCGCTGGCCGAGGCCCGGGCGCCATCGAAGGTGGCCGCGTAAGTTTGCCAGGCATTGAGCGCTGCCAGCACCAGGATCACGGCAGACCAAAATGCCGCAAGACCCAGAAAAACGCGCTGAAGACGGGCTTGATCAAGAGATTGAGAACGTGTTGTCATGCCTAAGATCATATGCAAATACCACCACTCATTGACCGATCGTGTGCACGCCTATGCTCATCAAGAGTCAGCTTCGACTTGCGGCCTGGCTGCCAGCGGCTCTTGCCTTGCCATCAAACGTGGGTGCACCCATTTCAGGAGATCAAACGTGAACTCAAGTTGCGACCGGGCACTGCAAATTTTGCTGGTAGAAGACTCGGCGCTGGATGCCAAGCTGATTGTCGCCGCGTTGCAAGAGGCCGGCCTGAACGTGCAACTGCTGCGGGTCGACGACGAGCCGGGCTTTTGCCGTGCGCTCGAACAGCAGGTGCCCGATGCCATCTTGTCAGACTGGACGCTGCCACAGTTTTCGGGTGAAAAGGCCTTCGGCATTGCCCGCACGGTCTGCCCGCAGGTGCCTTTTATTTTTGTCTCGGGCACCATTTCCGAGTCGGCCGCCATCAACGCCATGCGCCAGGGCGCGGTGGATTACATTTTCAAGCACCAGCTGGCGCTGCTCAGCCTGGTGGTGAACCGGGCCATTCGCGAGGCGCGGGCGCGCCAGGAACTGGCCGAAGCCGATTCCCTGAAGCTGGCGATTTTGAACTCGGTGAGTGCCGGCATTGCTGTGCTTGACAGCGCCGGCGTGATCGTCACCGTGAATGCACGCTGGCGTGAATTTGCCCAGGCGCGCGCCAGCCAAGACGGCACCGCGGCTGCCCTGGACGTGGGCGCCAACTACCTCACGGTGTGCCAGGGTGGCGGCGGTGACGCCAGCGGGGCCGATGCGCGCGCTATTTGTGACGGTATTTGCGGGGTCTTGCGGGCGTCTGCCGCCAGTTTCGACATCGACTTTCCCAGCCACTTGGAACCCCGGCCGCGCTGGTTCAGTATGCACGTCACGCCCCTGGGCCAAGGGCCAACGCGGAGTGCGGTCATTACCCAGTCAGACATTTCCCAGCGCAAGCAAGATGAGCTCAAGCTGCTCACCGCAGTGGCCCAGGCGCAGCGGTTTCGGGATGCGCTGGATCATGTGTCAGCCTTCATCTACATGAAGGACGACAAATCGCGCTACGTGTACGCCAACCGGCCAACCCAGGCGCTGTTTGGCAAAAGTGCCCAAGACCTGGTCGGCAGCGAGATCAGGAGTCTCTTTCCGCAAAGCACCGCGGAACGTTCACTGGAACTGGATGCCAAAGTACTGGCGGGAGAAAGCACGTCCGAAACCTTTGAGCTGGTGAATAAACAAGGCGTGTCCCAGGTGTGCTGGGAGGTCAAGACGCCAATTTATGACGAAGTGACGGGCGGCAAGGTCGTGGGCATCTGCTGCATTTCGACTGACATCACATCCTTGCGCGCGGCCGAAGAAGCCCAAACGCGACACACCCGCCGGGCCGAGGCGCTGCTGCTGTTGCCCGGGGCGGCCGAGACCTTGGATGAGCGCGCCTTCATGCAGCGCAGCCAGGAACTGGCCGAAGAACTCACGGGCAGCCAGATTGCTTTTACCCATTTGGTCAACGACGACCAGGAGAGCATTGAGCTGGTTGCCTGGTCTCACGCCACGCTGGCGCATTATTGCCAGGCTGCTTTTGACACGCACTATCCGGTCAGCCAGGCCGGCATCTGGGCCGACGCCCTGCGCCAGCGCGCTCCGGTGATCGTCAACGACTATGCCACGGCGATCGGCAAAAAAGGCTTGCCGGAGGGCCATGCCCGGCTTGACCGTTTGGTCAGCGTGCCGGTGATCCAGGGCAACCTGGTGCGCATGATGACCGGGGTGGGCAACAAGCCCACGCCCTACACCGATTGGGACGTCGAGACCGTGCGGCTCATCTCCGACGCAGTCTGGCGCATCGTGCGCCAGCGCCGCGCCGACGCCGCCATGCGCGAGAGCGAGCAACGCCACCGCGTGCTGGCAGACAACCTGGTCGACGTGATCTGGACCACCGACTTTGAAGGCTGCCTGACCTATGTCAGCCCGTCCGTCGAGAAGCTGCGCGGCTATACCTGCGACGAGGTCATGCAGCAGTCGCTTGACCAGGCGCTGTGCCCGGGGTCGATCCCGCTGGCAAGGCAGGTATTTGCCGACATCAAAACCAAGCTGGCGGCGGGCCAGCCAGTGATGCCCTTCAAAGGAGAATTCGAGCAGCCCTGCAAGGACGGCCGCAGCGTCTGGACCGAGGTCAGCACCAGCGGCCTGCGCAATGCCGAGGGTGCCTACATTGGCATCGTTGGCGTCTCGCGCGACATCACCGAGCGGCGTGCGCAACAGGAGCAGATCCGGATTGCGGCCAGCGTCTTCGAGTACAGCCGCGAGGGCATCACGGTGACGGATGCCAGTGGCAACATCGTTCTGGTCAACCGTGCCTTTACCGAGATCACCGGATTCTCGTCAGCCGAGGTGCTGGGCCGCAATCCGCGGCTGCTCAAGTCCGGTCGGCAAAGCGCCGATTTCTACATCAAGATGTGGGAGCAGCTGACCGGGGTCGGCCACTGGGCCGGGGAAATCTGGAACCGCAAAAAAGACGGCACCCTGTACCCCGAATGGCTGGCCATCACGGCAACGCACAACGAGTTTGGGGAAACCACGCACTATGTCGGCAGTTTCAGTGATTTGAGCAGCTCCAAGGCGGCCGAGAACCGCATTCAATGGCTGTCGCAATTTGATGCGCTCACCAGCCTGCCCAACCGCACCCTGCTGGAAGACCGCGCGGCGCAGGCTTTCAGAATGGCACATCGCTCGGGCGGCCCGGTAACCATGATGCTGGTGCGGGTCGACCATTTCAGCGCCCTCAACGACAGCCTGGGCCACGCCGTTGGCGACCAACTGCTGATTGAGGTGGCCACCCGCCTGGCGGGCAGCGTGCGCGCGCAAGACACGGTGGCACGCGTCGAGGGCAAAGAATTTGCCTTGCTGCTGCCCGAGACCAACAGCAGCGGTGCCGCGCATCTGGCCACTGAACTCACCTGGAAACTGGCCCAGAGCTACCACATTGAAGGCCAGGAGCTGCCGGTGACGGTCTCCATCGGCATTGCCATCTACCCTGAAAACGGCACGGATTTTGACGCCCTGTTCAAGGCGATCGAGATTTCCATGAACCGCGCCCGGGCGCTGGGTCGCGACGGCTTTCAGTTTTTCAGCAATGACTTGTATGCCCACTTGCTGGCCCGCGACCAGATGGTCGGTGCCCTGCGGCACGCGGCGGGCAGGGACCAGTTGCAGGTGCTGTACCAACCGCAGGCAGACCTGCAAAGCGGCAGGATCAGCGGCATGGAGGCGCTGTTGCGCTGGCACCACCCGGAGCTGGGCACGGTGGCACCGGCGCGCTTCATACCCTTGGCCGAAGAGTCGAACCTGATCATTGAAATTGGCCAGTGGGTGCTGCGGCGCGTGTGCCGGGACCTTCGCGGCTGGCTCGACCAGGGCATCAAGGTGCCGCATGTGGCTGTCAATGTGTCGCCGCTTCAGTTCCGCAACAACGACCTGATGGCGCAGGTTAAAAGTGCCTTGAGCGAGTTCCGGATCGACCCGTCCCTGCTCTACATCGAAGTCACCGAAGGTGCGCTGATGGACGACGGGGAGGACATCGACACCTTGTTTCGGGAGCTCAAGGGCCTGGGTCTGAAGCTGTCGCTGGATGACTTTGGCACCGGCTATTCGTCCTTGAGTTGCCTTAAACGCTTCCCCTTTGATCAGGTCAAGATCGACCAGTCTTTTGTGCGTGACGTCGCCAGCAACCGCAACGACGCCGTGATCGTCAACGTGATCGTCTCCATGGCCCATGGTCTGGGCTTGAAGGTGATTGCCGAGGGCGTGGAAACCGAAGCCCAGTGCGAGACCATGCGCACCAGCGTGTGTGACGAAATTCAGGGCCATCTTTTCTCCTGGCCCCTTGCCAGCGAGGGCATAGACGCCTTGTTCCGGAGCAACCAACAGTTGCCAGCGCACCTGTTGCGCCACCGCAAACCCAGCCGCACCCTGCTGTTGGTGGACGACGAGCCCAATATTCTGGCGGCGCTCAGGCGCCTGTTCAGACGCGACGGCCATGTCATCCTGACGGCCGGCAGCGGGCCCGAGGGGCTGGATGTTCTGTCAAAGCACAAGGTCGATGTGATCATCTCGGACCAGCGCATGCCGGGCATGACCGGGGTCGAGTTTTTGCGCGCCGCCAAAGCCATCTACCCGGACACCATCCGCATCGTGCTGTCGGGCTACACCGAACTGCAATCGGTGACCGATGCCATCAACGAGGGCGCGGTTTACCGCTTTATTACCAAACCCTGGGAAGACGACGCGTTGCGTGAGCATGTTCACAATGCGTTTGAGTTCAAGGAACTGATCGAAGAAAACCAGCAGCTCAACATCAAGATCCGCACCAGCAACCAGGAGCTGGTGGCCACCAACCGCCACCTGGATGACGTGCTGCAAAAAACCCGCAGTCAGATCGAGCGCGAAGAGACCAGCCTGGCCATTGTGCGTGAGGCTTTTCAACACATACCGTCACCCGTGATGGGGGTGGATGACGAGGGTGTGGCGGCCTTTGTCAGTGCCGCCGCCGAGCGGCTCTTTGCCCACGCGGGCCAGTTGCTGGGGGTGGAGCTGGCCCATACCCTGCCTGAACTCCATGCCACGCTGCTGGGCGCGGCCGAGGGCGTGCGCTGCCCGGTGCTGATTGACGGCAAGCCTTGTGCGGTGCAATGGCACCAAATGGGTGCCCATTCGCGTTCGCAAGGCAGAATCCTGATTTTTTCCACCACCGGTGCCAATTCATGAACACACCGCCACGACATCCGCACGCCGAACCCAAGCCGGGCATCAGCACGCCGCCTGACGCGCTGCCCGAAGCCCGGGCTACCGAGCAGCGCGCCTGCCATGCCGAGCGCCTGGCCCGACTGTTTCGGCTCAATGCCGAGCGTGCGGACGACCGTTACCTGCTGAACCTGGTCAGCCGCTACCGTGCGGTCGATTCGCCATGAACCACCACCTCACCCTGGATTTGGTCTTGCCAGGCATTCACAAGTTGCCGTCGCTGCCCACCGTGGTCATGGAGTTGTTGGCCCTGCTGGACCAGGACGACGCCAACGTTGACGCCCTGGCCGGCAAAATTGCGCAAGACCAGGCGCTGGCGGCCAAGACACTGCGGCTGGCCAACTCGTCTTTTTATGGCATGGCACAGCAGGTTAAAACCATTCAGGAGGCCATTGGCATCCTGGGTTTTCGCACCGTGCGCAGCCTGGGCACCACGTCGGCCCTGATGGCGGCCTTTGCCAAAAGCACGCCCGCCAGCTTCAATGCCACCCCGTTTTGGCGGCATGCCGTGGCTGCAGCCGTGTGCGCCCGGGAGCTGGCAAACCACCTGGGCCTGAATTCGGAGCAGGCTTACACCACCGGTTTGTTGCACGACATTGGCCGGCTGGTGCTGGTGAGCCAGTTTCATGCCGGTTACGAGGCCACCATGGCTTACCGGGCCAGGCACGACTGCCACCTGCTGCAGGCCGAGCGCGCCGTGCTCGGCCTGGACCATGCTGAAGTTGGCGCAGCGCTGGCGCGGCACTGGAACTTTCCGCAGGCCATGCAACTGGCCGTGGCCGGGCACCACACGCCAGAAATTGCCGGGGCATCGCGCCTGGCCCTGGTCATATTGGCCGCAGACGCCATCGCCCATGCGCTGGACATGTCCAAACACGAAGACGACCTGGTGCCGCCCGTGCCAACGGGCCTGTGGGCGCAACTTGAACTCGATGAGAACAAATTACCCGCTATTTTTGCCGCCACCGAAGCCCAATTTGCGGCCGCCAGCCTTGCCCTGAACAATTGACGGAGCGCATGTCTTGATTGATTCAACCCCAACCTGCGCACTGCCTGCGCATCACCTTGATGGCATCAGCCTGGCTGGTTTTTTTGATGCCAGCCCGGTCGCCACTTTTGTGATCAACAGCGCGCATGTGGTCACCCACTTCAACAAAGCCTGCGAGACCCTGTTGGGCATGAAGGCGCAAGACCTGATTGGCACACGCCAGCTTGGCCGTGTGTTCTATGGCCATGACCGCCCGATGCTGGCGGATCTGATCATCGACCGAACCCCCGCCGACGAGCTGAAGCGCCAGTATGCCAACCAGGCCCGGTGCTCACCGATCATCACCGACGCCTACGAGACCGAAGCCTTTTTTCCGAACCTGGGCGACGGCGGGCGCTGGCTGTTCTTTACCGCCGCGCCTTTGCGCAATGCCGACGGCGCGCTGGCGGGCGCGGTTGAGACGCTGCAAGACATCACCGACCGCAAACGCGCCGAGGCCGATCTGCTCACCTACCAAAGCACGCTCGAAGAACTCATTGCCCAGCGCACCACCGAGCTGGCCCTGACCAACCAGCGCCTGCTTGAAGACGTGGCGCGCCGCGAAGCCGCCGAGGCCGCCCTGCTGGGGCGCAATGCCGAGCTGAATTTGCTCAACGCCAAGTTGTCCAAAGCGCAGGAGCACCTGATCCAGTCTGAAAAGCTGGCCTCCATCGGGCAACTCGCAGCCGGGGTGGCGCACGAAATCAACAACCCGATCGGCTACATCTTTTCCAACTTTGGCGCCCTGGAAAACTACCAAACCGACCTGTTTCGGATGCTCGACGCCTACGAATCAGCCGAAAGCGCCCACTGCAATCCCCAGACCCTGGCCGAACTGCAGGCGCTGCGCGCCGAGCTGGAGCTGGACTACCTGAAAGAAGACATCCCGACCCTGATGCGCGAATCAAAAGAAGGCATTGTTCGGGTGCGCAAAATCGTGCAAGACCTCAAGGACTTCTCGCATGTTGACCTCAACCCTGACTGGCAATGTGTCGACCTCAACCAGGGCATTGACTCCACCCTCAATGTGGTCAACAACGAGCTCAAATACAAGGCCGACGTGGTCAAGGCCTATGGCGACCTGCCCGCCGTGCAATGCCTGCCGTCCCAAATCAACCAGGTGGTGATGAACCTGGTGCTCAATGCGGCCCACGCCATTGGCCCCGAGCGCGGCAAGATCACCGTCAGCTCGGGTCAGGCGGGCGACACGGTCTGGATCGAGGTGACCGACACCGGCTGCGGCATCGCCCCAGACATGGTGCCCCGCATCTTCGACCCCTTCTTCACCACCAAGCCCATCGGCAAAGGCACCGGCCTGGGGCTGTCCTTGTCTTACGGCATCATCCAGAAACACCACGGCAGCATCACGGTGCAAACCGAACTTGGCCAGGGCACCACCATGCGGGTGACCCTGCCCATCACCCAATCGGCCAGCGCGCCGGCCTCTGACAAAGTCGTTCAATGAACCCAAGCCCGACCACCCCTGCCGCTGCCGAAGCCCCTGCCGAAGCCAGGCTCCCCATCATTTTGTGTGTCGACGATGAGCCCAATGTGCTGGCCTCGCTGCGACGGCTTTTTCGGGGCAAGGGCTTTGACGTGCGCACCGCAGAGGGTGGCAAGGCGGGCCTGGCGCTGCTTGAAACAGGCGCGGTTGACCTGGTGATCTCGGACATGCGCATGCCCGAGATGGACGGCACACAGTTTCTGGAGCGGGTGCGTGCCGGTTGGCCCGACACCGTGCGCCTGCTGCTCACCGGCTACGCAGATGTGACCTCCATCATGGGCGCCGTCAACCGCGGTGAGATCTACCGCTACATCACCAAACCCTGGGACGACCACGACATCGTGCTCATCGTGCGCCAGGCGCTGGAACGCCAGGCACTGGAGCAGGAGCGCCAGCGCCTGGTGGCCCTGACCACGCAACAAAACGCCGAGCTCAAAGACCTCAACACCAGCCTGGAGGCCAAGGTGCAGGCCCGCACGGCCGAACTTCAGGTGGCCAATGAGACCTTGCAAGAGGCCAACGAGAAGCTCAAGCACAGCTTCATCACCTCCATCAAAGTGTTTTCCACCCTGATGGAGCTGCGCGGTGGCAGCCTGGCAGGCCATTCCCGTCGCGTGGGCGACCTGGCCCGCCGCCTGGCCCGCAAGCTGCTGCTTGATGGCAGGCAAGTTCAAGATATTTTTGTCGCCGGCCTGCTGCACGAGATCGGCAAGGTCGGGTTTTCCGACCAACTGCTCGCCATGCCGGTGGCCACCATGAACCAGGCTCAGCTCGACACCTACCGCAAGCACCCGGCGCAGGCCGAGCATTTGCTGCTGCCCTTGTCAGACCTCAAAAACGCCTCGGAAATCATCAACGCGCAGTTTGAGCACTTTGACGGCAGCGGTTTTCCGGGCCGGTTGTTTGGCAACGCCATCCCCATCGGTGCCCGTATTTTGTCGGTGGCCAGCGACTACGACAACATGCAAATCGGCACCACCATGCAGTACACCGTGTCTGCCGAAGAAGCCAAAACCGTCATTGTTCATGGCAGCGGGCGCCGCTACGACCCGCAGGTGGTCAAGGCCTTGGTTGACCTGTTGACTGCGCCGGTGCGCCAGATCGAACTGCGGCCAGACGAGCGCCATGTTGCCGCCCCCGGTCTGCGCCCCGGCATGGTGCTGTCGCGCGAGCTCATCGCGCCCAATGGCGTGATGCTGCTGCCGACCAAGCAAGTGCTGGACGAGCGGTTGATCGGCAAAATCATCAATTTCGGGGAGGTCGGTGGCGTGCAACTCAACGCTTTCATTCTTCTGGCAAGCATGGGCTAGCGCACCAGTCCGGCAAAGCCCGTCAAATGAACTGGTGCGGGTCAATGCCCCATTTGCTGGCCGACTCGTGGCTGGTAATGCGGTCGCCGCCACCCTGCCCCAGGTTGGCCGACAGGTCAAGGTCTTGCGGGGTGATGTAACAGCGCTTGTTGGTGTCATACACCACGCGCACCACGGGCCGGGTCAAATCCCGGCCGTCCTGGTTCAGGATGATGGCGATCCGCTGGCTTTCCAGCATCACCAGCGTGCCGACCGGGTAAATGCCGATGGTGCGCACAAAAGTCTGGATCAGTGCCGGGTCAAAGTGCGAGCGGCTCCATTCAAACATTTTTCTCACGGCCAGGGTCGGGTCCATGCCCATGCGGTAAACCCGGTCTGAGGTCATGGCGTCGTACACGTCAACAATGGACGCCATCTGGCCGTAAACCGACATCTCGGCGCCCTTGAGTTTGAGCGGATACCCGGTGCCGTCGTAGCGCTCGTGGTGCTGGGCAACCACGTCGAACGAGGTTTGCGTGATGTTGCGGGCGTCCGACAAAATGTTTTGGCCATGCTGCACATGCATCTGCATGATCACGAATTCTTCGGACGTCAAGGCGCTGGGTTTGTTCAAAATTCTGTCTGGCACCATGGTCTTGCCAATGTCGTGCAACATGCCGCCAATGCCGACCAGCTCCATTTCACCCGGCTTGGGCTTGAGCACGCGCGTGAAGCACATCAGCATGGCACCAACGCTGATCGAGTGCAGAAAAGTGTAGTTGTCCTTTTCCTTGATGCGGCACAGGCTCAGCAGGGCGTCCTTGTTGCGCAGGATCGACTCCGACATCCTGCGTGCCACCGGATCAAGCCGCTCGGTCTCCACTTTTTTGCCCTGGCGCACACCCAACATCAGCTCGCCAATAACCCTGTTGGCCTCGTCGCGCACCAGTCTGGCGTTGGCCAGCTCTTCGTGCAGCGAAACCGGCTCGATCGGTTTGAACTTCTCAACCACAGCAGCGATCTTGTGTTTGATCACTGCCTCAATTTCGACGCGGCTGGGTTCATTGGGCACATCCAGCCCTTTTTCCGTATCGATGTACAGCTCCTGAATCCCGCACGCCGTCATTTTCTCGACGTCCTTGCCGCTGCGCACGGTGAAGGAATCGGTCAAAAAAGGATGCTCCATCCAGCCACAGTCCATGTCTTGCACAAACATGCCCGGCTGGAGTTGCGTCACACTTATTTTCTTCAACATCGCAGCGCTTCTCGAATGCGTCCTGGCTGACTAGAAAGCACCGCCGCGCGCCATCTGGCGCACCCCGACCACGTCAATGATGAACGCCACATTGCCATCACCCAGAATGGTGGCCGCAGAAATGCCGGGCACCTTGCGGTAATTGGTCTCAAGGTTTTTCACCACCACCTGATGCTGGCCCACCAGCTGATCCACCAGCAGGGCAAAACGGCTGCCTTCGGTTTGCACAATCACCGCAATGCCCTGCGTCGGGTCGCGCACCGGGTCGGCCACGTCAAACAGCTTGTGCAGTTCCACCAGCGCCAGGTACTCGCCGCGAACATGCAGCACGCTCCCGTCGCCGGTGATCGAGTGAATTTCCTTGGCCAGCGGCTGCAGCGACTCGATCACGTAATTCAGCGGCAGGATGTAAATTTCATTGCCCACCTTGACCGACATGCCGTTCAGAATGGCCAGCGTCAGGGGCAGCACAATCTTGATGTTGGTGCCCTTGCCCCGTTTGGACGAAATCTCCACATGGCCGCCCATTTCCTGAATGTTGCGCTTCACCACGTCCATGCCCACGCCCCGCCCCGACACATCCGACACCACCTCGGCAGTGGAAAACCCGGGGGCAAAAATCAGTTGCCACAAGTCTTCGTCGGCAATGCTGTCCGATACCGCCATGCCCTGCTGAATCGCCTTGGCCAAAATGCGTTCGCGCGGCAAGCCGCCGCCGTCGTCGCGCACCTCGATCACGATGCTGCCGCCCTGGTGCTGCGCCGACAACGTCAATTCGCCCATGGGATCCTTGCCGGCGGCAATGCGCTGCTCCGGGCTTTCAATGCCGTGGTCCAGGCTGTTGCGAACCAGGTGGGTGAGGGGGTCCACCACGCGTTCGATCAGGCTCTTGTCAAGCTCGGTTTCCTTGCCCACCGTGACCAAATGCACCTGCTTGCCAAGTTTGGAAGACAGGTCGTGGATCAGGCGCGGGAAACGGCTGAAGACGTAGTCCATCGGCATCATCCGGATCGACATCACCGCGGCCTGCAAGGCCAGCGCATTGCGCTCCAGATGCCCCATGCAACTCAGCAGGCGCTCATGCACCACCGGGTCGAGCATCAAGGCGGTTTGGGTCAGCATCGACTGCGTGATGACCAGCTCGCCGACCAGGTTGATGATCTGGTCAACTTTTTCAACATCGACCCGAATCGAGTTGGACTCTTTGTTGGCCGATGTAGCCGCTCCCGCTGCCGGGGCCGCTTTGGGCGGGCTCCTGACGGGCGCCACCGGAGTGGCCTCTGGTGCCGCTTCGGGGATGGGCTCGGGCGCTGCTTCGGTGCTGATCTCGATCTGATCGGCGTCAATGATGAAGCAGCAAACCGCCATGATGTCATCGGCGTCGCAACTGGTTTCCAGCCGCACGCACAGGCTGTCGGGGCCCTGGGTTTCTTCCAGCACGGTGCCCAGGTTGGCCAGCTCTTCGCTCAGCGATTTGCCGTCGCCCTCAGAAATTTTGGAAAAAATCACCTTCAGCACGGGGTCGGCGCCGGGCTGCGGGGCGGCCGGCTGCGCGGCGGGCGCGGCCACCACGGCTGCCGGGCTGGCAGGTGGCGGCACGGCAGGCGCTTGCGCCAAACCGGGCTGGTCTGCCTCCAGTGACAACTGGCGCAAGTGCGCACAGCTGCGCGCCACCATCTCCGGCTCGGGCTCCTGGTCGGTACGGTAGGCTTCCAGCTGCTTTTGTAAAACGTCTTTGGTGGCCAGAAAACCGTCCATCATTCGGGTGCTCAGGGTCAGTTCGCCGTGGCGCGCCTTGTCGAGCAGGTTTTCCAGCAGGTGGGTGGTTTCGGTCAGGGCCGCAAAGCCAAAGGTGGCAGCACCGCCCTTGATGGAGTGGGCGGCACGAAAGATGGCGTTCAGGTGCTCGCTGTCTGGCGACTGCAGATCGAGGCCCAGCAAAAGCAGCTCCATCTCGGCCAGCAACTCATCAGCCTCCTCAAAAAAAGCCTGATAAAACTGCTTGATGTCCATGTCGTGTCCTGCTTTCGTTCATGACCGGGTGGATGGTTACGGTGCCGCCACGGGCGCGTTGTCGGCCTTGACCGGTTCGGCCGCTTTGGGCGCAGCTGTCACGTTGTCTGGTGAAGCGGCATTGGATCTTTCAATGTCTGCCTGGGCGCGCTGGTTCAGCACCACGATGCTGATGCGGCGGTTGGCCGCAGCCGTGGGGTCTGTGGGAATCAGGTGCATGCTTGAAGCCACGCCAATGACCCGAATCACCTTGTTGTCATTCATGCCACCGGCAAGCAATTCGCGGCGCGAGGCGTTGGCCCGGTCGGCCGACAGCTCCCAGTTGCTGTAGGCCTTGCCGCCCCGGGTGTAAAGCGTCTCGTCGGTGTGGCCAGACAAGGTGATTTTGTTGGCTTGCTGGTTCAGCACCGGCCCGATGGACTGCAAAATGGTGCGCATGGACGGCACCACCACCGCGCTGGAGCGGTCAAACATCGAGCGGTTGTTGTTGTCCACAATCTGAATGCGCAAGCCTTCGGGCGTGATGTCGATCAGCAACTGGTTGCGAAACTGCTTGAGCTCGGGGCTGGCTTCGATCATGTCGTCAAGCTCTTTTTTGAGCGCATTCAGGCGCTGGATGTCTTGCGCCTCACCGCTGGCATTCTTGGCATCGCTGCCCTCGCCGGTGATCAGCAGCGGGTTGCCGCCACCCGGGATCACGCTGAGGTTGGTGCTGCTCTTGGGGCCGCCGGAGATGGCTGTCTTGAGCGGCATCTTGAAGTGCTCGGCAATCCCGGCCAGTTGCTGGGAAGACGAACTGCCCAGCAGCCACATCACCAAAAAAAACGCAAACATGGCCGTCATGAAGTCGGCAAAGGCAATCTTCCAGGCGCCGCCATGGTGGGCGGCGCGCTTGACCGGGCGTTTGATGATGATGCGGCGGGCGACTTCGCTCATGATGGTGTGCTTGCGTTTGCGTTAGCGGTTCTTGACCTCACGCACATGCCCCTCCAGTTCGACAAAGCTGGGCCGTTCGGTTGAGCGCAGCACCTTGCGGCCAAACTCCACCGCCAGTTGCGGCGCATAGCCATTCAGGCTGGCCATGAGCGTGACCTTGATGCACTGGTAGACCTTCATGGACTCGGCCACATGGTGTTCGATCAGAGTGGCCAGCGGCGACACAAAGCCGTAAGACAACAAAATCCCCAAAAACGTGCCCACCATGGCATGGGCAATCAGCTGGCCCATTTCGGCTGGCGGCAGGTCGGCCGAGGCCAGTGCATGCACCACCCCCAGCACCGCCGCCACAATACCCAGGGCGGGCAGGGCGTCGCCCACCCGGGCCAGGCTGTGCGCGGGCGACTCCATCTCATCTTGGTAGGTTTCCATTTCCTGCTCCATGAGCTCGCCGATCTCGAACGGGTCGGTGTTGCCGCTCACCACCAGGCGCAGGTAGTCGGTCAGGAACTCGATCACGGGGGCGTCTTTCAAAATGACCTGGTAGGGGGCAAAAATGGCGCTGTTTTGCGGGTCGTCAATGTCTGATTCAAGTGCCATCATGCCGTCTTTGCGGCCCTTGGACAGCAGCACATACAGCAGCGCCAGCAGTTCCATGTAAAGCGCCTTGTCGTGTTTTTTGGAGCTGCGCACGAGCTTGGGCAAGCTCTTCAAGGTGGCGCGCAAGGTTTTGCTGTCGTTGGCAACGATAAAGGCGCCCACAGCCGAGCCACCAATGATCAGGAACTCAAGTGGCTGATACAGCACACCCATATGCCCGCCCATCAAAATGTAGCCGCCAAACACGGACCCCAACACGATCAGATAACCAATGATGACCAGCACTTTGCTCTTTCTTTAGGTTGTTCAGGCGCAGCAGGGCAAAGCTTGGCGCTGCTCAGTTCCGGACCTTGTTCATCACCTGTGCCAGCCATTGCGACGACGACGACGACAACGGCAACTCGGGGGCCTCCTTGATTTCCTGGGGCGCCAGCGCTGGCTTGCCCTTGCCGGTTTTGCCCGCGCGCGAGGGTGGCCGACACAACACGCATACATAGTTCACCTGGCTGTCGTGGGCATGGGCCACGTACTGACCGGTGCAAAGGGTGCAGGTGCTGAGCTGCAGCATGTCGCTGTCAAAAAATTTCACCAGCGTCCAGGCCCGGGTGAAATCCAGAATGGGTTCGCCGCCCTGCAGCGAGATTTGCTCCAGATAAAGCTTGTAGCTTTTGATCACGGCCTCAATGCGGTCGCAACCACCCTGGGTCAGCATGAACCGATAGATGTTGTAGAACATCGACGAATGAATGTTGGCCAGCCAGGTCATGAACCAATCCGTGGAAAAAGGCAACAGCCCCTTGGGGGGGGAAACGCCCTTGATTTCCTTGTACAGCCTGATCAGGCGGTCCCGGCTCAGGCTGGTTTCAGCCTCCAGAAACTGCAAACGGGCGCCCAGGTGGATCAGCTCCATGGCCAGGGCAATGTCGCGTGCTTCGTGGATGACGCTCTTGGTTACCATGACAAGCGCCAGCGCGGCTTGGGGGTTAGTTGGTGGCGTGGGCGGGTTGCCGTGCCATCAGGATGGCGGCATGTGCCTGCTGCAGACCCATGTCTTTCAGGTCGTTTGACAGGGCAGACACAATGGGGTGGTCGTCAAATCTGAAGCGGCACAAAAGCAGGCTTGAAGAAGCCAGCTTGACGGTCTGGGACAGTGAAAGTTTGCCGAGCAAGTCGGCCAGTTCACGGCTCATACCCAAACGAAACATGGCTGAAGCAATGTCTTCGCGTACCAAGCGCTGTGCCAGCAGCAGGTAAGCCAGGTTCAAATCACCGATCTCTTGGGTATTACCAGCTTCGATCATTTTGGGCTCCTAGTTTGACAACTTGTTGTTTGCAGCGCCGGGGGTTGTGCTTACCCGCCTCTGCGACTCTTCAAACCCTACCCTGTAAAAGCCAGCAAGCTGACCCAAAGTAAGATTCGTAAGTAAGTGTATCAAGAGAATTGAGCGTTAAAAGCGATTTAAGCGGTTTTTTTGCGTTACATCAACCAATTGGCAAACTACGTTGTTTGTCAGCACTGCTGGCTTTGGCCCTGAAGTTCTCTGTCAAAGCTTCGCGCAGCTCTTTGGGATTGATCGGTTTCATCAGGTAATGTCGCACGCCCTGGCGCTGCGTTTCGCTGATGTTGCTGGCATCGGTGTAGCCGCTGCACACAATCACGGGCAGCTCGGGCTTGATCTCAAGCAGGCGCTGCGACAAGGCCAGGCCGGTCATGCCGGGCATGGTCTGGTCAGAGATCACCAGGTCGACATCCTGGTGCTCAATTTCAAATGCGGCAAGCATCACCGCCGGATGGTTGAACAGCCGGGTTTTGTAACCCCAGTCATCAAGCAACTCGCCAAGGTAGCGCGCCACCGAGGGCTCATCGTCAACCACCCAGATGCACTGCCCGGAAACCGATGGCCCGCTGAGCTTCACATCGTGGTTCGCGCTGGTGGCTGCAGGCACGGCGGCAAGCGGGAACAGCAGCGTGAAAGTGCTGCCGCGCCCGGGCGCGGACTTGACCATCACATACGCGCTGGAGCGGCGCAAAATACCTTGCACCATCGACAAACCCAGGCCGGTGCCCTTGCCCACCTCCTTGGTGGTAAAAAACGGGTCAAACAGGCGCAACAGGTGTTCCACGGCAATGCCTTTGCCGCTGTCGCTCACCTCCAGGGCGGCAAAGGTGCCCGACACCACCGAATGGCTGGCCGCACAAGTCTGACTGCTCACCGTGATGCGACGCACCCGTATGCCAATGGTGCCGTGCTCGCCAATGGCGTCGCGCGCATTGATCACCAGGTTAACCAGCACCTGGCTCAGCTCGCCCGGGTCAATGCGAATGGCCAGGTCGTCTTCGATCCAGGTCTTGAGTTCGATGCCGGCGGGTATCGACACCTGCATCATCTCCGCCACCTGGTGCACCACCACCGACGCCGCAATCACCTCTTCGCCCAGGCTGGGCCGGTTACCGGCAAACGTCAGCATCTTGGCAATCAGGTCGCGGGCGCGTTCGCTGGCGGCCACCACCTCACTCAGGTAATTGGCCAGCTTGCTTTGCCGGTCGGGCACAAAGCGCTCAAGTGCCAGCCGCGAGTAGCCCAGAATGGTCGCCAGGCTGTTGTTGAAATCGTGGGCAATGCCGCCTGTCAATTGTCCGAGCTGCTCCACCTTTTGTGATTGCTGCAACTGGCGTTCCAGCGCCTTGCGGGTAGCCGCCGCCTGCACCAACTCGGTTCGGTCGCGAATGAACCCAAAAAACAACTGGTACTCCGGGTCATACATCACGGTCACATCCACCACAAACTCCTGGCCCGTCTTGTTGCGCAGCCGGCCTTCAAACCGGTCTTTCCCCAGGCGGACAACGCGCTCAATGCGCCGTTGCGCCACATGCGCGTGGCCGCTGTCTTCCAACTGGTTGATGTGCATGGTGCGCAGCTCGGCCACCGTGTAGCCCGAAAGCCTGACAAAGGCATCATTCACCTCGCGCAACTGGCCTTTGGCGTCGGCAATCCAGAAGCCATCCACCGACATGTCCAGCACGCGCTTGTAACGCAGCTCGGCATATTCCCGCTCGGTCACGTCTTCCGAAACCGAAATATAGCCGTGCGGAGCGCCGTGGTCGTCGCGCACCGGCGTGACCGTTCTGTTGAGCAAAATCTCTTTGCCCTGCTGGTTTTTTGTGTGAATGCGGCCATGCCACACCTCGCCTGCCTCAAGCTTGCGGCGCATCTCCTGGCCCTGGGTCAGATCGGGGGTAATTGGCGCCGCAAACAGTGAGCCGCCGGTTTCGGGGTCGGTCAGGTCGGGGTTGATGAGCGCCTGGCTTGCCCGGTTGCGCCAGACCAGCGTGCCATGCCGGTCGGTCACAAAAATGGGTGCGACTGTGGAGTTAAGGGCCATGGCCTGGGTGCGCAGGGTTTGGTCGATCTGGCGGCGCATCAGCAACTGGGCCGACAACTTGTCATAGGCCTGGGTCACACAGGCTGAAAACATGGCCTGGTAAATCAGACCATAAGCCAGCAGCCGGTACGCATGGCCCAGCAGGTCGCGGGCGTGGTTGCCGTCGCCCGAATGGGTCACCATCAGCTCGCTCAGGCCCACTGTGGCCACGGCCAGCAGCAGCGTGGCTGGCACCTTGTCGTCCGAATGCCTGGCGGTTTGGTAATGGCGCCAGGTGGCCACGGCAAGCATGCCCATGATGCACCAGGTCCAGACACTGCCATAAGGCGTTGTTCCGGCGCCGTCTGCGTGCAACACCGACAAGTCGTCGCGGTACACAAACACCGCCGCGCTTGTCAGCAGGCACACCAGCGTGTAGCCGGCAAAAATGCCGTAGCGCACGCTTTTTGGGGCAGGGCCCAGGTTGGGAAAAAAACCAACCCACAGCAAGCTCAGGGCCACCATCAGGCGCCCAAGCAGCAGCATGACGTCACCACTGTCTGCGGCAAACGTGAGCGTGGGCTCGGGTATGCCCCTGATGATCAGGGCATTGGCAAAGGCAAACCAGCCCGACGCCAGCAGCCCGATGGCAATCACCAGGTAAGAGCTCGACACCTCGATGGCCGGGGTTTGCCACACCACCGCAAAAACAAGCACCACCAGCACCAGCGCCACAAACTCCATGCCCATGTGGATGGGGTAGTACGGCCCGGCCTCGGTTGTGATGAACACGCTGAGCAGCGCCAGCAACACCAGCAGCGCCAAAAACAGCAGCTTGCCGCGCAGCGGCTGACCGCCAGGCGACGCCGTTTTGCGGTCAAGAATGTCGCGCGGCCCGGGGGTGGGCTGCACGCCAGGATCCGGGCCGTCGCGCACGCTGGCTAGGCCTCAAGACGCATGATGTGAAGCAGGCGGATGGCGTCCACCGGTTTGGCCAGGCAGCACTCGGCGCCTGCGGCCAGCATTTCGGCCTCGGTCTCAGGAGTGATGTAGCCGCTCATGGCAATCACCCGCACATCGGCGTGCCCTGGCAACTGCTTGATCTGGCGGCAAACCTCGCTGCCCTTGATGCCTGGCATCATGTAGTCAAGCAACAGCGTGTCTGGGGCAAAGCTGTGCACCTTGCGGCCGGCCTCAAAGCCGTCGTGGGCGGTTTCCACCACACAGCGGCCCGTGCCGTCATCCAGCAGTTCTTTTAAAAACCCGACCACCGAGCGGTCGTCATCGACGATGAGCACGCGCATCGGCCCCTTGTTGCCGGCCGGGTTCCATTGGCGTGCAAAACGCTCCACCTCTTCGCGCCGAAACCTGCGGTGGCCACCCGGCGTGACCTCGGCCTGCAAAATGCCTTTCAGGGCCCAGCCGCGCACCGTGACCGGTGACACCATCATCCACTGCGCCACCTCGTTGGGCGTCAGATAAGGCTGGTTTATGAGTTCTTCGTTCATGTTTCGAGTTTAATCAAGAGGCGTTCTGGTTCAAGCGATTGACGGCGTCCATGTAATCTTTGGTGGCCTTGCCGTTTTCAACTTTGTGCAGCCATGCTAGCACTTCTGCAACGGCCACATAGAGCTGCGGCGGGATTCGCGCGTCCAGGTCCACATCCATCAAAAGCCGCACCAGATCGGGCGACGAATGCACATACAAGCCGCTTTCACGGGCCACCCGAATGATCGACTCGGCCACCACACCATAGCCCTTGGCCACCACAATGGGCGTCAGGTCTTTGGCGGAATGCGACAGCGCAACGGCACTGACGCGCTCATCTGATGGCTGTTGCTGGCTCATGGCGCGCTCTGGGGGGTGGCGTCAAGCCCGTCAATGTGCAGTGTGGCCAGTTGCAGGCCTTGCGCGTCCATGCGCCCGGGCAGCTCGGTGCCGGCAGCGTTCAGCAGGCCCACGGTGGCCTGCTCGGCAGCGCGCAATTGCAGTTGCAGCGTGTTGCCGTCAATGCTCAGGCGTGCCTCGACCGCGCCCAGCGTGGGCAGGCTCAGGGACATCCGCGTGCGCCAGCGGCGCGCCGGCTCGGCTTCGTCGTCTGCGCCCTGGCGCGGGTCTTGTTCTTCGGCAATGTCCCAGTCCATGGCAGCGCCAGGCCAGGCCTGGCCGCTCCAGCGCAGCAGCGGCTGGGCCAATAGCTCCAGTTGCTGGCGCACCAGCCCCAAGGACTCCGGGTGCACGGCAGGGCTTTTCTCAGAAGTTGCAGCTGCCGCGGCCTGCGCCTCGGGCCCCGGCAAGCCCGCAGCCGGCTGCTTGCCCAGCTGCGCTTGCGGCTCGTCGGCCAGCTGCGCCAGCGTGCGCGTGCCTGCGGCAAACTGCTTCAGGTGCGCTTCATAAAACAACCCTGACCCGGCCACCGCCTGGGCCAGCGAGGCCGCCAATTGCGGGGTGCTGGGGGGAGAGGCATCGGGCCACAAGGCGGCGCTGGCCATCAGCCGTGGCGGCGCGCCGGCAGGTGTGCTGAGCAAGGCGGTCAGCGCACGCGCCACCACGCTCAGGGTAACGTTGGCGTCGGCGCTTTTGGCGGGGGTGCCCGGGGCACTGCGGGCGTCTGCGCCCACGCCAAGCTGCTGCTGCAGCCCCTCGCGCGAGTTAAGCCGCACATCGTTGGCTACTTTTTGCAAAGGGGTGGGCGCGGTTGCGCCCTCTATGTCAACCTGCCCCTTGAGCGGCACCAGGTCGACCCGCTGCGCCAGCCGGGTGGCCAGCAGGGTGTCGATCAGCGGCGTGACACCGCTCATGTAATTGGCTTATGAAAGCGGCTCATTGTTTCCGCCGTAGGTTTTCATCAACCGCTGCTGCGACGCCAAACTGCGGATCGTCTTGCCCAGCTCGCGCAATTGCGGCATCAAAATGCTGTAAATCTCGGCCTGGCAACCATTGATCCAGACCAGCAACTGGTACTTGCGCGCCACCTGGGCTTCGCTCAGGGACTCCAGCGGCTCAATTTCTTTCAGCCGGTCCACCATGTTGCTTTGCTGTTCCTCCAAGGGCGGCAGATCGCCCCAATGGCGGTTGCGCGCCAGCACCAGCATGCGCTCGGTGAGCGGGGCCATCTGCTCGTAGTAATGCATCACTTCACTGGTTGACGCCATACTAAGCTCCAGCAGAAAAACGCACCGGTGCGGCAGTTGCCGCCGCCGCCTGGGCCTGGGGCATGTTGTTGGGATCAATCTCGCGCCAGGCCGTGCCAATGCTGTCGAGCAGGCGCTCGGCCTCATCCAGCAGGGCGGGGTCGTTGCGCAGGTTGGCGCGCATCAGGCACTTGACGGTGTAGTCATACAAGGCCATCAGGTTGGCCACCAGGTCAGCCGCAGCCGGGTTGTTGGCATCGGCCTCAAAACTCAGCTTGAGGCCGTTGTCAATGATGTTGATGGCTTTTGAGATGGCCTTGCCCTTGGCCGCAACCTCTTTGTGGGCCATATGGTGGCGCGCCATGGTGATGGCCACCTTGGCACCGTTAAAAAGCAGCGACACCAGCTGGTGTGGCGTGGCGCTCATCACGCCGCTTTCAAGGCCCACTCGGGCATACACATTGGCGCCGCTGCGCGCCATGGCATTGGGTTCGTACATCATGTTCACCTTATTTTTTGGTTGATTGATTCAGTGCTTCGAATTGCTGCGTTAAGTAGGAACTGGTAGCGTTCATGCGGCTGATCATCAGGTCAAGCGCGGTGAACTGCGCCTTGTAGCGTGCCACCGTGGCCTCAATACGATCCTGGGCTCGGTCGTACCTATCTTTCAGGGTGTCCAGGCTGGTGTTGATGCCTTTGGTGGCCGACGACAAGGTGCCATCCGAATTGGTGTAGCCGGTGATCAAGGTTGCCAATTGGGTGCCGTAGCCGCCCACACCGGCATTGCCTGCAAACAAATTGGCCACGCCGCTTAGCTTGCCGTCAAGGGCCGCCTTGAGCTTGGTGGCATCGGTAAGCAAGGTGCCGTCTTTCTGAAACGACAAACCGATGTTCGACAGCATGGTCAAGCCACTGCCATTGTCAGCTTGCGCACTGGTCAGCGCGGAGCGAATGCCCACCTGAATGTTGCGCAACACCGAGTCCCCCAGCAAGGTACCCCCCACCGAACTGCCGGCATCAAAGGCACTGAGCTTGCCAGCCACCGACTGCAAGCCATTGAAGGCCTTGACAAAGTTATTGATGGCACTTTCCACACTGGCGCTGTCTTTGTTCACCGTGAGTGTGCTGGTGCCCAGCTTGGTCAGCGTCATGGTCACGCCCTGGGCGGCGTCCACCACCGTGTTGTTGGCGCTGGTCACGGCAATGCCATTTACCGTGAGCAGGCTGTTTTGGGCGGCCACGGTTTGCTGCAATTGGTCGGCGCTGTCTTGCGGGTTATTGGAAAGCAAGGCTTTGATGGCCGGATCGGCCACAGAGTTGGTGTCTGCCGGGTCACCTGACACAGTGATGCGCATGCTGGAGGCTTCGCCAGTTTCTTTGGAGGTCAGCACCAGCCGGTTGGGCGAGCTGCTGCCGTCATTGACGATGGAGGCCGTTACGCCCATCTCGGTCTTGGCGTTGATGGCATCCCGAATGCCCGCCAGCGTGTTGTTGCTGCTGTCAATGGTGAGTGTGGTGACGGTGCGGGCAGCGTCTGACGTAAAGCTGGCGCCGGTGTATTTGCCGGTGAGCGGGTCCAGCGTGCCGCCAGAAATAGTTCCAAAATCCAGCGTGAGTGTGCTGGTCACGGCGGCGCCAATGGCGGTGCTGGTGCTGGCCACACCTGCGGCTGCGACCGACTGGGCTTGCGAAAGCTTCGTGACGTTAACCGCATACACACCGCTGCTGGCGCTGGCAGAAGCGGTGGCAGACAGCACCGCAGAGTCGCTGGAGGCCGCCTTGACAGCCGTAAACAGCTCTGGTTTGGCCAATGCCTGCGATGCGGTTTGCAGCGCGCTCAAGGCGCTGCTGACCTGGCCATAGGCACTGAGCTTGGCGGTAAACGCGGTTTGCTGCTTTTGCAGTGCCACTAGCGGCGCTTGTTCGCCAGCCTTGATGCTGTCCAGCAAGCCGCCCAGGTCCAGGTTGGCACCAATACCGAGCGATGAAATAGTGGCCATGGGGGCTCCTGTGAATGGGCTGGGTCAGACCGTCTGCGCAAACAGCAGGCCCTTGAGGTTGTCCAGCGCCTTGGCCATGCGCACCACGTCTTCGGACGGAAACTGGCGTATCACCTCGCCGCTGTCCTGGTCCACCACGCGGATGATGGCGGCATCAAAGTCGGGGTCCACCTGAAACTGCACGCTGATCGACAAGGCGTCCATCACCTTGTTGATTTCTTGCAGTGACTGCTGTGTTTGCTCCGCACTGAGTCGGGTGGTCTCGCCAGCGCGAACCTCGGCGGCACGGGAATCGGTTGACGTTTTGGCTGCCAGCAGGCCAGGCGCGTCAGACGCAGCGGTGACGGCGCGCGGGCTCAGGCCCCCGACCTGTGCACGGCTGGCGGCCACAGACTGAGCCACCGGCTGGCTGGGCTGGTAGCCCTCGGCTGGGCGCATAGGGGTGCTTGAAATCGCCATGTTCATTCTCCTGTCAAAACCGCTTTCCGCTCATGCCTGGCAACGTGGCCAGGAGGGAGTGGAAAGCGCAATCGGGTCAATGGTGTTGACCCGATTGGCTTTGCTATTGGCTTGCGCCTTTTGCGCTTATTGCAGCAGCGCCATCACACCCTGGGTGGACTGGTTGGCCTTGGCCAGCACCGAGGTACCGGCTTGTTGCAGAATCTGCGCACGGGTCATGTTCGAGACCTCAGTGGCGTAGTCTGCGTCCTCAATCCGTGACCGTGAAGACGTCAGGTTGTTGATGGTGGTGCCCAGGTTGGAGATCACCGAGTCAAAACGATTTTGTACGGCGCCCAATGCCCCGCGCTGGTCGTCCACCTTTTTCAAAGCTGCATCAATAGCCGACAAAGGATTGGCGGTTCCACCACCACCAGCAGTAGCAGCAGCTTCGTACGCAGTGACTGCAGTGGCCATTTTCGTGGCATCCGCCAGGTCAGCCGTTACCACACCGGTAGCTACAACAACAGTAGCGCTGTACAAATTACCTTCGTTGTCTTGAAGGGCATAGCCACCAGCAAAAGTTCCATTAGCAGATGCAGGGCCAATTCCATGCAGCGTCATCTCAGCCTTGGTTGTACCATTTGCTGCAATTACACCGGTATCAACGACGGCTGCGGTTGTGGTGTCGACTAAGGCCGTTGACGTGACGCCACCGACAACTGTTGAAAAGCTGCTAATTGCGGCAGACAGGCCAGAGACATTAAAACCTGTTAACCCCAGTGCACTCACGTCCATTTTCTTCAAATCGATGTCAATTGATTCACCATCATTTGCACCGACTTGAACCGTCAGGCTCTGGTTCTTGGCCAAAACTTTGGTGCCATTGAAGTCGGTTTGCTCAGACGTACGGTTGATCTCATCAAGACGCTGGCTGATTTCGGCCTGGATCGATGCTTTGTCTTGCGCAGAGTTGGAGCCATTGGCCGCTTGCACGGTCAGCTCGCGGATGCGTTGCAGGTTGTTGTTGACTTCGTTCAATGCGCCTTCCGTGGTTTGCGCCAGCGAGATGCCGTCATTGGCATTGCGCTGGGCCTGTGTCAGGCCCTTGATGTTGGCGCTGAAACGGTTGGCAATAGCCTGGCCGGCGGCGTCGTCTTTGGCGCTGTTGATGCGCATGCCAGATGACAGGCGGGCAATCGAGGTCTCAAGGGCCGATTGCGATTTGCTCAGGTTGTTTTGGGTAAGCAACGAGAGGGTGTTGGTGTTGATGACTGATCCCATGATAAAAGCTCCTGTAGGCAAAAGTTAATGAACTCGGCCGTTTGCCGAAACGTTGGGGTTTTCCAGTTGAGTGAGGAGTTCGCCACCGTTATTTAGGTTATCGGCCAGTTCTCAAAAACCTTTAGGGTTGAAGTCAAAAAATGTTTTTATATTTGCACCACGACCAGCATCAGCACATCAAACCGCAACCGTCTCAGCACTGCCACCAGGCCCAGGCCACAGGCGCCAAGCCACAGCAGGTTCAAGCATGTTGATTGGGTTCTAGGTTAGCAGCAGCGGCCAACGCGCATGGCCCCAAAAGACGCCAAATTTCCCGGTTGTTTTACCGATGGTGTGAATTGGTGGGGTCGAATTCATTCGACCTGGCAGTGCGCAGTCGTGGGTTCCAGCTATTTGGGCTTTGTGGAAGCTGACCTCTGTGGGTGTTTGACTTTGTGGGAGCGGCGCCCTCGCCGCGATTGCATTCAAACAGCCATCGGCCCGAGGGCGGGCCTCCCAGTGCGCCCGTGAAGGCGCGCATAC
>CAZIGL010000015.1:0-62958 GCA_964538895.1 uncultured Rhodoferax sp.
AGATTTACCGCAGGTTTCATTGGGGAAACTCGGCTTTTTGGGGGTGGAACTTCAGGCTAAATTGTTCTCAAGGACCCAAAAAGCAAAACGGGTTAGCAGCTAAAAACCGCTAACCCATTGATTTGTTTGGTCGGAATGAGAGGATTCGAACCTCCGACCCCTTCGTCCCGAACGAAGTGCGCTACCAGGCTGCGCTACATTCCGATTTTTTTTTGCCCAGAAATGTCAGGACTGACGCTCCAACAATTGGGCCGCCAATTGTATCAAACACTGCCTGTGCGCATTGTCTGGTAGCAGCTCAGCGGCGGAGATGGCACGGCGCGCTTCGTTTGCAGCTGCTTGCCGCGCCACGTCAAGCGCGCCGGTGGCCTGCACGATGGCCACGACCGGGTCAATCAGTTCAAGATTGCCGGTTTCAATGGCACTTTGAATGAGTTCTCTCTCGCTGGTATTGCCGCGTTGCATGGCTGCAATCAGCGGCAGGGTGGTTTTGCCTTCTCGCAGATCGTCGCCCAGGTTCTTGCCCATCACGGTTGCGTCGCCGGTGTAGTCCAGCACGTCGTCAATGACCTGGAAGGCGGTTCCCAGAGCTTGTCCATAGGTGGCGCAAGCCAGTTCAATTTCCGGGCTGGCGTTAGCCAGAATGGCGCCAACGCTGGCGCTGGCCTCGAACAGTTTGGCGGTTTTGGAGCGGATCACCCGCAGGTAGCTCGCTTCATCGAGTGCGGCGTTGTGCATGTTCATCAACTGCATTACTTCGCCTTCGGCAATGACGTTGGTGGCGTCTGCCAGCACTTCCATGATGCGCATGCTGTGCGCGTCAACCATCATCTGGAAGGCGCGGGAATATAAAAAATCGCCCACCAAGACACTGGCCGGATTGCCAAAGGTTTCATTGGCAGTGGCGTTACCGCGACGCAGCGACGAGTCGTCAACCACGTCGTCGTGGAGCAGGGTGGCGGTATGGATGAATTCGACCACGGCGGCCAGGTTGAAGCGCTGCGCACCCTTGAAGCCGAGCGCGCCGCAAATCAACAGCAGCAGGGCGGGGCGCAGCCGTTTGCCACCCGCTGAAATGATGTAGCGCGACACTTGTCCCACCAGTGGCACACCGGAGTCAAGTCGCTGCGCAATGACCAGGTCAACTTCACGCATGTCTGCTGCAATGACCGATAGGGGTGATGGTTGGCTGGGGGTAGAGGCTTGCAAGACAAATGACTCGTTTGAAACAGGTGGCGAATTATCGCGGATTGTGTAAGGTCTAAATCGGTCAACTCGGTTGACAACTGGGCGCCCATGCCTGCGGCTGATTACTTGATGGTGTGCGGTGGTGAAAACGAAGCGTTTTTTACTGCAGTGGGCGTTGGCCGCTGTACTTTCTTGGGCTGTGACATAATCGCGGGCTCTGCGAAAATTCGTTCGCGAGGTATTTTTTAAGAGGTTTATATGTACGCGGTCATAAAAACTGGTGGCAAACAATACAAAGTTGCTACTGGCGAAAAAATTAAAGTAGAACAGATTGCTGCGGATGTAGGCCAAGAGATTGTGATCGACCAGGTTCTGGCAGTCGGCAGCGGCGCAGAGTTGAAGGTGGGCACGCCCTTGGTAGCAGGTGCATCTGTGAGCGTCACGGTGTTGGCGCATGGAAAACACGACAAGGTTACCATTTTCAAAATGCGCCGGCGCAAGCACTATCAAAAGCGTCAAGGCCATCGCCAGCAGTTCACTGAGTTGCTGATTGGCGCGATTGCATCCTGATCCATAGCCCAGACTGACCAAGGAAGAGAATCATGGCACACAAAAAAGGCGGCGGCTCTACGCGAAACGGGCGCGATTCCAAGCCCAAAATGCTCGGTGTGAAGATGTTTGGTGGCCAATTGGTTGCCCCAGGCGCGATCATCGTGCGTCAGCGCGGTACCCGGTTCCACCCCGGTACCAATGTTGGTATTGGCAAAGACCATACGCTTTTTGCACTGACAGAAGGCCATGTGTCGTTCGCCGTTAAAGGCGCGCTGAACCGGCACACCGTGAGCGTGACTGCTGCAGCTTAAAGGCTGACGCAGTTCCCACGCAAGACCCTGCGCACAGCGCGGGGTTTTTTATTTCTGAAACTTTGCGGGACAGACCGCAGTTACGCGCAGCGAACCAGCCCTGTCCTCAATTAAACCGAGCCCTTGTGGGGCAGACCAACAGCTACACAAAGCGAATGTTGCTCTGTCCTCAACTGATTAAAAATGAAATTCGTTGACGAAGCCTACATTGATATCTCCGCCGGAGACGGTGGCGCTGGCTGCGTCTCGTTTCGGCATGAAAAATACAAAGAGTTTGGTGGCCCCAACGGCGGCGACGGTGGCCGTGGCGGCCACGTGTTTGCCGTTGCCGATCCCAATCTCAATACATTGGTGGATTACCGCTTTTCGCGTCGGCATGATGCTGCACGCGGTCAGCACGGCATGGGCTCGGACATGTTCGGCGCTGCCGGGGACGACATCACGCTCAAGATGCCAGTGGGTACCATCATTACTGACGCCGAAACCGGCGAGGTGCTGTTTGAGTTGCTCAAGCCCGGCGAGGTGATCACCATTGCCAAGGGCGGCGATGGTGGCTTTGGCAACATGCGTTACAAGAGCGCCATCAACCGCGCGCCACGGCAAAAAACGCCGGGCTGGCCAGGCGAAAAGCGCAACCTTAAATTAGAGTTGAAGGTGCTGGCCGATGTGGGCCTGCTCGGCATGCCCAATGCAGGCAAATCGACCCTGATCACCGCCATCTCCAACGCTCGCCCCCGCATTGCCGACTACCCATTTACCACCTTGCACCCCAATCTGGGTGTGGTGCGCGTGGGGCCTGAGCAGAGTTTTGTGGTGGCTGACCTGCCTGGTTTGATTGAAGGCGCGTCTGAGGGGGCCGGCCTGGGGCATTTGTTTTTGCGCCATTTGCAGCGCACCCGCCTGCTGCTGCATGTGATCGACATGGCGCCGTTTGACGACAGTATTGATACCGTGGCGCAGGCCAAGGCCATTGTCAACGAACTCAAAAAATACGATACCGCGCTGTACAAGAAGCCGCGTTGGCTGGTGCTCAACAAGCTGGACATGGTACCGTTGGAAGAGCGCGAGGCCTTGGTCAAAGACTTTGTCAAGCGCTTGAAGTTCAAGGGGCCGGTGTTTGAAATCTCGGCATTGACGCGCGAAGGTTGCGAGTCGCTGATCAAGGCGGTATACAAGCACATCAGTGCTCAGCAAAAAATTGAACTGGCGCCCGAGGTGATTGATCCGCGTTTTGCCGAGTCGCCAGGGTCTGATCCATCGCTCTGAAACGTTTGACGAAAATTACTGCCCAAGAGGGTCCAATGGCTCAAGAACTAGAGAATTCAGCATTGCGTGACGCCCGCCGTGTGGTGGTGAAGGTGGGCTCCAGTCTGGTGACCAACGACGGCCGGGGTTTGGATGAAGCAGCCATTGGTGAGTGGTGCCGTCAAATGGCGGTGCTGGTGCATCAGGGGCGCGAAGTCATCATGGTGTCTAGCGGCGCCATTGCCGAAGGCATGAAGCGCCTGGGTTGGGTCAGGCGCCCGCACGCAATCCACGAATTGCAGGCGGCTGCAGCGGTCGGGCAAATGGGCCTGGCGCACATGTACGAAACCAAATTGCGTGAAAACGGCTTGGGCAGCGCCCAGGTGCTGCTGACGCACGCCGACCTGGCGGACCGCGAGCGCTACCTGAATGCGCGCTCCACGCTGTTGACACTGCTCAAGCTGGGCGTGGTGCCCGTCATCAATGAAAACGACACGGTGGTCAACGACGAGATCAAGTTTGGCGACAACGACACGCTTGGGGCCTTGGTCGCCAATTTGGTGGAGGCTGACGCGCTGGTGATCTTGACCGATCAAAAAGGCTTGTTCACGGCCGACCCGCGCAAAGACGCCAATGCACAGTTTGTGCATGTGGCCCAGGCTGGCGACGCCAAACTGGAGGCCATGGCCGGTGGCGCCGGTTCCAGTCTGGGGCGCGGCGGCATGATCACCAAAATTTTGGCAGCCAAGCGGGCTGCGGGCTCAGGGGCGTCGACCGTGATCGCCTGGGGACGCGAACCTGATGCCTTGTTGCGGCTTTGTCAGGGCGAATCCATTGGCACGCTGCTGGTGGCGCAGACGCAAAAAACGCAAGCGCGCAAACAGTGGATCGCCGATCATCTGCAATTGCGGGGCTCGGTTACGGTCGATGCCGGTGCTGTGGCCAAACTGCTGGGTGACGGGTCAAGCTTGCTGCCAATCGGCATGACCGGTGTGGAGGGTGATTTTTCACGGGGTGATGTGATTGCCATTCGCGACCTGCAAGGGTTGGAGATTGCCCGCGGACTGGCCAATTACGCCAGCACCGAAGCACGCCTGATCTGCCGCAAGCCGTCCAGCGCGTTTGAAGCCTTGCTGGGTTATGTGGCCGAACCAGAAATGGTGCACCGCGACAACCTGGTGCTCAAGCGCTGATGCCATGCTGGCGGCGCCAGCCCACCAATTATTTGGCCTTGAGCTTTCTGAGGATCTCAGCCGGTGAACCGGCGGCGGTATTGCCTTCACATACGCCTTGACGCGCCAGTGCCAGTGCGTGCTTGGACGGCTGCTTGTCGTTGAGCCCACGCCATTCGGGCTCTTTAACCAAAGTCCAGAGGCCAGCGGCACTGGCGCGGGCATAACTTTTGACTTCACCTGTCGCGCAGCGAATGCCCTCAAAAAACGCATTCACGGAACCGCCTGGGCTGATCGCCACCATCACATAACGCACGATGCCGTCGGGTGTGACGAATATCGTGGCGGGATCAATGCCAAATTTCATGCTCACATAAGGCGGCATGTCAACGCTGACCAGACGTCTGGCGTCAAACTTGGGTGGTGCAGGCGCTGTGGTTTCTTGCCAGTCCGGATTGTCGAGCAGACCTTGTGCGTGCAAATTCAGTGCGCAGCAAGCCAGGCTCAGGATCAAGCAGTTCTTCACGGCGCAGGGCAGTTGGCGCATGGATATGGATTCAAACATGTTGTTGTTCAGGCGGAGGTTCAGATTCAAAGGAGGCACCCGGCGGCATCTCAAAGCTGGCATCAGGCATGTCGGCACACGCCTGCTCAAGGCCAAGCGGCCGAATACCCTGGCGCAAAAAGCGATTGCGGTACTCGTTGCGTGGCAAATAACGCGACAACTCGGTGAGCGCTGTGACATAGACTTCGCGTTTGAATTCGACCACCGCATCCAACGGAACCCAGTAGTCGTTCCAGCGCCAGGCATCAAACTCCGGGTGGCTGGTGGCGCGCAAATTCAAATCCCAGTCGTGACCGATGAGTTGCAACAAGAACCAGATTTGCTTCTGGCCTTTGTAAAAACCGCGTGAATCACGGCGAATAAAACGGTCTGGCACCTCATAGCGCAACCAGTCTCGGGTACGGGCCACAATACGAACATGTTCGCGTTGCAGTCCAACTTCTTCATGCAGCTCCCGTATCATGGCCTGCTCGGGGGTTTCACCCCGGTCAATGCCACCCTGCGGAAACTGCCAGGAATGCGTACGAATACGCTTACCCCAAAATACCTGATTTTTCTGGTTGAGCAGGACGATGCCGACGTTGGGCCTAAAGCCGTCCCGGTCAAGCATAATCAAACCCCAAATTTTAAATTGCCTTGATTATGCACAGCTCGGGCTGTGCAGCAAGCGGCATTACCCTGACATACGGCTGGATATCCCATGAGAGCATCTCAATTCTTTATTTCCACCCTCAAAGAGGCCCCGGCGGATGCCGAAATCGCCAGCCACAGGCTCATGATGCGTGCCGGCATGATCAAAAAAATTGGTGCCGGCATTTACACCCTGATGCCCATGGGCCTGCGCGTGGTGCGCAAAGTGGAGGCGATCGTGCGCGAAGAAATGAACCGTGCTGGTGCTGTCGAGTTGGCCATGCCGGTGGTACAGCCGGGTGAGCTGTGGGCCGAGACCGGTCGGTTTGAAAAAATGGGCCCCGAGCTGTTGCGCATCAAGGACCGCCACGGCCACGACTTTGTGGTTCAACCCACCAGCGAAGAAGTGGTGACCGACATTGCGCGCCAGGAAATTCGCAGCTACAAGCAGTTGCCAAAGAATTTTTACCAGATTCAGACCAAGTTTCGCGACGAGCGGCGCCCGCGCTTTGGCCTGATGCGTGGCCGCGAATTCATCATGAAAGACGCTTACAGTTTTGACCGGGATCAAACCACGGCCAAAGCCAGCTACCAGGCCATGGCACAAGCCTACCGGCGTATTTTTGACCGCTTTGGCCTCAGCTACCGTGCGGTGGCCGCTGACAGCGGCGCCATTGGTGGGGACTTGAGCGAAGAGTTCCAGGTGATTGCCGCCACCGGTGAAGACGCCATTGTGTATTGCCCGGGCAGCGACTACGCTGCCAACATGGAAAAAGCCGAGGCATTGGCGCCCGCAAGCCCTCGCCCAGCGGCCGCGCAAGCCATGACCAAGACGCCCACGCCTGGCAAAAGTACGTGTGCCGCGGTGGCCGAACTGCTCGGTCTGCCGCTGAAAAATACCGTCAAATCCCTGGTATTGGCGACTGACACGCTCAATGAGCAAAGTGAAGTCGTGAAAACACAGGTCTGGCTGCTGCTGCTGCGCGGCGACCACGACATGAACGAGGTCAAGGTCAACAAGTTGCCCGGCTTGCATGCTTTCCGTTTTGCCTCCATCCCCGAGATCGAAGACCACTTTGGTTGTTTACCCGGCTATCTGGGGCCTATTGGCCTGAAGAAACCAGTTCACATCGTGGTGGACCGTGATGTAGCCGTGATGAACGATTGGGTCTGTGGTGCCAATGAACCTGACTTCCACATCACCGGGGTCAACTGGGGCCGTGATTTGCCTGAGCCCGCCCTGGTGGCTGACTTGCGCAACGTCGTGGCCGGTGATGCCTCGCCCGACGGCCAGGGCGTGTTGGCGATTGAACGGGGCATCGAGGTAGGCCATGTGTTTTATCTGGGCACCAAATACAGCCAAGCCATGAACGCGACCTTTCTGGATCAGAACGGCAAACCCCAGTTCTTGGAAATGGGCTGTTACGGCATCGGCATCACGCGCCTGCCCGCTGCGGCCATTGAGCAGAATCACGACGAGCGCGGCATCATCTGGCCCGATGCGCTGGCGCCGTTCACGGTGGTGCTGTGCCCGATCAACGCGGAGCGTTCGCCTGAGGTCAAGGCCACGGCAGACAAGCTGTACGCAGAACTGTTGGCCGCCGGTGTCGATGTGATGCTGGACGACCGTGGTGAGCGCCCGGGCGCCATGTTTGCCGACTGGGAGTTGATTGGCGTGCCGCACCGCGTCAATATTGGCGACCGCGCCTTGAAAGAAGGCCATGTGGAGTACCAGCACCGCCGTGATGCCGCGGCAAGTCCTGTGCCTGTAGCCGACATCGTGGGTCAGTTGCTGGCCAAACTGAAGGCCAGAGTGGTGGGAAATGGCTGAATCGCGTGAGTCGCACAATCTGGCAATGAGTATCAACCGACGTGCACTTCTGGGGAATTCGTTAGCGCTTTCGCCTGTGCTGATGGGCTCGGGCGCACTTTTTTTTCAAGCGCCCGCCTGGGCCGGGGGGCAAATCGAAGAGCCGCTCATTGACTCCGTTAGAACGGCCCTGAGCTCAGCCATTGCCAACCACACGCCGCCTGTGCCGGAGTTTGCCGACACCGAGTCGCGTTTGCTTCACTTGCGCTGGCTGGGCGCCATGAGCGAACGCCTGGCGAAGAAAAAATCAGACCTGACCACCCGCAAGGAGTTCCTGCAAACGGTCTGGTACGAGGCCAAACGCGCGGGCCTGGACGTGTCCATGGTGCTGGGCCTGATTCAGGTGGAAAGCAACTTTAGAAAATTTGCCGTGAGCAGCGCCGGCGCGCGCGGCTACATGCAAGTCATGCCATTCTGGACCCGGGTGCTGGCCGATGGCGATGCCGGAAAACTGTTTCATCTGCAGACCAATTTGCGCTTTGGCTGCGTGATTTTGCGCCATTACCTTGACCGCGAGCGCGGTGACCTATTTCTTGCGCTGGGGCGCTACAACGGCTCTCGGGGTAAGTCACCGTACCCTAACGCGGTGTTGAGTGCCCAGAGACTGTGGGCAACCCAAACCGCTTGAGTAGTCATCCGTTGGCGGGTGTTCCCAGCAAAGTCTGTAATTCGCCGTTTTCGTACATTTCCATCATGATGTCGGAGCCGCCGATGAACTCGCCTTTCAGGTAGAACTGCGGGATGGTGGGCCAGTTGCTGTAGTCCTTGATGCCAGCGCGGATACCGTCGTCTTCGAGCACGTTGACGGTTTTGATGGCTTTGGGATCCACGCCACAGGCTTTCAGGATCTGGATGGCACGACCCGAGAAGCCACACTGCGGAAAGCTTGCTGTGCCTTTCATGAAAAGCAGAATGTCGTTGTGTTTGACCAGGTCGTCAATGCGTTGCTGTGCGTCGCTCATGCTGAAAGTTCCTCTTAAAAAAACAAGCCCGATTATTTCACTTTTAGACCCGGATGGGGGCGAAACCCTGTCGGGCTTAGGGGTGCTCTCGGGCGCGTCAGTAGTGCGGCGGCAAATCGTCGCGCAGGTTGCGTGGCGCGGCGGCGGCATCCGGTGGCGCATGCTGGCTCAGCCACTGCACCTCACGCGTCAGACGGTCAATCTGGTCCTGCTGGCGGATGATGATCTGGTCTAGCTTGTCGAGCAGGTCCTCTGCAAAACTGGCTTTGACTTCCAGGTTGGTCAGTCGCGCTTCAATGGGGTCGGTCATGGTCAGAAAAAGTGTGAGTTTGACGGGTTGATCTGGCCGCCGCTGCAGCGCTCGATGCCGGCCAGGTCACGGCGTGACTGCACCTGCCCAAAACCTGCGGCGCTCAGCAAACGGCGCACGGTCTGAGCCTGATCGTAGCCGTGTTCCAGCAGCAGCCAGCCGCCCGGAACCAGGTGGCCTGGGGCCTGGCTGATGATCTGGCGCAGGTCGCACAGGCCATCCGGGCCGCTGGTGAGGGCTTGCAAGGGCTCAAACTGCAGCGCAGCCAAATGCGGGTCACGTTCGGCGATGTAGGGTGGGTTGGCGGCGATGCAGTCAAACCGGGCTTCAGAGGTGTCCAGCGCAGCCAACCAGGCCCCTTGGTGGAAGTTGAGGTCAAGCTTCAGCCGCTGGGCGTTGGCTCGGGCCACTGCCAGGGCTTCTGCGCTGAAGTCGGTGGCATGGACGCAAAGTGCTGGCAGGCTGGCCTTGAGCGCCAGGGCGATGGCGCCGCTGCCGGTGCCCATGTCAAGCACCCGCTGTTGGCTTTGCAGCAGCTCCAGTGCCCAGTTGACCAGCGTTTCGGTGTCGGGCCGGGGCACCAGCACACGGGCATCCACGGCCAGGTCGAGCCCAAAAAATTCCTTGTGGCCGGTCAGGTAGGCCAACGGCTCGCCGGCCAAGCGGCGCTGCACCAGAGTTTCCAGGGCCGTGGCCAAGGCTGGCGCAAGCAACACATCGTCGTGCGCCAGCAGCCAGCCGCGCTGGTGGGCGGGTTGGCCGAGCAGGTGCAGCAGCAGTAGCTGGGCGTCCAGTCGGTCCAGCCCTTTGGCTTGCAGGTCAGTGAGCGTTTGCCCCAGCGTGGCTTGAGCGCATTTGAGGCTTGTCATGGGGCGTCAGGCGTTGAGCTCAAGTGCAGCCAGTTGCGCGGCTGCTTCATGGGCCTGCAATGCGTTCACCACATCGTCCAGATCGCCTTCCATGATGGTCAGCAGCTTGTACAACGTCAGGTTGATGCGGTGGTCGGTGAGCCGACCCTGGGGGAAGTTGTAGGTGCGAATGCGGTCACTGCGGTCGCCGCTGCCGACCAGGCTTTTGCGCTCGGCAGCGTCTTTGGCAGCGCGCTCTGAGCGGTCTTTTTCCTGGATGCGGGCTGTCAGCACCTTGAGGGCCTGCGCCTTGTTGCTGTGCTGGCTGCGGCCGTCCTGGCATTCGGCCACGATGCCGGTAGGCAAGTGGGTGATGCGTACCGCCGAATCGGTCTTGTTGATGTGCTGGCCACCGGCGCCACTGGCGCGGTAGGTGTCAATGCGCAAATCCGACGGGTTGATCTTGATGGCATCAATCTCGTCGGGTTCGGCCAGCACGGCCACAGTGCAGGCGCTGGTGTGAATGCGGCCCTGGGTTTCCGTGACCGGCACGCGCTGGACCCGGTGGCCGCCTGACTCGAACTTGAGGGCGCCGTAGACATGGTCGCCGTCAATTTTGATAACGACTTCCTTGTAACCACCCAGCTCGCTGCTGGATTCGCTGATGATGTCAGGTTTCCAGCCGCGGCGCTCGCAATAGCGCAGGTACATGCGCGCCAGATCGGCGGCAAACAGGGCCGATTCATCGCCGCCGGTGCCCGCGCGAATTTCAACAAAGGCATTGCGCGCGTCATCGGGGTCTTTGGGCAGCAGCATGCGCTGCAGCTCGGTTTCAAGCTGCAGCAACTCCAGCTGGGCGTCATCCATTTCTTCCTGCGCCAGCGCCGCCATGTCTGCGTCGTCGGCGCTGCTTGCCAACAGTTCCTGGCCCGCAGCCAGGTCGGCCTCGCGCTGTTGGTAGCGTTGCCAGCGGCCCGCCACTGCGGCCACTTCGGTGTGTTCGCGCGACAACAGCAGGAATTGCGCCATGTCGCTCATGATGTCGGGTCGCGACAGCAAAAACTCCAGCTCGCCCAGGCGGTCGGCATAACGGGCAAGTTGTTGGCGGAGAAAGGTTTTCATGGGCTAGGGTCGAAGAAGGCGATGTGAGTCTGGGCAGGAGTGTCAGGTACTTGTTGGCGGTCAGACCGGACTGACGCTGGCATCTGTTCAGTGGGTGTCATGGGCTGCGGGCCAAGCCCGCAATGACAGCCAAGGTGTTGGTCCACCAGGCGTGTCATGGTGGTGTGACGTGCCAGGGCAGCTAACGCTCTTTGCGCAGGAAGAATTGTTGTACTGCGGCGCTGGCGCGCTCGCGGGAATGGCTGTCACCGCCACGCAATTCCGCCATGGCGCCGTGCAGCATTTTTTGTGTGAGCCCTTTGCTGAGGGTTTCCAGCACGGAGTCCACGCCTTCGCCTTTGGCCAGCAGTTTGCGCGCGCGTGCAATCTCGGTGGCGCGCCACTCGTCGGTTTGAGCGTTGAGTTGCTGGATCAGTGGCACGGTGCTGCGCTGCTCCAGCCAGTGCAGAAAGCTTTGTACCCCGGCGTCGACAATGGCTTCGGCTTGGGCCACGGCGGCTTGCCGATTGGCTTGCGCGGTTTGCACCACACCGGCCAGGTCGTCCACGGTGTAAAGGTAGACGTCTTCCAGGGCTTTGACTTCGAACTCGATGTCGCGCGGAACCGCCAGATCAACCATGAACATGGGGCGGCGCCGACGTGTTTTAAGGGCACGCTCTACAGAGCCCAGGCCGATCAGTGGCAGGGAACTGGCGGTGCAGCTGATGATGGCGTCAAATTCATGCAAGCGGTCCGGCAGGTCGGCCAGGCGCATCACCTCGGCGCCAAATTTGGCTGCAAGCTCTTCGCCGCGTGCCAGCGTGCGGTTGGCAATGACGATGCTTTTGGGGTTTTTGGCTGCAAAGTGGGTGGCGCACAGGTCGATCATCTCGCCAGCACCCACAAACAAAACTTTCACCTCGCTCAGGTCTTCAAACAACTGCCCGGCCAGGCGCACGGCAGCCGCAGCCATGCTGATGGAGTGGGCGCCGATGGCCGTTGATGTGCGTACCTCTTTGGCGACCGCAAACGAACGCTGAAAGAGCTGGCACAGGGTGGTGCCCAGGGCGCCAGCGGCCTCGGCCGCGCGCACGGCATCTTTGATTTGACCCAAAATCTGCGGCTCGCCCAGCACCATTGAATCAAGCCCGCTGGCCACCCGAAAGGCGTGGCGTGCCGCCAGGCCGTCGTTGAGGGTGTAGGAGTGGGCACGCAGCAGTTCGGCAGGCACGCCACCACATTGCGCCAACCAGGCCAGGGTGGGCTCCAGTTGCGCTTGCTCACCAGCGCAATAGATCTCGGTACGGTTGCAGGTGGAGATCAGGGCGGCCTCTGGTGCGCGTGTCAGCGCACTGCGCAAGGCGTGCAAGGTGGGTTCGACCTGATCGATGGCGAACGCAAACCGACCGCGCAGATCGAGCGGTGCGGTCGTGTGATTGATGCCTAAGGCCCAGACTGCCATTGTTGGATTATAAAATCAACGGCTATGCACTTTGACTTGTATCATTTTTTCTTTTCCCTTGAGGTTGTCTGATGGGACCGCTGGATCTGCTGAACCATGCTGTCAATTTTGCGGCTCCGGCTTTCTGGCTGGCCTTGCTGCTGCCTTGGCTGGCCCCGTTGTTGACCAGCAAGAGGGCCTCGACTTTTTCGCGTCCTGCGCAGTTTGGACTCATTTTCGCGGCGGGTCTGGTCGTGCTGGCGCTCGGCTTGGTGCTGTTGGGCCAGGATGGCAAGATGCTGACTTATCTGGCCCTGGCAGCCACCGCGGCCACCGGTCAATGGCTCATGCGCAAGGGCTGACCGGCGTAAATGAGTCAACCCGGTCGGTGATGATGCCATCCAGTCCCAGGGCCAGCAGGCGTTGGGCCGTGGCTTCATCGTTAACGGTGTAACTCAGGGTCTTGAACCCGGCGTCTTTGGCCTGCTGTACGCTGGCCTGGTCCCACAACACGTGGTCGCAGATGATGGCCACACAGCCCAGGCGTTGTGCTGTTTCCAGCCAGCCAGGCCAAAGGGCATCGAGCAGCAGGCCGCGCGGCAAATCGGGCTGTGCCGCCATGGCAGCTTCCAGGGATAGCACCTGAAACGACGTCAGCAGCGGCGGCACGCTGGCGTCTTGCCACAGGCGGGCGGCGTGCCGGGCCACCACCTCACCCGTTTGACGTTCCAGGCCGGGTGTGGGTTTGATCTCGATGTTCAAAAAATACGCATTGCGCAAGCAGTACCGGGCAATGGCTTCCAAGGTGGGCAAAGGTTCACCAGCAAAGCCGCGTGAGTGCCAACTGCCGGCGTCGAGCTGTGCCAGTGTGCCCCAATGGTGCTCGCCGCCGATGGGCTTGCTGTCAATCCCCAGCTTTTCTTCGGCATCGGTGGTGCGTGTCAGGCTGTCGTCGTGCAGCAAGAACGGAATGCCGTCACTGCTCAGCTTGACATCGCATTCGAACATGCGGTAACCGTGGCTGGCTCCCAGCCGAAAGGCGGCCAAGGTGTTCTCAGGGGCCAGTTTGCCAGCGCCCCGATGGGCGATCCAGCGTGGGTAGGGCCAAGGGGCTTGCGGCATGGAAAATTTGCTCAGGCTTCGCGGCGCAGGGCAGGGAACAGGATCACGTCACGAATGCTGCTGCTGTCGGTCAGCAACATCATCAGCCGGTCCAGCCCCACGCCGCAGCCGCCGGTGGGTGGCATGCCATATTCCAGGGCGCGAATGAAGTCGGCATCAAAATACATGGCTTCGTCGTCACCATCGTCCTTGGCGCTCACTTGGGCCTGGAAGCGGGCGGCTTGCTCCTCGGCGTCGTTCAACTCGCTGAAACCGTTGCCGAATTCGCGGCCGGTGATGTAGAGCTCAAAGCGCTCGGTCACTTCCGGACGGCTGTCGTTGGCGCGCGCCAGCGGCGAGATTTCGGTTGGGTGCTCCATGATGAAGGTCGGCTGCCAGAGTTTTTCTTCGACGGTTTCTTCAAAGTACAGCACCTGCAAGCTGGGCAGACTGCGCGTGGCGATGTGGTGTTTGGCCTCGGTGATGCCGAGTTTGGGCAGCACCGAGCGCAGCCATTCGGCGCTATCGACCTTCAAGCCCGAACCGTCGTCAAGCATCTGGCCCGCTTCGGTGTGCTTGCAGATGGCCTCATGGATGGTCAGGCGCTCGAAAGGCTGACTCAGGTCAACCGGCTTGCCCGCGTAGCTGAGATGCAGGGTGCCCAGGGCACGTTGCGCGGCATCGCGAATCAAGGCTTCAGTGAAGGTCATCAGGTCCTGGTAGTCCCAGTACGCCGCATAGAACTCCATCATGGTGAATTCAGGGTTGTGGCGAACGCTGATGCCTTCGTTGCGGAAGCTGCGGTTGATCTCGAACACGCGCTCGAAGCCGCCCACAATCAGGCGCTTGAGGTAGAGCTCGGGGGCAATGCGCAAAAACATTTGCTGGTCCAGCGCATTGTGGTGGGTGGTGAAGGGCTTGGCGTTGGCACCCCCGGGAATCGGGTGCAGCATGGGGGTTTCAACTTCGAGAAAGTTGTGCGCCACCATGAATTCGCGAATGCCACTGACGGCCTTGCTGCGCGCCACAAAGCGTTTGCGGGTGTCTTCGTCGGTCATCAGGTCGACATAACGCTGGCGGTACTTGACCTCCTGGTCGGCCATGCCGTGAAACTTGTCGGGCATCGGGCGCAGGCTTTTGGTCAGCAGGCGGATGCTGCTGGCGTGAATCGAGAGCTCGCCGGTCTTGGTCTTGAAGACCAGGCCTTCGGCGGCCACGATGTCACCCAGGTCCCAGTGCTTGAAGGCGGCGTAAATGTCGGCCCCCACGTCTTCTCCCTTGATGTAGATCTGGATGCGCCCGGTGCTGTCCTGCAAGGTGGCGAAACTGGCTTTGCCCATGACGCGCTTGAGCATCATGCGACCGGCCACTTTGGCTTTCGCGCCTTGTTCCACCAAGCCCTCGGGTGTTTGCCCAGCGTGCGCCGCAAACAGGTCGGCGGCATGGTCGGCGGGCTTGAAGTCGTTCGGGAAGGCAACGCCCTTGCCCTCAAGCTGCGCCTGGCGCAAGGCCTTGAGCTTCTCGCGCCGCTCCAGGATCAACTGGTTTTCATCCTGCGGGATGGGAAGGGGTGCGGGGTCGGTGGTGTGGTCAGACATGTGGGTCATTCATAAAAGCTGCTTTCACGCCAGCAGGCGGGCAGCAAAACAAAGGCGGTTTTGACAAAGCTGATGATTTTAAGAGCTGGCGCGCCTGTCGTTATCATTGCCACTGATCTTCAACCCTGCATTGGTGCCATGCTTTATCAGATTATTTCCCTGTTGCTTGAGGTCGTGGTGGGCATTGTCGGCGGTGCCTGCCTGTTGCGGTTGTACATGCAGTTTTTGCGCATCCCGATGTCGGCACGCTCGGGCAACCCGCTGGGTCGCTTTGTTTTTGCACTGACTGACTGGCTGGTGCTGCCGCTGCGCCGGGTATTGCCCTCGCTTGGCGCGCTCGATACAGCCAGCTTGGTGGCGGCTTTTCTCCTGCAGTTGGCCAAATTCGCCATACTGTGGCTCATGGCTGGAGCCGGTGGCAGTTTGTTGGTGTTGCCGGTGTTCGCGGTATTCGGCTTGTTCAGCATGGCCATTTTTGGCTTGACGGTGGCCGTGATTGTTTATGCCGTGTTGTCCTGGGTCTCCACGTCATCGGTCGTCAGTGACGTGATGGCGCGTTTGGTCGAGCCGCTGTTGCGTCCGATTCGCCGGATCTTGCCGCTGGTGGGTGGCATTGATTTGTCACCTTTGGTGCTGCTGCTGGTTTTGCAAATTGCTGCCATTGTGCTGGGCGGCTTGCAGGTGGGTCTATTGGGCGGTGCTTGACCGATGATGTCGGCGATTCCTGTCGTCGCGTAGCGCACCCGGGCGCAAAAAAGCCCGCTGACTTTGCAATCAGCGGGCTTGGTCAGCTGTCAGGTTTGATCAGCGGTCGTTTTTGGAAAAACGCTTTTGCGCATCACGCGGCACAAACACCTTGCCACCGCCAGCGGGTTTGGCGAACGCGGGCTTGCCAAAGGCAGGCTTGCGGGCAGCAAAATCACCACGGGGTGCGGCAGCTGGGCCAGCATTGCGGTCGGCGGCAAAGCGGTCGTTGAAACCACCCTTGCGTTCGTAGTTGAAGCCTTCACGTGGCGCGCTGTCACGCGGCGCAAAAGAGCGGTCGTCACGGCCAGCAAAACCGCCGCCGTTATTGTTCTGGAAATTACCAGCGCCCACCATGCGGGGGCCATTGGCATTGCGGTCGCCAAAGCCGCCACGCGGTGCGTCAAAGTTGCCACGCGGTGCGTCAAAGTTGCCACGCGGTGCGTCAAAGCCACCGCTGCGGCCACCGCCACCAAATTTGCGATCACGGCCGTTGAAGTCACCACCACCACGGGTGTCGCGGCCACCAAAACCACTGGGGCGAGACTCGGGAATACGCTGCTTGGGCTCCAGGCCTGGCACCACTTCAGCCTTGATGGGCTGGCGGTTGAAGGATTCGATGTCAAAAATCTTGCGGCGATCACGCAGCTCGGCAAAGGTCACGGCCAGGCCGTCACGGCCGGCGCGGCCGGTACGGCCGATGCGGTGGGTGTAGTCTTCGGCTTTCATGGGCAGGCCAAAGTTGAACACGTGGGTCACCGTGGGCACGTCAATGCCGCGGGCCGCCACATCGGTCGCCACCAAAATCTGCACCTGACCTTGGCGCAGTGCCATCAGGCGGCGGTTGCGCAGGCCCTGACTCAGGGCACCGTGCAGCGCGACGGCGTCAAAGCCATCTTGTTGCAGGTCGTTGGCTAAACCGTCACATTCAATTTGCGTGCTGGCAAACACAATCGCCTGGTTGATGGTGGTGTCGCGCAGCCAATGGTCAAGCAACTTGCGCTTGTGCTGTGCGTTGTCGGCCCAGAACAGCACTTGCTTGATGTTGGCGTGTTTTTCTTGCGGGCTGTCAATGGTGATGCGCTGCGGCTCGCGCATCACGCGCGAAGCCAGCTGCTGGATGCGCGACGCAAAGGTGGCGCTGAACATCATGGTCTGCTTGCGGTCAATGGTGAGCTGGTTGATTTCAGCCAGGTCATCCGAGAAGCCCAGGTCAAGCATGCGGTCAGCCTCGTCGACCACCAAAAATTGCACCTGGTCAAGCTTGATTTGCATCGAGCGCTGCAGGTCGAGCAGACGGCCCGGGGTGGCCACCACCAGATTGGCGTTTTGCAACTTGGCAATCTGCAACTGGTAAGGCATGCCGCCCACGATGTTGGCCACGCGCAGGCCACGGCAATGTTGCACCAGGTCGATGGCGTCGTGCGCCACTTGCTGGGCCAGTTCACGGGTTGGGCAGACGATCAGGGCACCCGGGGTGGGCGCGCTGAAATGGCGTGGGTTGGTGGGGTCTTTGCGCTTGGCGCGCTTCGGAGGAGCTTCGCCCTTGGCAACGGCGTCGGCAACGGCCTCTTCGTAATCCGTGCGTGATTTCGTTTCAGCCTGCTCCTGCTGTTTGAGCAAGGTGTGCAGCACGGGCAACAGGAACGCGGCGGTTTTGCCACTGCCGGTCTGGCTGGAGACCATCAGGTCAATAAAACGGGCACTGTTGCCGTCGTCACTAACGCCCTGCATGGCCAGTGGAATGGTTTTAAGTTGCACCGTGGTGGGCTGGGTAAAGCCCAGATCCTTCACGGCCTGGATCAGCTCAGGCGCCAGGCCCAGCGTGACAAAACCGTTGGGAATCTCTTCTGCGACCGGCGCAGCGGTCTCGGGTGCGTCGATGGTCTCGTGGGGCAACAGGTTGATGTCGTTGGAAAGGATTTCGGCAGACGAAAGTTCGCCCGCCGCTAAAGTAGCGTCAGTCATGGAATGTCCTCAAACGCGAAGCCCCGCAAGTTGTGCGGTGGATCCGTGTGGTGGTTAAAAACATCAACCATCAAACGGAACCGGCTCTAGCTCAACAAAGTGAGTGCGTCTAGAAGCTGGGGGTCTTTTTGAGGCAGGTTGGGAATCAACCTGGCTGCAGACCCAGTGAATGTTGGGAGATGTGCAAAATCCGCTGTAATTTCAGCGAAGCCTCGAATTATGCCATGAATCCGGGTTTCTACTTAGTTTCTTTCTTCAATTTGCTCAGATGGGCAGTTTCAGGAAGTGCGCGCGGTAGTGTTCCAGTTCATCAATGGACTCATGCACGTCCGCCAACGCGGTGTGCCGCTGTTTCTTTTTGAAACTTTTGAAGACGCCGGGCGCCCAGCGCTTGGAGAGTTCCTTGAGCGTGCTCACGTCCAGGTTGCGGTAGTGAAAAAATGCTTCCAACCTGGGCATGTATTTCGCCAGGAAACGCCGGTCCTGGCCGATGCTGTTGCCGCACATGGGAACGCTGCTCTTGGGCACGTAATGCGCCAGAAACTGGAGCAGTATTTTCTCGGCTTCTTCTTCTGTCATGGCCGTGGCCTTGACCTTGTCAATCAGGCCGCTTTTGCCGTGCGTGCTGGTGTTCCATTTGTCCATCTTGCCGAGCAGGTCATCGCTCTGGTGGATGACCAACACCGGGCCTTCAATGCGTCGGGTCAAATGGGCGTCGGTGATGATGACTGCAATTTCAATGATGCGCTCATGCTCCGGGTTCAAGCCCGTCATCTCGCAGTCCAGCCAGACCAGGTTGAGATCCGATTTGGCCAGGGGTGCGGATTCAGTGGGGGTGTTGGCGTGGTGCATGGCGTGAATTGTCACCGATGGCCTAAACTTCGCGCCCATGACTGACTCACCTTCTTCTCTTTCATTTTTATTTTCTGTGGTTTTTGCCGCTGCCCTGGCCTTGGGTCTGGTGCTCAAGTTTTGGCTGGGTTCCCGCCAGATCCGCCATGTGGCGCATCACCGTGGTCGGGTCCCTGCCGCTTTTGCGCACACCATCTCTTTGACCGCCCACCAGAAGGCTGCCGATTACACCGTGGCCAAGGCACGCCTGGGTCTGCTGGAAATGGCGCTGGGTGCGGCGGTGCTGCTGGGCTGGACCTTGCTCGGCGGGTTATCCAGCCTGAACCAGGCCTTGGTTCCAATCATGGGTGCGGGCATGACGCAGCAACTGGCCTTGCTGGTGGCTTTTGTCGTCATCAGTGGCGCGGTTGATTTGCCGTTGTCCTGGTACCAAACCTTTGTGCTGGAGGAGCGCTTTGGTTTTAACAAGATGACCCCCAAACTGTGGCTGGCTGACCTGCTCAAGTCTGGTCTGGTGGGTGCCCTGATCGGGCTGCCGATTGCTGCCTTGATCCTCTGGCTGATGGCCGCCGCTGGCAGTCTGTGGTGGTTGTGGGCCTGGGTGTTCTGGATGGGTTTCAACCTGTTGCTGCTGGTGATTTATCCGACCCTGATCGCGCCTCTGTTCAACAAATTTGCACCACTGGAAGATGAAACCTTGAAGGCCCGTGTGACGGCCTTGATGCAGCGTTGCGGTTTTTCTGCCAAGGGTTTGTTCGTGATGGACGGCAGCAAGCGCAGCGCGCACGCCAACGCCTATTTCACCGGCTTTGGGGCGGCCAAGCGGGTGGTGTTTTACGACACTTTGCTGGCCAAGCTGAGCGCGCCCGAGGTGGATGCGGTGCTGGCACATGAGTTGGGGCATTTCAAACACAAACACATCATCAAACGCATTGTGTCCATGTTCGCGCTGAGTCTGGCTGGCTTTGCCTTGCTGGGTTATCTGGGCAGCCAAGTCTGGTTTTTCACCGGCTTGGGCGTTCAACCCAGCCTGGCATCGAGCAATGATGCGTTGGCCCTGTTGCTGTTCATGCTGGCGCTGCCGGTGTTCAGTTTTTTCATTGCCCCGCTGTTTGCACAAGTGTCACGCAAGCATGAGTTTGAGGCTGACGCTTATGCCGTGCGGCAAACCAGCGCCGAGGACCTTGCCACGGCACTGCTCAAGCTTTACGAAGACAATGCCTCCACCCTGACGCCAGACCCCTTGTACGTCAGCTTTTATTACTCACACCCCGGTGCCTCTGAGCGGTTGGCGCGCATGCGCGGTGTGGCCCCGGCGGGTGCCTGATTTTTGTCTCCAATATGACCTTAGCCCAGCAAAGACGCGCCTTGACGGCAACTGAAGTGGTCACCCGGCTGACCAAGCTGGAAGACTGGCGCCTGGACGGGGATGGCACGGCAGTGGTGATCCAGAAAACTTTTCGTTTTGCCGATTTCGCTCAGACCATGTCGTTCGTCAATGCCGTGGCCTGGTTGGCCCAGTCCCGTGACCACCATCCCGAACTCATGGTGCAATTTGACAACTGCACGGTGCGTTACAACACGCATGATGTGGCTGGTTTGTCGCAGGCTGATTTTGACTGTGCGGCTGCGGTGGATGCGCTGCCTGGCGCTGCCAAACCGGTGCCTGTATGACGGTACCGCAGCGCGCCCCCGGCCTGATCGTGGCCAACTACGGACGGCATTTTCTGGTGGAAAACGCCGCTGGCGCGCGCTTGATTTGCCATTCACGTGGCAAAAAGAGCCAGGGCGTGGTGGGGGACCAAGTGTTGTGGCTGGCTTCGCAGGACGAAGGGACGATCGAGAAAATCGAGCCCCGACGCAATCTGTTTTACCGACAGGACGATGTGCGCACCAAGATGTTTGCCGCCAACCTGGACCAGGTACTGATCCTGATTGCTGCCGAGCCTGAATTTTCCAGCAGCCAGTTGTCGCGTGCCCTGATTGCCGCCGAAGAGCAGCACATCACCCCGATCATCGCCCTGAATAAAAGTGACCTCACCGAACCCTTTGCCCGCGCCTGGAACTGGCTGGCGCCGTATCGGCACATGGGCTACGACGTGTTGCCGCTTTCGCTGGCGGATGCTGTAGCCGGACGTGCCGCCCTGAGCCAGCTTCTGAACGGCAAAACCACGTTGGTGCTGGGTCCGTCGGGCGCAGGAAAGAGCACCTTGATCAACTGTCTGATTCCCGGCGCACTGGTGCAAACCGGGGTCTTGTCACAGGCCCTGAGCAGTGGCAAACACACCACCACCAGCACCACTTGGTATTGGGTGGATGAGGCTAAAACAACGGCCTTGATTGACTCGCCCGGATTTCAGGAATTTGGCCTGAATCACATCGACCCAGCCCAACTGGCGGCCTACATGCCCGACCTCAAGCCCCATGTCAAAAACTGCAAGTTCTACAACTGCAGCCACTTGCACGAACCCGGCTGTGGCGTGATTGCCGCGGTGAATTCCGACGACAAGCCCGACAGCATCAGTGTGAACCGTTATCAGATTTATGGTGATCTTTATGTTGAGCTGAAGCAGATGCGACGTTATTGACATTGCGGGTCAGACCACTCGCAAAGCGACGTGCTCTGACCCCAACATTTCGTCGGATGCCCGGCTGTTTAAACCTGCGCTTAGGCTACGGCCGTAACCAGCTTGGCCAAGGCCGCCACCAGTTGATCACACTGTTCGGGCGTGCCCACGCTGATGCGCAAATAGGCGTCGATGCGGGCTAGTTTGAAATGCCGCACCAGCACTCCTTGCGCTCGCAAGCCGGCGGCCAGGTCGGCCCCCGCATGATTGGGGTGACGCGCAAAGACAAAATTGGCTTGCGACGGCAGCACCACGAAACCCAGGTCTTCCAGCGCCAGTACCAGGCCTTCGCGGCTGCTCATCACCGCCTGGCGGGTTTGTTCAAAATAAGTCTGGTCTTCAAATGCGGCCACGCCGCCAGCCAGCGCCAACCGGTCCAGAGGGTACGAGTTGAAGCTGTTTTTCACCCGATTCAGGGCCTCGATCAGATGCGCTTGACCGCAAGCGTAGCCGATGCGCAAACCGGCCAGCGAGCGTGACTTGGACATCGTGTGCACCACCAGCAGGTTGGGGTAGCGGTCGATCAGGCCCATGGCACTTTGGCCGCCAAAGTCGACATAGGCCTCATCCACCAGAATCACCCGGTTCGGGTGCATTTGCAGCAGTGTCTCGATGTCGGCCAGTGGCACGCCGACACCGGTGGGGGCGTTGGGGTTGGCAATGACCACCCCGGCGACGGCCTGCTCTGCAGCGCAGGCGTAGTCAGCCACATTCAGTTGCAGGCCTTCGCGCAGCGGCACGGTGCGTGCGGCAATGCTGTACAGGCCGCAATAGACCTTGTAGAAGCTGTAGCTGATGTCGGGCATCAGCAGCGGGAAGCCCTGCTGGAAAAAGGCAAAAAAGGCGTGCGCCAACACCTCGTCTGAACCATTGCCCAAGAAGACCTGTTCGGGCGTCAGGCTGAAGTGCCGGGCAATGGCTTGGCGCAAGCTGCTGCCGTCGGGGTCGGGGTACAACTGCAAACCATGTTGGGCTGCTTGCTGGATGGCTGCCACCACACGCGGTGACGGCGGGTACGGGTTTTCGTTGGTGTTGAGCTTGACCAGGTTGGCCATTTTGGGTTGCTCACCTGGCACATAGGGCACCAGTTGCTGGACGATGGGGCTTGTAAATTGGATGTTCAAGAGTTGCTTCACTTCAAAAAAAGGGCTTGCCGACTTGCCGCCAGGCACTTGATGACTGCCTTAGGCGATGAGTCGTGCCAGGGTCAAAAGTGCCAACAGGACAACCCACATGACCACCGCACGCCAGACCAAACCCACCAGAACAGCCAGATGGGCCAGCTCGGGGGCTGGGCGCTGGCTGGCGCCAGGGGCCTGTGCGGTGGATGCGGGTGTCAGGGTGGAGGAAGTTGTTCCGAGCTGAATGTTGATGGCCCCAGCCGTGGCGGCCAACACCAGGCCGTCGTTGTCGGTGCCGGATTGCGCTGCATAGCGACGCCAGCCATCAATGGCTTCTTCAAAATTGCCCACCACGGCAAAGCCCAGTACCGTCATGCGGGCAGGCAGGCCGTCAATCCAGTGCCAGGCTGTCTTTGCATTGGCTTGCAGGGCCTGGCTGGCAGGCTGCGCCATGGCCTGCCCTTTGTGCTTCCAATATCGGGCCACGAATTCGGCCAGGCGGTACAGCACAGCACCCGTGGGGCCCAATCCCAGGGCCGCCAAAACGGAAAACCAGGCCAGCACACCGAAGACGTGGCGGTGGGCTGCCAACACCGAGAACTCGATGACGCGGCCAATGATCTCGCTGCGCGACCACGACTGGGTGTCAATGTGCTGCCATTGGGCCAGAAGCGAGCGGGCCTGGGCGTCGTCGTCGTTGGCCAGGGCGTCGCGAATCTCGGTGAAGTGAAAACTGAACTGGCGAAAGCCAAGGGATGCGTACAACACCAGGGCGCTCCACAGCACCGCCAGTGGCCAGCCCACCCACAGGGCCAGCGCCCAGTAAATCAACAGTGCCAGGCCGGATGGCAGGCCCACCGCCAATCCCCAGGCCAGCCAGCCGTGCAAGGGTTTGCCAGCGTCCAGGTTGCGGCTGCAATAGCTAACCCAGGAGCGCATGGCGGCATGGATCGGGTTGCCGCGGCTCAAGGGGCGCGCCTGATCCAGCAGCAGGGCAAACAGCACAGAGATAAAGCTCATGCGTGAATCATAGCGGCTGCACGGTTCAGGCCCGCAAAAAACGGTAAAAGTTCCTTAGCATGCCGGCTGTTGCGCCCCAGATAAAGCGCTCGGTGAGATTGTCCTGGTAAGGCATGGACAACCATTGCCGCTGCACACCCTGCCAGTCCACCTGATGGTGCCGGTGGTGGGCCGGGTTCATCAAATAAGCCAGCGGCACTTCAAAAACATCGGCAACTTCGTAGGGATTCATGTTCAGGGCGAAACCTGGTGACACCAACGCAACGACCGGCGTGATGTGAAAGGCGGAGCCGGTGATATAGATTGGCAATTGGCCAAGCACCTCGACAAAACGCGCCTCCAGACCAATCTCTTCCTGGGCTTCGCGCAAGGCCGCAGCGACTGCGTCGGCATCTGCCGCATCGACCTTGCCGCCCGGAAAGGCGATTTGCCCGGAGTGGGTGCTCAGGTGGGGCGTGCGCAGGGTGAGCAGCACGGTCGGTTCCGGGCGCAGTACGATGGGCAGCAGCACCGCAGCGGGCAAGGGCAGGCGTTCCATGAACTTTTTTTCAATCAAAAATTCGGGCTGCCAAACGGGGGGTGCGGTAAAACGCGCGCGCAGTGCGTCGGCTTGCAGCCGTTGCTGTTCTACCGCAGGCAGGTGGCTGTCCACTTGTGTCACAGGCACCGTGCGCGGATCGATCATGAGTGCGGCCATGGCGGGTTGGGAAGCAGGGCGAAAAAAAACCGCCACAGTTGACTGAGGCGGTTTTTCTGGGCTGCCTGCCAGGGGATCAAGCGGCGGTTGTTGCCACCACTTTGCGCGCTGGCAATTTTTCTTTGATACGCGCCGACTTGCCGCTGCGATCACGCAGGTAATACAGCTTGGCACGGCGCACGTCACCGCGGCGCTTCACTTCGATACCTGCGATCAGCGGGCTGTAGGTTTGGAACGTACGTTCGACACCTTCGCCGCTGGAGATTTTTCGAACGGTGAAGCCACTGTTCAGGCCGCGATTGCGCTTGGCAATCACCACGCCTTCGTAGGCTTGCAGACGCTTGCGCGTGCCTTCGACCACGTTCAGGCTCACGATCACAGTGTCACCAGGGCCAAACTCGGGGATGGTCTTGTTCAGGCGAGCTATTTCTTCTTGCTCAAGGATTTGGATCAGGTTCATAAGGTTCTTTCAATGATCATGTCAGCACCAGCATCACCATGATGCGAGCCAGCGTGCAAAGCACTTTGGCGGTCTTACAGAGGATCGGGAAGCCCGCGATTATAGCCTGAGAGCACAACTTCGTCCTGCGGACTCAACTGCCCCGCACTTCGGGCTTGCTCAATCAGTTCAGGTCGCAAGCGCTGGCTCAGCACCAAACGCTGCTCGCGGCGCCAACGCGCGATGTTCACATGGTGGCCGCTGAGCAGCACGTCCGGCACGGTCTGGTCTTGCCAGACCTCGGGGCGGGTGTAATGCGGGCAGTCCAGCAGGCCGTCCAGTGCCGGATTGAAGCTGTCCTGCGCGTGGCTGTCGGCATCGCCCAGCACGCCGGGTTGCAGCCGGGCCACGGCGTCGAGCAGTGCCATGGCAGCAATTTCGCCACCTGACAGCACAAAGTCGCCCAGGCTGATCTGCTCGGTCACATGCGTATCAATGAAGCGCTGGTCAATGCCTTCATAGCGACCACAAATCAGTACCGCACCATGACTTTCAGACCAACGGGTGACCATGGCGTGGTTGAGGGGTTTGCCGATGGGTGAGAACAGGACCACCGGTGCGTTGTCGGGACGCTCGGCCCGAACGCTTGACAGGCACCGGGCCAGCGGTTCGGCCATCATCACCATGCCAGGGCCACCGCCAAAGGGTCGGTCGTCAACACGGCGGTAGTTGCCCTGGGCAAAATCGCGCAGGTTACGCAACTGCACATCGACTTGACCAGATTCAAAGGCGCGCCGGGTGATGCCTGTGCTGAGCAGGGGGGCAAATAATTCCGGAAACAGCGTCACCACGTCAAATCGCATGATGCTGCTCTTAGTAATCAGCTTGCCAATCCACCAGAATGCGTCGCTCGCTCAAGCTCACATCGTCAATGTAAACCGCCACAAACGGGATCATGATTTCCACCAGTTTGCCATCCTGCAGCTGGTCGATCACCAGCACGGTTTGCGGGCCGGTGGTCAACAGGTCACGCACCTGACCCAGCGATATACCTTCACGGTTGATGACGTCAAGCCCGATCAGGTCGACCCAGTAGTACTCGTCTTTTTGGGCGGTGGGAAAACTGCTGCGCGAAATGAAGATGCGCGCGCCGCGCAGGGCGTCGGCCGCGTTGCGGTCGTCAATACCGTACGCACAGGCAACCACCGTATCTGAATGATTTTTGGCTTCCTTGACTTTCAGCGAGCCAACACTTGCAAAGGTTTTGACACCTTTTTCGGTCGGAAGCAAAAACCAGGATTTGGATGAAAAAAGCGCCTCGGGATCGGCGCTGTAGGGGAGGACCTTGAACCATCCCTTGATGCCCCAGGCGTCAAGGATGCGCCCGACTTCGATGGCATCAGCCGGCAGTTCGGCAGCCTCCAGGCCGGGCAGCATCAGCAACGATCAGACCGCTTTGGCAGCCGATTGCTTGATCAGGCGTTCCACGGTGGGAGACGCTTGCGCACCCACGCTGCGCCAGTAAGTCAGGCGGTCCTGGGCAATACGAATGCTTTCTTCAGTAGCAGTGGCGATCGGGTTGTAAAAACCAATACGCTCAATGAAGCGACCATCGCGACGGGTGCGTTTGTCGGCGACCACAATATTGAAAAACGGGCGAGCCTTAGCACCGCCACGGGCGAGTCGAATGACGACCATGATGTATCCTTTGGGGAAGTGGAAAAACTTCCACGAAAATTGGCATTTAGCCTGGCGTTTGAGACACGCAACATAACCACCCGGTTATGCGACACGCCAGACAGCCAAACATTATATCGTTCTTCATCACCATGCCCATCATTCGCCCCAGCCAATCCAGCGACATCGCGCAAATTACTGCCATCTATGCCCACCATGTGTTGCATGGAACCGGCACTTTCGAGATCGACCCGCCCACTGAGGCCGAAGTGGCCCTGCGTTGCGCCGATGTGCTGGGAAAAAACTTGCCATATCTGGTCGCAGTTGATGGTGCGCAAGTGTTGGGATTCGCCTATTGCAACTGGTTCAAGCCACGCCCGGCCTACCGTTATTCGGCCGAAGATTCCATTTATCTGGCGCCGACAGCGATAGGGCAGGGCCTGGGCCGCGCCTTGCTGGCCGAATTGATGGCGCAGGCCGAGCGCGCCGGTGTGCGTAAACTGATTGCCGTGATTGGTGACTCCGAAAACCTGGGCTCCATTGGCGTTCATCAAAGCGCTGGCTTTGGCCATGCCGGCACCCTCAGGTCATGCGGCTGGAAGTTTGAGCGCTGGCTCGATGTGGTGATGATGGACAAAGCCCTGGGCTTGGGCGACAGCGCAGCACCACTGTGACATAAAAAAACCGCCTTGCAGCGCGGTGGCTGCAAGGCGGTTTGGCTTGCGACGGCATCGCCAGGGATGCCGTTTTAAAAGACAACTTCAGGCGGTGGCGGAGTCCTTGACCGAAGCGGCTGCATCGGTGTAATCCTGCACCTTGTCAAAGTTCAGGTACTGGTAGATCTTGCTGCTGGCAGCCGTCAACACACCCATGTCGGCCATGTATTCGGCTTTGGTCGGAATGCGCCCGAGCTTGGAGCAAATGGCAGCCAATTCGGCACTGCCCAGGTACACATTGCTGTTCTTGCCCAGACGGTTCGGGAAGTTGCGCGTGGACGTGGAGAACACGGTGGCGCCTTCCTTGACCTGCGCCTGGTTGCCCATGCACAGGCTGCAACCCGGCATTTCCATGCGTGCGCCGGCAGAGCCCAGCACGCCGTAGTGGCCTTCTTCGGTGAGTTGTTTGGCGTCCATCTTGGTGGGGGGTGCCATCCACAGCTTGACCGGGATGTCACGCTTGTTTTCCAACAATTTGGAGGCGGCACGGAAGTGGCCGATGTTGGTCATGCAGGAGCCGATGAAGACTTCGTCGATCTTGGCACCGGCCACGTCGGACAGGGTTTTCACGTCGTCCGGGTCATTCGGGCAGGCCACGATCGGCTCATGGATGTCGGCCAGGTCGATCTCGATCACAGTGGTGTACTCGGCATCGGCGTCGGCCTTGAGCAATTGCGGGTCGGCCAGCCAGGCTTCCATGGCCTTGATGCGGCGGTTGATGGTGCGCACATCCGAATAGCCATTGGCGATCATCCACTTCAACATGACGATGTTGCTGTTGATGTACTCGATGATCGGCTCTTTGTTCAGGTACACGGTGCAACCGGCGGCGCTGCGTTCGGCAGACGCGTCAGAGAGTTCGAACGCCTGTTCGACCTTGAGGTCTGGCAAACCTTCAATTTCAAGAATGCGACCCGAAAACACGTTCATCTTGCCTTGCTTGGCCACCGTGAGTTCACCAGACCTGATGGCGTACAGCGGAATGGCATTGACCAGGTCACGCAACGTGACGCCGGGCTGCATCGTGCCCTTGAAGCGCACCAGCACACTTTCGGGCATGTCGAGTGGCATCACGCCGGTGGCGGCACCAAACGCCACCAGACCGGAGCCTGCCGGAAAGCTGATGCCAATCGGGAAGCGGGTATGGCTGTCACCGCCGGTGCCAACCGTATCAGGCAACAGCATGCGGTTGAGCCAGCTGTGGATGATGCCGTCACCCGGGCGCAGCGGAATACCGCCGCGGTTGCTGATGAACTCGGGCAACTCGTGGTGCATCTTGACGTCCACGGGCTTCGGGTAAGCGGCCGTGTGGCAGAAGGATTGCATCACCAGGTCTGCGCTGAAGCCCAGGCAAGCCAGGTCTTTCAGCTCGTCGCGGGTCATCGGGCCGGTGGTGTCCTGCGAGCCAACGCTGGTCATCTTTGGTTCGCAATAAGTGCCGGGCAACACGCCCTGACCTTCTGGCAAACCGCAGGCGCGGCCGACCATTTTTTGCGCCAGTGTGAAACCTTTGCCGGTGGCTTTGGGGTTTTGCGGCAGACGGAACAGGGTTGACACCGGCAGACCCAGAGACTCGCGGGCTTTGGCGGTCAGGCCGCGGCCAATGATCAAGGGAATACGGCCACCGGCACGCACTTCGTCAAACAGCACCTCGCTCTTGAGCTTGAACTCGGCAATGACTTTGCCGTCTTTCAGGGCTTTGCCGTCATAGGGGCGCAACTCGATGGTGTCGCCCATGCCCATTTGGCTCACATCCAGCTCGATCGGCAGGGCGCCGGCATCTTCCATGGTGTTGTAGAAAATAGGCGCAATCTTGGCACCCAGGCAGACACCGCCAAAACGCTTGTTGGGCACAAAGGGAATGTCTTCACCAGTGAACCACAACACGCTGTTGGTGGCGGACTTGCGGCTGGAACCGGTACCGACCACGTCACCCACGTAGGCGACCAGGTTGCCGCGCGCGCGCAGGTCTTCGATGAACTTGACCGGGCCGCGCTTGCCGTCGTCTTCAGGGGTGATGCCATCGCGCTTGTTCTTCAGCATCGCCAAAGCGTGCAACGGAATGTCCGGGCGGCTCCAGGCATCGGGGGCCGGTGACAGGTCGTCGGTGTTGGTTTCGCCCGTAACCTTGAGCACGGTCAGTGTGATGCTTTGTGGCACTTCAGGGCGGCTGGTGAACCATTCGGCATCGGCCCAGCTTTGCAGCACCGCTTTGGCGTGCGCATTTCCCTTGTCGGCCTTGTCTTTGACATCATGGAACTGGTCGAACATCAACAATGTTTTCTTCAGGGCTTCAGCGGCCACGCCGGCCACCGCCGCGTCGTCGAGCAAGTCGATCAGCGGGGTCAGGTTGTAGCCACCCAGCATGGTGCCGAGCAGTTCGGTGGCCTTTTCACGGCTGATGAGTGCGCACTTCTCAGTGCCATGCGCCACGGCGGCCAAGTAGCTGGCCTTGACTTTTGCTGCATCGTCCACACCGGCGGGCACGCGGTGGGTGATCAGGTCCAGCAGCGTCGCTTCTTCGCCCTGGGGCGGATTTTTCAGCAGCTCGATCAACTCAGCGGTTTGCTGGGCGGTCAAGGGCAGGGCGGGGATACCGAGGGTGGCGCGCTCAGCAACGTGGGCACGGTAGGCTTGCAACATGGTCAACTCCTTTTAAATCAAAAAATGAACGACCTGATCATCAGGTCGCGAAAAAAACCTGGGCAGGATCATGGTCTGGCAGTTTGGCCATTTGGTGGGCACGCACCAGCACCTGCCAAAAATAGCGGTAACTGGCGCGGTCATGCAAACGGCCCTCAAGGGAAATGGGCGCCCAGTCGGCGGCGTGCGCAGCAGAAACAATGCGACTGGCCTGATCGACTTCATGGGCTGCTGGCGCGAAGGCCGCCAGAATCGGGCGTATCTGATCCGGGTGAATGCTCCACATGCGAGCAAAGCCCAATGCACGACTGGCGTACCGGGCGGCGGCTTCCAGCCGGGCGACGTTTTTGAACTCGGTCACCACGCAGTGCGAGGGCGTCTTGCCAAAGGCATGGCAGGCTGCCGCGATGGTGAGCTTGGCCCGCACCACCAGCGGGTGACTGAACTGGTCCAGGTCTTCGGGGCGGCTGTATTCCGAGGTGCCCATGGCGCTGGCCGGAATCGCACCGCCGTGTGCCGAGACAAAGTCCATCAAGCCAAAACTGAGCGATTCAACGCGGGGGTGCGCGGCAATGGCTGCCACATGGTGCACCGCCAGTGGTGACTCAATCAGCACGTGCAGCGGCAAGGGCGTGGCACGACCGTTGGTTTTGAGAGCCTGGTCAATCGGGATCAGGGCGCGCTCGATGTCAGCGACCGAGTCCACCTTCGGGATCATCACATGACACAGGGCGTGCGCCGAGCGGGCGATGATGGTTGCGACATCTTGCGCAAACGCGGGGTGATCAACCGGATGCACCCGGGCCGCAATCCGGGGGCGGTATTGAGGCGCCAGCTTCGGGTTCGCCGACCAGGCGTTTTCAGCCAGCTCTGCGACCATTTGGGCATGGTCCTGCTCCCCACCCACAGGCGCGCCGTCCTCGCAATCGAGCGTGACGTCAAAGGCACAAGTGCCCATTTCTTGCCCCAACTCGGCCTGCAAAGCCAGGCTTTTGACCATGCGCGCCTGCACGCCGCAGTAGTGGTCGCACACCGGCAGCGGCGTGGCCGCTGCCGAGCCCAGCAAGACGTCGCGCGGGTGGGTCACGAGCCTGACTCTGGACGAAGTTACAGCAGGTGAGCGACGCCGGCCTGCTCGTCTTGCAGTTCTTTCAGCGTCTTGTTGATGCATTCCTGGCTGAATGCGTCGATTGGCAAGCCTTCAACCATTTTGTATTCGCCGTTCTCGCAAGTCACGGGGAAACCGAACATCACATCGGCTGGAATGCTGTATTCGCCATTGGAAGGAATGCCCATGGTGACCCACTTGCCATTGGTGCCCAAAGCCCAGTCATGCATGTGGTCAATGGCAGCGTTGGCGGCCGAGGCAGCCGAAGACACACCACGTGCCGCAATGATGGCCGCGCCACGTTTGCCCACTGTGGGCAAGAAGGTGTTGGCGTTCCAGTCGGCGTCGTTGATCATGTCCTTGACGCTTTCGCCATTGATGGTGGCAAAACGGTAGTCTGCGTACATGGTGGGTGAATGGTTGCCCCAGACCGCCATGTTTTCGATGTCGGCCACGGCCTTGCCGGTTTTGGAGGCCAGTTGGCTCAAGGCACGGTTGTGGTCCAGGCGCAGCATGGCGGTAAAGTTCTTGCGTGGCAGGTCGGGTGCGCTCTTCATGGCAATGTAGGCGTTGGTGTTGGCAGGGTTACCCACCACCAGCACACGCACGTCGCGGCTGGCCACGGCATTCAGGGCTTTGCCCTGGGCGGTGAAAATCTCGGCATTCACGGCCAGCAACTCAGCGCGTTCCATGCCCGGGCCGCGGGGGCGCGAACCGATCAGCAGGGCGTAATCCACGTCCTTGAAAGCGGTCATGGGGTCGCTGTGGGCTTCCATGCCGACGAGCAGGGGGAAAGCGCAGTCTTGCAGTTCCATCATCACGCCTTGCAGCGCCTGTTGTGCCTTTTCAACCGGAACTTCCAGCAGGCTCAAGACAATGGGTTGGTCCTTGCCGAGCATTTCGCCTGAAGCGATACGAAACAGGATGGCGTAACCAATTTGACCAGCGGCACCGGTAACGGCTACACGGACGGGCTTTTTGCTCATGGCGAAATCTCCAAAAGGTTTAAGAAATAATTCAGTGGGCGCAGGGCAAGCAACATACAGCCAACCCCTTAGCGCATCAAGTGTACTCTGGAAAACTCTGCTTCGTCAATTCGTCTTATGTCTTATATAAGATATGATTCGACAAAAATAGCCATGCCGCAAATCGAGACAAATCCACCATGCAAACCTTTCCTGATCCTGTCATCGAGCCAGCTTTGACGCTGCCAGAGGCAGCTATTTCGCAGGCTTCGTTGGCTACGCCAGCATTTAGTCCGTTGTACCAGCAAATCAAGGCCTTGATCCTCAACAGCCTGCGCGTTGGCGAATGGAAGCCCGGCGAAATGATTCCCAGTGAGATGGAGTTGGCAGGGCGTTTTCATGTGAGCCAGGGCACGGTACGCAAGGCGATCGATGAATTGGCTGCCGAGAATTTGCTGTTGCGCCGGCAAGGAAAGGGCACTTTTGTTGCCACTCATGCCGAGCAACAGGTGCAGTTCCGGTTTCTCAAATTAGTGCCTGACAGTGGCACCCGTGGCAGCGAAGGCCCGGCGCAGCGCGACATCATTGAGTGCAAGCGCAGCCGCGCCACCGCGGACGTGGCCCGTGCGCTGGCCCTGCGCAATGGTGACATGGTGCTGCAGGCCCGGCGCCTGCTCAGTTTTGGTGGCGCGCCCATTATTCTGGAAGATATCTGGTTGCCCGCAGCGCCTTTCAAGGGTTTGACGGCAGAGCAGCTGGCCAATTACCAAGGGCCCATGTACGCCTTGTTCGAGACCGAATTCAACGTTCGCATGCTGCGTGCCGAAGAAAAAATACGCGCCATTCCGGCGACCGAGCTGCATGTGGCGCACCTCAAAGTGCCCCTGGGCACGCCTTTGCTGAGCGTGGAACGGGTGGCCTACACTTACCGCGATGAACCCATGGAACTGCGCCGCGGCTACTACCGTACCGATACCCATCACTACCACAACACCCTCGGGTGAGCAGGTTTTTGGCGGTATGTCAGCTTGAAGTCCGTTTGAGGTGTCATCCTCGTGCAAGAAAAGAAAATTTTCGACTGACAAAAATACTGCGCCAAACGACCAAGGGGCTCTGCGCTTGTTGCATTGCAATAGAATTTATAACTTATCCTTTTACTCACGGTCACCCAGTTGTTACCTCAACCATGAAAGCATCGTATGTCTGAATCAGCGGCCAGCACAGCAAAAAAACGTCCGGAGTTCTACAACATTGATGGCAAATCGCTTATCAGCTACCGATGGCCACTGGCTTCCCTTGCCTCGGGCATGCACCGCGTCAGCGGCGCCATCATGTTCTTTCTGATGCCCTTCATCATTTGGATGTTCGACAATTCCATCTCCTCGGAAATTTCTTTCATCAAGTTCAAGGCAGCTTTCAATGAAGGCATGCTGGGCTTGCCGGGCTTCATCTGGAAGCTGGTCGCGCTGGGCCTGATCTGGGCCAGTCTGCACCACTTCATCGCCGGGATGCGCCACCTCTGGATGGACACCCACCACGAACACGTGACCAAGGACATCGGCCGCCAGACGGCTGCCGTGGTGCTGGTGCTCACGCTCACGCTCACGCTGGTGTTGGGCGCCAAACTGTTCGGTCTTTACTAAGTTGAAATTTCGCGGGACAGACTGCAGCGGTGCCCTGTGCGCCTGCGCTGTCCCTCACTGATTAAAAAAGGAGTTTGAATATGTCTGTCAATTTTGGATCCCATCGCCTGGTCGTCGGCGCTCATTACGGCATGCGCGACTGGCTGTCGCAGCGCGTGACAGCCGTCCTCATGGCTTTGTTCACGGTACTGGTGCTGGCGCAACTGATTTTCAGCAAGGGTCCGATTGGTTACGAGCTATGGGCTGGCATTTTTTCGCCGCAATGGATGAAGTCGCTGACCTTTCTGGTCATTCTTTCCATGCTGTACCACGTGTGGGTTGGCATGCGTAACATTTTTCAGGATTACGTCAAACCCTATGGCGTGCGCTTTGTCATGCACGTGTTTGCCATCGCCTGGCTCATTGCCTGCACCGGTGGCGCTATCGAAGCACTGTGGCGTTTGTAAATCTTTCTTTTCAACAAGAAAGTCTTTGCGTGTCCTGGTTCTCACCGGGGCGGGCTGTAACCAATACTCAAGACAAAAATATTTATCATGACTGCAACCTCGAAACTTCAAACGCGTAAATTTGACGTCGTCATCGTCGGTGCTGGTGGCGCTGGCATGAGCGCGTCGCTGCAACTGGCCAATGCCGGCCTGAATGTGGCGGTACTCTCCAAGGTGTTTCCGACGCGTTCGCACACCGTAGCGGCCCAGGGCGGCATTGGCGCCAGTCTGGGCAACATGGCCGAAGACAACTGGCACTACCATTTCTACGACACCATCAAGGGTTCTGACTGGCTGGGTGATCAGGACGCCATCGAGTTCATGTGCCGCGAAGCGGCCAAAGTGGTGTACGAACTCGAACACTTCGGCATGCCGTTTGACCGCAACCCGGATGGCACCATTTACCAGCGGCCCTTTGGCGGTCACTCCAGCAACTATGGTGAAAAGCCGGTGCAGCGCGCCTGCGCGGCCGCCGACCGCACCGGTCACGCCATGCTGCACACGCTGTACCAGCAAAACGTCAAGGCGCGCACCAACTTCTTTGTTGAGTGGATGGCGCTGGATCTGATTCGTGACGCCGAGGGCGACGTGGTCGGTGTCACCGCGCTGGAAATGGAGACCGGCGAGGTCCACGTGCTGCGCGCCAAGAGCGTGATGCTGGCCACCGGCGGCGCCGGGCGCATCTTTGCGGCTTCGACCAACGCTTACATCAACACCGGCGACGGCCTGGGCATGGCGGCGCGTGCCGGCATTCCGCTACAAGACATGGAGTTCTGGCAGTTCCACCCAACCGGGGTAGCCGGCGCTGGCGTGCTGCTGACCGAAGGCTGCCGTGGCGAAGGCGCGATTTTGCGTAACAGCAACGGTGAACGTTTCATGGAGCGCTATGCGCCCACCATGAAAGACCTGGCACCGCGCGACTTTGTTTCACGTTGCATGGACCAGGAAATCAAGGAAGGCCGGGGTTGCGGCCCCAACAAAAACTACATCAACTTGGACATGACGCACCTTGGCCCAGAGACCATTGCCCTGCGTTTGCCAAGCGTGTTCGAAATTGGTCACAACTTTGCCAACGTGGATATCACCAAGGAGTCGATTCCTGTGGTGCCTACCATCCACTACCAGATGGGCGGCATCCCGACCAACATCTATGGCCAGGTGGTTGCACCAATCAATGGCAATCCAAGCACGGTGGTCAACGGACTGTACGCCGTGGGCGAGTGTGCTTGCGTCAGCGTGCACGGCGCCAACCGTTTGGGCACCAACTCCCTGCTGGATATTGTGGTGTTTGGCCGTGCCGCCGGCAAACACATCGTCGAGTTCAACAAGGAAAACCAGGTTCACAAATCCTTGCCCGAAAACGCTGCCGACATTTCCCTGTCGCGGCTTGACCGGCTCAACACGGCCACGACCGGCGAGTATGCGCAGGTGGTGGCTGGTGATATGCGCGACATCATGCAACAGCATGCCAGCGTGTTTCGCACCCAGTCCAGCATGGATCAGGGCGTTGCCAAGGTTGCCCAATTGCGTCAGCGCGTGACCGACATCAAACTGACCGACAAGTCGCAAATTTTCAACACCGAACGCATTGAAGCACTCGAGGTGGAAAACATGATCGAGGCAGCACAGTCCACCATGGTGTCGGCTGCAGCACGGCACGAATGCCGCGGCGCCCACAGCGTGGCTGATTACGACCGGACCGCTGATGACGCGACCTGCCCGCTGGGACGTGACGATGCCAACTGGCTCAAGCACACGCTCTGGGACAGTGCGAGCAACGCGCTGAGCTACAAGCCCGTGAACCTCAAGCCGCTGACGGTGGCCTCCATTCCACCCAAAATTCGCACCTTCTAAGCCCCGCATCTAAGAAAGCAAATCATGGCTAAACGTACTATCCAAATTTATCGCTACAACCCTGACACCGATGCCAAGCCCTACATGCAGACCATCGAGATTGAACTTGATGGCAGCGAGCGCATGTTGCTTGACGTTTTGACCAAGCTTAAGGCGATCGACCCCACGCTGTCCTACCGTCGTTCATGCCGCGAAGGCATTTGCGGCTCCGACGCGATGAACATCAACGGCAAAAATGGCCTGGCTTGCCTGGTCAACATGCTGACACTGCCCGACACCATCGTGCTCAAGCCGTTGCCAGGTTTGCCTGTGGTGCGCGACCTGATTGTTGATATGACACTGTTTTTCAAGCAGTACCATTCGATCAAACCCTACCTCGTCAATGACAGCCGCCCGCCAGAAAAAGAGCGCCTGCAGAGCCCTGAAGAGCGTGATGAGCTCAACGGCCTGTATGAGTGTATTTTGTGTGCCTGCTGCTCCACCAGTTGTCCGGTATTTTGGTGGAACCCTGATAAATTTGTGGGTCCGGCAGGCTTGTTGCAAGCCTACCGATTCATTGCCGACAGCCGCGACGAATTCACCACTGAGCGTCTCGACAACCTGGAAGACCCTTACCGTTTGTTCCGCTGCACCACCATCATGAATTGCGTTGACGTTTGTCCTAAAGGCCTGAATCCGACCAAAGCCATTGGCAAGATCAAGGAACTGATGGTGCGTCGCGCCATCTGATGCCGCCTTGATGAGCACCATTGGCATGGAAGCAGGCGATGCCCTGATTGATGAACGCGTTCTGAGCAAACTCAAGTGGCGCTGCCGCCGGGGTTTGCTCGAGAACGATATTTTCATCGCGCGTTTCTTCAAGAGGTATGAGTCCACGCTCACTGTCAAGCAGACGCAAGGTCTGAACCTTCTAATGGACTTAAGCGATTCAGATTTGCTGGATTTGCACCTTGGGCGCAAAACACTGGCTCAAGTTGATGCGAATCTCGTGCAAGACGAGGTCTGCGAAGTTTTAAGTATGTTGAAAAATCCACCTGAAAGGTCTCTATGAAGCTAGCTGAAAATAAAGCCACCCTGTCGTTTAGCAATGGCAGCCCGAGCGTCGATTTGCCGGTTTACCAGGGTACGGTTGGTCCGGACGTGATCGACATTCGCAAGCTCTATGGCCAAACCGGCATGTTCACCTATGACCCGGGCTTTTTGTCTACGGCGGCGTGCCAGTCTGCCATCACCTACATTGATGGCGACAAGGGCGAACTGTTGTACCGTGGTTACCCCATCGAACAATTGGCCACGCAGTGCGATTACCTCGACACTTGCCATTTGCTGCTCAAGGGTGAGTTGCCCAATTCGCAAGAGCGCCATGATTTTCACAAGCTCGTGATCAACCATACCATGGTCAACGAGCAGATGCAGTTTTTCATGCGTGGCTTCCGCCGCGACGCGCACCCCATGGCCGTGCTGACCGGTCTGGTGGGTGGCTTGTCGGCGTTCTACCATGACAGCACCGACATCAACAACCCGCAGCACCGCGAGATCGCCGCCATTCGCCTGATTGCCAAAATGCCGACCCTGGTGGCCATGGCCTACAAGTACGGCATCGGTCAGCCCTACATGTATCCGCGCAACGACCTCAGCTACGCGGGTAACTTCCTGCGCATGATGTTCGGTACGCCTTGCGAAGAATATGTGGTCAATCCGGTGCTGGAGCGTGCCCTCGACCGCATCTTCATTTTGCACGCCGACCACGAGCAAAATGCCTCGACCTCCACCGTGCGCCTGTGCGGCTCGTCGGGTACCAACCCGTTTGCAGCCATTGCCGCCGGTGTCGCCTGCCTGTGGGGCCCCGCCCACGGCGGTGCCAACGAAGCCTGCCTCAACATGCTCGAAGATATTCAACGTAACGGCGGCATTGCCAAGGTTGGCGAGTTCATGGAGCAGGTCAAGGACAAAAATTCTGGCGTCAAGCTCATGGGTTTTGGTCATCGCGTCTACAAAAACTACGACCCGCGTGCCACCCTGATGCAACAAACCTGCAACGAGGTGTTGTTGGAACTGGGTCTGGAGAACGATCCCTTGTTCAAGTTGGCCAAGGCCGTTGAAAAGATCGCCCTCGAAGATGATTACTTCGTGTCGCGCAAGCTTTACCCGAATGTGGACTTCTACTCTGGCATTGTTCAACGCGCCATTGGCATCCCGGTCAACTTGTTCACCGGTGTCTTTGCGCTGGCACGTACCGTCGGCTGGATCGCCCAGCTCAACGAAATGATCAGCGACCCCGAGTACAAAATCGGTCGTCCGCGTCAGTTGTTCACCGGGTCTGTCACACGCAACGTGGTGCCTGTGGCCGAGCGTTAAACCATAACGTGTTCCAGAAGCCCGCCGGCTGGCAACAGCGGCGGGCTTTTTATTGATCATGATCGGCGTGCCAGCCGTTTAAAATCTACGACTCACCTAGGAATCATCATGGGACGCACCCTTTACGACAAACTTTGGGACGAACATGTCGTCCACACCGAAGAAGACGGTACCGCGCTGCTCTACATCGATCGCCATCTGGTGCACGAAGTCACCAGCCCGCAGGCTTTTGAGGGGCTGCGGCAATCCAGGCGGCCGGTCTGGCGCACCAGCTCCATCGTTGCCACGGCAGACCACAACACCCCCACGACCGGCTGGGAACTGGGCTATGACGGCATCACCGACCCCACCAGCAAAGAGCAGGTCATGACGCTGGACGCCAATATCAAGGAATATGGCGCGGCTGCCTACTTTCCGTTCATGTCGCAGCGCCAGGGCATCGTCCATGTGATCGGCCCTGAAAACGGCGCCACGTTGCCCGGCATGACTGTCGTTTGCGGTGATTCGCACACCTCCACCCACGGTGCTTTTGGCGCCTTGGCGCACGGCATTGGCACCAGCGAGGTCGAGCACGTCATGGCCACGCAAACCCTGCTGGCCAAAAAAGCCAAAAACATGCTGGTGCGGGTTGACGGCGTGCTGCCCCGCGGTTGTACTGGTAAAGACATCGTGCTCGCGGTCATCGGCAGAATCGGCACTGCTGGCGGCACCGGCTACACCATCGAGTTCGGCGGCGCCGCTGTCCGTGCCTTGAGCATGGAAGCGCGCATGACCGTGTGCAACATGGCCATCGAGGCCGGTGCCCGTGCCGGCTTGGTGGCGGTCGATGAAAAAACCATTCAGTATGTCAGGGGTCGTCCCCTGGCTCCGGGCCACAACGCACCCAACGATGCCGCGGCTGCCCTCGAGTGGGACCAGGCGGTGGCGTACTGGAAGACGCTGCATTCGGATGCAGATGCCTACTTTGATGCGGTGGTTGAGATCGACGCCTCGCAGCTGGTACCCCAAGTCACTTGGGGCACCTCGCCCGAAATGGTGCTGGGCATCAATGACCGCGTGCCCGACCCCGACCGTGAAAAAGACGCCAACAAGCGCGGTGCCATCGAGCGCGCCCTGGCCTACATGGGCCTGGAGCCAGGCAAAGCCCTGAACGACTTGTATGTCGACAAGGTGTTCATTGGCTCCTGCACCAACAGCCGCATTGAAGACATGCGCGAAGCGGCCGCTGTGGTGAAAACACTGGGACGCAAAGTGGCCCCCAACATCCGCCTGGCGCTGGTAGTGCCCGGTTCTGGCCTGGTCAAGGCGCAGGCCGAGCGTGAAGGTCTGCATGAGATATTCCGTGGCGCAGGCTTTGAGTGGCGCGAGCCGGGCTGTTCCATGTGCCTGGCCATGAACGCCGACCGGCTCGAGCCAGGCGAGCGTTGCGCCTCCACCAGCAACCGCAATTTTGAAGGCCGTCAGGGGGCGGGTGGCCGCACCCATCTGGTCAGCCCGGCCATGGCCGCTGCGGCCGCCATCCACGGTCATTTTGTTGACGTTCGCAAGTTCGTCTAAGCCACCCCACAGGACCCCACCATGAAATCATTGAGCACTTTGTTCATCGCTGCCGCACTGCTGGTTTTGGTCGGCTGTAACACCGTCAAGGGTGTTGGCCAAGACCTGCAAAGAGCGGGCGAGACGATCGAAGATGCGGTCAAAAAGAAATAAACACACACCATGCAAAAATTCACCTTGCACAAGGGCCTGGTCGCCCCGATGGATCGGGAAAATGTCGACACCGACGCCATCATCCCGAAGCAATTCCTCAAATCCATCCGGAAAACCGGCTTTGGCCAAAACCTGTTTGATGCCTGGCGTTATCTGGATGCAGGCTACCCCGGGCAAGACCCAGCCAGCCGCAAGCCCAACCCGGACTTCGTGCTGAACCAGCCCCGGTTTCAGGGTGCTTCCATTTTGCTGGCGCGCAAGAACTTTGGTTGCGGGTCCTCACGCGAGCATGCACCCTGGGCGCTGGACCAGTTTGGTTTTCGCGCCATCATCGCCCCCAGCTACGCCGACATTTTCTTCAACAACAGTTTCAAGAACGGCTTGTTGCCGATTGTGCTGACTGAGATTCAGGTGGCGCAGTTGTTTGACGATGTGGCGGCCTTTCCGGGCTACACGCTCACCATTGACCTGGAGCGCCAGTGCGTGCTCAAACCCAATGGTGAAGAGCTGCCGTTTGAGGTCCAGGCCTTTCGCAAATACTGCTTGCTCAATGGCTTCGACGACATCGGTTTGACGCTTCGCCACGCCGACAAGATCAAGGCCTTTGAGGCAGACCGCCTGGCACAAAAACCCTGGTTGGCCCGCAGCATGCCAGCCTGAGTTGTTACTTTAAATCACCATTACACCTATGAAAATTGCAGTTTTACCCGGCGACGGCATCGGCACTGAAATCGTTGCCGAGGCAGTCAAGGTTTTAAATGCGCTGGATTTGCGCTTTGAAATGGAAACCGCCCTGGTCGGTGGCGCAGCCTATGAAGCCCATGGCCATCCCTTGCCCGAGTCCACCCTGAAACTGGCCAAAGAGGCCGACGCCATTCTGTTTGGTGCGGTTGGTGACTGGAAATTTGACACACTCGACCGGCCCTTGCGCCCGGAGCAGGCCATTTTGGGCCTGCGCAAACACCTGGGGCTGTTCGCCAATTTCCGCCCGGCCATTTGTTATGAAGAGCTGGTGAACGCGTCCAGCCTCAAGCCCGAGCTGATTTCTGGCCTCGACATTCTGATCATCCGCGAATTGACCGGTGACATCTACTTTGGTCAGCCGCGCGGTCGTCGCATTGCGGTTGATGGCCACTTTCCTGGTGCCGAAGAAGCGTTTGACACCATGCGCTACAGCCGCCCTGAAGTGGAGCGCATTGCCCATGTGGCTTTTCAGGCGGCGCGCATGCGCAAGGCGGCGGGCTCTGAAGGCCGTGTCACCAGCGTCGACAAGGCCAATGTGCTGGAAACCTTCCAGTTCTGGAAAGACATCGTCACCGAGGTCGGCTTGCAATACCCCGACATTGCGCTTGATCACATGTACGTCGACAACGCCGCCATGCAACTGGTCAAGGCGCCCAAAAAGTTTGACGTGGTGGTCACCGGCAACATGTTTGGCGACATTTTGAGCGACGAAGCTTCCATGCTCACGGGATCAATCGGCATGTTGCCCTCGGCCTCGATGAATGCCAACAAGCAGGGCTTGTTTGAGCCCAGCCACGGCAGCGCGCCCGACATTGCCGGCAAGGGCATTGCCAACCCGCTGGCGACCATTTTGAGTGCGGCCATGATGCTGCGCTTCAGCCTGAACCAGCCCGAGGCGGCTGTTCGCATTGAAGCGGCCGTCAAGGCGGTGCTGACCCAGGGTCTGCGCACCGCAGACATCTTCAGCGCCGGCGGCACGCGTGTCAGCACCCGTGAAATGGGCGACGCTGTGGTCCAGGCACTGCAGTCATAACTAGTTAATTGATCTTAAAAGGAAGCGTGATGAAAGTTGGTAACTTGGTGGGTTTGGTGGGTTGGCGTGGCATGGTGGGTTCGGTGCTGATGGACCGGATGCAGGCAGAGGGCGACTTCGACCTGATCGAGCCCGTGTTCTTTTCAACCTCCAACGCAGGTGGCAAGGCCCCGGCGCAGGCCAGGAACGTGACCGCGCTGCAGGAGGCGTTCAACATCGATGCGCTCAAGCGCTGCGACATCATCATCAGCGCCCAGGGCGGTGACTACACCACGCAAGTCTTTCCCAAGCTGCGCGCGGCCGGCTGGACTGGCCACTGGATCGACGCCGCAAGCACCCTGCGCATGGAAAAAGACGCCGTCATCATCCTCGACCCGGTCAACATGCCGGTGATCCAGAAGGCCCTGGCCAGCGGTGGCAAGAACTGGATCGGCGGCAACTGCACCGTGAGCTGCATGCTGATGGGTGTGGGTGCGTTGTACAAGGCGGGTCTGGTCGAATGGATGTCCACGCAAACTTACCAGGCCGCGTCAGGTGGCGGTGCCCAGCACATGCGCGAACTGCTGACGCAGTACGGCACGCTGAACGCCGAAGTGAAGTCCATGCTGGACGATCCCAAGAGCGCAATCCTGGAAATCGACCGCAAGGTCATCGCCAAGCAGCGTTCCTTGAGCGCCGCCGAGACCGCCAACTTTGGCGTGCCGCTGGGTGGCTCGCTCATTCCCTGGATCGACAAGGACCTGGGCAACGGCATGTCCAAGGAAGAGTGGAAAGGCCAGGCCGAGACCAACAAGATTCTGGGTCAGGGCACGGCTTTCGGCAGTGCCGAGACCCCGGTCGACGGCTTTTGTGTGCGCGTGGGTGCCATGCGCTGCCATAGCCAGGCGCTGACCTTCAAGCTCAAAAAAGACGTGCCTGTGGCAGACATCGAAGCCATGATCGCGGCTGACAACCCGTGGGTCAAAGTGGTTCCCAATACACGTGAAGCCACCATCAAAGACCTGACGCCTGTGGCCGTGACCGGCACCATGACGATTCCCGTGGGCCGAATCCGCAAGATGGCCATGGGACCGGAGTATGTGGGCGCGTTCACCATTGGCGACCAATTGCTGTGGGGTGCAGCCGAGCCGCTGCGTCGCATGTTGCGCATCCTGCTGCAAGCCTGAACGAGGTCCGGCGCAACCGGTTGGATGACTGTTGATGGATGGATTTGGCGGCAATAGGGGCGATCATTTCACCCTATAGAATCGTCGCCTGACAGCAGCCTGGTTCAACATTGCTGATCTGGTGTCGGTACGGGTCAATTCAGGCCATGGATGCTTGGGGGTGTCCTTGTTTTTGCTGGTTGAAAACTGGAGTAAAAATTGATTGCTAAGTCCTATCGATGGGAACTCAAGGCAGTGGCGCTTGCTGCGCTTTTGGCTTTTAGCGGAACCAACGCGCTGGCCCTGTCGCTGGGGCGAATCACCGTTCAATCTGCTCTGGGTGAACCGCTAAGAGCCGAGATTGACATTCCGGAGATCAATGCTGAAGAAGCTGCATCGCTGAAAGTTCAGTTGGCTTTGCCGGCAAACTTCAGGTCGGCAGGGCTTGACTACAGCCCGGTGCTGACTGGGCTCAAGATGGAATTGCGCAAGCGTCCTGATGGACGCTCTTACTTGCGTTTGAGCAGTGACCAATTGGTACAGGAGCCTTTTGTTGACCTGATTCTGGACGCCGGGTGGCAAAGTGGCCGTGTGGTGCGCAACTACACCATGTTGTTTGATCCGCCAGACATGCGCCCCACGCCGGTGGCACGGCCACTTTCGGTGCCGTTTTCTGCGCCTTTGTCAGTGCCACTGCCTGCATTGGAGCCGCGCGTGGTTCAAACGCCGCTGCCTGCGGCGCCCGCCCGCCCGCCCGTGGTTCGTTCGCCTGCGCTCGGCGCTGAAGCCAAAACGGCTGCGCCGGAGGCAAGCGACGCCCGTCGACTGGTGACTGTGCGATCCGGTGAAACGGCCAGCAGAATTGCCATGCGCCACAAGTTGTCCAATGTGTCCCTGGACCAAATGTTGGTGGCTTTGCAACGTGGCAACCCCAATGCCTTCATCGAGGGCAATGTCAACCGCATCAAGGCTGGCGCGATCCTGGCGCTGCCCTCTGCCAAGCAGGCAACCGAGGTGACGACAGTCCAGGCCAGTCAGATCATCACGGCACAAAGCCAGGATTTCAACCGTTACCGGCTCGCGCTTGCCAGCAGCCTCAGTGAAACCAAACAGGCGCCCGCTGAGCGCAACATCAGCGGCACCATCCAGGCCACGGTTGAAGACCAAAAACCTGCAGCCCAAATACCCGACAAACTGACCCTGTCCAAAGGGTCAGTTCAAAGCACCTCCGATCTGGAGCAAATGGCCTTGGCCCGCAATGCCGAAGACAGTGCCAAGCGGGCGGCCCAGATCAATCAAAACACAAGTGATCTCAATCAGCTGGCTCAAACGGTGGCATCCATGGCATCTGCCGATGCCGCGTCAGGCGCCGCCGCTGGTGCAGCCGCACCCTCCGCTGCAGCGCCAGCGTCGGTGCCTGGTGTGCAGAATCCGGTTTCCACGGTCCTTCCGGCAACTGCCCCGGTCACCGCACCCGCCAACAGTTTTCTGGATGAGTTGATCGAGAACCCATTGTTGCCAGCCAGTGCCGCTGCCCTCGTGCTCCTGCTTGCCGGCCTGGCTTTTTACAAAGTCCGCCAGCGCCAGAAAAAGGCGCCCGTTGACAGCTCCTTCATGGAAAGCGGTTTTCAGGCGGAATCATTTTTTGGCAACAGCGGTGGCCAAAAAGTAGAGACACAAGAGACTGCGGGCACCAGCTCTGCCATGGCGTACTCGGCCAGTCAGCTTGACGCTGCCGAAGACGCCGACCCGGTGGCTGAGGCCGACGTCTACATGGCATATGGCCGCGACCTTCAGGCCGAGGAAGTCTTGACAGAAGCCCTCCTCAAGCAGCCTGATCGTGTGGTGATCCATCAGAAATTGCTGGCTATTTATGCCAAGCGCCAGGATGCCAAAGCCTATGCGGCCATGGCGGCTGTGGCGTACCCGCTGCTCAAGAACAACGAGACGCAATGGGCTCAGGTTTGCACGGCGGGGCTGGTTTTGGAGCCGGGTAACGCCCTGTACCTCACGGGCGCTCAGCCGGTCGCTGCCGTGCCCGCATCGCCCTTGCCATCCCTTCCACCCCTGCCCGTGCTGCCGGTGGTGGCTGCTGCCGAAGTTGCGCCCATCGCGCCCGCGCAAGCTGCCCAGACCCAGGACAACAGCGCACTTGATCTTGATTTCGACCTCGATTTTTCACTGGATTCCCCGGCGCAAGCGAAATTGCCTGAGCCTGCGCCGCCCAACTCACCACCCGCCACTGTAACGGCTGGCCTTGGTGCGCCCACGGCGTCCAGCGCGCCCCCGGACATGCTGGAGTTTGACTTTGACTCCCTGTCTCTGGAGTTGGACGACAGTGACGTTGTGCCAGCCAAGCAGCCGTTGGCGAGTGCCGATGCGCTGCAAGCAAAATTGACATTGGCCGAAGAGCTCAGAGCCAAGGGCGACACTGAGGCTGCCAAAGAACTGATTCAACAGGTCATCGACGAGGCTGATGACACCCTTAAAGCCAGGGCGCAGCAGGCGCTGAGCCAACTGTGATGGTCTGCACGGATGGCATGTGAGCCGCCCGCACCCGTCCGTGTCGCTTTAGGCATCAGTTATCACGGCGGTCATTACCAAGGCTGGCAAAGCCAGTTGTCGCGTCAAACCGTGCAGGACCAGCTTGAGTCAGCCTTGTCCCGCTTTGCCGACCACCGGGTCTCCACCCTGTGTGCCGGGCGCACCGATGCCGGGGTTCATGGCCTGATGCAGGTGGTGCACTTTGACACGCCGCTGGACCGGCCCGAGGCCGCCTGGGTGCGCGGCCCCAACGCCTTGCTGCCGCGCGACATCGCCGTGCAATGGGCCCGGGTGGTGCCCAAAACCTTTCATTGCCGCGCCAGCGCGACCTCGCGTCGTTATGTTTATGTGGTGTTGCAGTCCCCGGTGCGCCCCAGCCTGGACCTGGGTCGGGTGGGTTGGGTGTATCGCCCGCTGCAGCTTGAGCCCATGCAGCAGGCCGCGCAGCAACTTATTGGCGCGCATGACTTCACCTCGTTACGTGCCAGTGCCTGCCAGGCCTTGTCGCCGGTCAAGAACATGCTGCGCATTGCCATTTCCCGGCGTGGCGCCTACTGGCGCTTTGAGTTTGAGGCCAATGCGTTCTTGCACCACATGATCCGCAACATCATGGGCTGCCTGCTCTACATCGGCGAGCAGCGCCAACCGCCTGAATGGATCAACGCTGTGTTGGAAGCGCGCGACCGCGACGCCGCCGCACCCACTTTTTCACCCGACGGCTTGTACTTTTTGGGGCCGCGTTATGACCCGCATTGGGGCTTGCCCGAAGACTCCCCCCTGCTCGATGGATTGCCATGAACCAGTCGATTGAACCAGCCCTGCACCGCACCCGCATCAAGATTTGCGGCCTCACGCGCGAGTCCGATGTGGATGCGGCGGTGGCCGCGGGCGTCGATGCTTTGGGTTTTGTGCTGTATGCCAAAAGTCCGCGTGCTGTGTCTGCGGCGCGTGCGGCCGAACTGGCGCGCCGCTTGCCACCCTTTGTCACGCCGGTACTCCTTTTTGTCAACGAATCGGTGGCCAACATCGGCGCCGCCTGCAACCAGGTGCCTGGCGCCCTGTTGCAGTTTCATGGCGATGAAACACCGCAAGACTGCCAGGCCGCTGGCACGCAATGTCAGCGCCCTTACCTGCGCGCCGCGCGTATTCCCCTCGGTGAGGCTGGTCGCAGCTTTGATCTCTTAAAATTCGCGCAAGATTATTCACAGGCCCAAGGCCTCCTGCTCGACGCGCAAGTGGACGGGTACGGCGGCGGCGGGCACGCATTCAATTGGTCACTGCTTCCTCCAAACGTCAACGCTCACCTCGTCTTGAGTGGTGGGCTCAGCGCTGCCAACGTGACCGACGGCATTGTGCAGGTGCGCCCGCGCTGCAACACGCTGGCGGTTGACATCAGCTCCGGGGTCGAGGTGCCGGGTCAAAAAGGCATCAAGGACCCCACCCGGATCCGTGAATTTGTGGCCGCTGTACGGCGTGCCGATCACCACATCAATAATTTGAGATAAGCATGTTTGACTACCAACAACCCGACCTGCGGGGTCACTTTGGCATCTACGGCGGCAGTTTTGCTTCTGAGACGCTGACCCACGCCATCAACGAACTCAAGGCCGCTTACGCCAAATACCAGTTCGACCCCGCATTTGTGGCCGAATTCGAATACGAGCTGGCACATTTTGTCGGTCGCCCGTCGCCCGTTTACCACGCGGCCCGCATGAGCCGCGAGCAGGGCGGGGCGCAGATCTTTCTCAAGCGCGAAGACCTGAACCACACTGGCGCGCACAAGATCAACAACACCATTGGCCAGGCCATGCTGGCCAAACGCATGGGCAAGCCACGCATCATTGCCGAAACCGGCGCCGGCCAGCACGGTGTGGCCACCGCCACCATCTGCGCGCGCTATGGCATGGAATGCGTGGTCTACATGGGCAGTGAAGACGTCAAACGCCAGAGCCCCAATGTCTACCGCATGAAGCTGCTTGGCGCCACCGTGGTGCCGGTCATCAGCGGGAGTTGCACGTTGAAGGATGCGCTCAACGAAGCCATGCGCGACTGGGTCGCCAACGTGGACAACACCTTCTACATCATTGGCACCGTGGCCGGCCCGCACCCCTACCCGATGATGGTGCGCGATTTCCAGAGTGTGATTGGCAAGGAATGCCTGGTGCAAATGCCAGAGATGCTCAAAGCCGCTGGCTGCGCAACCGACCAGCCTGACGTGGTGATGGCCTGTGTCGGCGGCGGCAGCAATGCCATGGGTATTTTTCACCCTTACATTGCGCATGAAGCCACCCAGCTGATTGGTGTGGAAGCGGCAGGTGAGGGCATGGACACTGGCCGCCACTCGGCCTCGATCCAGCGCGGCAGCCCCGGCGTGTTGCACGGCAACCGCACCTATGTGCTGCAGGACGACAACGGCCAGGTCACTGAGACCCACAGCATCAGCGCCGGGCTGGACTACCCCGGCGTCGGCCCCGAGCACGCCTTTTTGAACGACATTGGCCGCGCCCAGTATGTCGGCATCACCGACACCGAGGCCCTGGCGGCTTTCCATTACCTGTGCCGCACCGAAGGCATCATTCCGGCGCTCGAATCCAGTCATGCCATTGCCCACGCCATGAAGCTGGCCAAAACCATGCGCCCGGATCAGTCGATCCTGGTGAACCTGTCGGGCCGGGGTGACAAGGACATCGGCACCGTCGCCGACCTGAGCCACGCCGATTTCTATTGCCGCCCGAGTTGCCAGGGCCAGTCGGTCAAGGGCGGCCTGGCCGCCGATGAAGCCATTGTGAAGGTTTTCAAATGAGCCGCATTGCCGCCACGTTCACCCAATTACAAGCTCAGGGCCGCAAGGCGCTGATTCCATTTGTCACCGCGGGCTTCCCGTTTGCCGGCATCACGCCCGAGCTGATGCATGCCATGGTCGCGGGTGGTGCTGATGTGATCGAGCTCGGCGTGCCGTTCTCCGACCCCAGTGCCGACGGCCCGATCATTCAAAAAGCCGGTGACAGGGCGCTGGCGGCCGGTGTCGGCCTGGTGCAGGTGCTGGCCATGGTGCGCGAATTTCGCCAGACCAACAACAGCACGCCAGTGGTGCTGATGGGTTATGCCAATCCGGTGGAGCGCTACAGCCAGAAACGCCAACGTGCCGATGCGCAAGCAGGCACCAGTGCCTTTGTGCAAGACGCCGCAGCCGCCGGGGTTGATGGCGTGCTCATTGTTGACTACCCACCCGAAGAATGTGAAGAGTTTGCCGCCGAGCTCAAGGCAAACCAGATGGACCTGATCTTCTTGCTGGCGCCCACCTCCACTGACGAGCGCATGCAGCAGGTGGCGCGTATCGCCAGTGGTTATGTCTACTACGTGTCGCTCAAAGGCGTCACCGGTTCCGGCGCGCTCGACACCAACGCGGTCGAGGCCATGCTGCCGCGCATTCGCCAGCATGTCAGCGTGCCGGTCGGCGTGGGTTTTGGCATCCGGGACGCTGCCACCGCCCGCGCCATCAGCCGGGTGGCAGACGCGGTGGTGATCGGCAGCCGTATCATTCAGCTCATTGACGGGTTGCCGCGCGAGCAGGTCGCCACCACGGCTGAAAAGTTCTTACGCGAGATTCGCACGGCGTTGGATGCGTAAACTGCGCTGAGGTCATTCGTCGCGAGGGCGCGACTCCTGCAAAATCACAGCATGCCCCAGAATGTGTTGTTGCTAAAAAGGAAAACATATGAGTTGGCTTGAAAAATTGCTTCCCCCCAAAATCCAGCATACCAACCCGGAGGACCGGCGCAGCGTGCCAGAGGGTCTCTGGATCAAATGCCCCAGTTGCGAAAGCGTGCTTTACAAGACCGATCTGGAGCAAAACCAGAACGTTTGTCCCAGCTGCAGCCACCACCACCGCATTGGCGCGCGCGCCCGCCTGAACGCATTTCTGGACAACGAAGGCCGCTATGAGATTGGCCAGGAAGTGTTGCCCGTGGACGCGCTCAAGTTCAAGGACAGCCGCAAGTACCCGGAACGCCTGAAAGAAGCACTGGAAAACACCGGTGAAACCGATGCGCTGGTGGTCATGGGTGGCTCGGTGCTGGGCATTGGCTTGGTGGCGGCCTGTTTTGAATTTGAATTCATGGGCGGCAGCATGGGCAGCGTGGTGGGTGAGCGCTTCGTGCGCGGCGTGCACACGGCCATCGAGCAAAAAGTGCCTTTTGTCTGCTTTACCGCCACGGGTGGCGCGCGCATGCAGGAGGGCTTGCTGAGTCTGATGCAAATGGCCAAAACCAACGCGTCATTGACGCACCTGGCCAAGAAGGGCTTGCCCTTCATCAGCGTGCTGACCGACCCCACCATGGGCGGTGTCAGCGCCGGCTTTGCTTTCCTGGGTGATGTGGTCATTGCCGAGCCCAAGGCCTTGATCGGTTTTGCCGGCCCGCGCGTGATCGAATCCACCGTTCGCGTCACGCTGCCCGAAGGTTTTCAGCGCGCCGAGTTTTTGCAGACCAAGGGTGCCGTGGATCTGATTTGTGACCGTCGTGAATTGCCCAAGACCATCGCCAACACACTGGCCATGCTGACGCGCCAAAGCGCGGATGCCGTGGCTTGAAGGTTTTTGTTGCGCAGAAGGTATCGGTTAAAACGGTACTTTTCGCTCTATGGTCACTTCCCTGTTTGAAAACTATTTTGGACGACCTCCAAATTTTCCTGGAAAGTGGTGTTTAATTTAACGGCTTTCATCTTCGGAGGGGAGGGCGAAGTTGAGAGACGAGACAGCGGCCACAAAAAAAGGTCGACCTTGAAGTTGCCCTTTTATGCTAATTTAAAACTTATTTGATGAGTAAATAAACCATGACAACAAGCAAAGAACAAGTTTCAGTCAAGACACAACAAAAAGTACAAGAAGTGTCGGCAGATGAGGCCACCAAGTCCCGCAAGTCGCGCGAATCCACTGATTCACCTTTGATGAGCCCAGTCGCACTGATGGCTCTGGGCCTGGCGGGCGCTGCCACAGCTGCAATTTCCAAGGAGTTTTTGAGTGATGGGCCTGCCACGGCGCCTGATGCCTCATTGGTTGGTACCACGACTGTGCCTGACGCCTTGGCGGCTACTGAGCTTGTTGTTGACTCGGCATCGCCGATTGCTACCCAAATGAATGCCTTGATTCAGGAGTTGCTCGCTGAAAAGGCCACTTCCATGCCTCATCAGGGCAGCGCGATGGTGGCTGGCGATGCAGCGCCTGAAGCCGATGTTGCCTTGGCTAAAGAAGCCGCAGGCACGGCTCCAGCGTCTGTGGCCGTGGAAGAATTACCCATGCTCTTGGCGCAAGCCAGTACAGCGACGCCTACTGGTGTGGTCTCAGAAAGTGCAGCCACCGGGACTACTGGTGCGGGTGCTGCCAGTGGTGGCGCCGCTGCGGCTGTCGCCACTTCAACGGCTGCATCGACTGCGCTTTTGATTGGCGCGGGTCTCCTTGGTGTCGCTATGGCTGGTTCTTCATCAAGTTCCGGTGGCGTTGCCACTCCGACACCACCACCATCCGATACGACGCCACCCGTCATTCAATCGCTGACGATTGGCGGTGACAAGATTTTGACGCTCACTTACGACAGTGCGCTGGATTCAAGCAACTTGCCGCCTTTGACTGCGTTCAAGGTGACCACGAATGGTGTTGACAATCCTGTGACGGTAGTTGCTGTCAACGGCAGCGCCCTGACGCTGACTCTGACGAACAGCGTGGCCGCTGGTACGCTTCACTTGACCTACACAGACCCAACGGCTGGTAATGACGCGCTTGCAGTGCAGGATATTGCTGGTAATGATGCTGTGAGCGTGATCCAGGGCATAGTGGCCGACGGCTATGTCCGTGATGCGCAGATTTATATCGATGTCAATAAAAATGGGGTTGCGGACAGCGCAGAAATAGTGGCGGGTGTCGTCACCGATGCCAATGGCAACTTCTTCCTGCCCAGCACTGCACCTGCGGGCACCATCATTGCTAAGGGCGGCGTCAATATCGACACTGGCGTGGCCAACAACTTTGCTCTGAAAGCGCCAGCCGGGTCCACCACCGTCAACCCACTCACCACCCTGGTTCAGGCCGTCATCGACGCTGCACCCACTGGCACAACCATAACCTCAGCTGCCGCCGCTGCAACTGTTTCTGATGCGCTTGGTTTGACTCTGCCCGCAGGAACATCGCTGACCACTTACGACCCGCTGTCTGCCACCGACGTCAATGCGCTCTCCACGCAACAAGTGGCCGCACAAGTAGCCACTTTGCTATCGCTGGCAGGGAGTGCACCAGCCACAGGGACCACGACTACTCAGGCTGTTGATACTGTCATTGACAACTTGGTCGATTTAATCAAGTCTGCCTCAGGTACTTCCACAACCATTGATTTGGCCGTTCCAACGGTCGTGGAAGGTCTATTTGAAGATGCAAACGATACGTCAGTTGTTACCAGTGACGCTCTCTCGGATGCCCAAATTGCGGTGGTTGACATCGCGGCTGCCACTTCACTTGCAGAGGTGACATTGGCTCAAAGTGCCGCTCTGGACAAACTCGCTCCCGCCGCTCCCGGTATTGACCTGGTAGCTGCATCGGACACTGGCACGTCTGCGACTGACAATATCACCAGCGACACCACCCCCACCTTGCGTGTCTCGCTGGAAGTCACCAAAACCGATGGCACGGCGGTTGTGGCCGGCGACACGGTGGTAATCAACGATGGCGTCAACCGGATCGGTACCGCCACGGTGACCGTCGCAGATGTCGCACAGGGTTTTATTGACGTCACCTTGAGTGAGCAAGCTGATGCAAGCTACAGCTTGACTTCAGCTGTGATTGACAAGGGCACCAATGCCAGTGCCCCATCGGCAAATTTGACGGTGACCATCGATACAACAGTCGCTGTACCTGCAACCACGCTGACCACCAACAGCGGCTTGAGTACGGACAGCATCACCAACGTCGGAACCGTCAGCGTGGCCGGACTTGAAACTGGCGCTACCTGGGAATACAGCGTGAACGGTGGCACCTTCGCGGCGGGCACAGGCACCAGCGTTACCTTGGCCGGTGACGGTGACAAATTAGTCACCGTGCGTCAAACCGATGTGGCTGGTAATGTCAGCGTCGCCTCGACTGCGCTTGCTTTTACTTTGGACGGCACAGCCTCTGCTCCCACCCTCGCCTTGGTCACCAACAGCGGGGTAGACACAGACAGCATCACCAACGTTGGCACCGTCAATGTGACTGATCTTGAGACGGGTGCCAGCTGGGAATACAGCCTCAATGCAGGCACAAGCTGGACGGCGGGCACAGGCACCAGCGTCACCTTGACTGGCGATGGCGCCAAATCGGTGACTGTGCGCCAAACTGATGTGGCCGGCAACGTCAGCGCCGCCTCGACGGCGCTTGTGTTCACGCTGGACAGCACAGCGTCTGCTCCTGTGGCCACCCTGGCCACCAACAGCGGGGTAGGCACAGACAGCATCACCAACGTTGGCACCGTCAATGTGACTGGTCTTGAGACGGGTGCCAGCTGGCAATACAGCCTCAATGCAGGCACGAACTGGACGGCTGGCACAGGCACCAGCGTCACCTTGACGGGCGATGATGCCAAATCGGTGACTGTGCGCCAAACTGATGTGGCCGGCAACGTCAGCGCCGCCTCGACAGCGCTTGCGTTCACTCTTGACGGCAGCGCGCCTGCGGTTAGCCCAGCATCCCCCGCCGATGGTGGTCTTACGCTCGGATTGGCGGCCAATCTGGTGTTGGCAGCGAACGAAACCCTGGTCAAGGGCAGCGGCACAATCTCCATTTTCAAGGTTGACAACAGCCTGGTTGAGACCATTGACGTTAATGGCAACCAGGTCAGCATTACTGGCACGGGTGCCAACACGCAAATCAGCATTGATCCCAGCGCTGATCTGACCAAAGACACCCAGTATTACGTTCAGGTCAGCAGTGGCGCGTTCACTGATGTGGCGGGCAATGCCTGGGTTGGCATTGCGGACGCCACCACCTGGAACTTTACCGGTGCCGGCGCGACCGTTGTGGTCGGTACGGTGGCAGGTGATGACATGGTCAATCTGGTCGAGTCCGGTCAGACCATTACTGTGACGGGTACCTTGGGTGCAGAGGCCGGCGTGTTGGCTGCCTACACCACGGCGGATATGACGGCTGTGCTGAATCCAGTCAACGGAACTGGCGTAACTTTGACTCAGCTCAGCTACAGCTACACCAGCGGCGCAACAGGGTCCTGGAGCGCAGTGATTCCGGCAGCGTCACTCAGCGGCACGGGACATTACACGCTCAGCGTCACTTTTACAGGCAGCACAGGGGCTGCAGTCGGCATTGTTGGTGTGGGCACCAAAACGGTTCATGTTGACACGGTAGTTGCTGCACCCACGCCTGTGCTGACAATCGACACGGGCAACAGCAACAGCGACCAAATCACCAACAACGGCGCGTTGACAGCGAATGGCACTGAAGACGGTGCGACAGTGCAGTACAGCACCGATGGTGGCAGCAACTGGGCCAGCAGCTTTACCGCCGTGGCTGGTGCCAATACCGTGCAGGTACGTCAAACCGACATGGCCGGCAATGTCAGCGCTGCATCGACTCCATTGAGCTTCACGCTGGACACCACCGCTGCCGCTGCACCTGTGGTCACCTTGACAACCGACACCGGAACCAGCACCAGTGACAAGATTACCAGCACCGGCGAGGTGTCCGTGACGGGCACCGAACAAGGTGCGACGGTGCAGTACAGCACCGATGGGGGCGTCAACTGGACCAGCAACTTCACTGCCTTGGCTGGTGCCAATTCCGTGCAGGTACGCCAAACCGACGTGGCAGGCAACGTCAGCGCCGCGTCGACAGCATTAACCTTCACGCTTGACACCGCAGCCGCAGCACCTGTGGTCGCCTTGACAACTGACACCGGCTCAAGCAGCAGCGACAAGATCACCAGCAACGGCGCGGTGACCGTGACTGGCGCCGAACAAGGTGCGACAGTGCAGTACAGCACCGATGGTGGCAGCATTTGGACCAGCAACTTCACCGCCGTGGCGGGTGCCAATTCCGTCCAGGTACGTCAAACCGATGTGGCTGGCAACGTCAGTGCCGCTTCAACGGCATTGGCGTTCACACTCGACACGGTTGCCGCAGCACCTGTGGTTACCTTGACCACCGACACAGGCAGCAGTGCCAGCGACAAAATCACCAGCAATGGTGCGCTGGCGGTGTCGGGCGCTGAACAAGGCGCGGTGATTGAGTACAGCACCAACGGTGGCAGCACTTGGAGCAGCAGTTTCACTGCAGTGTCCGGTAACAACTCGGTACAAGCGCGTCAAACCGACGTGGCTGGCAACGTCTCCGATGCAAGTGCTGCCTACACCTTCACGCTCGATTCGACAGCACCAACCGTGGCCATTGAAGCACCTGAAGGGGTCAGTGACACTGGCGTGGCTGTATTCAATTTCGCGTTCAGTGAGGCAGTAACAGGTTTCGATGCGTCCGATATCGTGGTCGCCAATGGAAGCAAGGGCACCTTCACGGCCACCGATGCCAGCAATTACAGCCTGGCGATCACGCCCACCTCGTCAACCTCGCCAATCAGCTTCACTGTGAACGTGGCTGCCGGTTCGGCGACTGATGTGGCTGGTGTGGGCTCTGCGGCGGCCTCGCAATTCCTCGCATCCATTTTGTTTGGTACCTCAGGCAATGACACCTTGACGGTGGGCGCCGAGCAAGATCAAATTTTCCTGGGCGCTGGCGCCGATGTGATCAAGTTGACCAATGCGGCCCACTCCACTGTGGCCTCGCCAGACAGCGTATTTGATTTTGGCCAAGGCGACAAGATTGATTTGTCGACTTTGCTGGGTACGGGCAGTGGCTACACCGGCAGTGCGCTCGCTGATACTGGGGCGGCGTTTGTGGAATTAAAAGACCTCACGATCACTCAAAATGTAGATTTAAACACCACACTTGTCAGGTTAAACGTTTACTTCGCTGATTCTTCGATAATGGGCTCAAAAATCGAAGGAGCAGTTATTGACCTTTCGTATGATTACGGTCAAGTGTCAGCAATGCGAGTTACCTCAACGACCTATGCAGACCCTACGAATGGTGGTGATCCTTCTCCAGTTTGGCCTGTAATTCAGTCGAGTTTCGCTAACGGTAAGATCGTAGCCGCTACTGATTTTGCGACAGCCAATCCAGTAACTGATTCTGCTGGAAAAGTTTTTGCAGTTAGTTTGACTGTAAGTGGTCTGGTCAATATTTTTGATGTTGGTCTTGAGGCTGTGGCGAGCGGTGGTTCCACGGCAATCACCACAGCTGACAACGTGACGCACAACGTCGACGTTGGTGTCACCAAAACAGCCGGTCTCACCGTTGGTACCAACGGCATTCTGGAAATCATCACTGACACCGGTACCCTGGGCGAGGTGGGCGACAACCAGTTGCACATGGTTGCCACTTACGATGATGTAGAAAAAATCACTCAGTTGCAAGTGCGGTACGACACCAACTCGACATTCGGCGCTACCACGTTGAGCGAGGTGATCGCCTTCGACTTCGACGGTAACGTCACCGCCAATCTGACCCCTGCGAGCCTGACGTTCATTTAATGCATTTCAGCTTCATAGCACCCCCCCGCCAGCGGGGGGTGTTTTTTGTGTCACTGGCGGTGGCTTGTTTGATCTTGAGCGCTGGTGGGGCACACGCCGCCACTCCAGCGCCTGCGGTTGCTGAATCTGCGCCCGGCAAGATCGCCAGCACCTTCGAGCAACTGCGGGTAACCGAGGTGGCGGATCAATTGATTCGTTACCTGTCTGAGGCCGTGCAGTGGGTGGACAAGCCGGAAGCGCGGGTACCCATGCAAAGCTTGGCCCCCAAGATTCGGATGGTCGTGTTGGCACACCCAGAGGTACGCTTGGCGCGCGAGCAGCGCACCACGGCCACCATGGCCACGCGTGAGGCATTTGCCGGATTTTTGCCCAAGGTCTCGGCCAACGTGGAGTCTGGCAAGCGCAACTTTGGCGAGGTCAGCACGCCCTGGAATGTTGCCCCGGCTTACAAGGACAACTCGAAGGCGCTGGCTTTGTCGGCCAGCCAACTGGTCTACGACTTTGGCGCCACCGGCGGCTTGGTCGATGCCAGAACTTCGCTTGAAACTGCAGCCCAGGCCCGCGCCGACCTCAAAACGTCAGAACTCACCTTGCGCGCCCTGAGCGCCTGGCTGGAGCTTTTTCGTGGTCGGCAGATGCTGGCGCTGACCGAAATGAATGTGGCGTCGCGCCAGCAAATTCTGTCCTTCATCAAGGAGCGCGAGCAATTGGGTGGCAGCGCGCAAAGTGATGTGTTGCGGGCGCAAGCCCGGTTGGCTGATGCGCAGGTGGCCTCGGTTGTGGCGCAAACCCGGCTTTCAGCGGCAGAAGCGGTTTACCGTGAAGTCTTCAACGAAGCACCTCCTGTGCAGTTGGCCTTGCCACAGTTGTCGCTTGATTCACTGCAGCAGTACACCGACCTGACGCAGCTATTTGAGCGCAGTGCGCACTTGGCAGAGGCGCGGGCGCAAACCCAGGCGGCTGGTTTTGAGGCCAAAGCTGCCTCTGCCGCCTTGCTGCCCAGCTTTCACTTTGATGTGAGTGCACGGCGGCGCGACCTGGGCGGGCAAGGCATGCCGGGTACAGACTGGTCGGCTGGCATCAATGTCAAGCAAAACCTGTATTCTGGTGGTTCTGATGTGGCACGTCAGCAGCAAGCGCAACAGCGCGCCATTGAAAGCCAGCTGAGCGAAGATAACCTCAAGCGTCAGCTTGAGCGGGCGCTTGCCCAGTCGGTGGCTGATGTCAGAAGCAGCAGCGCCGCTGTGGCCGCGCGCAAGGACGCCGCGCAAGTTGCCGCCGTTGCGCTGGAGGCCGTGCGCGAGCAGTTTGCGTTCAGGCGTGGCTCCCTGCTCGACCTTCTGCGCGCGCAAGAAGAGCTTTATATTGCCGGGCGTGACCTGATCGATGGCATTGTGGACCACTCCCTGGTCCGTTACCGCCTGCTACACCTCGCCATGGAACTCACACCGATGTTTGACATTCCTTTGGGAAATCCCGAAACCGGAAATTGACAGATATGAAACAAGATCTCCCCGTCGCGCTGCATGACGCCTTGCAAGCGTGTCTGCGGGCCGTGCTGGCCTGGCATGAGCAGCCCATATCTTCCGCATCTTTGCTCGCGCGCTTGGGCGGTAACGTCATGTGGTCGCAAGACACCCTGATCGAGGCCGCCGATAGCCTGGGTTACGACGTTGAAGTGGGCCGCATTGACCCGGCCATGCCAGGGTTGCCAGCCTTGCCCGCCATTTGCTACACACACCAGGGCACTGCGCTGGCGGTGCTGGCGCAAGACAATGAAGCCACCGTGCTGGTGGTCGACCCCGAACAATCCGAAAAACCCATCGAGATCGCCTTAGCGGACCTGATGGCGCGCCTGAGTGGCGAAACGCTTAGCCTGGCGCGGCGCGTCATGCCTGGCGTGGCGGGTGACCAGGCCGGCAAGGCCTCCATGAGCCGACACGGACACTGGTTTTGGGGGCCAATTGTGCGGATGCGCTGGGTCTACATGCAGGTCGCGCTGGCCGCGTTGCTGGTGAATCTGTTTGCCCTTGCCAGTTCGGTTTTTTCGATGATCGTCTATGACCGCGTTATTCCCAACAACGCAACCGACACCTTGATTGCACTGCTGATTGGTGTGACGATCATTTTCATCAGTGACTTTGTCATTCGAACTGTTCGCGGATATTTCCTTGACCTGGCCAGTTCCAAGGCCGATGCGTCTATTGCCGACTCCTTGTTCGAGCAGGTGCTTGACGCCCAAATGCACACGCGCCGCGGCAGCACCGGTGCTCTGGCCAGCACCATGAAAGAGTTCGAGTCGATTCGCGACTTTCTGACCTCGGCCACGCTCACCACGTTCATCGACATCCCATTTGCCATTTTGTTTTTGGTGGTGATCTGGCTGATTGGCGGACCCATGGTCTATGTGCCCATGGTGGCGATTCCGGTGATGTTGCTGGCCGGCCTGCTGGTGCAACCGCAGTTGAAAAAGCTCACCCAGGAGTCGCAGCAGGACGGCCATCACAAACACGCCATTCTGGTCGAGACCCTGAGCGGACTGGAGACCATCAAGTCACTGGGTGCCGGTGCCCTGATGCGCCGGCGCTGGCAAGAAGCGGTGGTGCATCAGTCGCTTGTGGGCTTGAAATCGCGCATGTTGGCGCAGTTGGCAACCAATGTGGCCAATACGTCTCAGCAGTTTGTTCAGGTGGCTGTGGTTTCTGTGGGCGCGTTTTTGGTGCGCGACGGGCAGTTGGGCTTTGGCGCCATCATTGCCTGCACCATTTTGTCGGGGCGCGCCATTGCGCCCATCGCCCAAATTACCCAGCTGCTCACCCGCATGAACCAGACCACGGTGAGCTACCGGGCCTTGAGCCAGCTCATGAACCAGGAGCGCGAGCACGAACATGGCAAGGTCTATATGTCGCGCCCCGATTTCAAGGGCAGCATCGAGTTTCGCAATGTCACATTCACTTACCCCGGCGCCTCCAAACCCACGCTTGATGGCGTCTCGTTCCTGATCAATCCCGGTGAAAAGGTGGCCATTGTCGGCAAGGTGGGTTCTGGCAAAACCACGGTTTCCAAACTGATTTTGGGCCTGTACAAACCCGACTCCGGCACCGTGTTGATGGACGGCGTGGACGTGCGCCAGATTGACCCGGCAGATCTGCGCCGTGAGCTTGGCGTGGTGCTGCAAGAGGTCTGGCTGATTGGTGGCACAGTCAAACAAAATATTGCGTTGGGCGGCAACTACCCCACCGATGAAGAAATTTTGCGTGCGGCTCAAATTTCGGGTGTTGACGAGTTTGTGCGGCAACACCCGGAAGGCTATGGTCTGCGGTTGGGTGAGCGTGGCGAGGGTCTCTCGGGCGGGCAGCGCCAGGCCATTGCCATTGCCAGAGCGCTGCTGAGCAAGCCCAAGATATTGCTGTTTGATGAGGCGACCAGCGCCATGGACATCGGCTCGGAAACCGCGCTGTTGCAGCGTCTGACCAAAGAAATTGGTGACAGCACTTTTGTCACCATTACCCATAAAGCCAGCTTGCTTCAAATTGTGAACAAGATCATCGTGATTGATCAAGGTCGTGTTGCCATGCAAGGCACGCCAGAGCAACTCATGCGTGCGCAGCAAGCCCAGTCAGCACCGGCACCTGCTGCCGCGCCTCAGACCACACCGTCTTAAAAAGCTTTTGCCCACCCATTCGATATGTTTACAAACTTGCAAGCTCACCTTAAAAAATGGATCGAGCGTTACGCCGGCAGCGACGCCACCACCGTGGCGGGTAGCGCTGCCGATGTGGGGCAGGTGAGCCGTGCATCGTTGATCATGTTGTGGTCGATCACCGGTTTTTTTGTGGCGATGTTCATCTGGATTGCCGTGGCCGAGGTCGACAACGTGACTCGCGCGGATGGCCGTGTCATTCCCTCAGCAAAAATGCAGGTCATTCAAAACCTCGAGGGCGGTATCGTTACTGAAATATTGGTCAAGCAAGGCCAGAGTGTTCAGGCAGGTCAGCGCCTGGTGGCCCTAAGCGCCGTGCAGCACGATGGCGACATGAAGTCGCGTCAGCAGCAGGTGCTGGCACTCGAGGCTCGAGCCGCTCGCCTGTCGGCCCTGGCCAGCGGCCAACCCCCTAAATTTCCAGCCAGCGTGACCGCAACAGCGCCCGAACTCCTGGCGGTGGAAACCGCCACTTACCTTTCCAAAAAGCTGGAACAAGAGTCGCAGGTGGGCGTGCTCAATGCCCAGGTTGAGCAAAAAATGCGCGAGCTGGAAGAGTCGCGTATCAGCTTGTTAGCCACTCGCAAAAGCCTGGAACTTGGGCGCGAAGAGCGTGCCACGGTGGCCCGCATGGTAGAGCGCGGCCTGGAGCCTCGCCTGGAACTGGTGCGCATTGACCGCTCTTTTGCCGAGCAGGAAGGCCGCGTTGATTCCGCAACCATCGCCATTGAGCGCCTGCGCTCGGCCATCAATGAAATCAATGCCCGCAAAGACGCGGTGGTGCGCCAGTTCAGGTCTGAAGCCCTGAACGAACTCAACAGCACCATGGCCGACCTTGCGCCACTAAAAGAATCCATGCCGGCCCTGGTCGACAAAGTGTCGCGCACCGAAATCAAGGCGCCTATGAAAGGCATTGTGAACCGTGTGTTTGTCACCACGCTGGGCGGCACGGTACGGCCTGGTGATCCGATTGTGGAAGTGGTGCCCGGCGATGACGAACTTGTCGTGGAAGCGCTGGTCAACCCCAAAGACATTGGTTTCGTCAAACTGGGTCAATTGGCGCGCGTCAAAATTACGGCCTACGACTACTCAATTTTTGGTTCCATGGAAGGCACCGTGCAAAGCATCAGCGCAGATGCCGTGCCCAACGAAAAAGGCGAGGCATTTTTTCAGGTTCGCATCACCACCAAGACCAAAGCCATTGAAGCCATCGACAAAAAGCTGCCCATCATGCCCGGCATGCAAGCGCAAATAGACATCATTACCGGCAAAAAAACCATTTTGCAGTTCTTGTCCAAGCCTATCGTGGCGGTGAAAGAAAACGCGTTTCGGGAGCGGTGAGCTGGCTTGATCCAGGCCAACAGCACACAGGCTGTTGAATGAAAACGATTCTTGGCAGATCAAACTCAAACGGCTTGATTTGGCTTTAGTTGCTAAACATTAATATAAAATGTTTAGCAAAACCAAAGACCGTTATGCGATTTCTTGAACTCAAACTATCCGCCCAAACAGCTTATGCAGAGCTGCTGGAGCAAAGCCGTTCGTTTGAAATGAGCAACGCACTGGCCGGGCTCACAGGCAGCTTTCAAAAGCTGCAGCGCAAAGGCAAGACTTATTGGTATTTTGCTTACCGCGATACCGACCAAAAAACCAGAATGGCCTATGTTGGGCCGGATGATGCCAGGGTCAACGCGTTGGTCACCCGGTTTGCTGAAATCCGTCAAGACAAACCGCTTGCCCCAGCGGCGCGCTCGGCGATGGCGCTAGGGTGCGCGCCAGTGGCTCCCAAACACTTTCGCATCATCAAACGGTTGGCCGAATACGGTTTTTTTCGGGCTGGTGGCATTTTAATTGGTACCCACGCTTTTCTGGCGTTGGGCAATATGCTGGGGCTGCGCTGGATGGATGGCGCGGCCACCTTGGATGTCGACTTTGCACACGCCGGGCGCAATATATCGGTAGCACTGCCTGCGTCGCTCAGGATGGATGTGCACAGCGCGCTTGAATCGCTAGAAATGGGTCTGTTGCCCATCATGCAATTTAACGGCACAGCGGGTGCGCAGTATCGCAACCCCAAAGACCCAGAGCTGCGCATTGACTTTGTGACCAGCATGCCACGTGGCGGCAAGACCGTGTTGTTGCCCGACCTTAACTTGGCCCTTGAACCCCTGAAATTCATGGAGTTTTCGCTGGAGCTAACCACGCAAGGCTGCGTCTTTGCCAATGCTGGTGCCTGTGTTGTCAACCTGCCGGCACCTGAGCGGTTTGCCATTCACAAACTGATCGTGTTTGGCGAGCGCCCGGCGAGCGAACGCGTCAAATCAAACAAAGACCTTTTGCAGGCGGCAAGCTTGATCAGCTATTTTTTAGAAAACGAACAGGCTGACGTTTTGAACGCCGCATGGCGCGATGCCCTGGCGCGCGGCAAGGGCTGGCAAGAGCGCGCCATGCAAGGCCGGGATGCGCTGATACGCCTTGCTCCAGAGCTGGATAATCCAAAACTTTGGCGGACAAGTAGCTTGCAAGCTAATTTTTGACCCATGTCAACCGTGACTGCGCGTCAACGCGGTTACGATGCGCCCAGAGGTTGCAAAAACCCGCTGCGCCAAAACGACGGCGTCGTTGAACCGTTGGTGGCACAGGGCCAAATTTCCACAGCCTAACACTTCGTAAGACCTGGCGGCTGGTTCATGTCACAGGGGGTCGCATGACAGCCACAAGCATTATTTTTGTCGACTCACGGGTTGCCAATTACCAAGACCTGATCAACTGCCTGCCCCCGGGCTCAGAAGTCTATGTGCTTGACAGCATGAGCGACGGCCTGGAGCAAATGGCCTCTTACCTGCATGGCCGCACTGGCCTGGACGCCATCCACATCATCAGCCACGGCAGCGTGGGCGCCTTGTATTTGGGCTCGACGGTGCTCAGCAGCGACAACTTGGCGTTTTACCAAATCCAGCTGACCACGATCGGCCAAGCCCTGACGTATGCAGGCGACATCCTGCTGTATGGGTGTGATGTGGGGCAGGGGGATGTGGGAGTGGAGTTCATCACGGCGCTGGCGGAGGTGACTGGGGCGGATGTGGCGGCAAGTGATGATGTGACGGGCGTAGCGGTAGCCGGAGGAAATTGGATACTCGAACAGAAAATAGGGAGGGTCGAGACCGAATTGGCTTACAGTGGTGACGAAATATCCGTATATTTGACGACATTGGCGGTTGAATCGGAGTCGAACGACACACGGGCGACGGCGGATGCGGTGACGCTGGGCAGTGCGATCACAGGTCAACTGGCGACCAACAGCGACGTCGACTTGTACAGCTTTACAGCGACTTCTGCCGGGTCGCTCACGGTGAGCTTTGATGTGCCGACTGCAAGTACATCCACCAATTATTTTGAGCTTGGCCTGTTTGACAGCAATGGCGTATTGATGTCGCTTTTTCAGACCGGAGCAGACAAGACCTACACCGTAGGCGCTCCCACCGCAGGAACTTACTATGTGGGTGTCGCCAGTACCTACGCCAGCAACTATTACTACAGCTCCGGACAGTACAGCATCACTGTCACCAACACCGCTGGGGCGACCGGCGGGTTTGAATCGGAGTCGAACGACACACGGGCGACGGCGGATGCGGTGACGCTGGGCAG
>CAZIGL010000015.1:63058-88983 GCA_964538895.1 uncultured Rhodoferax sp.
GCTCCGGACAGTACAGCATCACTGTCACCAACACCGCTGGGGCGACCGGCGGGTTCGAATCGGAGTCGAACGACACACGGGCGACGGCGGATAGTTTGACCTCCGCAACGCCGATAAGCGGCCAGTTAGCTGCGAATACCGACACCGATTACTTCAATCTACAGGTTGCACAACCCGGCGTGATCTCCGTAACCTTCGATGCGCCCACCAACAGCACTTACACAGATTACTTCAAGGTCAGCGTGGTCGATGCGGCTGGCAACGTCATTGCCAGTCAGGAAACAGGTCAAGACATTACATTCCAGGCCGCAGTTGGTGCCGCAGGTAATTACTACCTCAATGTTGACAGCACCAATTACTACTACAACAGCGGTCAGTACACGATCACCGCAAGCACCAGCAATGGCACAAGTGGCTTTGAACTGGAACCCAATGACAACTTCGCCAATGTGATCAGTTCGGGCGTGGCAATCAGGGGGCAGGTTGCCACCACCACGGATACTGACTGGTTCGATTTGGATGTCAGCCAGCCGGGCACCCTGGCGCTCTATTTTGATGCTCCCACTAACAGCAGCTACTCCGATTACTTTCATGTGTGGTTGTTTGATGCCAGCGGTAATTTGCTGGCCAGTCAGGCCACCGGGCAAGACATCGCATTCAATGCCAGTGCCCCTGCGGCTGGCAACTACTATGTGGCGGTTACTGCAGGTGACTACTACCACGATACCGGCCAATACGCGCTCACTGTCACCACCACAGCCAGCACCTTGCTCTATGAGTCAGAAATCAACAATACCAGCACCCAGGCGGATGCCTTGGCTTTGGGTAGCCAGATTCGCGGGCAGCTTTCATCATCCGCAGACGAAGACCGTTTCGCTGTCGCCTTGAATTCGGGCGGCACGCTCACCGCAACATTCGACGCGCCAACCAACAGCACTTGGTCGGATTACTTTCAGATCGCCATCTTTGACCAGAGTGGCAATCTGATCAGCTACCGCAGCAGCGGCAGTGACCTGTCCTTTGACACCGATGTTGCCGTTTCGGGTACCTATTACGTCAGCGTGACCGCTGGGGACTACTACTACAACGGTGGCGAATACAAACTCACGGTCAATGCCCAACTCGATGATCCAGTGCCAGAAGGAGCAATCGTTGGTACGCCGGTTGGCGATAAATTAACGGGAACCACGGGTGACGATCTGATCTACGGGCTGGGTGGTAACGACCAAATCGATGGTGGCGTGGGTGTTGATACAGCGGTCTTCAGAAGTGCCACCGCCAATCTGTCGATCAACACCATTGAGGGGCTGACGACCGTCAGGGGCAACTACGCCGCAGGGGTGCATGCTTACTCGACTGCACGCCTTTGGAATGTGGAAAAAATTCAGACTTATGAAGGTACGCAATCGCTGACGGCGACTTCGATTAACCCGATCATCGGCACCTTGCAGAATGATGTATTGACTGGGACGGCGGGCAATGACATTCTTGACGGGTTGGGTGGCAGTGACTACATCGACGGTGGTGCAGGCAATGACACCTTGGTGTTGTTCGGCATCAAAGACAAGTTCACCACATTGACAGTAGGCGGTATCACCCGCATCAAGGCCGCTGCCGATGCCAACGAGTATGCAGGGCAAACCATCAAAACCATCAATGTGGAAGCCGTGGCATTCACACAGAGTCAGACAAAGAACTTGGCAACCACCAGCGACACGGTTGTATTCGGCACAACAGGTGCCAACAACCTGGTAGGTTCATCTGCCAACGAGGTCTTTGATGGCCAGGGCGGCAAAGACACTATCGACGGCGGGGCCGGTTCCGACACTGTGGTGTTTTTCGACCGTTCTGATAATTTCACAATCACGTTTCCAACCGGCGCAGCACCAACTGTTACCGTTGCTGGTAAGGCTGGCAGCGAATATGCGGGTCAGATTGTGGTGGCAAGCAACGTCGAATCGCTCGCGTTTTCTGACCGTACCGTGTCTGTCACCAACCCGCCTAAAGTTGTCCTGACACCATCGACTACTGTGCTTGCCGAGGGCGGTGCTGGCGCAAATCTGGAGGTTTCGTTGTCGGTAGCACCTGTTGGCACGGTCACCATCAATCTGGCGGGCGGCGCACAACTGGTAGCCGGTGTTGCATCACTGACATTTGATGCCAGTAACTGGGCCTCGCCGCAGACTGTCGCGGTTACTGCAATCGACGATACGGCTTTAGAAGGAACTCACGGCGGTACTTTGACGTTAACGGTGCAGACCACCGACAGCCTTTACAAAGATATGGGCAGTACCACGGTCAGCTACTCCATCTCTGACAACGGAAACGACCTCGCAACCACCGGTGGTGTTAGCGGCAAGTTGTGGAACGACTTTGACAAGGATGGCACCTATGACGTTGGTGAATCCCGATTGATTGGCTGGACTGTCTTCGACGATGCCAATAAGAATGGCAAGCTCGACAGTGGCGAAACACATGCAACCACAGATGCAAGCGGAAACTACCTCTTGGGTAATTTGTCACCCGGCTCATACACCATTATGGCCACGACTCCTTCCGGCTGGCTGCCAACAGCCCCGGGCCAAGCCGGGGCCAGTGCAACAATCATCTCCAATACGGCCCCGTCCGGCACTGTCACGGTGGAAACGCTGACGGAAACGGTGGTGAGCAGTGCCGTCGCGCAGGCGACTTATAACAATCTGGGCACGGCAACCAATATTGCAGCCTTCCATGCCGATCCGCGCTTTTCCAACATCAATGGACAAGGTCAAGCGGTGGTCGTTATTGACACCGGTATTGACCTGAATCATCCGTACTTTGGCGCTGACGCTAACAACGATGGGATCGCTGATAGGATTATTTTCCAATATGATTTTGTGGGTAGAAATGACGCAAATGCGTCAGATGGTAACGGCCACGGAACACATGTGGCGGGGATCGTTGGGTCGTCAGATGGTACCTATGCTGGAGTCGCACCGGGAGTCAATCTCATAGTGCTCCGAGTTTTGGATGATAGTGGTTCTGGCACAGGCGCGGACATTGTTGAGGCTATCAATTGGGTAGCTGCGAACGTTGATATTTACAACATTGTGGCTGTCAACATGTCACTTGGCGATGGAACTTTCGCAACGGGTCCGTACTCAGGCTATGCTGCAAGTCAATTTAAAGCTCTGGCGAATGACGGTGTCGTAGTTGTATCTGCATCAGGCAATAGCTATACAGGAACACAGGGGGTTTCATACCCATCTTCTGATCCATATTCATTATCAGTGGGAGCTGTATGGGCGGCACCCGGTACTTGGGGTTCATCCCAAACTGGAGTAACTGACGCCATCGCCTTTTTTTCGCAACGTGATGATACCGAGTCGGATATTTTTGCACCGGGTGTGCACATTGATGCAGCACAGGCTGATGGCACGCACGTCGTAAAAAGCGGTACCAGCATGGCATCGCCAGAAATTGCTGGCATGGTTGCCTTGGCCCAGCAACTCGCCGAGCATGAACTTGGTCGACGCCTCTCTTTCGACGAAATCCGCAGTTTATTCAAGAGCACTGGTGATCCAATTGTGGATGGCGACAACGAAAACGACATTGTTCCGAACACTGGTCTGACTTTTTACCGCGCTGACATGCTGGCCCTGGCCGAGGCCATCCTGAACCTGAAGCCACCCTCATCCTATTTCGTGACAGTCACTGCAGGCAGTACGGTCTCCGATAAAGACTTTGGCTTTGCCGCAACAACATCGGTACAAGCCTTGTCGGGTGATGATGTGGTCTTTGGAACCGTCTACGGAGAAGAGCTTCGTGGCGGTGCCGGTAGCGATCAGATCGATGGTGGCGCTGGCGACGACCAGATTTTTGGCGAGGGTGGCAACGATCACCTTGATGGTGGGGAAGGAGTTGATGAGGCTTATTACTACGGAATCATCACCAACTACACCATAACCAGAACCGCAAGCGGTGTTACCGTCACGGATACCGTAGGCACGGACGGTAATGACACTCTCATAAATATAGAGAAGCTGGTTTTTGCGAACGCAACGCAAACACTTGGAAGATCAGCCGACGTACTCGCCTACAGCTGGAGAGCGCATACTTTGCTCGATCGGGTCAATATCGGCGACGGCACCCATAGTGTCATAACTGACACTATGGGTGCAGCAGTGATGGACAACGTCACCGAATCCAGCCTGGTCATCACTGCCACCCGCACCATCCCCGCAGCCGAGGCAGCGGCCACGGCCAACGCCGTCAACCTCCAGGACGCCATCGCGATCCTCAAAATGATTGTCGGACTGGATGTCAACGGTGCAGGCAAGGCCTTATCGCCGTACCAAGCGCTGGCTGCAGACTTTGACGGCAGTGGTGCCGTGGGCCTGACGGATGCCATAGGTGTGCTCAAGCATGTGGTGGGCCTGCCCGCACCTGAGCCCACTTGGAATTTTGCCAATGAAGCCGACCTGGCCGTGTCAGGCATTACCCCGGCAGGGTCCGTGGCGCTGCCTGCCATCAACGTCATTTTGAGTTCAGCCAGCCCGGTGCATGTGGGGTTGGTGGGGTATTTGCGCGGGGATGTGGATGGCAGTTTTGCCGGTGCGGCGGGTGCCGCCAGTCTGGATGTAGGCTACTTCACCAGCCTGGTGGAAAACACCCAGGGGTTGAACCTGGCACAGTTTGGGGTGTACGCCTGACATCCAGTTCGTTTTGAATTATGGGTTTTTATGTCAATGGCATAAAAAGCGTGGTTGGCCCCAATGCAAGCTGATAAGCTGCTGCACTCCGACCAAGGGTCACATTGACCTGTTTTTGCATGAAAAAGCGCAGTTTCCTTTTTATCCACCAGAACTTTCCCGGCCAATTTGTCCATGTGGCGGCCGAACTGGTGCGCCTGGGCCATGAGGTGGTGGCGCTGGGCATCAAGGGGCGCGGCGTGCCTGGGGTGCGCTTTTTGCGTTACGCGCCCAAGGTGCCAGCCAGAGTGTCTGACGTGCCAGAAGCGCGCGACTTCGAGACCAAAATTGTGCGTGGCCTGGCTTGTGCCCAGGCCATGGCGCAACTCCAGGCCGAAGGCTTTGTGCCAGACACCATCGTGGCCCACCCCGGCTGGGGCGAGTCGCTGTTTTGCAAAGATGTCTGGCCGGCGGCAAGGCTCATCATGTTTGCCGAGTTTTTTTACTCGGCCAGCGGTGCCGACTACAACTTTGACCCCGAGTTTGCCCAAGATTCCTTGAGCGGGCGGGCGCGCTTGCGGCTTAAAAACAGCGTGCACTTGCAGGCCCTGCACGCCGCTGATGTGGTGTATAGCCCAACGCATTGGCAGCGCAGCCAGTTGCCGCCCGAATACCTGGCCAAAACAAGTGTCATTTTTGACGGCATCGACACCCGTGCAGTGGCGCCCCAACCGCAGGCCAGTATCCACCTGCGCCGTGACAAGCTCACCCTGACGGCGGCTGATGAAGTGATCACCTTTGTCAACCGCAACCTGGAGCCTTACCGGGGTTTTCATGTGTTCATGCGTGCGCTGCCTGACATGCTGCAACAGCGCCCCCAGGCGCACTGCCTGATCGTTGGGGAGGACGATGTGAGCTACGGCACACCGCCCAAGGCGGGCGGCACCTGGCGCGACGTGATGCTGGCCGAAGTGGGCCACCGCTTGCCCATGGAGCGTGTCCACTTTTTGGGCCGGCTGGCCTATGCCGATTACCTGCGGGTGCTGCAAATTTCAAGCTGCCATGTCTACCTGACCTACCCTTTTGTGCTGTCCTGGAGCTGCCTGGAAGCCATGAGCGCGGGCCGGGTGCTGGTGGCCAGCAACACTGGCCCGGTGCGTGAGGTCATACAACACGGTGTGAATGGCCTGTTGTTTGATTTCTTTGATGTGCCAGCTCTGGTCAGCCAGGTGGTTGATGTGCTGGCCACGCCAGCGCGTTATGCGCACCTGGGCCAGCAAGCCCGCCAAACCGTGCTGGACCGATATGATTTGCAGCGCGTGTGCCTGCCGCAGCTCATTGAGCTGGTTTGCGGCGCTACGCCGCAGGCAATGTCTCCACCTCAAAGCTGACAATATTGCGGCTGGCTTTGCTGAACTCCACCCCAATCAGGTGGATGGGTTGGTCCAGGCTGCGGTACTTGTCGGCGTAGCCCAGGGTCTTGATTTGCTGCAGGGCAGCACCCGCCGGGTTGAGCTCAACCACCTTGAACTCAAACAACCACACCATGTTGTTAAACAGCACCGTCATGTCGATGCGGCCAAGGTTGGTGGGTTCTTCCAGCCGGATGTCCAGGCCCAATGCGGCAAAGTAGCTGTAAAAAATGCTGACGTAATAACCCTCAAATTTTGAGAGCTCATTTTTGCGGTACCAGTCATTGGCAATGCTGGCATAAAAAGCATGAAACAGGTCTTTCAGGCCGGCAAAGTCTTGCGCCAGCAGCAAGTCATAAAGCTTGCTGATTCTTGGCCCCGGCACTGCCATGCCGCCGGTCATGCTTTGCAGCAGGCTGTCATTGAGGGCAGACTGAACCTCCAGATTGGGGTATTTCAGCACCAGCTCCAGCCGCCCCATCATGCGGCGCTGGCTGGCAATGGTCAGGTAACCAGCCTGAAACATCAGCGCTTCTACCGGAATGTTGTCCACATCAAAGGTGGACAGCAGGGTGTCGGTGGCCACAATGCGGCTCAGGTCGGGGGTGAACTGCTGGCGCTGTTGCAGCAGTTTGATCAAAAAAGTGGGCGTGCCGGTTTCAAACCAGTGCGGCATGAATTCACGGGTGCGAAACAATTGCAACAAGCCAAACGGGTTATAGACCGGCTCACCCAGCCAGTTGTAGCCGTTGTACCACTGACGGATCAGTTCCCGGTCCAGCCCCGGCAACTCGGGGGCAAAGATGGTGTCGACATCGGTTTCGGTGTAGCCACAGATGTCGCTGTAAGTTTTGTCCAGCGTGATGTCGGTCAGGTTGTTGAGCCCCGAGAACAGGCTCACTTTGCTGAATTTGCTCACGCCGGTCAAGAGCGCAAATTTGATGTGCTCGTCGCTGTCTTTGATGACGGAATACAGGTCTTTGAGCGCTTCCCGAATTTCTTTGGCAATGGCGGGCGACTCGATCCGGTCCAGGATGGGTTTGTCGTATTCGTCCACCAAAATAACCGTGCGTTGCCCATGGGTCGTGGCCGCGTGGGCAATCAGCGCTTTGAAGCGGCTGCGGTGGTCGGGAAACTGCGCCTGCAGGCCATACTGCTGCTCCAGGGTGGTGAGCTGCTGGTGAATGCTTTGGTTCAAGTCACCCACCGAGCCCAGCACCCCACCACCAAAGCTGATGCGAAGCACCGGGTGTTTTTTGGTCCAGTCCCACTGCGTTTCTGCCACCAGGCCCTTGAACAACGACTGGTTGCCGGCAAACAGCTCTTTGAGCGTGTCAAGAAACAGGCTTTTGCCAAAACGCCGTGGGCGGCTTAAAAAGTAATACTTACCCTCGTTGGCCAGGCGAACCGCAAAGCCGCTTTTGTCAACGTAGTAATAACCTTCTTCGATGATTTCACGCAAAGTCTGAATGCCAATAGGCAGCTTGCGCCGTGGCAGGGGTGGTGTTGATGCAGACGTGAGCGAGGTGTTCATGGGGGCATTTTATGGGCACCCGTTTGAATGCAGCTTGATGCCGAAGATACCATGGATGCCTTTAATGTCCAGGAATTTAGCCGCTGGTTGAAGTCAGGACTTTGTTGACTATGGATTTTGAGGAACAGCAACATGAATCTAGTGGGTGACGCGAGCGACGAGGACTTGCCTGGGACAGATGGCTCAGACACCCTGGATGGCGGCGCTGGCAATGACACCTATCTTATTTCGGTGGGCTCGGGCATAGACCTTGTGCAAGACTACGACACAAGCGCTGGCAACGTCGACCCCGTGCAGTTTCTTGATGTGGATTCAAGCGCGCTCAGGGCCATAGAGACCATTGGCTGGGATCGCATTCTGAAGTACGGCACAGATGACCAACTTACGCTCCAGAACTATTTCTACACTGGCGATGCGGACTATTTAGTCGAACTGATCACCTTCAGTGACGGTGTGACCTGGGTCAGGGCTGACATCAACAAGCTTGTGGTTGCGAATGGCACCGAAGGCGACGACTGGCTGATTGGCAGTGACGACCGAAGCAACCGTATTTATGGGCTGGGCGGCTCTGACATCCTGTATGGCTGGGGCCTTGACGACCTGCTTGATGGTGGTGATGGCAATGACACGCTGGACGGCAGCAGCGGCAATGACACCCTGATCGGCGGCAGCGGCATGGATGTGCTCTATGGCGGCGACGGGGACGATTTGTACCTGTTCAGCAGCCTGGACTTTGATATTTTTGATTCGGATGGCACCGACTCGGCTATTGTCAGCGCAAGTTTTGTCAAATTGCCAACAAGCATCGAGCACGTGATCTATGCGGAGGGTGCGCAGGCCTTACCCTATAGGATTGATGCATTGTTGCCCGACACTACGGCGGGCAATGCGTTTACCAGGCTGTTGGCGTCAGGGCACACTTTTTACTACGCTTACCCGGCCAGTTTGCCCACCTACGACACCTCACTGACCGATGCCAGCCAGTTCACACCGCTCAATGATTTGCAAAAGTCGTTTTCCCGGGAAGGGTTGAGCTACATCGCGATGGTGTTGAACCTGAGCTTTGTCGAGGTGGCTGATGCAGAGGCCGCCAACACCATTTCTTTTGGCAACACCGTACAGTCGGACAGCGCGGGTTATGCCAATAATCCAGACAGCAGCTACATGGGTAGCGATGTTTATCTGAACAGCAGCATCGCAGCTAATCTGGCGCCGACTGATGGGGACTACAGCGCCCTGACTCTGATCCACGAGTTGGGCCATGCACTGGGGTTGAAACATCCGTTTGCCGAGGCTGATGCCGGCGGCGTTCTGGGGGAGGGCCCCTTTCTTCCCGGCTCCGAGGACAACACCACCTGGACTGTAGAAAGCTACAACAGCAACGAGGCGCAATACCGCCTGGCTTTCAGTTCGCTTGACATTGCAGCATTGCAGTACCTGTACGGGCCCAGCGCCAATGCACTCAGCGCATCGTCGAGCAACTTTGTTTGGGACGGTGCCGGCCAGGACACCCTGGATGCCAGCGCCCTGACCCAAGCCGTGACCCTGTCTCTGGCGCCAGGCTACTGGGGCTATATTGGCAGCAAAGCAGCCACCATCACAGAGCCCGGGCAGGTCACGGTGAATTTTGGCACTCACATCGAGAATATAAGCGGGGGCACGGGCCATGACGTTTTATATGGCAACAGTGCCGACAACCGGTTGATGGGCAACGCTGGAGATGACACCATGGACGGCGGCGAGGGTAATGACCAGGCGCTTTACGCTGGCCCGGCGGCCAATTACTCAGTGATCACCACGGCGAGTGGTTTCACGGTTACCGACAATGTGGGCTCGGACGGCACCGACACCTTGATCAACATCGAGGCCCTGGTGTTTGCCGCTGCACCGCCCGCCGTGGGCAAAACGCTTGATGTGCTGGCCTACAGCTGGAAAGCCCATACCCTGCTCGACGGCGTGTCGATCAACGCCAGCAGCCACAGCGGCGCAACCGACGCTAACGGCGCCCTCAGCTTGGCCGAGGTCACAGACGCCAGCCTGGCGCTGATGGTTGCACGCAACATACCCACAGCTGAAGCGGCCGTCGCGGCCAGCGCCGTCAACCTTCAAGATGCCATTGGTGTGCTCAAATATGTGGTGGGTCTGCCTGGCAGCGCGCCAGCCTGGAAGTTTGTCAGTGAAACCATTGCCACCCCAACATTGCAAGCAAAGATAAATGTAGACACTAGCGTTGCCAGCCCGGTGTCTGTGGGCCTGGTGGGTTATCTGACCGGGGACGTCGAAGGCAGTTTTGTCGGTACCAGTGGCGCCAGTGTTCGGCCCACAGCCTATTTTGATACGCTCATCACCAACCATACCGGTTTAACCTATTCGCAATTGGGTATATATGGCTGAAGATTTAATAGCGCCGGTGGCGCCTCGATTGATCACAGGGACTGCGTTCAAGGCCTTGCAAGACCCGCAGATCACGCTCTACACCAGCCTGGGTAATGTGATGCTGGAGCTCAACACCAGCTTCGCCCCTGTCACGGTGGCGAACATGCTGGCCTATGCCGATGACGGGTTTTATGCCAGCACCTTGTTTCACCGCGTGATCGACGGCTTTATGGTGCAAGGTGGCGGGCTAACGACTGGCCTGGTGCCCAAGCTGCCAAGCTACAGCAGCATACCGCTCGAATCCAACAACGGTCTGCTCAATTTTCGCGGCACCGTGGCCATGGCGCGCACCAGCAACCCCGACAGTGCCAGCTCGCAGTTTTTTGTCAATTTGGTGGATAACAGCTTTTTGAACTACGCCAGCGTCACGTCACCCGGTTATGCCGTGTTTGGCAAGGTGGTTACCGGGATGGCTGTCATTGACAACATGGCCAAAGTCTTGACCGGCAGCGTGGGCGCCTACGCCGACGTGCCGGTGTTAGACGTTGTGGTCAACGCGGTAACGCAAACCGGGCTGGGCCGCAGTATTTCCACCACCGGCACCTTCGCGGTGGCAGACCTGGAGGCGGGGGGCCGTTTTGACTATAGCCTGGATGGCGGCTTGAGCTGGCTGGCTGGTGTTGGCAGCAGCTTTACCGTGCCCGTGGGCAGCTATGCCGCAGGGGTCATTCAGGTGCGGCAATTTGACGCAGCGGGTAACCAGAGTGCCTCAGTGGCCCGTTTTCTGGATACGCTTGACGTCAACCCTGCCAATAACGTCAGCGTCAACCAGTCTCCTACCGGCAATGTGTATGTGTCAGGCACCGCCACCCTGGGTCAGGTGCTCAGTGCCGACACCTCTCGCCTGGCCGATGCCGATGGCGCCGGCAACCTGGCTACGCCAAACTACCAATGGCTGCGCGGTGGCGACTACATTGCCGGCGCCAACGCCAGCAGCTACACCCTGGGCACCGGTGATGTGGGTGCAGCGATCAGCGTGCGCGTGAGCTACACCGATGCCCTGGGCCGGGTAGAAAACCTGATGTCATCCGGCAACAGTTTGCGCGGCGACGCCAATGCCAATGTGCTCACGGGCTCAGAAGACGCCGACCAGTTGCTGGGCCTGGGCGGCAACGACACCCTGCAGGGTGGCCGGGGCAATGACGCGCTGGATGGCGGCGACGGTATCGACGTAGCCCGCTTTGTGGGTGGCATTGGCAACTACACAGGGTATGCCAGCACGGCCGGCTTTGTGCTGCGCGACACCACCGGCGTCGATGGCATTGACACCCTCAAGAATATCGAAACAATGGCTTTTGCCAACGCGAATATTGCCTTGGGGCCACAGGCTAAATTTGTGGCTTACAGCTGGAAGGCCCACACCCTGCTGGAGGGCGTGAGCATCAGCGGCAGCAACCTGTATGGCGTGACCGACGCTGCTGGCGGCGCCATCTTTCCATCAGTGCTCAGTGCACAACAAACCCTGGCCGCCAGTCGTTCGGTTCCGGCCGCAGAGGCCAGCGCCACTGCAAGCTCAGTCAACTTGCAAGACGCTATTGCGATCCTCAAAATGATTGTGGGGCTGGATGTGAATGGTGCTGGCAAACCGCTGTCGCCATACCAAACCCTGGCCGCAGATTTTGACGGCGATGGCGCGGTCGGCCTGACTGACGCCATTGGTGTACTCAAGCATGTAGTGGGTTTGACGGCACCGGCGCCAGCCTGGCATTTTGTCAACGAGCTCGATGCCACGGTGCCTGCCAAAACGGGCCTGATCCCGGGCTTGGCGCAAACCACCTTCAGCATCGACTTTGCCAGCAGCACCCCGGTGCAGGTGGGCCTGGTGGGCTACCTGAGCGGCGATGTGGATGGAAGTTTCGCCGGGGCAGTCGGCGCGCAAGACCTGGACGTGGTGCAGCCGGGGTACTTCACTGCGTTGCTCGGTCAGCACCCCGAGCTTGATGCGGCTCAGTTTGGCGTTTTCTCCTGACTGTTGCGATTGACCCCTCACCCGGGACATATATTTTTAATTCCTGACCAATATTAGGGGTTTGGCGTTAAATTCACGCCTGTTTTGTAAGAGTTTGTTTTTTTAAAAGGGAGAAAAGCATGGCTATATTCACTAATGTCGCAGGGGATGACAACTTGATCGGTGTTGATGGTAACGATACTTACCAACTGGGCGCCGGTAATGACACCATCACCTACGATGCCACTGTGGATGAAACTGGCTTGTTGACTTGGGGTTTCGGCTTTGACACCATCATTTCAACCGATGGAGGCCTGGGTTCGCCCAACTACGACAAAGTTATTTTTAATTTTTCTCCTGACTACATTTACGCTCGTAAAGTCGGCACCAATCTTGAGCTCAGCATTTACGCCACGCCAGTCTATGGCGACTCTGACCCGGGTACCACTGACGAGGTTGGCCGCATCACTCTTGAAAAGGCCTTTACCACAGACCCATTTGACCGTCTGACCCGTATTGAAGGCCCAGGCGGCTTTTATTTTGAAGCCATTGCAAACCCAAGCCCTGACATCTATGGCAATACCGCCATTTACAAGTCTTATGAGCCGGGCGATGCCAACAGCAACGTGGTTTATTGGGAAGACTACCAGGACATCAATTTCGATGACACCATGAGTGTCGAAAAATACACAGACGGCACGGCCCGCGTGAATTATTACGACACCAATCCTGATCGCCCGGGCACGCAAATCGAGACCCTTTACGCAAATTACGGCACGGCCAATCAGACTGAAATCTATTCCAACACCTATGTCACGATTTCGGGTACCGATGGCAATGACCTCCTTAACGGAACGCCTGGTGATGACAACATCGAGGGCCTGGCTGGCAACGACACAATCTTGGCTGGCGACGGCAACGACCAACTCAGGGGCGGCGCCGGTGATGATTCGCTGGACGGTGGTAATGGCTACGACAGCGTTCAATTCTGGGACGCCCCAGGCGCGGTCACGGTTAACCTGACCTTGGGGACCGCCAGCGGTGAAGGCAATGACACTCTGGCCAACATTGAAAACATCAATGGCAGCAACTATGCAGATACCCTGATTGGTGATGCCAACAGCAACTATTTGTCGGGTGGACGGGGCAACGACACTTTGACTGGCGGTGGCGGTTCTGATTACTTTCAGACACGTGACAGCCACGACGATAACTCGGTGGACACGATCACCGACTTTCAGGTCGGCGAAGGTGATCAACTCAATATTCCCACCTGGCTGTTCTCCAATTACAACAAGGGCACGATGAACACGCAGGGTGATAACCCGTTTGCCACGGGTCACGCTCGTCTGGTGCAGCAAGGCAATGACACATTGGTTGAGCTCGATATGGATGGTGCAACCGGCACGGCCAATACCTGGCAGACGGCGGCCATTCTGACAAACGTGACCAAAACCAGTTTGACTGCCAGCAATCTGAACGGTTTTGAGCCCAATGTTCTTGCCATCACGGGTACAGTTGCTGGTGACACTCTCACTGGCACCACTGGCAACGACTACATTGACGGTCTGGGGGGCAACGACACCCTGAGTGGATTGGCGGGAGACGATACTCTAATTGGCGGTGCTGGCGCTGACACGTTGATAGGTGGTGCTGGCAACGACTTTATGGATGGTGGCGTGGTCACCGACCCCGTCTTTAGTTCAGATATCAACACCGTCAGTTACAGCGGTGCCACAGCAGGTGTGTATGTCAGCCTGGCTGGCATTTACGGTGATGGCAGCCTGGGCAGTGGTTATGCCTCGGGAGATGTCTCGGTAGGCTTCGATACCCTGAAAAACATCACCACCATCCTGGGCTCCGGCTTCAACGATACCATCACCGGTAGCAGTGCCTCGGTTTTCGAAATCATTGACGGCGGGGCCGGTGACGACGTGCTCGATGGTGGTTTTATCACCAATAACGACAACGGCAATCGGGTCAATTACCAAACTGCCGCCTCCGCCGTGACGGTTGATTTTCAGGAAGGTACCGCCACCGGGGGTGGCGGTAATGACACACTCGCCAACTTCAATCAGGTGCGTGGCAGCGCCTTTAACGACACCTTGCTGGGTTCCGATCGGACCGATGTCACCGAACATTTTGAAGGCCGTGGCGGCAACGACTTGATTGACGGTCGCGGAGGTTTTGACATCGTCCGTTATGGGTCAGCTACTGGGGGCGTGACCGTCAACCTGGTGACTGGTACCGCTACAGGCGCGGGGGTGGGCACCGATGCCTTGTTCAATATTGAAGGGGTTTTTGGTTCCAATTTTGCTGACAGTCTGACGGGTGGAAACGCCGCCAATGGCGTCACCCTGACCGATGGCTTGCTCGAAATATTCCGCGGCGAAGCTGGCAATGACACCATTGATGGTGGTGCTGGTTATGACCGGGTCGACTACAACACCTCTACCAGTGGTGTTGTAGTCACCTTGAATGGCACATCAGACGGCAGCGCCAGCGATGGCTTCGGTGGCTCCGACGTGTTGCGCAACATCGAAGGCGTGCGGGGCTCCATCTTTGGCGACATCATTATTGGCGATGTCAATAACAACAGACTGGAAGGCCTTGGCGGCAATGACACACTCACTGGCGGTGCTGGCAACGACACGCTGGATGGCGATGCTGGTCACGATGAGGCCATTTTCGCGGGCGCCAAGGCAGATTACGAGGTTGTTTTTGACGGCGTCAACAATCAATACACGGTGACAGACCGTGTGAGTGGTCGCGACGGCGTGGACACGCTCCGAAATGTTGAGATATTGAAGTTTTCAGATGGTGTCAAACTGGTGGGCTCCATTCCTGTAGACCCTACAGGAACTTATCTGTCGACTGCTCCAGACGATCCTGCCAGTGCGCCAACCATGGTTTTATTGTCTGATCTTGGCATTCAGCCCGGCGACGTGATTGCTATTTCTGCCAAAGGCGATTACCAGGCCGGCGCGTTTAATTTTTCAGATGTCAATCCATCGATGATCGCTGTTTTCGGTGGCCCTGGTGGCTTTGTTTCGCCAGAAGTGTTTTTGGGTGTCAAGTCCCTAGCGCAGAACTCAACCGGGGTTGCGACAGACATTGCGCAAGACTTCGCACTTGTTGGCAACGGCACGGGGATCACCATGGTCAAAGTGCCAGTTGGTGCCACAAGCATCTACTTCTCGCCAAATGACAGCTTTTTTAGTGACAACACCGATCCTGACAACGACTATGCTGTTTCGGTTGATTTAGTCAATGATGCAACCAGTTTTGCAGGCTCTGATGTGATATTTGGCACCAACGCAGACGACAACCTCTTCGGCGGTGCTGGCGCTGATACTCTGATTGGCGGAGGAGGTAATGACAACCTGGATGGCGGTGTGTCGTTCGACCCCACGTTTGGAACCGACACAAATTTCACCACTTACAGCTATGCCACAGGTGGGGTCAACATCAACCTCGCTGGCATTACCGGCGACGGGAGTGTGGGCAGTGGTACTGCTTTGGGCGATGCGTCTGTGGGCACTGATACCTTGATGAATATAAGCAATATTCAGGGCTCTGCCTATAACGACACCATCACCGGCAGCAGTGCCTCTGTTTTTGAAGTCATTGAAGGGGGCGCCGGTAACGACGTGCTTGACGGCGGTGCCATTACCAACGGCTTCAACGACAACCGCGTGTCGTACCAAAATACCAGAGGGGCGGGTGTCACTGTCGACCTGCAGGCAGGAACCGCCCTTGGAAAAACCGGTAGTGATGCCGGCAGCGACACGCTGACCAATTTCAATCAGGTGCGCGGCAGCAACTTCGACGACACCTTGCTGGGCTCCAACCGCACAGACGTCACCGAACACTTTGAGGGTCGTGCGGGCAATGACTACATTGACGGGCGGGGTGGTTTTGACATCGTTCGCTACGGCAGTGCCACAACCCAAGTCGTGGTGAATTTGGCCACTGGCTTGGCCACAGGTGCCATGGGCAACGATACCCTGGTTGGTATTGAAGGTGCGCGCGGTGGCTCTGGCGATGATATTTTGATTGGTGGCAACCCACTGAATGGCGTCACGATCAGTGATGGGCTCACCGAAGTTTTCCGGGGCGAAGCTGGCAATGACACCATTGACGGGGGTGCCGGCTACGACCGTGTGGACTACAACAGTTCGAACCAGGGCGTGATTGTTACTTTGAACGACACGCTCGATGGTTTTGCCAGCGATGGTTTGGGTGGTTTTGATGTGCTGCGCAACATTGAAGCAGTGCGGGGCTCCATCTTTGATGACACCTTAACCGGAAGCGACGGCGCGTTCGAGTCGTTTGAAGGCCTTGAGGGCAATGACAACATCAACGGCATGGGGGGTGTGGACCGCGTGGATTACCGCGATGCCTACGGCGGTGTGAACGTCAATTTGAGCACCGGCACGGCCGACGATGGTTATGGCTACACCGACACGCTGCTCAACATTGAAGACGTGCGCGGTTCGCGCGATTTCAATGACAACATCACGGGCAACGCAGCCGACAACAAACTCGAAGGCCTGGGCGGCAATGACATGCTCTCGGGTGGTGACGGCAAAGACACTTTGCTGGGTGGAGCAGGCACTGATTTTCTGGTAGGCGGCGCTGGCCAGGACTACATCGATGGGGGTGATGGCGCCGATGTGGCGCTCTTTGAAGATGGTGTGAACGGTGTGGTCATTAACCTGCGTACAGGCGTTGTAACAAACGACGGATTTGGCAATATCGAGAGCATTGTCAACGTCGAAAACCTACACGGATCCAGCTTCAGTGATGTGATCCAGATGGGTGATGGTGGTAGCTATGTTTTTGGTCGGGCTGGCAATGACCAATTGACGGGTGGCAATGGTCGTGACAACCTGATTGGTGGTTCAGGCAACGACACACTCAATGGCGGCGCTGGGCAAGACAACGCGGACTACTACGTTGATGGATACGACGCTGCGGGCCCAGCAACCCAAGGCGTGGTTGTGAACCTGATGACCGGTACCGCAACCGACAACTGGGGAGGAACCGACACGTTGGTGAGTATTGAGAACGTGACTGGGTCCGCATTGGCTGACGCCATCATCGGTAATGCCGCCAATAATTTTTTGGTGGGTGGGTTCGGCAACGACACCTTGACCGGTGGTGCTGGCTCAGACAACTTCATGTTGCGCAATGAATTCAATGGCATCCCCGACACCTCGGTAGACACCATTACCGACTTCTTGGCCGGTACTGGGGGTGATCAGATTTCCATGAACGTTGATTTGATCAATTTCACTGACGGTGACAATCCCTTTGCCACGCGCCATATTCGCCTGGTTCAGTCGGGTGCTGATACGCTGGTGCAAGTGGATAGGGACGGTGTCGCAGGTACGGGCGTTTTTGAAACCGCGGGGATTCTAAAAAATGTTGTGGCCAGCCAATTGGTGGCCAGCAATTTGAGCGGCTTCTCGCCCACCGCCATAGGCGGCACAGCTTTCGCTGACACGCTTTATGGCACGTCTGGTAATGACCAAATATACGGTTACGAAGGCAATGATGTGCTTTACGGTGCAGGCGGTGCTGACCAGCTTTATGGTGGTGCCGGTAGCGACACCCTTTACGGCGATGCAGGCGACGACACCTTGTATGGCAGCTCTGACGGCGACTCGCTGGTAGGCGGCGATGGTTTTGACAATGTTAACTACAGCCAGGCTGCTGCCGGTGTGGTGGTCAATTTGAGCACTGGTAAAGGTCAGATAAACGGTATGACCACGTTTGACACCCTGGTGGGCATCGAAGAAGTGGATGGCTCTGAATTTGATGACCTGTTGACCGGCTCTGCTGCCGACAACTACTTTACCGGACGGGGCGGTAGTGACACCATTTACGGCGGAGACGGTAACGACACGGTCAATTACGGCGACGCAACACAGGGCCTGACCATATCCTTGACCAACGGGCAAGGCACTGTCAACACGGGCAAGGGCACCGATGTTTTCTTTGAAATTGAAAACTTGCACGGCTCCAACTACAACGATGTCATTACCGGGGACGATGGCAACAACCGCTTGCGCGGGCGCAACGGTGATGACACCTTGAATGGTGGTGGCGGTACCGACCTGGCCGACTATAGAAACACCAACGGCGCAGTGCAAGCCAGCTTGCTGACCAACACGGCCACAGGCGCTGCAGGTAACGACGTGTTTACCAGCATTGAAGGGCTGCGTGGCTCGGAATTTGGTGATCGGCTTGAAGGCGACGCTGGTAACAACCGCCTTGAAGGTATGGGCGGTAACGACACTCTGCTAGGCGGTGCTGGTAGCGACACACTGATTGGCGGCGCTGGCGACGATGTTCTTAATGGTGGCGCTCAGGCCATACGTACCGACACCTCGGACTTCAGTAATGGCTATGACGTTGCGTCCTATGAAGCAGCCACATCGGGCATGATGATCTCTTTGGGGCGGGACGGCACGGCTGGCAGGGCCACTGGTGGCGGCTTGGGCAGCGACACCCTGATTGATATCGAACTGATTTTGGGCTCAGCCTTCGACGACGTGATCTCGGGTACAGACCGTGCAGTTAATGAGATCATTCGCGGTGGCGCGGGCAACGACACCCTGCTGGGTGGCTCGGGCCTGGGAACCGACCTTGGTAACAATGTGGTGGACTACCGCAACGCCACAGGTAGTGTCAACGTCAACCTGGCATTGGGTAATGCCACAGGTGCTGACGGCGATGACGTGCTGATTGGCTTCCAGAGTGTGCTGGCCAGCCAACACAACGATGTCATCAAAGGCAACAACCAAAACAACTTTTTAGAAGGGGGCAAAGGCGACGACACCATTGACGGCGGCGCTGGTAGCGACATGGCCAGTTATGCCAGCGCCACCGGCGCGGTAACGGTCAATCTGGTCACCAACACGGCCACAGGGGCTGATGGCAGTGACACCCTGATCTCCATTGAGCAAGTGCGCGGCTCAGCCTACGGTGACAGCCTGACCGGCAATGAACTCGTCAACGTCTTTGAGGCCCGCGACGGTAACGACACGGTGGACGGCGCTGGTGGTAACGACACCCTTTATGGCGGCTTGGGCAACGACAGCCTGATCGGCGGCACCGGGGACGACATGCTCATTGGTGGCGCAGGCAATGACACCCTGAACGGTGGCAGCGGCCAGGACACGGCCCGGTTCAGCGGCTTGAAGGCGGAATACGATATTACGGTGGACGCCATTACACGACAAGTCACAGTTACCGACCTTGTGGCCAATCGTGACGGCACCGATACCTTGACTGGTGTGGAAAAACTCGCCTTCCTGTATGAGACATCAGATGCACCGGTTCCCAACACAGCGCCCACGCTTGCACTCGCTTTGGATGACCAATCCTTCGAGTTGGGCACTACCTTCAGCCTGCAGCTCAACCCGGTGAGCTTTACCGACGCTGACGGCGACACCCTGACCTGGAGCGCGGCGCTGGCCAATGGCGCGGCGCTGCCGCAGTGGTTGCAGTTCAATCCTGCAACTTACACCTTCAGCGCAATCGCCGGGACGGCGGAAGAGGGTGCGTATGAGATCCGGGTCAGCGTCAGCGATGGCCTGAGCGTAACCAGCGATGTGTTCACCCAAACCGTCACGAACACCTTGGCCCCCAAAAACTTCGGCGGTGTGGTGGCAGACGGCTATGTGGCCGGCGCCAAGCTCTACATTGACCGCGACAACGACGGTATTGCCGATGATGACGAATACACCGGCCTCACCACCGACAGCCAGGGTAACTTCAGCGGCACGCTGTACGGCACCGGCGCGCTCATCGCAGTGGGTGGTACCAATGTGGACACCGGCCTGAGCAACACCATGGTGCTGCGCGCGCCCGACGGCGCCACGGTGATCAATCCCATCACCACGCTGGTGTCAGCTTACATGCAAGACAGTTCAGCAACGGCCGCTGAAGCCCAAACTGCAGTTTCAAGCGCCTTTGGCTTGTCAGCAGGTGTTGATTTGTTGAACTTTGATGCACTGGCTGCGACCACAACGACCGACGAAGCAGCTGTTGCCTTGGCAGTCCAGCAAGTCAATGTCCAATTGGCTGTCACGACCACTGTGGCTGGCAACACCAGTACGGTGATGTCCAACCTGGTCACCGTCATTGATGCCGCCACAGCACCCATCAACCTGGCTAATACAGAGGTGCTAACCCAAGTCACCGGCCTGACGGGCGTCCAAGCGACCACCCTGAGCACCAGCAACACCAGCATCCAGACCAGCACCAGCTTGAGCGAAGTCAGCACGTCGCAGCTTACCGCAGTGCAAACCTTTGCCGGCACTGCTGACGTGGTGGCGCCAAAAACCGACAGCTTTGCGCCAGCCAACTTGGCCTCAGGGGTGGCGGTCTCACAAGACTTGACTTTGGTCTTTAACGAAGACATCAAATTGGGTAACGGCAGCATCACGCTCAAAACCATTGACGTCGCCGGCACCGTGTTTGCAACCTACACCGCTGACAGCACCGAACTGGCCATTGCGGGCAACACTCTGACCATCACGCCTACCAGTAACTTGGCCTTTGGGACCAGCTATGTGCTCGACATCGCACCCGGGGCCGTCACCGACCTGGCAGGCAACGGCTTTATTGGCAGTAGTAACTACCAGTTCAGCACCATCGCCAACCAAGCCCCCAGCGCCAGCAACACCACCCTGGAGGCAGCGCAAAACAGGGTGTTGTCCGGCCAACTCCCGACGGCGGTTGACCCCGAAGGCCAGAGCTCGACCTACGCCGCAGTTCAAGTTCCGGCAAACGGCACCGTCACGGTCAATGACGACGGCAGTTTCACCTATGCCCCGGGCAACTACAGCGGCACTGACAGCTTCAGCTACCGGGTCACCGACAGCCTGGGCGCCCAAAGCGCCCCCTACACCGTGGGCCTGAGCATTGCCGCCAGCGTGGGCGCCAATGTTGACCTGCTGGCCTACAGCTGGAAGGCGCACACCCTGCTGGATGGCGTCGCCATCAATGGCGGTGCCTACACCGGCGCCACCAATGCCAACGGGGCGGCCAGCTTGGTCGGCGTGACCGAAGCCAACTTGGCGCTGACGGCCGCACGGCCAGTACCCGAAGCGGAAGTGGCTGCCACCAACAGCGCCGTCAACCTGCAAGACGCCATTGCCATCCTCAAGATGATTGTGGGCCTGGAAGTCAACGGCGCAGGCAAACCGCTGTCGCCCTACCAAACCCTGGCCGCCGACTTTGACGGCAACGGCACGGTGGGCCTGACCGATGCCATTGGGGTACTCAAGCATGTGGTGGGACTGCCAGCGGACAAGCCGACTTGGGAATTTGTGAGCGAGACAGAGCCCAACCCAACGGCGCTGTCGGGTATCACTGCCGACCTCAGCGGTGCCAACCCGGTGCGCGTGGGGCTGGTGGGCTATCTGACGGGCGATGTGGATGGCAGCTACACCGGGGCCAGTGGGGCAGGTGTGCTGGAAACAGCCTATTTCGAGACGCTGGTGGAAAGCAACATCGCACTTAACCTGACGCAGTTCGGGATCTACAGCCCGACATAGATCGTTCCCGCCAATTTGAGATAAGTCAACGAACCGCACAAAATCCGACCCTGCCCCCCCATTTGGGGGAAGCTCGTGCACCGTTAGCTCGGTTACAGTGAGTTACAACGCAAACTCACGGGCAAATCATGGCGACACTCACTGGCGGGACGGGCGACGATACCTTGTTGGGCACCTCGGGGGACGATTCGATCCTGGGTTTGGCGGGTGACGATACTTTGATTGGTAGTGAGGGCGATGACACGCTGGATGGTGGCGATGGTACTGCTAACGTTGCGGTGTTCAGCGGCAACAGGGCGGAATACATGGTTTCCTGGATGGGGAGCAACCTCGATCTGACTGTCAGCGACACGGTGACTGGACGGGATGGCACAGATCAGCTGCTCAACATACAAATTCTGCGTTTTACCGACGGCGATGTGGTAGTTGATGGTAACGACGCACCAACAGGAAGCGTGACGATCACTGGCGCTTCCACGCAGGGCCAGGTGCTTACGGCGAGTAATACGCTGGGTGATCTAGACGGCCTGGGTATCATCAGCTACCAGTGGCAAGCCGATGGGCAAGACATTGGTGGCGCCACGGCTAGCACCTACCGGCTAACCCAGGCACAAGTGGGTAACGTCATCACAGTGGTAGCCAGCTATACCGATTTGGGTGGCGTGTATGAGTCTGTCAGCAGCAGCACAACAGAGGCTGTGGGTGCAGCTACGGGCGATGTCCGTTCGATTGTGTTTAAAGCAGACGCAGGCACACAGGATGTGCCACCGACCTTGAGCATCAGCATTGAGCTATCCGACGGTTTCTCCAGCGCCTCTAACATCCAAGTCTTGTACTGGAATGTTAATAACGAGCAAACTTGGGTGAGCTTGGATCGCTTGCAAGACAGCAATGCCTTTGCATTAACGATTGAATATCCACAGTACGCCAAGTCTGGGGACTATGCGATCCGGATGCTCAATGCTGTCGATGACACCGGCACTACCGTCTCGTTTTCGCAGCAGCAGCTTGAAGAGTTTGGCTTTTTGGTCAGCACCAATCTGGATAATCCGCAGGCTGATAACACGGCACCTAGCCTGACTGGCTTGAGTGTGGCTGAGCCCGTTACGGCTGAAGACGGCTCCATTCATCTACAAATTGATGTCAGCGCACAGGATACGCCTGAAGGTACATCAAGCGGCTTGGAGTCTGCTTTCTTGCTCGAGCTCTTGTCGCCAACAGGTGCCAGCATTCAAAAGTGGGCAAACCTCGATGAAAGCGGTCATGCCAGTGTGGACTTTGTGCTCTCTGAGTACGCTGCGTCGGGTGAATACACCATCAACACAGTACGGCTTACCGATTTGGCGGGCAACTACGCTGACTCACAAGCCTGGCTTGCTGCCAATGCCATGCCCATTGTGATTGACAACTCCACCGCAGATGATGCAACTCCATCGGTTCAAACCTTTGAGATGGCCGCGGTGTTTGACCCCCTGACGGACCGTCCAAAGATTGTCATTAGCGGCACTGTGTCGGACGACTTGTCTGGAATCGATGGGGTTTACTTGCGTATGAACAGCCCGCAGGGCAGCACAGCATATTTGGATCAGTGGGTTTATTACGGTTATGGTGTTGGCCAAAGCAAAATTGCCCTTGACGCCTACAAAGCTCTGACGATGGACTTTTTGCCTGGCGAGTACACAGTCGATTTCCTGAGGCTGACAGACGTTGCGCAAAATCAGGTGTATCTGAGCGCAGATGATCTCAGCTCACTGGGCTTGCAAACCAGTGTAAGGGTGTACTTTTCAGATGCGTCGAACGAGTCTGGCACCTCAAAGGTAGCCGGCAGTGAAGGGGCAGACTATGTATTTGGCTCCGACAAGCTCAATGATGAACTGATTGGTGGCGATGGTGACGATTATCTTTTCTCGGGCGAGGGTGATGACTCCGTTGATGCTGGGCCAGGTAACGACCTTATTGTGGGCGGATCAGGCGGAGGTGATGACTCCTACTTAGGCGGTGCCGGCATTGACACAGTTGAGTACACCAGTGCCGTGACTTCCATCACTGTCGATCTCGCAACAGGTACGGCAAGCGGTAATGAAATTGGTAACGACACCTTGATCAGTATTGAAAATATCGTCGGTGGTCAAGCTGGCGACAGGCTGATTGGTGATGCCAACAACAACGTCATTGAAGGCTACACAGGCAATGACACCATAGACGGCGCTGGTGGTGTGGATACCGCTCTGTATCTTGGCAACCAAGCCGACTTCACCGTCAGTCGCGATGGTGCCAGCTGGGTTGTGACAGACAAGCATCCAATCGATGGCGACGAAGGTCAAGACACACTCATCAATATAGAGCGCGTTCAATTCGCCGACCAGACCATAGACCTGTCTACCAATACAGGCCCAACAGGCAGCGTGACCATCAGCGGCACAGCCAGCCAAGGTCAAGTCCTGACTGCAAGCAACGAACTTGCTGATACAGACGGTCTGGGAACCATCAGCTACCAGTGGCAGGCTGATGGTCAGAACATCAGCGGTGCCACGGCAGATGCCCTTACCCTCACTCAAGCTGAAGTAGGTAAGGCCATCAAAGTCACTGCCAGCTATACCGATGGTTTTGGCGTGGCAGAGAGCGTTGCCAGTGCAGCCACCCCGGCGGTGGTCAATGTTGACGACGCGGCCATCGGCACGCTGGCCATCTCTGGCGAGGTGACCCAAGGTGCAACGATCAGCGCCAACACCATTGACCTGAGCGATGTGGATGGCGGCATTGCCAGCATGGCTTACCAGTGGCAGATCAACACCAGCGACAGTTGGAGCGACATCAGCGGGGCGACAACTTCCAGCCTGAGCCTGCCAAGTGACCAAAGCTATCTTGGCAGCCAGATTCGACTGAGCGCGGTCAGCACGGACGCCTACGGGGGCACGACCAGCTTTACCAGCGCCGCACAGATGGTGACCGAGGTCACGCCAAGCACAAGCATCGACCTGCTGACCTACAGCTGGAAAGCACACACTCTGCTCGAAGGTGTCGCCATCAGTGGCGGCGCATACAGCGGCACCACCAATGCAAGCGGCGCGCTCAGCTTGGTTGGCGTGACCGAGGCCAGCCTGGCGCTGACGGCTGCACGCTCGGTACCCGACGCTGAAGTGGCGGCCACAAACGGCGCTGTGAACCTGCAGGACGCCATTGCCATCCTCAAGATGATTGTGGGCCTGGAAGTCAACGGCGCAGGCAAACCGCTGTCGCCCTACCAAACCCTGGCCGCCGACTTTGACGGCAACGGCACGGTGGGCCTGACCGATGCCATTGGGGTACTTAAACATGTGGTTGGGCTGGATGCACCAGACCCGGCCTGGAAATTTGTCAACGAAACCGAGGCCAACCCAAGCGCCACGTCCACACCAGGCATTGACCTGAGCGGTGCGACCGGCCCGGTGCATTTGGGGCTGGTGGGGTATTTGACCGGGGACGTGGATGGGAGCTATGCCGGGGCCAGCGGGGCAGTCGACCTTGACACGATTGAACCGACTTACTTTACCAGCCTGGTGGACAACAACCCGGGCTTGAACTTGACCCAGTTTGGCATTTACCCAGTGTAGAAAAAATAAAAAAGGGAGTTCATAAAAACGAGTGCCTACACCGTCAATGTAGATACTCGTTTTGTAGACTACCCATCCATCATGGATAGCCAGACCGCCGCCGGCGGTCTGGCATATTGAGGACTGAAATAGCGATAATTAATAAAAAGACCAGTGAACTGGCAGCAGCATTTGACCAATCAAGGCATCTGCAACAAAAAGGGATGGACGGCATGACAACAAAAAACATCGTCTTTATCGACAGCCGCGTGGCCGATTTAGAGACATTGATTGCCAGTTTGGGCGCAGACACCGAGTGGTATGTGCTGAGTGCCGAGGTGGATGGCATCGAGCAGATGCAAAGCATCCTGGCGGGCTACACGGGGCTCGACTCCATTCAGGTCATCAGCCATGGCGCAATAGGCACGCTGTACCTGGGCAGCACGGTCCTCAACTCTGACAACCTCGGCAGTTACCAGGACCAACTTCAGGTTATTGGGTCCAGCCTGACCGAAACCGGGGACATTCTGCTTTATGGGTGCGATGTAGCTCAGGGGGAAGAGGGGGTCAGTTTCATCAATTCGTTCGCGCAGATGACGGGGGCGGATGTGGCGGCATCGGTGGATGCCACAGGGGCGGCGGCGCTGGGTGGGGATTGGATGCTGGAGCAGACCACGGGAAGAGTGGAGGCAGCAACCCTTTTTATCCAAGAATATCCTGCACTTCTGGCCAGCGGCACGCTCAGCGTGAGTGGGTCAGCCCAAGAAGGCGGGACACTGTC
>CAZIGL010000016.1:0-2852 GCA_964538895.1 uncultured Rhodoferax sp.
TCAGATGGCTCTGCCGTTGACTTTGTGGGAGGGTCGCCTCGGCCCGATGGCTGTTTGGCTCGTCATTGCGAGCGAAGCGCGGCAATCCAGGACTTCATGGATTGCCACGTCGATAAAGGGGACGTTGGAAGTCAATCGCGGCGAGGGCGCAGCTCCCACAAAATTCAGATGGCTTTGCCGTTGACTTTGTAGGAGGGCCGCCCCGGCCCGATGGCTGTTGGAAGTCAATCGCGGCGAGGGCTCCGTGTCACCAATCCATGGCTCTTTGAAAACTAATAAAACTTGCCCTGTAGCATCCCTACAGAGCACGACATGCCACATCCAGCCCCAGCCAGCGCTGGGCTGCATTTTGCAGTAGCTCGGGGTTGCCGGTGCTGAAAAGCAGGCATTGTCCGGCTGTTGCGTCTGGCGCCAGGCTGGTCAGCATGCGCCGGGTCTGGCGGGCGACCGCTTCACCGTTGTCAAGCAGCTGCACCCTGGGGCCGACCAGGGTTTGCAGGCTCTGGCGGGCAAAGGGGTAATGGGTGCAACCCAGCACCAGCGTGTCGATTTCGCCCGCTTGCGTGCCAAATTGGCCCATGGCCTGCGTGTATTGGGTACACAGCGCGGTGATGGCGTCTGTGTCATCGCGCTCGATGGCGTCGGCCAGGCCGTCGCAAGGCTGGCAGATGAAGTTCGCCTGGTCGGCCAAACCGTCCAGCAAAGTCTTGAACTTCTGGCTGTTGAGGGTGCCGCGAGTGGCCATGACGCCAATGCGGCCGGTCTGGCTCAGGGTGATCGCGGGCCTCAAAGCCGGTTCCACACCAATAATGGGCAGCGCGGTGTAATCCTGGCGCAAAAGCTGAATGGCCGCAGCGGTCGCGGTGTTACAGGCGATCACCAGGGCCTGGATGGCCAACTCGGGCTGCTTGAGCAGTTGCCTTGTGATGACGCGCGCACGGGCCAGCACAAAGCCCTGGTCGCGTTCACCATAGGGGGCAAAGCCGCTGTCGGCCACATAAATGAAGCTTTCATATGGCAACTCGGCCCGCAGCGCCTTCAGGATGCTCAGGCCGCCTACACCGCTGTCAAACACCCCGATCGGGGGCTTGATCTGCGCCGCCTCAGGCACCGGCGACCGTGATGCCTTTGAATTCGCCGGTGGCGATGCGTTGCTGCCACTCGGCCGGGCCAGTAATGTGGGCGCTGGTGCCGCCGGCATCCACCGCCACAGTCACGGGCATGTCGACCACGTCGAACTCGTAAATGGCTTCCATGCCGAGGTCGGCAAACCCCACCACTTTGGCGGTCTTGATGGCTTTGGAGACCAGGTAGGCGGCGCCGCCCACGGCCATGAGGTAGGCGCTTTGGTGTTTCTTGATGGCTTGAATAGCGACCGGGCCGCGCTCGGCCTTGCCGACCATGGCGATCAGGCCGGTTTCAGCCAGCATCATTTCGGTGAAGCCGTCCATGCGGGTGGCGGTGGTGGGGCCGGCCGGGCCGACCGCCTCATCACCCACCGGGTCCACCGGGCCGACGTAATAAATCACGCGGTTGGTGAAGTCGACCGGCAATTTTTCGCCCTTGGCCAGCATGTCCTTGATGCGCTTGTGGGCGGCGTCGCGGCCGGTCAGCATCTTGCCGTTAAGCAGCAGGGTGTCGCCGGGTTTCCAGCTGGCCACTTCGGCCTTGCTCAGGGTGTTGAGGTCGACTTTTTTGCTCTTGACGTAATCGGGTGCCCATTGCACGTCGGGCCAGGTGTCCAACGAGGGTGGGGTCAGGTAGACCGGGCCGCTGCCATCCAGCACAAAATGGGCGTGGCGCGTGGCGGCGCAATTGGGGATCATGGCCACGGGTTTGCTGGCGGCGTGGGTGGGGTACATCTTGATCTTGACATCCAGCACGGTGGTCAGGCCGCCCAGGCCCTGCGCACCAATGCCCAGCGCGTTGACCTTCTCAAACAGCTCCAGCCGGAGTTTTTCCACGTTGGAAAGCGTGGCGCCGCTGGCAGCTTTGGCCTGCAATTCATACATGTCAAGGTCGTCCATCAGGCTTTCCTTGGCCATCAACACGGCTTTTTCAGCAGTGCCGCCGATGCCGATGCCGAGCATGCCGGGCGGGCACCAGCCGGCGCCCATGGTGGGTACAGTTTTCAGCACCCAATCCACCACGCTGTCGCCGGGGTTGAGCATGTACATCTTGCTCTTGTTCTCGGAGCCGCCGCCTTTGGCTGCCACGGTGACTTCGAGCTTGTCGCCCGGCACGATTTCGGAAAAGATGACCGCAGGCGTGTTGTCTTTGGTGTTTTTGCGCTCGAACTGGGGGTCGGCCACGACGCTGGCGCGCAAGGTGTTGCTGGGGTCGTTGTAGGCGCGGCGCACGCCTTCGTTGATGGCGTCATCAAGGCTGCCGGTAAAGCCGTCCCAGCGCACGTCCATGCCGACTTTGAGGAACACGTTGACGATGCCGGTGTCCTGGCAAATCGGGCGGTGCCCGGTGGCGCTCATTTTGCTGTTGGTCAGAATTTGCGCAATGGCGTCCTTGGCCGCCGGGCTTTGCTCACGCTCGTAGGCACGCGCCAGGTGGGCGATGTAGTCTGCGGGGTGGTAGTAGCTGATGAATTGCAGGGCGGCGGCGACGGATTCGATCAGGTCGGCTTGGCGGATATTGCTCATTTGGGTGTCCTCAAGGTGCATGAAAAACTACTTTGACCACGTTCGTGATCAGATGCACCAGAGTTTAACCAGCGCGCCCCAACGGCTGGCTGACGAATCTTCACGGCGAGGGTGCGCGATGTGTGGGAGGTCCGCCCTCGGCCCGATGGCTGTTGGGGTGCTGTGGGAGGGCCGCCCTCGGGCCGATGGCTGTTGGGT
>CAZIGL010000016.1:2952-88918 GCA_964538895.1 uncultured Rhodoferax sp.
TGCCGATGGCTGTTTGTATTTTGTGGGAGGGCCGCCCTCGGCCCGATGGCTGTTGGGGGCAATCGCGGCGAGGGCGCCGCTCCCACAGGGCGCCGCTGCGACAGAGGCAATTAACGCAAACCGAGGTGGAGCGCGGCTTTGGCCAGCAGGTGGGCCGAGATCGGGGCGGTGATGAACAAAAACAGCGTCACCAGAATTTCATGCAGGCTCAAGGCGTCACCGCTGACGCTGAAATAAATCGACGAGGCGATCAGCAGGCAGCCCACACCCAGCGTGCTGGCTTTGGTGGGGCCATGCAGGCGCGTGTAAAAGTCTTTGAAGCGCACCAGGCTGAGTGAGCCGATCAGGGTGAAGGCGGCGCCGATCAGCACCAGCACCGACAGCAGGATTTCGGTGGTCAGGCTCATTCGATGATGTCTCCGCGTAGCAGATATTTGGACAGCGCCACGGTGCCGACAAAGCCCATCAGGGCGATCAGCAAAGCGGCTTCGAAATACAGTGGGCTGCCGAGTTGGATGCCCAGCAAAATCAGCAAGGCAATGGCGTTGATGTAGAGCGTGTCGAGCGCCAGGATGCGGTCAGGCAGGCTCGGGCCCTTGATCAATCTGTAAAAGCTCAGGCCGAATGCGGCAGCAACAAAGGCAAAGGCGAGGATGAGGGCACTGCTCAGCATTCAAAAATCTCCTTGAGTGGGGCTTCGAAACGTGTTTTTATGGTGTCAATCAGCTGCTCGGCGTCGGTGCAGTCTAGCGCATGCACCAGCAGTGTCTTGTGGTCGGGCGACAGCTTGGCCGACACGGTGCCGGGCGTCAGGCAGATGGTGTTGGCCAGCAGGCTCACGGCCAGGGTGTTGGTCAGATCCAGCGGCACCTGCACAAACATGGGGTTGAGCGACCGTGGGCCGGCCAGCACCAGGCGCGCCACGGCCATGTTGGCGACGAGCACGTCATACAAAAACACGCCGCTGAAACGCAGCAGGCTCATGGGGCGGTAAATGCGCACCTTCTCGGGCCAGAAACCGAGCGTGAAGCGGGGAATAGCCCAGCCCAAAATCAGTCCGAGCACCACGTGGCCCGGCGCCACGGTGTTGTTGAGCAGCAGCCAGACCAGCGCCAGGATGGGTGTCAGCAGGGGGTGAGGCAAGAGCTTTTTCATGGTTTTACTCCCAGCACCGCGCCGATGTAGCGCGCAGGCTCAGACAGCTGCTGCGCAGTGGCGTTGGCATAGTCAAGGGCTGGCCCGGCAAATACCGTCAGGGCCAGAATCAAGCCCAGCAAGCCGGCCACGGCCAGCAGTTCGTGCGCGCTTGATGCGCCGGGCCGGGCCGTGTCTGCTGTGCCTGCGCCAGGATCGGGCACTGGCGCATCATGAGGACTGTGGCTGTTGAAAAACACCTGACTGCCAGCACGCGCCAGCGCCACCACGGCAAGCAAGGCAGCAAGCAAAATTACCACCCAGACCCAGGGTTGTTCGGGGGCCGCCCGCAAGATGAGGAACTTGCCAACGAAGCCGGACAAGGGTGGCAAGCCGGCAGCTGCCACCGCCGCCGCAAAAAACAGGCTACCCCAAAGCGCATGGCGTGGCATGTCGGCATCGGGTGTGAAGCCATCACCGTGCAGCAGGCGACGGCGTTTGATGGCATCAATCAGCAAAAACAGCAGCGCGGCGGTAAAGGTGCTGTGCGGCAGGTAATACAAGGCCGCCGCGATGCCCTGGGTGCCCAGGCTCATGCCGGTCAGCAGGGTGCCCACCGACACCAGCACCAAGTAGCCGGCCAGGCGCCCCAGCGTGTCGGCTGCCAGCATGCCCAATGTGCCAATGACGATGGTGGCCAGCGCCAGCGGCAGCAGCCAGGGTGCAAACAGGCCTGAAAGTGCCCCGGCGCTGTCGCCAAACATCAGTGTGTGGCTGCGCAAAATGGCATAAATGCCAACCTTGGTCATGATGGCAAAGAGTGCGGCCACCGGCGCCGAGGTGCCGCTGTAGGCAGCGGGCAGCCACAGATGCAGTGGCAGCAAGGCGGCCTTGAGGGCAAACACCGCCAGCAGCAGCAGGCCACCGGCGCGCGCCAGGCCCAGCATGTCGGGTGCCAGCGTGCTGGCCCGGGCGGCCAGGTCGGCCATGTTCAGGCTGCCCATCGATGCATAGATGAGCCCCGCGGCAAACAAGAACACCGCCGAGCCGGCCAGGTTCATCACCACATAGTGCAAGCCGGCGCGTGTGCGCGCCTTGCCGCCGCCATGCAGCGCCAGGCCGTAGGAGGCGATCAGCAAAATCTCGAAAAAGACGAACAGGTTAAACAGGTCACCGGTCAAAAAGGCACCACCCAGGCCAAACAACTGCATCTGGAACAGCACATGAAAATGGCGTCCCTGGGTATCGATGCCATTGCTGGCAAAAATCAGCGCCCACAAGGCAAGCAGGGTGGTGATGAGCACCATCCAGGCCGACAGCCGGTCGGCCACCAGCACAATGCCCCAGGGCGCGGGCCAGTCGCCCAGGCGGTACACCAGAATGTCACCGCCCGACACGGCCAGCAGCAGGGCAAGTGCAGCGCCAATTTGCGCCAGCACCGCCAGCAGCGCCAGCCCGCGCTGGGCTGGCAGCGACAAGCGCCCCAGCACCAACAGCAGGGCAGCTGCCAGAAACGGCAACAAAATGGGGACGATAGGCAAGTGCGCCATCATGCTGCGTCTCCCGCACGGGGTGTGCCATCGACGTGGTCGTTGCCAAAGCTGGCCCGGGCACGCAAGCTCAGCATGATGACAAAGGCGGTCATGGCAAAACCGATGACGATGGCGGTCAGCACCAGCGCTTGCGGCAGGGGGTCGGCGTAGCTAGCCGCACCCGAAATCACAGGCGGCTGCCCGCTGATCAACCGGCCGGTGGCAAATAAAAACAGGTTGACGCCGTAAGACAGCAGCGTCAGGCCGAGCACCACGGGGAAGGTGCGGGCGCGCAGCAGCAGGTAAACGCCGCAGCCGGTCAGGGTGCCTATGGCGATGGCGATCAGGGCTTCCATGGTGTGGTCTCTTGGTTGTGGCTGGCGCGGTGCACCAGGCCCAGGTTGATCAGGATCAGCAGCGTGGCGCCGACCACCACCAGGTAAACGCCCAGGTCAAAGGCCATGGCCGAGGCCAGCTCGAACTCGCCAACCAAGGGCCAATTCATGTGACCAAAGGTGGAGGTCAGGAACGGCCGGCCAAACAGCCAGCTGCCCAGCCCGGTGAGCAGGGCAATGATCAGGCCAGCAGCGATCCAGGGGTGGGTGTAGGCGGACAGGCGGGTTTGCGACCAGTTCACGCCGTTGGCCAGGTGCTGCACGATCAGGGCGACGGCCGTGACGAGTCCGGCAATAAAGCCGCCGCCGGGCAGGTTGTGGCCGCGCAAAAAGATATAGAAGGACACCAGCAAGGCCAGCGGCAGCAGCAGCCGGGCAAAGGTGGCCAAAATCACCGGGTGGGTATCGGTGTCCCAGGGGCGGCCGTGGGCGTCCTGGGTGGGGCTGGGCAGGCGCAAATTGTCCAGCAACGCAAAAATGCCGAGGGCGGCAATGGCCAGCACGGTGATTTCGCCAAAGGTGTCAAAGCCCCGGAAGTCAACCAAAATCACGTTGACCACGTTGCTGCCGCCACCGCCGGGCACGCTGTTCTGGATGAAGAAGTCGGCAATGCTGTCGTTGGAGCGGGTCAGCACGGCCCAGGACATCGCTGTGGCACCGCCACCGGCCAGCAGCGCCAGGGCGGCATCGCGCCAGCGCCGCACCGGGCTGGATTCACGCGGGGTGGTGGCGGGCAGGAAGTACAGGGCCAGCAGCAACAAGATGACCGTCACCACCTCCACAGAGAGCTGCGTCAGGGCCAGGTCGGGCGCTGAAAACTTGACGAACAGCAGTGCCACCGCCAAGCCCACGGCGCCGGCCAGCACCAGGGCCGTGAGGCGCTGGCGATGCAGCGCCGTGGCTGCCAGCGTGGCCAGCACCAGCACCAGCACCGCCATCAAACCAATGAGATCCACGTCAAGCAGTGCGCGCGTGCCAGTGAGCGGGGCTGCTGCGAGCAACAGGCCGACGCCACCAAGCACCACGGCGCTTGCCACAAACAAGGCCAGTTGGCGTTGCAGCGATCCGGTGTCAAACCAGCGGGTAAAGCGTTCGGCACCGCCAAACAGGCCACGCATCAGGGCCTCAAAGATCAGTCGGCCCTGCAGGCGCGGGTCAAGCCGGTCGTGCAATGCAAACAGCGGGCGCCGCACCTGGTACAGGGCTGCGCCGCCAGCCAGCGCGATCAGGCTCATCCAGAGTGCGGGGTTAAAGCCGTGCCAAATGGCCAGGCTGTATTCGGGCAAGGGTTGCTGCAGCACGGCGCCTGCGGCCACGGCCAGCAAAGAGCCAACCATTTGTGCCGGGAAAATACCCACCAGCACCACCAATACCACCAAAATTTCGACCGGCACCTTCATCCAGCGCACCGGCTCATGCGGTGTTTTGGGCATATTGACCGGGTCGCCACCAAAAAACACGTCGTGGATAAAGCGCAATGAATAGGCCACGGCAAACACGCCAGCCAGGGTCACCACAATCGGCAGCAACCAGCCCAGGCTGTGGCCGCTACCGGCGCTGACGGCTTCGGCAAAAAACATTTCCTTGGACAAAAAGCCGTTGGCCAAAGGCACCCCGGCCATGGCGGCACAGGCCACCATGGCCAGCGTGGCGGTGTGCGGCATGGCGCGCCAAAGCCCCTGGATACGGCGCATGTCACGGGTGCCGCATTCGTGGTCAATGATGCCTGCGGCCATGAACAGACCCGCCTTGAAGATGGCGTGGTTGATGATGTGAAACACCCCCGCCACGGCAGCCAGCGGGGTGCCAATGCCAAACAGTGCAGTGATCAGGCCGAGGTGGCTGATGGTGGAATAGGCCAGCAAACCCTTGAGGTCGTGCTTGAACAGCGCCAGCACCGCGCCCAGTACAAAGGTGGTCAGGCCGATGCCGCCCACCAGCCAGGTCCAGGTGTCGGTGCCGGAGAGCACCGGAAACAGCCGCGCCAGCAAAAAGACACCCGCCTTGACCATGGTGGCCGAGTGCAGGTAGGCCGACACCGGGGTTGGCGCGGCCATGGCGTTGGGCAACCAGAAGTGAAACGGAAACTGCGCCGACTTGGTAAAAACTCCCAGCAAAATCAGCAGCAAGGCAGGCAAGTAAAGCGGGTGCGCGCGCACCAGGTCGCCGCTGGCCAGCACTTGGGTCAGCTCATAGCTGCCCACCATCTGACCCAGCAGGATAAAGCCCGCCAGCAGCGCCAGGCCGCCAGCCCCGGTAATGGCCAGCGCCATGCGGGCCCCGCTGCGGGCGTCTTCGCGGCCGCGCCAGTAGGCGATCAGCAGATACGACGACAGGCTGGTGAGCTCCCAGAAAATCAGCAACTGGATCAGGTTCTCGGACAGCACCACGCCCAGCATGGAGCCCATGAACAGCAGCAAGTAGGCATTCAGTCGCGTCAGGCTGTCGCGCGCGCTGAGGTAGTAATGGGCGTACAGGATGACCAGCAGCCCGATACCCAAAATCAGCAGCACAAAAAGCAAGCCAAGTCCGTCCATCCGGAACACCAGGTCCAGGCCGGCGCTGCTGATCCAGGGCAGCCGCTCCACGGTGGTGACGCCGCCAAAGCTGGCCGACATCAGGGGCAGGAGTTGCAGCAGGGTCGCTGCCGTGACGCCAGCGGCGCTCCAGGCGCTGACGTTGCGGCCGCGGCGGGCAAGGCCGGCGACCAGAGCGGCGCCAATGAATGGCGTGAGTATGGCTAGAAACAATTGCATGGTGTCATGGTCCTTGAGGGGCTCACGGGCGGTGCGGCATCAGCGCGCACGTGTTGCCCGGATGAAGCGCAGCGCAATCCGGAAAGTTTCAGCCGCCAGAAGCCTTCTGGCTCTGCACCATCTTCATGGCTGAAGCCACCAGGGCGGCCACTTCGGTCATGTTGCTGGGCACGATCAAGGTGGTGGTGGCGTCTGCTGCCACCCGGCTGTAGGCTTCCACGGCTTTTTCGGCCACTTTGAGCTGCACCGCCTGCTCACCACCGGGCTGGCGAATGGCAGCTGCCACGCGCTCGATGGCCTGGGCATTGGCCTCGGCCACCGTGAGGATAGCCGCCGCTTCGCCCTGGGCGTTGTTGATGGCGGCTTGTTTTTCGCCCTCGGAGCGGGCAATGAAGGCTTCACGTTCGCCGGTGGCAATGTTGATTTGCTCCTGGCGGCGACCCTCGGAGGCGGCAATCAGGGCGCGTTTTTCGCGCTCGGCAGTGATCTGCTGCTGCATCGCGTGCAAAATTTCCTTGGGTGGCGTCAGGTCCTTGATCTCGTAGCGCAGCACCTTCACGCCCCAGTTCAGGGCGGCTTCGTCAATGGCCTGCACCACCTGGGCGTTGATGATGTCGCGCTCCTCAAAGGTCTTGTCGAGCTCCAGTTTGCCGATCACCGAACGCAGCGAGGTTTGCGCCAGTTGCGAAATGGCCATGATGTAGTTGCTGGAGCCGTAGCTGGCGCGCATGGCGTCGGTCACCTGAAAATACAAGATGCCATCGACCTGCAACTGCGTGTTGTCACGCGTGATGCAGACCTGGCTGGGAATGTCGAGCGGGACCTCCTTGAGCAGGTGCTTGTAGGCCACCTTGTCGATGAACGGGACCAAAAAGTTGAGGCCGGGCATCAGGGTGCCGGTGTACTTGCCAAGCCGCTCCACCACCCAGGCGTGCTGCTGGGGAACGACCTTGACCGACTGGGTGACGAAGATGACCGCGATGACAAAAATGATGACTGCGACTTCCATTGCTTACTCCAAAAAATATAACGACACACTCACAACGTCATTGAGCGGAATGCAACGACGTGGCAATTCAGGGATATGTTATTCACGGATTGCCACGCTTCGCTCGCAATGACAATCTTTTTTCAATTCATAACTTTTCGACCACCAGGCGGTTGCCGATGACTTCGACGATGCGGTGCAGGCCAGGGGCAGACGCTGCACCGGTGCGCAGTGACACGGTCCAGTTGGCGCCGCGGTATTTGGCAGTGCTGGTGCCGTCTTCATTCCAGGCGTCGACGTGCAGGGTTTCACCAATGTCCAGATTGACATCTCGGTTGGCACCGGCCGGCAAGGCAGGCGGTTGGTGCTTTTTATAACTGCGCCAGGCCACCACGAAACCGCCCCCCAGCACGGCGGCCACCACCAACTGCACCGACATCGACGCGCCCAGATGGGCTGCGATGGCGCCGCCGACCAGGCCCAGCGACAGCATCAGCAGGTAAAAGGTTCCGGTCAGCAGCTCAAGCGCAATCAAACCGCCTGCCAGCAGCCACCAGAGGGTTGACTCAGCCATATTTGTTTCCAATTGTTATTTGACCAGCCGCATTCTGCGATAAAAGTGCGTGTTTGCAACAGGCGCGACACGATAAGTCCTTACACTTCGCGCCAATTTACATTTTTGCCTTGTCGCTGGAGTCTGCCATGAAATTTCGCTTTCCGATTGTGATCATTGACGAGGACTACCGTTCTGAAAACACTTCTGGTTTGGGCATCCGCGCGCTGGCGCAGGCCTTCGAGACCGAGGGTTTTGAGGTGCTGGGCGTCACCAGTTACGGTGACCTGAGCCAGTTTGCCCAGCAGCAAAGCCGGGCCAGCACCTTTATTTTGTCGATTGACGACGAAGAATTTACCCCCGGGCCGGACCTGGACCCGGCGGTGGTGAACCTGCGCCACTTCATTGAGGAAGTGCGCCGGCGCAACCTCGATGTGCCGATCTACATCTACGGCGAGACCAAGACCAGCCGCCACCTGCCCAACGACATCCTGCGCGAGCTGCACGGTTTCATTCACATGTTCGAGGACACGCCCGAGTTTGTCGCGCGCCACATCATCCGCGAAGCCAAAAGTTACCTTGAGGGCGTGCAGCCGCCGTTTTTCAAGGCCTTGCTTGACTATGCGGAGGATGGTTCCTATTCGTGGCACTGCCCGGGTCACTCCGGTGGCGTGGCCTTTTTGAAAAGCCCGGTGGGGCAGATGTACCACCAGTTTTATGGTGAAAACATGCTGCGCGCGGATGTGTGCAACGCGGTCGAAGAGCTCGGCCAGTTGCTCGATCACGATGGCGCCATTGGCAAGAGCGAGCGCAATGCCGCACGTATCTTCAACGCCGACCACTGCTTTTTTGTCACCAACGGCACCTCGACCTCCAACAAGATGGTCTGGCACCACACCGTGGCACCGAACGACGTGGTGGTGGTGGACCGAAACTGCCACAAATCCATCTTGCACGCGATCATCATGACCGGTGCGATTCCGGTGTTTTTGAAGCCCACGCGCAACCACTTCGGCATCATCGGCCCGATCCCGAAAAGCGAGTTCGAACCCGCCACCATCAAGGCCAAAATCAAGGCCAACCCGCTGATCAAGGAACATTTGCCCGACATCGACGTGAACCAGATCAAGCCGCGCGTGCTGACCTTGACGCAGTCGACTTACGACGGCGTGCTGTACAACACCGAAACCGTCAAGAACATGCTCGACGGCTATGTGGAAAACATCCACTTTGACGAGGCCTGGTTGCCGCATGCGGCGTTTCACCCGTTTTATGGCACCTACCACGCCATGGGCAAGAACCGGGCGCGGCCGAAAAAGGCCATGGTGTATGCCACGCAGTCCATTCACAAGTTGCTCGCCGGTATCAGCCAGGCCAGCCACGTGCTGGTGCAGGACTCGCAAACCGTCAAGCTCGACAAGCACCTGTTCAACGAGGCGTACCTGATGCACACCTCGACCTCCCCGCAGTACAGCATCATTGCCAGTTGCGACGTGGCCGCGGCCATGATGGAGCCGCCCGGCGGCACCGCGCTGGTGGAAGAAAGCATTGCCGAGGCGCTGGACTTCCGCCGCGCCATGCGCAAGATTGACGACGACTACGGCACCGACTGGTGGTTCAAGGTCTGGGGCCCGGACAAGCTGGTGGAGGAGGGCATTGGCCGCGCCGACGACTGGATCATCAAGGGCGAGTCACGCACCATCAAGGCCGGCGTGAACTGGCACGGCTTTGGCAAGATGGCCACCGGCTTCAACATGCTCGACCCGATCAAGTCCACCGTGGTGACCCCGGGCATGGACTTGAACGGCAAGTTTGCCAAGACCGGCATTCCGGCCAGCATCGTGACCAAATTCCTGGCCGAGCACGGCGTGGTGGTGGAAAAGACGGGGCTTTACAGCTTTTTCATCATGTTCACCATCGGTATCACCAAGGGCCGCTGGAACAGCATGCTGACCGCCCTGCAACAGTTCAAGGACGACTACGCCAAGAACCAGGCCATGTGGCGCATCCTGCCGGAGTTTTGCCAGAAGTACCCCAAGTACGAAGACATGGGCCTGGCCGACCTGTGCCAACACATCCATCAGCTCTATGCCAAGTACGACATCGCGCGCCTGACCACCGACATGTACCTGAGCGACCTGACGCCCGCCATGAAACCCAGCGATGCCTACGCCCACATTGCGCTGCGCAAGACCGAGCGCGTGGAGATCGACCAGCTCGAAGGCCGCATTACCGTGGGGCTGGTGACGCCCTACCCGCCGGGTATTCCGCTGCTGATTCCGGGCGAGGTGTTCAACAAGAAGATCGTGGATTACCTCAAGTTTTCCCGCGAGTTCAACCGCCAGTGCCCGGGTTTCGAGACCGACATCCACGGCCTGGTGGAAGAAGTGGGTGCCGATGGCCAGGTGCATTATTTCGCCGATTGTGTGAAGGGTTGAGGGGCACCCCCCGCGGTATTGGATTTGCCAGGCTCTGCAAATTCGTCATTGCGAACGCAGTGAAGCAATCCAGGACCCGGACTGCATGGATTGCCGCGCTTCGCTCGCAATGACTGCTGCAGCATGGGTGCAACCCAAGGGTTATCCCTGATTTGATTGGGTTGCGCTCTTAATAGAATAGGTGTAACCCATTTTATAAAGAGTTGCACCCATGGCTACCGTCACACTTGGCATCAAGGTCGATGAATCGCTTCGCACACGCATCAAGGAGGCCGCCACCGCGCAAGGCAAAACCCCGCACTGGCTCATCAAGCAAGCGGTCCTGCAGTATGTGGAAAGCGTCGAGCGGGGTCAGTTGCCACCGTTGACATCCACAGGTGAAACCCACCCTGCTGATGTGTCTGAATCTGAAGCATCAGGTGATTTGACATCCCCCGTGACGGCTTCGTTTTTTGCGCCGCAACCTTTCCTGGACTGGGCGCAGAACGTACTCCCTCAAACCGATATGCGCGCCGCCATCACCGCCGCCTGGCACCGTCCCGAGCCCGAATGCCTGCCCTTGCTGGTGCAACTGGCCCATGTGACCGATCCGGCACAACGCGCGGCCATCGAAACCGTGGGTACCCGGCTGGTGGAAGGCCTGCGCGCCAACCAGAGCAGCGGCGGCGTGGAAGCGCTGGTGCAGGAGTTTTCGCTGTCCAGCCAGGAGGGCGTGGCGCTGATGTGCATGGCCGAGGCCTTGTTGCGCATTCCGGACAACGCCACCCGCGACGCGCTGATTCGCGACAAGATCAGCCACGGCGACTGGCACTCCCATCTGGGCAACTCACCCTCGATGTTTGTCAATGCCGCTGTCTGGGGCTTGATGCTGACCGGCAAGCTCACCGCCACTGCCAGCGAGAAAAGCATGGCCAGCGCGCTGACGCGCCTGATCGGCAAGGGCGGCGAGCCGCTGATTCGCCAGGGCGTGCACCGAGCCATGAAGTTGATGGGCGAGCAATTCGTCACCGGGCAAACCATTTCCGAAGCACTGGCCAACAGCCGCGGCCTCGAGAAAAAGGGCTTTCGCTACTCCTACGACATGCTGGGCGAGGCCGCCACGACCGAAGCGGATGCCGAACGTTACGTGGCTTCCTACGAGCAATCCATCCGCGCCATTGGCATGGCGTCCAATGGCCGCGGTATCTTTGAAGGCCCGGGCATCTCGGTCAAGCTCTCCGCCTTGCACACACGCTACAGCCGCGCGCAGCGTGACCGTGTCATGGCTGAACTGCTGCCGCGCCTGACCAAGCTGGCCTTGCTGGCGCGCCAGTACGACATCGCCATCAACATCGACGCCGAGGAGTCCGATCGGCTGGAACTTTCCTTGGATTTGCTGGAAAGCCTGTGTTTCGACCCCCGCCTGAAGGGCTGGAACGGCATTGGCTTTGTGGTGCAGGCCTACCTGAAACGCTGCCCCTTTGTGGTTGACTACCTGATCGATCTGGCCCGGCGCAGCGGCCACCGCCTGATGATCCGGCTGGTCAAGGGTGCCTACTGGGACGCCGAAATCAAGCGTGCGCAGCTCGACGGCCTGGATGGTTACCCGGTGTTCACGCGCAAGGTCTATTCTGATGTGGCTTACCTGGCCTGCGCCCGCAAGTTGCTGGCCGTGCCGGACGCCGTTTACCCGCAGTTCGCCACCCACAACGCGCAAACCGTGGCCGCCATCTACCAGATGGCGGGGCAAAATTTTTATGCCGGGCAGTACGAGTTCCAGTGCCTGCACGGCATGGGCGAACCGCTTTATGAGCAGGTGACCGGACCCGTGTCCGCGGGCAAGCTGGGCCGACCTTGCCGTATTTACGCGCCGGTGGGTACCCATGAGACGCTGCTGGCCTACCTGGTGCGGCGGCTGCTGGAAAACGGTTCCAACTCCTCGTTTGTGAATCGCATTGGCGACCCCAAGGTGAAGGTGAGTGACCTGGTGGCCGACCCGGTTCAGGAGGCGCAAGCCATCGAGGTGGAATGCGGCCAGCTTGGCGCGCCACATCCCAAAATCACCCTGCCACGGCAGATGTTTGCCGAACTGGGCGCCCAGTCGCGCCTGAATTCGTCAGGCCTGAACCTGGCCAATGAACAGCAACTGGCCTCGCTGGCGGCCGGTTTGCTGCGCAGCACCCAAGTCGCCTACACGGCAGCCCCGACCGTGGCGAATGCGGATGTCGGGTCGTTTGCCCCACAAACAGCGCAGGCCGACGGCTGGCAAGCCGTGCTCAACCCCGCCGACCTGCGCGACCCGGTGGGCTGGGTGCGTCCGGCTACCTCCGCCGAGGTTGAACTTGCGGCCAGCCGTGCGGCCAGGGCGGCACAAATCTGGCAAGTCACACCGCCCCAGGAACGCGCCGCCTGCCTCAAGCGCGCCGCCGATCTGCTGGAGCAGCGCACCCAAACCATTTTGGGCCTGATCGTGCGCGAGGCCGGCAAGTCGCTGCCCAACGCGGTCTCCGAGGTGCGCGAGGCGGTCGACTTTCTGCGCTATTACGCAGCGCAGGTGGACGCCACGTTTGACAACCAGACGCATCGGGCGCTGGGCGTGGTGCTGTGCATCAGCCCGTGGAATTTTCCGCTGGCGATCTTTGCCGGGCAAGTTGCTGCAGCGCTGGCCAGCGGCAATTGCGTGTTGGCCAAACCGGCCGAACAAACGCCGCTGGTGGCTGATGTGATGGTCAAGATCCTGCACGAAGCCGGGGTGCCGCAGGACGCCGTGCAACTGGTCCCCGGCACCGGTGAAGTGGTGGGTGCCGCACTGGTGGCGCACCCACTGGTGGCGGGGGTGATGTTTACGGGCTCCACCGAAGTGGCGCATCTGATTGCGCAAACGCTCTCAAAACGCCTGAGCCGGCAGGGCCGCAGTATTCCGCTGATTGCCGAGACCGGTGGCCAGAACGCCATGGTGGTGGATTCGTCGGCGCTGGCGGAACAGGTGGTGGGCGACGTGTTGTCATCAGCCTTCGACTCGGCCGGTCAGCGTTGCTCGGCCTTGCGCCTGTTGTGTATCCAGGAAGACGTGGCCGAGCGGGTGCTCGACATGATCAAGCAGGCCATGCGCGAGTGGGTCATGGGCAACCCGGACCGCATGCACACCGATGTCGGCCCGGTGATCGACGAGGACGCGCGGGCGCAAATTGAGGCCCACATTAACAAGATGCAAGCCGACGGCCAGCCGGTCACGCGCATGGCGCGCGACGAGAGCGCCGGCCAGGGCCATTTTGTGATGCCCACCCTGATTGAAATCGACCGCATCGAACGCTTGCAGCGCGAGGTGTTCGGCCCGGTGCTGCATGTGCTGCGTTACCGGCGCGACGACCTTGAACGGGTGCTGGACGCCATCAACGCCACCGGCTACGGCCTGACCTTTGGTGTGCACAGTCGCATTGATGAAACCATTGCCCAGGTGACCAAGAAGGTACAGGCCGGCAATATTTATGTCAACCGCAACGTGATTGGCGCCGTGGTGGGCGTGCAGCCGTTTGGCGGCATGGGCCTGTCGGGCACCGGCCCCAAGGCGGGTGGCCCGCTGTATTTGTACCGCTTGCTGCAAGCCAGCGAGTCGCAAAACAACCAGGCTCTGACGTCGCTGAAAGATTCTCCCGCCGCGCGTGCGCTGGTTCCGGCCCCAGCGCTGCGCCAACTGGCCGAGCCAGCCAGCCTGCAAGCCTTGCAGCTGCTGCTGGCGCGCTTGCAAGGGCCTGCGCTGGTGGAGCCGCAGGGTGTCTTGAGCAGTCTGGACGCGGCGCAAGGGATGCTCGCCTGCGAAGCTTATCTGGCGGCCAGTGTGCTCGGCCAGACCTTCAAGCTGCCCGGCCCCACCGGCGAATCGAACCGCTACCAATTGCTGCCGCGTGGCGCCGTTTGGTCCGTTCCACAAACGCCTGTCGGGCTCTTGCACCAAGTGGCGGCGGCCTTGGCCAGCGGCAACCCGTGCTGCATGGAGACGCCCGCCAGTGACAGTGCCTTGGCGCGCGTGCTGGCGGCGTTGCCCGCAGAGGTCAAGCGCCTGGTGCAGTGCCGCAGCGCCGAAGAATTGCAAAACGATGAGCATCTGAGCGCCATGCTGTTTGAAGGTGATGGCGATGCGCTGCAGGCCCTGTCACCCAAGGTGGCGCAGCGGACCGGGGCTATTGTGCGCATTGAGAGCCTGTCACCGGCGCAATTGGCCGGTGGCGCCCACTACGACCTGGGCGCCCTGATGCACGAGCAGAGCGTCAGCACCAACACTGCGGCCGCGGGCGGCAACGCGCAGCTGATGACCATGGGTTGATCATAAAAAGGAGACATTGATGAAATTCAAGACACCACCTTGACGCATGGGTTTGACATTGGCCTTGACCCCGATTGCGTCATTGCGAACGCAGTGAAGCAATCCATGACTTCTGACTGCCTGGATTACCGCGCTTCGCTCGCAATGACGACAACTTATTATTTTTTAGGAACCCTATGAAACTCACCTCCACACTTCTACCCCTGATGGGCGCTTTGACACTTGCTTTTGCCAGCCAGGCTTATGCCCAGGAACAAACGGTTGTCATCGGTTTGACAGGCCCCTTGTCGGGCTCCAACGCGTTTGCCGGCAAAGACAACGAGAACGGTGTGCGCCTGGCGGTTGACGATCTCAACGCCAAGAAAATCACGGTCGGCGGCAAAAAACTCAAATTTGTCCTGCAATCCGAAGACGATCAATGCGACCCCAGAGCCGGTGTGCAAGTGGCGCAAAAATTTGTCGATGGCGGCGTCAAGTTCGTCATGGGCCCCTATTGCTCGGGTGTGGCGGTTCCCGCCTCGCGGATTTACAACGAAGGTGGCGCCATGATGTCCACCGTCGGCACCAACCCCAAGGTCACCTCGGGCGGCTACAAAAATCTGTACCGGATCATTGCCAGTGACAACCAGATTGGCGGCGGCATGGCCAGCTATGCCGCCAATGTGCTGAAGGTAAAGACCGTGGCGGTGATTGACGACCGCACCGCGTTCGGCCAGGGTGTGGCGCAGGAGTTCACCAAAGAAGCCCAGCGCTTGGGGCTCACTGTGGTCGGTCAAGAATTCACCACCGACAAGGCCACCGATTTCACCGCCATCCTGACCACCCTCAAGGCCAAAAATCCGGACGCCATTTTCTTTGGTGGCTACGCGCCGCAAGCCGCGCCCATGACGCGCCAGATGAAGCAACTCGCCGTCAAAGCCAAATTGCTCGGCGGCGACACCCTGTGCAGCCCGGAAATGGGCAAGCTTGCGGGCGATGCGGTCAATGACGTGGTGTTCTGCGCCCAGGGCGGCTCCATGCTGGACAAGACCGCCGCTGGCCCGGCTTTCAAAGCCAAGTACAAGCAGCGTTACAACCAGGACGCCGACGTGTACGCCGCGCCGTTCTATGACCAGACCATGTTCATTGGCGAGGCCATCCAGAAAGCCGGTTCACTGGACGTGGATAAAGTGGGCGCTGTCATTTACAAAGACAGCTACAAGGGCATCATGGGAACCTATGCCTACGATGACAAAGGCAACATGAAGCAGGCCCCGATCACGGTCTATACCTTCAAGAATGCCGCACTGGTGCCGCTGGCCAGCTACTGAGAAAGTAGCGTCATTGCGAGGAGCGTAGCGACGTGGCAACCCATGACTTGCGGACCGCATGGATTGCCGCGCTGCGCTCGCAATGACGGTGGATGGACTTAACCCAGCATGACCGGGATGCGATGGCGGCCAAAGTGGCCGCAGGTCGCATCGAAGCGACCGGCCACCGCGCTGGCGCAGTCCGGGCAATGGCCCGATGCGGTGAGCCGGTAGTCGTTGATCTGGTACCAGTCGCGCACGATCAGCGGCGCCTTGCAGCTGGGGCAAAAGGTGGTGTCGCCCTCGATGTTGTGCACGTTGCCGGTATAGACGTAGTGCAGCCCCTGCTGCAAGGCGATGTTGCGGGCGCGCACCAGCGTGGCGACCGGCGTGGGTGGCACATCCCCCATTTTGTAGTCGGGGTGAAATGCCGAGAAGTGCAGCGGCACGTCGGCCCCAAGCTCTTTTTTGATCCAGCCGCACATGGCCGAGAGCTCCTCGTCCGAGTCGTTGCGCCCCGGAATCAGCAAGGTGGTGAGCTCCAGCCAGACTTTGGTTTCGTGCTGGAGGTAGAGCAGGGTGTCGAGCACCGGCTGCAGGTGCGCGCTGGTGAGCTTGAAATAAAAGTCTTCGGTAAACGCCTTCAGGTCCACATTGGCGGCGTCCATCTTGGCGAAAAATTCACGCCGCGGCTGCTCATGGATGTAGCCCGCCGTGACCGCCACGGTCTGGATGCCCAGCGCGTGGCAGGCGTCGGCCGTGTCCATGGCGTACTCGGCAAAAATCACCGGGTCGTTGTAGGTGAAGGCCACGCTCTTGCAGCCATGCTCGCGCGCCGCCTGAGCTATTGCTTCGGGAGAAGCCTGGTCCATCAGACTGTCCATGTCGTGCGACTTGCTGATGTCCCAGTTCTGGCAGAACTTGCAGGCCAGGTTGCAGCCCGCCGTACCAAACGAAAACACGCTGCTTCCCGGGTAAAAGTTGTTGAGCGGCTTTTTCTCGATCGGGTCGATGCAAAAGCCTGAGGAGCGACCGTAAGTGGTCAGAATCATCTGCTCACCTTGGCGCATGCGCACAAAACAGGCGCCGCGCTGGCCTTCGTGCAGCTTGCAATCGCGCGGGCACAGGTCGCACTGCAGCCGGCCGTCGTCGTTTCGGTGCCAGTACCTGGCGGGGTAGTTGGATGCTTCTACTTTCATGATGACACCTCCGCTTCTTTGAATTTGCTCACTGTGTAACGCTGCAGTTGAACCCCTGGCGCCCAGAAATCAGGCGCCAGCCCGGCTTTGTGTTTGAGGTGGGCCATGAACTGCAGGGGCTGGGGCAACTGCGCCCAGACCTGTGGCAAAAAAGTGCTGCGGTGAGGCCCATATTCAAACACCACGCCATCCACGCCCGGTCGCAGCTGCGCCAGCGCATGCGCTTCTGAGTCAAACGGCAGCGGCTGCATGGCCGACAGCACCGAGACCTCCACGGTGGTGATGTCCAGCTCAGGCGAGGTCAACGGGGTAAAACGCGGGTCGTGCAGGGCGGCCGCCACGGCGTTGGCCTGGATGTCCTGGATGAGTGGTCGCTGCGCCTGCAGCGTGCCAATGCAGCCACGCAGTTGCCCGCGCTGGTTCAGGGTGACAAAACTGGCGCCGGGGGCTTGCAGCATCTCGACCGCCTGGCCGGTGGGCTCGGGCATTGCCAGCGCTCGCCCCAACGCGTTCGAGATGGCCGTGCGAGCAATTTGCAACAGCAATGGGCCATGCTCGTCCAGGAGCCAGGGCGGCAGCGCGTTCTGCTGCGTGTCCCCCGCCCTGCGGGCTCCTACTTTTACCTGCGCAGAACGCGCTGCCGCCCTGGCTCCAGGTGCTGTGGTGTCAGTGCGCATGGTTTTCTCCTGGTGTGAAGGCCAGCGCGGCGTAGCCCACCACGCGGTTCTGATCGCCGGCCGTGTCGCCCGAATTGCACAAGCCCAGCAGATGCGGCTGCAAATGGTGCTGGCGGGCGGCCAGCAGCAGGCCGTTGACCGGGGTGGCGCCACAGGCTTGCTGGTGGTTCAAATTGGTCTGCAACTGCAAAATGCTTTGCACGGTTTCGTTGTCGATCGCCTGGGCGCGGGCGTAGGGCAAAAAGTGCGACAGGTCGGAGCTGATCACGATCAGCGTCTCGGCACCGCCCCAGAGCGTGTCCAGCACCTGGGCCACCTCGGCCGGGGTGGCGTCCCCCACGGCCAGCGGCAGCAGCTTGAAATCATCCAGCGCCAGCTGCAAAAAGGGCAATTGCACCTCCAGCGAATGCTCCTGTGCGTGGGCGGCCGGGCTCACCACCACCTGGCGCAGCGCGCGGATGGCCGCCACTGCGTCCTGGTCGATTTCGATTTCACCCAAAGGTGTGGCAAAAGAGTCGACGCCGGGCAAGGCCAGACCGCGCACTGGCACGCGGTGCACCGGCCCGAGCAAGACCACGCGCCGGATGGTCTGGCGCACTGAAGTGAGCTGGGCATAGGCCTGCGCCGCAGTAAAGCCGGAGTAAATGTAGCCCGCGTGGGGGACGATCAGGGCTTTGGGCACTGTGGCGCCTGCGGCCTGTGTTTTGGCCGCTGCCAACAGGGCCAGCACGTCGTGCGACAGGGTCTGGCGACTCCCCGGGTAAAAAGCCCCGGCGACAGCAGGTGGGCGGACTTGGTGCATGGATTGCCTTTTCACTGGTGAATCAAACTTGAGTCCTTATATTGGGCTGGCTGCAGGCAATTCAAGTGAGCTTTGTGGTCCACCGAAAGTCCACGCTGCGGATTGGATGTTAACGATCGGGCTTGATTGCCACACGTCCAGCCTGTTTCCCTCCAGATTAAGAGGTGACAATAGGCACACATCAGGTTAGACTAAGAACATGAAAATGTTTCGCTGGAACCATGAGAAAAACGAAACGTTGAAAGTTCAACGCAATATGTCGTTTGAAGAGATTGTTCTGGCCATTGAGGCGGATGGTTTGCTTGACGAGTTGCGCCATCCAAATCCGGAAAACTATCCAAATCAGTCTGTGTTTGTCGTAGCGCTGGACGATTATGTTTATCTGGTGCCGTACATTGAAGAACCGGATTACTATTTTCTGAAAACTGTGATTCCAAGCCGCAAGGCCACCAGAGATTACTTGCACAGGAGCAGCCCCAATGAAGAAACTTGATGCGTTTGAAAAAGATATTCTGACCGATTATGAAGCTGGTGCGCTCAAGTCCACGTCACCATCAAAAACCGACCTCGCAAAATTCAAAGCGGCGGCGACCGCTACTTTCATCAAAGACAAGCGAATCAACATCCGGCTTTCGTCGCCGGATTTGATGGATATTCAGGCGCGTGCCATGGAAGAGGGCATTCCTTACCAGACTTTTATTGCGAGTGTTTTGCACAAATTCGCTGCTGGTCGGCTTTATGAGAAGCCCTCAAATCTCGCCCGTAAAACCACACCTACAAATTAAGTCGGCGAGGCAACTCGCGCGGCTTCAGCGCCAGCAAGACCAGCGCCAATGCTGCAAAGCCAATGCCCGCCATGAAGGTGAACGAGGCCCCGAATGATTGCCACAGCCAGCCCGCCAACCCACTGGCGACCAGCAGCGCCACACCGCTGAGCAGGTTGAAAAACCCGTAAGCGGTGCCGCGTAAATCGGCGGGTGCGGTGTCGGCCACCATGGCGGCCAGCAGGCCTTGCGTCATGGCCATGTGCAAACCCCATAAGGCCACGCCCAGCCAAAACACCCAGCCGCTGTTGCTGGTGGCCAGCAGCATGTCGGCGCCAATCAACACCAACAAGCCACACGCCAGCAGCCAGCTATGGGGCAATTTGTCGGCCAGCTTGCCCAAGGGGTAGGCACCGGCGGCATAGACGATGTTCATGCCGATCAGCACCACCGGGGTCCAGGCCAGCGCCAGGCCGCCTTGCTGGGCTCGCAGCACCAGAAACGCTTCGCTAAAACGCGCGAGGGTGAACACGGCACCGACGCCCACCACCCACCAGTAGGCAGGGCTCAAACGGGCCAGGTTGGCGCGACTGATTGGGTTGACGCGCTTGTGCTGCACCGGGCGGTCCGGCTCCTGCACGCCCCACACCAGCAGCGCCACACACAGCACGGCCGGCACGCTGGCCACCCAGAATACAGCGCGAAAGTCGTTTGCCCAGAGCAGCATGAAGCCGATGGCCAGCATCGGCCCCAAAAAAGCCCCCACGGTGTCGAGCGACTGGCGCAGGCCGAAGGCGGCGCCGCGCAGCTCGGGCGGTGCGATGTCGGCCACCAGCGCATCGCGCGGCGCACCACGAATGCCTTTGCCGACCCGGTCTGCCAGCCGCGCGGTGATGATCCAGCCGCTGGAGGTGGCCAGCGCAAACAGCGGTTTGCTCAAGGCGCCAAGGCCATAGCCCAGCACAGCAAGGGGTTTGCGCTTGCCCCAGTAGTCACTCAAGGCGCCGGAGAACACCTTGACGATGAGCGCCGTGGCCTCGGCCGCGCCTTCGATCAGCCCCACCACCAAGACGCTGATGCCCAAAGTAGTGACCATGAACACCGGCAGCAGGCTGTGAATGAGCTCGCTCGACACATCCATCAGCAAACTGACAAAACCCAGCGCCCAAATGCTGGCGGGCAGCTTGCGCAAGGGCTGGGGGGACATGGTCAGAATTATTGGAGGGTCGACTTCAGTCGACCTGGCCGACTGAAGTCGGCCCCACAGAGACCCAAGGCCATGATGATTTTTTGGTCAGCGCACCAGCACGGCGGCGTCGCCGCGCTCGGCAATGACGCCAATCTCAAACACCGTCTCACCAGCTGCACGCAACATGGCGGCGCAGGCGTCCGCATGGGCGGCGTCAATCACCACCACCATGCCAATGCCGTTGTTGAAGGTGCGGTTCATCTCGATGTCGTCGATGCCCGCCGTGGCTTGCAGCCAGGCAAACAGTTCGGTTTGCGGCCAGCTGCCCTTATTCAGATGGGCAGCAGTGCCATCAGGCAGTACGCGCGGAATGTTTTCCAGCAAACCGCCACCGGTGATGTGGGCCAGTGCCTTGATCGGGTGCGCGGCCAGTGCCGCCAGCACGTTTATGACGTAGAGGCGGGTGGGCTCCATCAGCGCCTGTTTGAAGGGTTTGCCATCCAGCGTGGCGGGCACGGTGCCAGCGCTTTCTGCGCGCTCGATGCATTTGCGCACCAGACTGAAACCGTTGGAGTGCACGCCGCTGGAGGCCAGGCCCAGCACCAGGTCGCCGGGCTTGACATCGGCGCCGGTCAGGATTTTGGACTTTTCGACCGCACCGACAGCAAAACCGGCCAGGTCGTACTCGCCGGCCGGGTACATGCCGGGCATTTCAGCGGTCTCACCGCCGATCAGGGCGCAACCGGACAGCTCGCAACCCCTGGCAATGCCGCCCACCACGGCGGCGGCGGTGTCCACATCGAGCTTGCCGCAGGCAAAGTAGTCGAGGAAAAACAAGGGTTCTGCGCCTTGCACCAGCACGTCGTTGACGCTCATGGCCACCAGGTCAATGCCCACGGTGTCATGCATCTGCCATTCAAACGCCAGCTTGAGCTTGGTGCCGACGCCGTCGGTGCCGCTCACCAGCACCGGCTCCTTGTAGCGTTTGGGCACTTCAAACAGCGCGCCAAAGCCGCCAATACCGGCCAGCACACCTTCGCGCATGGTTTTTTTGGCGAGCGGTTTGATGCGTTCCACCAGCGCGTCACCGGCGTCAATGTCAACGCCGGCGGCTTTGTAGGAAAGAGGGGGGGTGGACTGGGTCATGGCTGTGTGAAGGTAAGGCAAAAGAGTGGTTCAGGCGGCAAGCCGCAAGCCCGATAGAATTTGGCCTGATTTTAAGGGGTTGGCCCGTTGGCCATTTCAATGCAATTTTCTTCCACACAAAAAAGAGTTTCTGCCTGGTTTGCGCTGCTGCTGGGCATGCTGGCGGCACTTTGGCTGCTGGCACCTGTGTTGACACCGTTTGTGGTGGCGGCCATTTTGGCCTACGCGCTGACGCCCGTGGTGGATTGGCTGGACCGCCTCGGCCGCGGACGCATCCCCCGATTGCTGGCGGTGGTGGTGGTTGAAGTTATTTTTTTGCTGCTGCTGCTGGCCTTGATGCTGCTGGTGGTGCCGATTTTGATCAAGCAGTTGCCACTGCTGCGTGAGCAAGTGCCGCCGATGCTGGATCGGTTCAACGCGTTTCTCCAGCCTTTTTTGTCGCAATTTGGTTTACACGTGTCGCTGGACGTGGATGGGCTCAAGACCTTTGCCATGGAGCACCTGAACGCCAACTTTGACGACTTCCTGGGCCAATTGCTGGCCTCGGCCAAATTGGGCGGCAGCGTCGCGCTCTCGTTGGTAGGCAATGCGGTACTGATCCCGGTGGCACTGTTTTACCTGTTGATGGAGTGGCGCCGATTTATGGGCCTGCTGCTGGTGCTGGTGCCACCGCGCCTGCGGCCTGCGGTAGACAGTTTTACGACAGAAGCCGACGCTGTGCTGGGTCAGTACCTGCGCGGCCAGTTGCTGGTGATGGTGGTTCTGGCGGTGTATTACAGCGCCGGCCTGGCGCTGTTTGGTCTGGACCTGGCCTTGCCCATTGGCGTCTTTACCGGTCTGGCGGTGGCCATTCCGTATCTGGGTTTCGGTCTCGGGCTGATTCTGGCCACGCTGGCGGGTTTTCTGGAATTTTCGACTCAGGCCGGGCATGTCAGCGCGCTGGTGATGGTGGCCGTGGTGTATGGCCTGGGCCAACTGGTCGAGAGCTTCTTTTTGACACCACGGCTGGTGGGTGAGCGCGTGGGGCTGCATCCGCTGGCGGTTATTTTTGCCTTGCTGGCATTTGGCCATGTGCTGGGCTTTGTCGGCGTGTTGATCGCCCTGCCGCTGAGTGCGGTCATGCTGGTCGCTGTGCGCCGCTTGCGCCTGACTTATCTGGACAGCACGCTCTACCGGGACAGTGGCAACGCATGATGCGACAACTGGTGCTTGACATGGGGCTGCCCACAGGGCCGAGCCTGCAAAATTTTTGCGCTGGCACCAACGCCGAGGCACTGGCGCACCTGACGCTCTGGTTAGGTCATGCCGGCACCACCCGGCGTTCACCTGTGCCAACCTACCTCTGGGGTGACCGCGCCTGCGGCAAGACCCATCTGCTGCAGGCCGTGGGCGTGGCGCTGCAAGAGCAGGGCGCCAGCGTGGGTTGGCTCGATGCAAGGCTTCAGGTCGCCCCTGAATTTGACGAGTCCTGGGCCTGCGTGCTGATGGATGATGTGCATGGCTACAGCACAGCACAGCAGCAACTGGCCTTTAACTGGTTTGTGCATGCCCAGACCCTGCAGATGGCGGTGTTGGCCAGCGGCAGCCTGCCGCCCGCCGACCTGAAACTGCGCGATGACTTGCGCACACGCCTGGGCGGCGGCCATGTTTTTGCGCTGCAGGCCTTGACTGAACCCGAGCGCCGCGCGGTGTTGCGCCAGGCCGCTGACGAGCGCGGTATTGTCTTGGGTGACGAGGTCATGGACTTCATGCTGACCCGCTTTTCCCGTGATCTGGGCTCGTTGATGGAGTTGCTCAAGCTCATGGACGGCTACGCCCTGCAAACCCGACGCGCCATCACCATTCCTCTGATCAAAGCCATGATGGACAACACATGACCCAAAAAATAGCCTTGTTTGACCTGGATTACACGCTGATTCCGATCGATTCCGACCATGCATGGAACAGCTTTACCGCTACTTTGGGGTGGCACGACCCGGAAGATTTCAATCGCCGCAACGATGCTTTTTTTGAGCAGTACAAAGCGGGCACGCTCGATATATTCGAGTACGTGCACTTTGCCACGGCAGGCCTGCGCGCTCAAGGTGCAGAAAAAGCGCACGCCGCACATGCACAGTTCATGGAAATGGTCATGCAAGCAGCCATCCTGCCGCAGGCCTTGTCGCTGGTGCAGCGACACCAGGCCGCCAACGATGCGGTGGTGATCGTGACCGCCACCAACGAATTTGTCACCCGTCCCATTGCAGACGCCTTTGGTGTGCCCGAGTTGATCGCCATTGAGCTGGCGCGCGAGCCGGGTAACGGCTGGTTTAGTGGCGAAATTGCCGGCATACCGTCGTTTCGGGAGGGCAAGGTCAAGCGCGTCGAGGCGTGGCTGGCAGCACGCGGCCTGAGTTGGGAAAGCGTTGAGAGCACCTTTTACAGCGACTCCATGAACGACCTGCCACTGCTCGAAAAAGTCACCCACCCGGTGGCCACCAATCCCGAAGACCGGCTGCGAGCGATTGCACTTGAGCGTGGCTGGCGCATACTTGAGCTTTTTTAAAATGAACAGTCTCACCGGAGTTCGTCACTGCAAGCGCAGCTTGGCAGTCCATGCAATCAAAAGTCATGGATTGCGCCACTACATTTGCAATGCCGGGATGGTTAACTAAAAACACCAACAACAATGATCAAAAACTTCATCAACAAACTTTTGGGCAAGTCTGCCCTGCCCAACAAACACCCGTTTGGCAAGCGTGCAGAAATTGGCCCAGCTGAGCACGGCATCAACCCCAAACTGGTTGACGAGCGCGCTTTGAGCGTGGTGCGCACCCTCAAACAGGCTGGTTTCGAGGCTTACATCGTGGGTGGTGCAGTGCGCGACCTCATGTTGGGTCTGGCCCCCAAAGACTTTGACGTGGCCACCAACGCCACGCCGGAGCAGGTCAAGGGCTTGTTCAGGCGCGCTTTCATCATTGGCAGGCGCTTTCGCATCGTGCATGTGGTGTACGGCCGCGGACGCGAGCATGAGGTGATCGAGGTCTCCACCTTCCGCGCCCACCTGGACAACGCTGCCGCCGAGCAGGTGGCCGGCAATGAGAAAACCAGCAAGAGTGAGCTGGCCGGCATGACCCATGCCGTGGACAGTACCGGCCGGGTGCTGCGCGACAACGTCTGGGGTCCGCAGGAGGAAGACGCGGTGCGCCGTGACTTCACCATCAACGCCATGTATTACGACCCCGAGACGCAAATCGTGGTGGACTACCACCATGGCATCAAGGACGCCAAAAACCGCGTCATCCGCATGATTGGGGACCCGGTGGCGCGGTACCGTGAAGACCCGGTGCGCATCATCCGCGCCATTCGTTTTGCCGCCAAGCTCAATGGGCTGGGCTTCAAGCTGGAGCCCAAAACGGCCACCCCTTTGGTCAAGTCCAAAGCCCTGCTGCTGGAGGTGCCGCAAAGCCGCCTGTTTGACGAAATGCTCAAGCTGCTGCAAACCGGTCATGCGCTGGCGTCCATCGAGCAACTCAAGGTACTCGGCCTGGCCAATGGCATTTATCCGCTGTTGGACGTGGTGGTGGAGCGCGGCGAATCACCTTTTGTGAACGCAGCGCTGCTAGACACCGACCGCCGGGTGGGCGAGGGCAAGCCGGTGGCTCCGAGCTTCTTGCTGGCTTGTGTGCTGTGGACGGACGTGCGTGATGGCTGGGCTGCACGCATCAAGGACGGCCAGCATTCGCACCCGGCCTTGCAGGACGCCATTGAAGACGTGTTCAACGCCCGCATTGGCGACGTTTCCGGGCGCGGCAAGTTGGCCGGCGACATGCGTGAAATCTGGCTGCTGCAGCCACGCTTTGAAAAGCGGGTGGGCAGTGCGCCCTTTGGTCTGGTGGAGCAGGCACGCTTTCGGGCCGCCTTTGACTTCATGCGCCTGCGCGCTGAAAACGGCGAGCTCGACATGGTGCTGTCAGACTGGTGGGAAACCTTCAGCCTGGCCAACGACAACCTGCGCAACGACATGGTCGACGAGGTCAAGCTGGAGCAACAGCAGCAGCGCGCCAAGACCGCCCGCGCGCCGCGCACCCCCCGCGTGCACACGGTACCCGGCAAGGCCAGCCCCGACGCCGCGCCGCAAGCTGCAACGGCTGACGCGGCAACCGACCGATCTGATCTGCCACCAGACCAAGTATTGACCGATGGGTCTGAAGCGCCTAAAAAACGCCGTCGCCGTCGCCGTCCTTCGGGTCGCAGCGCGGGTGAAGCACCGACGCAAGACCCGCAAGCGTAAAAGCCTGGCATGGCCGGCGCCAACCGACCCGAGGTGCTGGCCTACCTGGCGCTGGGGGCCAATCTGGGTGACGCGCTGGCAAGCTTGCAGTCTGCCGTGCAGCGGATCGCCGCCTTGCCAGGCACACGGCTCATGGCCAGGTCAAGTCTGTACCGCACGGCGCCCATCGCGTCATCAGGACCTGATTATTTGAACGCTGTTGTGGCTGTGGTGACCCGGCTCAATGCACCCGAGTTGCTTGCGCGTTTGCAGCACATCGAAACCCAGGCCGGGCGTGAGCGCCCTTACCGCAACGCACCGCGCACGCTGGACCTTGATGTTTTGCTTTACGGCGACGCCAGCATCAGCAGCGCCGCGCTGCGGATACCTCACCCGCGCATGAACCAGCGTGCCTTTGTGCTGGTGCCGCTGGCAGAGATTGCACCCGGCCTGGTGGGCCCGGCACAAAGCCAGGTCGTTGCTTCACAGGTCATTGAGCGCTTGGTGCAAGTCTGGTGAAACGGCTTTGAATTGACATCTTGGATGCTGCTGCCGCCGCCGCATATCGTTCACAGTGGCTGGAAACCTCAATCCACCTCAGCAATCATTTCAATTTCCACACACGCTCCCAGCGGTATCTGTGCCACACCAAAAGCGCTGCGGGCGTGCGCGCCTTTTTCAGCACCAAAGACCTCGCCAATCAATTCGCTGGCACCGTTGGTTACCAGATGCTGCTCGGTAAAGTCGCCGGTGGAGTTGACCAGCGACATCAACTTGACGATGCGTTTGACGCGGTTCAGGTCGCCCACCGCCGCGTGCAAGGTGCCCATCAGGTCGATGGCGGCAGCGCGGGCGGCAGCCTTGCCTTCTTCTGCGTTCATGGTCTTGCCAAGTTGGCCAACCCAGACCTTGCCGTCTTTTTTGGCCAGATGGCCGCTCAAAAAGACCAGATTGCCGCTTTGGACAAAAGGCACGTAGGCGGCGGCTGGGACAGCCACCGGGGGCAGGGTGATGCCGAGTTGGCTGAGTTTGGCGTAAATGCTCATGGTTTTTCCTGTGCGGTTAGGGGTTAGTGAAACCTGAATTTTGACCCTGTTGTTGCCCAAAAGCCTGACCCTGGGCTTGGCTCTGACTGGGTCCAAAGTGCTGGCCCTGCGACTGGCTTTGCGTTTGCGTCTGACCGGGTGGTTTGGCCTGCAGGGGTTCGGCGACGGGCTCCACGGTGACGCCGACTTTGAGGGTGTGGCTGGCACCGCCATGGATCACGCCGCGAATCGGTGACACATCAGAAAAATCACGACCCACAGCCAGCGTCACATAGTCTTCGCCAGGCGAAGGCCGGCCAGCGCGGTCATTGGTGGGATCAAGGTCAACCCAACGCTGACCTTCAGGCAAGTCTGGTATGTAAACAGAAGCCCACGCGTGTGAGGCATCGCTGCCCTTGAGTTTGACGGTCCCTGGTGCTGCCACGGTCAGCAAATAGCCGCTGACGTAACGGGCCGGCAGCCCCAAGCTGCGCAGGCAGGCGATAAAAATGTGCGCAAAATCCTGGCATACGCCTTTGCGCTGCGCCAGTGCCTCAAGCGCGGGTGTATTGACCTCGGTGCTCTGGCTTTCGTAGGTAAAGTCTTTGTAGATGCGGTGCATCAGGTCGGTGGCGGCAGCCAGCAAGCCCGCGCCCGGGCCAAAGCTGGGCCGGGCGTAAGCGGCAAATTCGGCATGGCGCGGCACCATGGGCGATCCAAAAACGAATTCGTTGGCGGCCTCGAAACCGGCCTGGGCCTGGTAGCGGAAGTGCTCGCGCACCGTCTCCCAGCCGAGCTCGCTGCGCGGCAAATGCACCGCCTGGGTCAGCACCTGGCTGCTCGCCAGCACCTGCAGCCGGGTGTGAGGCACCTGCAGCGAAAAAAAGCTGCGGCTGTTGCCAAACACATCCTGGGTCTGGTTGATCCGGGCTGGCTCAGGGCTTACCAGCAGCTTGTGGTTCAGCAGGGTCTGGCTGGCATTGTTCAGCGGCGTCAGGTAGGCCATGTGCTGTGCCGTCTCTACAGCAGGCCGGTAGTCATAGAGCGTTTCGTGGGTGATTTGCAGCTTCATCCCGCCCCCAGGCTCTGGTTGGCCAGGCCACTGTGTGTGAAATAGGTGGAGCTGATCTCGTCCGACACATCAAAGCTGGCCTGGGTGCACTGGTACAAGACGTCTTTGAGCAAGGCATAGTGCATGGCTTGCCCAGCGACATCAGGCACGTTGCCCTGTGTTTGCACCTGGGTCAACAGGTTGGGCGCTTCAACACACAGCTGTGCCAGACCCCAGGCGCTGGGGTTGGGCACCTTGAGTGACAGTGCGCAGAGCTGGTTGGGCGCACTGCCTGCCAACCGGGCCAGGCGGCCGCGCAGCGTGTGGGCGATCCAGGAGATCGAGCGCGGGTTGTCGCGGTCAATGACCAGCAGGTCGATGAGTGCTCTCATGTCGCGACTTTGCTGAAACTGGGCGTGAAAGGTCAGGGCGCTGTCAAACAGCTCAATCATGGCGTCGAAGCCGCCGGCAGTGTTCAGGCTTGCCGTGTTGAGGCCGCGCATCAGCGCTGACGACAAGAACCCGAGCCGTTCAATATGGCGGCCGATACTGAGCAGGCGCCAGCCGTCGTCGCGCGTCATGCGGTCGGTCTGGGCGCCGGTGATGGCGGCCATCTGGTCGCTGGTGTCCTTGAGGATTTGCAGGGCTTGCAGCGCAGAAAAATCGGCACGGCGCCGCTGTGCCGCGCAGCGCTCGAAAAACTCTTCTTCGCAGCGGGTGATGATGCGCCAGTGCTCTTGCGACAGCCGCTCACGCACGCTGGAGCCGGTCATTTTGAGGGCACGCAGGTAGTAACCCACACTGGTGGCACCGGTGCTACTGCCCAGGTTGTCGATCAGGCTGCGCTCGAACACGCGGGGCGCCTGCAGCGCAGAAGGCACACCGGGCAGCACCAGGGTGTTGGCCACTGCCATCTGGCCGAGCCAGGTCAGCAGCGGGGCTGAAGATTGCTCTTCGCCGTGCAGGCATTCCAGTGTGAGGCGCGCCAGCCGGATGGCGTTTTCGGCACGCTCGGTGTAGCGGCCGAGCCAGAACAGGTTTTCTGCGGCGCGGCTGGTGATCAGCCGCTTGCGCTGCATCAGGGTTTCAGGGGTCATGTGCGGCGCCAGCAGCGTGCTGGGGTCGACCTCGCCACGGGTCAGGGCCCAAACGTCGGCACTGCTGCCACCGCGTTGCATCGAGGTGATTTCCTGGCCGGCACTGGCCACCCGGGCCAGCCCGCCAGGCAATACGCGCCAGCCCTGCGCCCCGTCCGACACCACAAAGACCCGCAGCATGGCCGAGCGCGAGCGCAACCGGCCCGGCTCGCCCGCGTTTGATGCTTGCCAGGTGGGCATTTGCGACAGCGGCGTGTAGCCTTGCACCGTGTGATCCTCGGCTTGCCGCACAATGCGCCCGGCCCATTCGTCGCGCGCCCGGGCACTCAGTTTGCCGCCCAGCACCGAGTCAAAACTGCCGTGGTCAAGCGAGCCGGGGTAGGTGGGTTTGATGGCGCAGTCGGCCAGCCGGGGTAGCGCTTCTTCCATGGCACTGCGCTCGCCACACCACCAGGTCGGCAGGGCCGGCAGGCTGAGCTCCTGCCCCAGCAGATGGCGCGACAAGGCCGGTAAAAAACCCAGCAGTGCCGGCGACTCCAGAAAGGCCGATCCCGGCGCGTTGGCCACCAGCACGTTGCCGGCGCGAATCGCCTGCAGCAGGCCCGGCACGCCCAGCGTGGAGTCGGCGCGCAGCTCCAGCGGGTCCAGGTACTGGTCGTCAACGCGTTTGAGCAGGCCATGCACCGGCACCAGGCCCTTGAGCGTTTTCAGAAACAGGCGCTCGTCGCGCACCAGCAAATCACTGCCTTCGACCAGGGTCAGCCCCAGGTAGCGCGCCAGATAAGCGTGTTCAAAGTAAGTTTCGTTGTAGGGGCCGGGGGTCAACAGTGCCAGATGCGCATCAGAGCCCGCCGGGCTCATGGCCTTGAGGCTGTCCATGAGCGCGCGGTAGGTGCTGGCCAGGCGCTGAGCCCCCAGGTTTTGGAAGGCTTGTGGAAATTGCGCAGCGATGGCGAGCCGGTTTTCCAGCAGATAACCCAGGCCTGAAGGGGCCTGGCTGCGCTGCGCCTCCAGCCACCAGTTGCCGTCGGGCCCGCGCGCCAGGTCAAAGGCGGCAATGTGCAGATAGCGCCCACCCACCGGTTCGACGCCGTGCATGGCCCGCAGGTAGCCGGGGTGCGCATGCACCAGCGCTGGCGGTAACAAACCGTCATGCAGCAGGGTTTGCGGCCCATAGACATCGGCCATGACGCGCTCCAGCAGACGCACGCGCTGCAACACGCCAGCCTCGATGCGCTGCCAGCTTGCCGGGTCGACAATCATTGGGAACAGGTCGAGCGACCAGGGCCGCTGCGGCCCGTTTTCGTCGGCATAGACATTGTAGGTGATGCCGTTGTCGCGCACCTGACGCGCCAGATTGGCAGCACGCTGGTCCATGTCGGCGGCGGTGTCGGCCTCCAGGGTGGCAAAAAACTGCCGCCAGATATCGGTCAGTTTGACGCTGGCTGTGACTTCATGCGCATGGGGCGCCGGGGTGACGCGGGCAACCATGCCGCGCAACTCATCGAAATGGCCCGGGCTGGCTTGCGCGGCTTGCGCAAGTTCGTTCACATTGGGTGACTCTGGATTGGCCTGAGGGGTCTGCGCTGGCATGGCTTCGTTCATTTACGCGAGTATGCCAGCGAAGCAGCGCTTTGGTTGACAATCGCAGGTTCTTCTATTTGATTCATGCCATGACCGAAATCCTTCAAGAACAAGCCGAGCCCATCTCTCACATCCCCGAGCATGCACCTGAGCCAGTGGTGCCTGAAAGCGTGTCAACTGGTGGGGTAACTGAGAATTCGGCCAAGCCAGCCAAGGCCAAAAACCGCTTTGAGTCGGTGCAACCTGTGCTGGAGAAACTGTTTGAGCTCTACCCGAAGCTGTTTGGCGAGCGTTTCCTGCCGCTCAAGCTGGGTATTTTTCAGGAGCTGCTGGCAGCCCACCCGGAGGCTTTCAAACGCGAGTCACTCAAAGCCGCTTTGGGCGTGCACACCCGCTCCACTCGCTACCTGCAAAGCGTGGCTGCGGGTCAAAAGCGCCATGATCTGCAGGGGCATCCGGTCGATGAGGTCGCCCCGGAACACATCTTTTTGTCCATTGTTGAATTGTTTCAGCGCCGCCAGGCGCGCAGCACTGAAGACCTGCGTCCCAAATTGCGCAACCAGTTGCTGACGGCGTTCGAAAAGTCCGGGCTGACCCGGCAAGACTACCTGGCCCGCATTGGCACCCCTGCCGAAGCCATTCAGGTGCTGCTGGATGAGGTGTTGTCCGAGGTGGAGCAGCAACGCGCCCGCCGCGCTGCTTTGAGGCAAGCCTTTGAAGCCAGTGGTCAAACGGTAGAAGCATTCGCCGACGCGCTGGGCATGCGCTTGGGTGATGTGCAGGCTGCACTGAAATAAGGCGACTGGCACAGCAAGCGCGTTGACCGTCGTAGCGGGCCCAAACCCGTGGGTTCGGGTTCATGCATTCACCCGAACCGGTGGGCGCAGCACCGCTGTTGCCAGCCAGCGGGAGTCGAAACACAATCCTGAAATCCGGGGCAGTGCGGCATTGCAGCAAGTTATCATGGCGCCTCGTTTTGCCTTGCCACGGCTTTTCGCCGTGCTGCTTCGTTTCCTTTGTCGTTTTTACCGATCCCAGTGCGCCTCAATTCCATCAAGTTATCAGGCTTCAAGTCGTTTGCCGAGCCCACCAACTTTTTGCTGCCCGGGCAATTGGTGGGGGTGGTCGGCCCGAACGGCTGCGGCAAATCCAACATCATGGACGCGGTGCGCTGGGTGCTGGGCGAGAGCAAGGCGTCGGAGTTGCGCGGCGAGTCGATGCAGGACGTGATTTTCAACGGCACCACCACACGCAAGCCGGCCAGCCGCGCCAGCGTGGAGCTGGTGTTCGACAACGACGACCACCGCGCCGGCGGCCAGTGGAACCAGTTTGGCGAGATTGCCGTCAAGCGCGTGCTGACCCGCGACGGCAACAGCAGTTACCTGATCAACAACCAGGTGGTGCGCCGGCGTGATGTGCAGGATGTGTTTCTGGGCACCGGCCTGGGGCCGCGCGCCTACGCCATCATCGGCCAGGGCACCATCAGCCGCATCATCGAGAGCAAGCCCGAGGAGCTGCGGCTGTTCCTGGAGGAGGCCGCCGGTGTGTCGAAGTACAAGGAGCGCCGCCGCGAGACCGAAAGCCGCCTGGGCGACACGCGCGAGAACCTGACCCGGGTCGAGGACATTTTGCGCGAGCTCAACGCCAACCTCGACAAGCTTGAAAAACAGGCGGAAGTGGCGCAAAAGTTCAAGGCCCTGACCGCCACCGGCACGCTCAAACAGCACCAGCTCTGGTTCCTCAAGCGCGCCGAGTCGCACACCGAGCAGGCGCGGATTCAGGCCGATGGCCTGGCCGCAGTGAATGCGCTGGAGAGCCGCCTGGCTGACCTGCGCCAGATCGAGTCGGAACTGGAAACGGTGCGCCAGGCCCATTACGCCGCCGGCGACCAGGTCAACCAGGCGCAGGGCAAGCTGTATGAAGCCAGCGCCGAGGTCGGCCGACTGGAGGCCGAGATCCGTTTTGTGGTGGAAGGGCGCCAGCGGGTTGAATTGCGGCTGCGCACCCTGGGCGAGCAAAGCACCGAATGGGCGACGCGCCGCACCGATGCGCAAGCGGCGCTGGAAGACCTGGCCGAGCTCGAGTTGCTGGGCGAGGACCAAAACGAGGTACTGTCCGCCAGGCTGGAGGAGCAGGCGCAGCACCTGCCGACGCTGGAGGACGCCTTGCGCCAGGCCCAGCGCGCGGCCAGCGAGCAGCGTGCCGGTGTGGCCCAGGTGCAGCAGCAGATTGGTGTGCTGGCCGCCGAGCAGCGCGGCATCGAGGAGCAGTCGCGCCAGATGGCCACCCGGCGAGAGCGCCTGCGGACCGAGCGCAACGCCCTGGTGGCGCCCGATGAGCATCAATTGGCCGAGCAGCAGTTTTTGCTGGCACAGGCGCAGGAGGCCTCGAGCGTGGCGCAAGCCCGGCTGGAGACCCTGACCGACAGCGCCCCCGAGCTCGATGAGCGCCGACGCAACCAGCAGCAGGCGGTGAACCGCGAGTCGGCGCAGCTGGCCGAGCTGTCGGCCCGGCTGGAAGCGCTCAAGGCGCTGCAGGCCAAGGTGATGACCGACGGCAAGCTGCAGCCCTGGCTGCAAAAGCATGGTTTGGACCATTTGCAAGGCCTGTGGAGCCGCCTGCACATCGAGCAGGGTTGGGAAAACGCCCTGGAGGGCGCTTTGCGTGAACGCCTGGGCGCGCTGGAGGTGAGCCGGCTTGAGCTGGTGCGCGCTTTTGCGCAGGACGCGCCAGCCGCCAAACTGGCGTTCTACAGCCCGCCAGCCGCCGCGCCCGCGCCGGGCCAGAGTGCGTTGCCCAGGCTGTCGGACCTGCTGCGGCTGCATGATGCCGGCCAGAAAGCGGTGCTCGACGACTGGCTGCAGGGCTGCCTGACCGCCCCCAGCCTGGAGGACGCGCTGGCCAGCCGCGACAAATTGCTGCCCGGCGAGCTGATTTATGTCCGGGCCGGCCATGCCGTGGGCCGCCACAGCGTGAGTTTTTACGCGCCCGACTCCGAGCAGGCGGGCCTGTTGGCGCGCGCCCAGGAAATTGAAAACCTGCAAAAGGAGCTGCGTGCCCAGGTGCTGATCAGCGACGAGGCGCGCGCCTCGCTGGTGCGTTGTGAGGCCGCTTATGCCGATGTGGCGCAGCGCCTGGCCGTCACGCGCAGGGAGGCCGGTGAGGCGCAGCAAAAAGCCCACGCGCTGCAGGTGCAGACGCTGCAGCTGAGCCAGCAGCTCGAGCAGGCCCGCAGCCGCAGTGCCCAGCTTGCCAGCGACCTGGCCGAGCTGGAGGGTCAGCTCGACGAGCTGCAGGAGCGCCGCGTGACCGCCGAGGGGCGCTTCGAGGAATTGGACATGATGCTGGCCGACGCCCAGCAGCGCCATGCCGAGCTGGATGACCTGGTGATGGCGGCCGAGCGCAAATTGGGCGCCAGTCGCGAGCAACTGCGCAACCTGGAGCGCGAAAAACAGGAGGCCACGTTCAGCCTGCGCAGCCTGGACGCGCGCAAAGCCGAGCTGTCGCGCGGTATTGAGACCGCCGTGGCCCAGGCAGCGGCCGTGGCGACCGAAACACAGAGGGCGCAGGACGAGCTCAACCGCCTCAACGACGCCGCCGCGCAAGGCGGTCTGCAGCAGGCGCTGGCGCTCAAGCTCGAGCGTGAGCAGGCGCTGGGCGCGCAGCGCAGCCAGTACGATGACCTGACGGCCAAGCTGCGCGCCAGTGACGAGCGCCGCCTGCTGCTGGAGCGAGATCTTGACCCGCTGCGGGCCCGCATCACCGAATTCCAGCTCAAGGAACAGGCGTCCCGGCTGGGTTTTGAGCAGTACAGCCAGCTGTTGCTTGACGCCCATGCCGATCTGGCGGTGGTGGCGCTGTCGGTCACGCAGGACAACGTGCGCCTGGGCGGCCTGCAGGGCGAGATCGACCGCATCAACCGTGACATTGCCGCCCTGGGCGCGGTCAACCTGGCGGCCCTGGACGAGCTGGCCGCCGCGCGCGAGCGCAAGCAGTTTCTGGACGCGCAAACTGCCGACCTGGTCGAGGCCATGACCACGCTGGAAGACGCCATCAAAAAGATTGACGGCGAGACCCGCGAGCTGCTGTCTGGCACCTTCAACCAGGTCAACGCGCACTTTGGCAAGATGTTTCCGGAGCTCTTCGGCGGCGGCAATGCGCGGCTGGTGATCACCGGCGACGAGATTCTTGACTCTGGCGTGCAGGTGGTGGCGCAGCCGCCGGGCAAGAAAAACCAGAGCATCGCGCTGCTGTCGGGGGGCGAGAAGGCGCTGACGGCCATTGCGCTGGTGTTTGCCATTTTTCAGCTGAATCCGGCGCCGTTTTGTCTGCTCGACGAGGTCGATGCGCCGCTGGACGACGCCAACACCGAGCGTTATGCCAAGCTGGTGACACGCATGAGCAAAGAGACCCAGTTTCTGTTCATCAGCCACAACAAAATTGCCATGGAAATGGCCAAACAGCTCATCGGTGTCACCATGCAGGAGCAGGGCGTGTCGCGCATTGTGGCGGTGGACATGGACGTGGCCCTGTCGATGACGGAATGGAGTGAGTAATGTCTTTGCAATTGAGTCTGCTGATTTTGGGTGTTTTGCTGCTGCTGGCGATGGCGGTTTATTACGCCTGGCTGGCCCGTAAAAACAAGCCGCGCCAGGCGGAACCGGCCGCGCCGGGACTGGCTGACTCGCTGGAGGGCCGCATTGAGCCGCATTTGAGCGACCAGCCGCTCGATGGCGACAGCTTTGCCAGCAGCCCGGCGCCCGAAAAAAAGCCCGGTCTCGACCCCCTGATCGATGCCATGGCACCGATCGCGCTGGAGGCGCCGGCGTCGGGCGAAGCCGTGCTGGCCGCCATGCCATCGACCCGACGGGTGGGCAGCAAACCCTTTGCGATCGAGGGTTTCAATGACATGACGCAGCGCTGGGAGGCGCCGACGGCGGGCCAGCACTACAGCCAGTTGCAGGCGGGTGTGCAGTTGGCCAACCGCTCCGGCGCGCTCAACGACATCGAGTTTTCCGAATTCGTCATGAAGACGCAGAGTTTTTGCGATGCCGTCAACGGCACGCCCGACCTGCCGGCGATGCGCAACGAGGTCAACCGCGCCCGTGAGCTCGACCAGTTTGCCAATGGCCACGACGCGCAACTGGTGCTGATGGTGCAGGCGCGCCGCGCGGCCTGGAGCCCCAGCTATATCCAGCAAACGGCGGCACGACTCGGCTTTGTCATGGGTGCTACGGCCGGGCGCTTGGTGATTCCGGCCAGCAGCGGCGGTTTGCCGCCGGCGGTGAGCCTGACCTTTGACACGCTCGCAGCCCTGGCCGATGACCCGACCCAGTCGGCGCTGCGCCAGGTCACGCTGGGCCTGGATGTGGCGCAGGTGGACCGCGCTGAAAAGCCGTTCGAGCGCCTGCGCGAGGCGGCCGACGCGCTGGCCCTTGAAATGGATGGCATGGTGACCGACGACCAGGGCGCGGCCCTGTCGCCCGTGGCCATGACGGTGATCGCGTCCGAGTTGGAGCAGTTGTACGACATGCTGGCGCAGCGTGATCTGGCCGCGGGCTCGCCGCTGGCGCGCCGCCTGTTTTCATGAGGTCGGGTGTGCATGAGCACGCTTGATATGTTTGCCCCCGAGCCGGACGATGCCGCGCGGATGGCACACCTGCGCCAGAGCCTGCACGAGCATGCGCACCGTTATTACGTGCTGGACGCGCCGACCCTGCCCGATGCCGACTACGACCGCATGTTTCACGAGTTGCAGGCCCTGGAGGCGCGCCACCCCGAGCTGGTCACGCCGGACTCGCCGACCCAGCGTGTCGGCGGCAAGCCGCTGGACCAGTTTGCCCAAGTGCGCCACGCGGTGCCGATGCTGAGCATCCGCACCGAAACCGATACCGAAGCCAGTGGCGCTGAAAACTTTGACGCGCGCATTCGCCGTGAACTGGGCCTGACCCCGGGCGACCCGGCCATCGACTATGTGGCCGAGCCCAAGTTTGACGGCCTGGCCATGAGCCTGCGCTACGAGCAGGGCGTGCTGGTGCAGGCCGCCACCCGCGGTGACGGCGAGGTCGGTGAAGACGTGACACAGAACATTCGCACCCTTGGCCAGATTCCACTGTGCCTGCCCGCGGGCACACCGGCGCTGCTGGAGGTGCGCGGCGAGGTCTATATGCGCCGCGACGACTTCGAGGCGCTCAACGACAGGCAACGCCTGGCGGGGCAAAAAACCTTTGTCAACCCGCGCAACGCCGCCGCCGGTGCCGTGCGCCAGCTGGACCCAGCCATTGCGGCGCAGCGCCCCTTGAGCTTTTACGCCTACGGCCTGGGCGCGGTCACGCCGCCTGGCGCAGGCGGGCCGGCTTGGCAGAGCCATTTCGAGATGCTGCAGGCCCTGAAAAAATGGGGTTTCCCGGTGTCGGAGCTGGTGAAGTGCGCGCAAGGCGCCCCCGGGCTGGTGGCCTATTACGCCGCCATGGGCGCGCAGCGCGATGGCCTGGGTTTTGACATCGATGGCGTGGTCTACAAGGTCAACAGCCTGGCGCTGCAGCGCCAGCTGGGTTTTGTCACGCGCGAGCCGCGCTGGGCCGTGGCGCACAAGTTTGCGGCGCAGGAGATGCTGACCACGGTGCTGGCGATCGACGTGCAGGTGGGGCGCACCGGCAAATTGACGCCGGTGGCCAAGCTGGCGCCGGTGTTCGTCGGCGGTGTCACCGTGACCAACGCCACACTGCACAACGAGGACGAGGCCCGCCGCAAGGACGTGCGCGTGGGCGACACCGTGGTGGTGCGCCGCGCCGGTGACGTGATTCCCGAGGTGGTGAGTGTGCTGCTGGACAAGCGGATGGACGCGCCGACCCTGTTCACCATGCCGCGCCAATGCCCGGTGTGCGGCAGCGCGGCCGTGCGCGAGGAGGGCGAGGCCGACTACCGCTGCACCGGCGGCTTGTTTTGCAGCGCCCAGCGCAAGCAGGCCCTGTTGCACTTTGCCCAGCGCCGCGCGGTGGAAGTCGAGGGCCTGGGTGACAAGCTGGTCGACCAGCTGGTGGACGCGGGCATCATCAACACGCTGCCCGACCTCTACCGGCTCGGCTTCACGGCGCTGGCCAACCTGGCGCGCATGGCTGACAAGTCGGCGCAGAACATTCTGGACGCGCTGGAAAAGTCCAAGCAAACCACGCTGCCGCGTTTTCTCTTTGGTCTGGGCATTCGCCATGTGGGCGAGGCCACGGCCAAGGCGCTGGCGCGTCACTTCGGCCAGCTCGACGCCATCATGGACGCGCCTGAGGAAGACCTGTTGGCGGTGGCCGACGTCGGGCCGATCGTGGCCAAAAGCATCCGCACTTTTTTTGACCAGGCGCATAACCGCGAGGTGGTCGAGCAACTGCGCGCCTGCGGCGTCAGCTGGCCCGAGGGCGAGCCCGCGCCGGTGGTGGCACAACCCTTAAGCGGCCAGACCTTTGTGCTCACCGGCACCTTGCCCACCTTGGGCCGGGAAGAGGCCAAAGCCTTGATCGAGGCCGCCGGCGGCAAGGTGGCAGGCTCGGTCAGCAAGAAAACCAGTTTTGTGGTGGCGGGAACTGAAGCCGGCAGCAAGCTCGACAAAGCCCGCGAACTCGGCGTGGCCGTGCTTGACGAAGACCAGTTGAAGGAGATGCTACATGGCAGTGCGTGAAATACTGAAAATGGGCGACCCGCGCCTGCTGCGCGTGGCACAAATGGTGACCGTGTTTGACACCGATGCACTGCATTTGTTGATCACCGACCTGCTCGACACCATGCGCGCGGCGGACGGCGCCGGGCTGGCCGCACCGCAGATTGGCGTCGATTTGCAGTTGGTGATTTTTGGCACCGACCGCGTCAACCCGCGCTACCCGCAGGCGCCGGTGGTGCCGCGCACGGTGCTGATCAACCCAGTGATCACGCCGCTGGGCACGGCCGAGGTGGAAGACTGGGAAGGCTGCCTGTCGGTGCCCGGTCTGCGCGCCATGGTGCCGCGTTTCGAGCAGATTCGCTACACCGGATTCGATCAATACGGCGACCCCATTGACCGCACGGTGCAGGGTTTTCATGCCCGCGTGGTGCAGCACGAGTGTGACCACCTGATCGGCAAGCTGTACCCCATGCGGGTGCGCGATTTCACGCAATTCGGCTTCACCTCGGTGCTGTTTCCGGGGCTTGACGGCGCCGACGAGTAGGAGCCTGGGCGGCAGAGCGTTCTGCGCAGGTAAAAGGAGGAGCCCGAAGGGCGGGGGACACGTAGCAGAACGCTCTGCCGCCCAGGCCCCTAGGCCAGCGCCTCCAGCAATTCGGTCTCGATGGCGATCTGGGCCCGGTTTTCCTGGAGCTCAGGGCCGTCCACCAAAAAGGTGTCATCCACGCGTTCACCCAGGGTGTTGATCTTGGCCAACTGCACATTGACCTTGTGCCGCGCCAGCACCCGGGCCACGCTGTACAACAGACCCACACGGTCGCTGGCCGAGATATTGAGCAACCAGCGCTGACCCTTTTCGTCGGGTTGCAGGCTGACACGCGGGGTGATCGGGAAACTCTTGACCCGTCGCGACACCCGTCCCTTGCCGGATGCAGGCAGCGGACCGGTTTGTGCAAGCGCACGGACCAGCTCGGCCTCGACCATGCTCGCCAGCTCATGGTAGAGCTCCGGCATGGCCTGGGCTGTAACCTGGAAGGTATCAAGCGCATAGTGGTTGTAGGCAGTGTGCACGCGCGCGTCCAGAATGCTGAAGCCCCGGTGTTCAAAGTAGCCGCAAATGCGGGCAAACAGGTCGGGTTGGTCGGGCGTGTAGACCAGCACTTGCAGGCCTTCCCCTAATGGCGACATACGCGCCCGCACGATGGATTTGCCTGAATTGACATGGCGTGAGAGTTGGCGCGTGTGCCAAGCAATGTCAGAGGCTTCGTGGCGCATGAAGTAGCCCACGTCCACGGTTTCCCACAAGGCTTTGTGCCCTTCAAAAGGCTGGGCATGCAGGGCCAGTTTGATCAGGGCTTCGCGCTTGCGGGTTTCCACTTCCACATGCGGGTCGGCAGTATGGCCGCCGAGCACGCGCAATGTCAGGCGGTACAGGTCTTCAAGCAACTTGCCTTTCCAGGCGTTCCAGACCTTGGGGCTGGTGCCACGAATGTCAGCCACGGTGAAAAGGTACAGCGCGGTCAGGTAGCGTTCACTGCCCATGCGCTTGGCGAAGGCTGAAATCACGTCGGGGTCGCTGAGGTCGGTTTTTTGGGCCACGCGGCTCATGGTCAGGTGCTCGCGCACCACAAAGGCAATCAGGTCGGTGCTGTCACGGCTCACGCTGTGCTGCTTGCAAAAGCGCAAGGCCTCGATTTCACCCAATTGCGAGTGGTCGCCGCCCCGACCCTTGGCGATGTCATGAAACAGGGCTGCCACGTACAGCACCCAGGGTTTGTCCCAGCCGCTGGCCAGCTGCGAACAAAACGGGTATTCGTGGGCATGCTCAACAATAAAAAAACGACGCACATTGCGCAGCACCATCAGCACATGCTGGTCAACCGTGTAGACATGAAACAGGTCGTGCTGCATTTGCCCGACGATTCTGCGAAAGGCCCACAGGTAGCGCCCCAGCACCGAGGTCTGATTCATCAGCCGCATGGCGTGGGTAATACCGCTGTCCTGTTTCAGGATTTGCATGAAGATGCCGCGATTGACCGGGTCCTTGCGAAAGTCGCCGTTCATCAGATCGCGGGCGTTGTACAGAGCGCGCAGCGTGCGTGCCGACAAACCATTCATGCCCTCTGTCTGAAATACCAAAAAAGTTTCCAGAATGGCATGGGGCTCGCGCCGGTAAAGGTCGTCGCTGACCACTTCAAGCATGCCCGCCTTGTCGGAAAAACGGTCATTGATGGGACGCGGTTCGTGGCTTCTGGGACTCAGTCGCTCCTCGATGTTGAGCAGCAGGATCTGGTTGAGTTGTGTCACCGCCTTGGCGGCCCAGTAATAGCGTTTCATGAGCGCTTCGCTGGGACGCACCAGGGCGCGCTTGTCGGCCGTAGCCGGCGGCGCTTCAAAGCCAAAGGCCTGCGCCACCGCGTTTTGCATGTCAAAAATGAGGCGGTCTTCGCGGCGCTTGGCAATCAGGTGCAAGCGGGTGCGGATGAGCCACAGCAGTGCTTCGTTGTGTTTGATTTGCGCAACTTCAAAAGCGGTAGCCAGGCCATTGTTGGCCAGTTCGTCCCAGTTGTTGCCAAAGCCCGCCGCTTTTGCCACCCACAGCAAAACTTGCAAATCACGCAGCCCGCCGGGTGACTCCTTGCAATTGGGCTCCAGCGAGTAGGGCGTGTTGTCGAACTTGTTGTGGCGCTGATTCAGCTCCAGGGTTTTGGCCACAAAAAAAGCCTGGGGGTCGATGGCCGCTGTAAATTGCTTTTTGAACTGTTCATAAACCAGGGTACTGCCCGTGATCAGCCGCGACTCCAGCAAGGAGGTTTGCACAGTGACGTCCTGGCGCGCTTCGTTCAGGCAATCGGCCACCGAGCGCACGCTGGAGCCAATCTCAAGGCCGGCGTCCCAACAGCTGCCAATAAAACCCTCAATGCGTACCTTGAGGTCGGCATCTTGTTCGAGCACGACGTCATCGGACATCAAGACCAGCACATCGATATCAGAATACGGAAACAATTCGCAGCGGCCGTAGCCGCCCACGGCGGCCAGCGCCAGCGACGGCGGAAAGGCGGCGCGCAACCAGAGTATTTTCAAGGTGTCATCGGCCAGGGCAGACAGCTTGCGCAGGGTGCCACCAACGGCACGTGCATTGCGGCCTCCCATTGCAAGCGACTGAAAGAGAGCCGCTTTTTTTGCGCGAAATTGCTCGCGCAGTAATTTCAGGTCGGTCATGGCTGAGTTTTTTAAGAGGCTGTTCAGGCCGCCGACAGGGCGACAGCAGGTGTTGGCGGTTTGACAAATTCAGGTATGGCCGGGCTGTTGGCCGATAGCGTCAAAACCTCATACCCGGTGGGTGTGACGAGCACCGTGTGCTCCCACTGCGCTGACAGCGAGCGGTCTTTGGTGACGATGGTCCAGCCGTCCCCAAGCTCCTTGATTTCCTTGCGCCCGATGTTGAGCATGGGCTCGATGGTGATGGTCATGCCGGCCTTGAGCTGGTCCAGCGTGCCGGGCTTGCCGTAATGCAGAACCTGCGGGTCTTCATGGAACTTTTGACCAATACCGTGTCCGCAATACTCGCGCACCACGCTAAGACCCTGGCTTTCGGCATAACTTTGAATGGCATGACCAATGTCGCCCAGGTAGGCGCCTTCGCGCACTTTGCCGATGCCTTTCCACATGGCTTCATAAGTGAGCTTGCACAGCCGCCGAGCTGCCACCGACACCTCGCCCACCATGAACATGCGGCTGGAGTCGCCGTGCCAGCCGTTCTTGATGACGGTCACATCAACATTGATGATGTCGCCTTTTTTGAGCGGTTTATCGTTCGGGATGCCGTGGCAAACCTGCTGGTTGATGGAAGTACAGATCGACTTGGGGTAGGGCTCGTGGCCCCCTGGTGCATAGTTCAATGGCGCAGAAATAGCGCCCAATACCTGGGTGGTGTGGATCTCGGCCAAGCGGTCGAGCTCGTTGGTGGTGATGCCTGGTTTGACAAAGGGAGCCAGATAATCCAGCAGCTCGGCGGCCAAGCGGCCTGCAATGCGCATGCCGGCAATGCCTTCGGGGTCTTTGATGGTGATTGTCATAGCCCAAATTATCCCATTGCAGTCAAGAACCTTTGTTTATGGGTGTTTCAGGTCGGTGCTGCGCCGGTTGAGCTGGAAGCAGGGGAAAATCAAAACCCCTGAACCAACCCGTTGAACCCCTTTTGATCAGCCACAAAATTTGCGTTGCGCCGATGCTCGACTGGACAAATAAGCATTGCCGTTACTTCCACCGCTTGCTGTCGCGCCACGCCCTGCTTTACAGCGAGATGGTGACCACTGGCGCCCTGATTCACGGCGACCGCGCGCGCCATCTTGATTTCAACGCAGCCGAACTGCCGTTGGCGCTGCAGTTGGGTGGCAGTGAGCCCTTTGAGCTGGCGCAGTGCGCGCGCATGGCTGAAGCCTGGGGTTATAGCGAGGTCAACCTCAACTGCGGCTGTCCCAGTGAGCGGGTGCAGCGTGGTGCCTTTGGCGCCTGCCTGATGCGTGAGCCTGCTTTGGTGGCCGACGGTGTGAAAGCCATGCAGGATGCGGTGTCGATCCCGGTCACGGTCAAGCACCGCATTGGCATCGACAAAACCGAGAGTTATGACTTTGTGCGCGACTTTGTCGGCACGCTGAGCCTGGCGGGTTGCCGCACTTTTATTGTGCACGCGCGCAACGCCTGGCTGCAGGGCTTGAGCCCCAAGGACAACCGCGAGATACCACCCTTGCGCTATGAAGCGGTATACCGGCTCAAACAGGATTTTCCGGCGCTTGAATTTGTCATCAATGGCGGCATCACGCAAACGAGCCAGGTAGAGCAGCATCTGCAACAGGTGGATGGCGTCATGCTGGGCCGCGAGGCTTACCACAACCCCTGGTGGCTGAGCGAATGGGATCAGCGGTTTTTTTCCGATAGCGGTCGCGCCGACCTGACGCGCGAATCAGTCGAGCAGCAGATGGTGGTCTACATGACCGCTCAGGCCGCCCTGTTTGGGACGCCTTGGCAAACCATTGCACGGCACATGCTGGGCTTGCGCCAGGGCCTGCCGGGCGCGCGGCGCTGGCGCCGGGTCTGGAGCGACCACAAGCTTAAGGCGCTGCCGGCAGAACAGGTGATGGCGCTGGCACACCAGCCTTCGGCATGAATTCGGGTGGGCGTGCTGTCAGGCGTCAGATAGTCAGTGGCATGTAAGTGCCAGCCGTGACATTATCGGGAGAACTTTGTGTAACTAGAGGAGACTTATCCGTGACTACCCCCACAACTGCTGTTGAATCCATGTTGGTTGAGAACCGTGTTTTCCCGCCCAGCGAGGCCACCATGAAGGCCGCGCGCATCTCGGGCATGGAAGGCTACAACGCCCTGTGCGCCGAAGCCGAAAATGATTTTCAGGGCTTTTGGGCTCGTCTGGCCCGTGAAAACGTGGTCTGGAACAAGCCTTTCACGAAAACGCTGGACGAGTCCAACGCGCCTTTCTACAAGTGGTTTGATGATGGCGAGCTCAATGCCTCAGCCAATTGCCTTGACAAGCACATGGGCACGCCCAATGAGAACAAGGTCGCTGTGATTTTTGAAGCAGACGACGGCGCCGTCACCAAGACCACTTACAAAGAGCTGCTGGCCAAGGTGTCCCAGTTTGCCAATGCGCTCAAGTCCAAGGGCATCCAAAAAGGTGACCGCGTCCTGATTTACATGCCCATGACGCTTGAAGGCGTGATTGCCATGCAGGCTTGCGCCCGTATTGGCGCCACCCACAGCGTGGTATTTGGCGGCTTCTCAGCCAAGGCTTTGCAGGAGCGCATCATTGACGCCGGCGCCGTGGCCGTGGTCACTGCCAACTTCCAAATGCGCGGTGGCAAGCAGTTGCCGCTCAAGGGCATTGTTGATGAAGGCCTGGGCCTGGGCGGTTGTGAATCCATCAAGACCGTATTTGTGTTTGAGCGCACCAACAGCCCCTGCAACATGGTGGCTGGGCGTGACGTGACTTTTGCCGACGCTTTGGCGAGCCAGAGCACCGAGTGCGCACCCGTGATGGTGGGCGCCGAGCACCCTTTGTTCATCTTGTTTACTTCCGGCTCCACCGGCAAGCCCAAGGGTGTGCAGCACGCCACCGGCGGTTTTGTGCTTTGGTCCAAGTTGACCATGGACTGGACGTTTGACCTGCAGGCCAACGACGTGTTCTGGTGCACTGCAGACATCGGCTGGATCACCGGCCACGCCTACGTGGCTTACGGCCCGCTGGCCGCTGGCGCCACGCAAATCATTTTTGAAGGCATCCCCACTTACCCGAACGCCGGGCGTTTCTGGCAGATGATCGAGCGCCACAAGTGCACCATTTTCTACACCGCACCCACGGCCATCCGCTCGCTGATCAAGTCGGCTGAAAGCGATGAAAAGGTTCATCCGGACCGCTCGGACCTGTCAAGCCTGCGTATTCTCGGTTCGGTGGGTGAGCCCATCAACCCGGAAGCCTGGATGTGGTACTACAAGAACATCGGCCACGAAAAGTGCCCGATCGTCGACACCTTCTGGCAGACCGAAACCGGTGGTCACATGATCACCCCGCTGCCCGGCGCCACACCGCTGGTGCCCGGTAGCTGCACGCTGCCATTGCCCGGCATCATGGCTGCCATTGTTGACGAAGCAGGTCAAGATGTGCCCAATGGTTCAGGCGGCATGCTGGTGGTCAAGCGCCCGTGGCCGTCGATGATCCGTACCATCTGGAACGACCCCGAGCGCTTCAAGTCAAGCTACTTCCCTGCGGAAATGGGCGGCACCTATTACCTCGCCGGCGACGGCGCGGTGCGCAGTGAAGACCGTGGCTACTTCCGTATCACGGGCCGCATCGATGACGTGTTGAACGTGTCGGGTCACCGCATGGGCACCATGGAAATCGAATCGGCGCTGGTGGCCAAGACCGACCTGGTGGCCGAAGCCGCCGTGGTGGGCCGCCCGGATGACCTGACAGGTGAGGCGATTTGCGCCTTTGTGGTGTTGAAGCGCGGCGTGCCAACTGGCGACGAAGCCAAGCAGATTGCCAAGGAGTTGCGTGACTGGGTGGCCAAGGAAATTGGCCCCATTGCCAAGCCCAAGGACATTCGCTTTGGTGAAAACCTGCCCAAGACCCGTTCAGGCAAGATCATGCGTCGTTTGCTGCGCTCGCTGGCCAAGGGTGAAACCATCACCCAGGACACCTCGACGCTGGAAAACCCGGCTATTTTGGGTCAGCTGGGTCAAGCCTACTGAAATCATTGAAACTTGATTGAAAAAGCCCGCAATTGCGGGCTTTTTTGTTGATGCGCCCGGTAAAGGCGATGTCGGCGGATGGCCTGGCTCTTACTTGAGCGACATCACCCAGGCTGCCAATTGCTTGGCCTCGGCGTCACTGACCTGCGGGTTGGCGGGCATCGGAATGGCGCCCCACACGCCTGATCCGCCCTGTTTGATCTTGCCCGCCAGTTTGGCCTCGGCGTTTTGCCCGGCGTATTTTTTGGACACGTCCTTGTAAGACGGCCCGACCACTTTTTTTTCGACTGCATGGCAAGCCATGCAGTTTTTCTTTTGGGCCAGCGCCTGGTCTGCCAATGCGGGTGCAGCCACAACAACGGTGGCGAGCAATGCAAAAAGAGTTCGCTTCATGCGGCAGTCCTTAAAAAGATGGGTTAGAGTGATATCGATGCCATTGTAATAAGCGCGGCATGGCAGCGCAGCAATGGGTTTAATCCTGTGCTTTTGAGGGGCGAGTATGTATTTTCTGGGTCTGGGTGTTGTTTTGTTGCTGCTGAAATATCTGGAGATCGGGCCGCTGGCTGATTGGTCATGGTGGTGGGTAATGACGCCGTTTGTTTTGGCCGTCCTTTGGTGGACCTGGGCCGACGCCTCAGGCTACACCAAACGCAAGGCCATGGAGATCGAAGAAAAGCGCATGCAGGATCGGCGTGACCGAACCAAAAGCGCACTGGATGCCAATTACAAAAACAAGAAGCGCTGACTCTGAGGCTTTGCGGGTCAGACCACTCGCGAAGCGACGTGCTCTGACCCCAACTAACTTGAGGCTTTGCGGGTCAGACCACTCGCGAAGCGACGTGCTCTGACCCCAACTGATTAGAAGTCATCCAGCACGGCGCCCTTGCTTGCGGTCGACGCATTGAAGGCAAACTTGGCTTGCACCCCGCGGGTGTAGCGTGGCGCGGGGGCCGTCCAGGCAGCACGCCGTTGAACAATGATGTCGTCAGCCACATTGAGTTGCAGCAACAGTTGGTGCGCGTCGATGGTGATGGCATCGCCTTCTTCGATCAGGGCGATCAGGCCGCCAGCCGCCGCTTCTGGGGCCACATGACCGACCACCATGCCCCAGGTGCCGCCTGAAAAACGGCCGTCGGTGATCAGGCCAACCGACTCGCCCAGACCCTGTCCAACCAGTGCACCAGTGGGCGCCAGCATCTCCGGCATGCCCGGGCCGCCTTTGGGGCCAAGGTAGCGCAACACCATCACGTCGCCGGCCACAATCTGATTCGCCAGAATGGCCTTGAGGGCCGATTGCTCGTCCTCGAAAACACGCGCCGGACCGGTCATGACCGGATTTTTCAGGCCGGTGATTTTGGCCACACAACCTTCGGGCGCCAGGTTGCCCTTGAGGATGGCCAGGTGGCCCTGGGCGTACATCGGGCGGCTCATGGGGCGGATCACGTCCTGGTCGGCGCGCGGTGCATCGGGGATGTCCCGGAGCACCTCGGCCACGGTCTGGCCGGTGATGGTGATGCAGTCGCCGTGCAGCAGGCCGGCACTGAGCAGCATTTTCATGACTTGGGGAATACCACCGGCGCGGTGCAGGTCGACCGCCAGGTATTTGCCGCTGGGCTTGAGGTCGCACAGCACGGGCGTTTTGACACGCACGCGCTCGAAGTCGTCAATGGTCCAGTCGACCTCCGCAGCATGGGCGATGGCCAGAAAATGCAGCACGGCGTTGGTCGAGCCGCCAATCGCCATGACCACGGCGATGGCGTTTTCGATCGATTTTCGAGTCACGATGTCGCGCGGCTTGAGGTCTTTCTTGATGGCTTCGATCAGCACCTTGGCCGATTCCTTGCCCGAGTTCATCTTTTCGTCATGCGGGTTGGCCATGGTGCTGGAGTACATCAAAGAGATGCCCAGCGCCTCGAAGGCCGAACTCATGGTGTTGGCGGTGTACATGCCGCCGCAGGAACCCGGGCCGGGAATGGCGCGGCGTTCGATCTGCAGCAGGTCCTCGTCGCTCATGCGGCCGGCGGCGTTCTCGCCCACGGCTTCAAACACGCTCACGATGTTGAGGTCCTGCCCCTTGTAGTGCCCCGGCAAAATGGTGCCGCCGTAGACATAAATGGCGGGCACATTGGCGCGCAGCATGCCCATCAGGCCGCCGGGCATGTTTTTGTCGCAGCCACCAATCACCAGCACACCGTCCATCCACTGGCCCTGCACGCAGGTCTCGATGCAGTCGGAGATCACCTCGCGGCTGACCAGGCTGTATTTCATGCCCTCGGTGCCCATCGACATGCCATCCGAAATGGTGGGGGTGCCAAACACCTGGGCGTTGCCGCCGGCTTCCTCGATGGCCACGATGGCGGCGTCGGCCAGTTTTTGCAGGCCCGAGTTGCAGGGCGTGATGGTGCTGTGACCATTGGCGACACCAACCATGGGTTTGCTGAAGTCGTCACCCTCGTAGCCCATGGCGTAGTACATCGAGCGGTTGGGCGCGCGTGATTTGCCCTCGGTGATGTTTTTGCTGCGCGGGTTCATGACGACGGTTTTGTTGTCCATGGTAGTTCTCTGGCTTTCAGTGATGGTGTGTGGGTCAGTCGCAGTGGATTTTGGCGTAGCGTACAAGTCTACTTTAAAGCCCCTTTTTGGTTCTGATTACCCCAGGCTTGCGAGACAATGCCAGCCATGCTGAATCACCCTGAAATCAATCCGGTTGCACTGCAACTCGGGCCCCTGGCCGTTCATTGGTATGGCCTGACTTACCTGGCCGCCTTTGGTTTGTTCGTGTGGTTGGGGCGCCTGCGCTTGCGCCATCCGCCGTTTGTGTCCCTGACCGGCACGCAGGCCTGGAAGAAACAGGACGTCGAAGACATCCTGTTTCTTGGCGTGCTGGGCGTGGTGTTAGGCGGGCGCCTGGGCTACTGTCTTTTTTACAAGCCGTTGTACTACGCAGCCCACCCGCTGGAGGTGTTTGCAGTGTGGCAGGGGGGTATGAGTTTTCATGGCGGCATGCTGGGTGTGATTGGGGCCATGCTGTGGTTCGCGCATTCCCGCAAACGCCCCCTGCTGCAGGTGGCTGATTTTGTCGCGCCCTGTGTACCCACGGGCCTGGCTGCGGGGCGCTTGGGCAACTTCATCAATGGCGAACTGTGGGGCCGGGTGACCAGCCCCGATCTGCCCTGGGGCATGGTGTTCAGGGGGGCGGGTGATTTGCCGCGCCACCCGTCGCAGGCCTACCAGTTTTTGCTGGAAGGTTTGCTGTTGTTTGTGTTGCTCTGGTTTTATGCGCGCAAGGAGCGCGCCCAGGGCCAGGTGGCTGCCATGTTCCTGGTGGGCTACGGCGTGTTCAGGTTCATCGCCGAATTTTTCCGTGAACCGGACGCCCATCTGGGCTTGCTGTCGCTGGGCATGAGCATGGGCCAGTGGCTCTGCGTGCCGATGGTGCTGGGCGGCATGGGCTTGTGGTGGTGGGCTGGTGCGCAGCCCCGGCGACCTGGCAGATAGCGCCTGACACGACATGCCGGCAAGGATCAAGTTTGCGCATGACGCGGGGGTGGCGCACGTTACCCTGAGCTACCCCAGGCGCTTCAACGCGATGTCGCGCGCCATGTGGCGTGATCTGAAGACCGTGTTTGAACGCATTCAGGGCATGGCCGAGCTGCGCTGCGTGCTGGTGGCGGGTGATGGCGCCCATTTTTGTGCTGGCGGTGACATTTCGGAATACCCCGGCTTCAGGTTCGAAGAGCCTTCCTTGCGCGAATTTCACGAAGAAGAGGTGTGGGGCGCCCTGAGTGCGATGCTGGCGTGCGACGTGCCGATGGTGGCGCGGATCGAGGGCAACTGCATGGGGGCGGGGGTCGAGATCGCGAGTTGCTGCGACATTCGCCTGGCGGCTGAGTCGGCCCGCTTTGGCGCCCCGATTGCCAAGCTCGGGTTTCCGATGGCACCGCGTGAGGCGGCCCTGGTGGCGCGCGAAGCGGGGCTGGGCACGGCGCGCCAGATGCTGCTGGAGGCCGCTGTTTTCAGTGCCCCCGACATGCTGCAGCGCGGATTTTTGAGTCGTGTTGTGCCCGATGTGGATCTCGATGAGTTGACCCAGGCCAGCGTACAGCGCATCTGTCAGCTCGCGCCCCATGCAGCTCGCCTGAACAAGCAAACCCTTCGCGCGCTGGTGCACCATCAGCTGCCGGCACTGCTGGCCACCGCCTACGACTACGCCGACAGCTTCGAGCAGCGCGAGGGCATCAACGCTTTTCTGGAAAAACGCCCACCGGCGTTTTAACTCGACGCTCATCCAGGCCATTTGCCGATTGACCGAAGCCCAAAAGGAAATCACCGTGTCCGAAGTTTCTGCGAACCTTTACGCCCACTTGCGCCAGGCTTTTCCGGCTGACCTGGACGCGACGGCCATCGAAACCGATGCGGGTCAGTACTACAGTTGGCGTGATCTGGACCGTGGCAGCGCCATGATGGCCAATTTTTTGCAGTCGCTGGCCTTGCCGGACGGCGCGCGCATTGCCGTGCAGGTTGAAAAGTCAGTGGAAGCGCTGATGCTTTACCTGGCCACGCTGCGCGCCGGCTATGTTTTTTTGCCGCTCAATACGGCCTACCAAAGCGCAGAAATCGAGTATTTCATTGGCAATGCAGAGCCTGACGTGGTGGTATGCAGCGCGCCGAATTTTGGCTGGGTCAGCACGCTGGCTTTCCAGGCCGGCACACGCTGGGTTTTTACCCTGAACGACGACCGCACCGGTTCGCTATTGGAGCGTTCGGCCCAGGCACCGGACCAGCACCTTGTGGCGGCCAAAGAGCCGGGTGACCTGGCGGTAATCATTTACACCAGCGGCACCACGGGGCGCTCCAAGGGCGCGATGTTGACGCACGGCAACATGCTGAGCAACGCCCTGGTGCTGAAAGACTACTGGGGCTGGCGCAGCGCAGCCGAGGGCGGTGATGTGCTGATTCATGCCCTGCCCATTTTTCACGTGCATGGCTTGTTTGTGGCGATTCACGGGGCGCTCCTCAATGGCAGCAAGATGGTCTGGCTGGCCAAATTCGACCCCAGGCTGGTGTTGCAGCATTTGCCGCAGGCGACGGTGTTCATGGGGGTGCCGACACTCTATGTGCGCCTGCTGGCGGAAACGGGTCTGAACAAGGCGGTGGTGCAGCACATGCGCCTGTTCATTTCGGGCTCAGCCCCGCTGTTGCTTGACACCTTCAAGGCCTGGCAGGAGCGCACGGGCCACACCATCCTGGAGCGTTATGGCATGAGCGAGACCATCATGCTCACCTCCAACCCCTACTGCGGCGAGCGCCAGGGCGGCACGGTGGGCTTGCCGCTGCCGGGGGTGAGTTTGCGGGTGGTGGACGGGCAGGGGAGCGTGCTGGCAGCCGGTGAGATTGGAGACATCCAGGTCAAGGGTCCGAACGTGTTTGTCGGCTATTGGCGCATGCCGGAAAAAACGGCCGAAGAGTTCACAGTCGACGGGTTCTTCAGGACAGGTGACGTGGGCCGGGTTGACACCGATGGCTATGTCACCATCGTGGGTCGCAGCAAGGACCTGATCATCAGTGGCGGCTACAACGTTTACCCGGCCGAACTGGAAAGTTTTATCAACGACTTGCCCGGCGTCGCCGAAAGTGCCGTGGTGGGTGTGCCGCACGCTGATTTTGGCGAAGTGGGGGTGGCGCTGGTGGTGGCCAAGCCCGGCGCAGTACTGGAGGCGGGACAAATTTTGGCCGAGCTCAAAGCGCGCCTAGCCAATTACAAGGTGCCCAAGCAATGCCATGTGGTGGCCGAACTGCCGCGCAACACCATGGGCAAGGTGCAAAAGAATCTGTTGCGCGCGCAGTACCGCTGAGGCGGGTTAGCGCAGCACCAGCACCGGAATGTGCGAATGGGTCAGCACCTGTTGGGTTTCGCTGCCCAGCAGCAAACGCTTGACGCCCTTGCGGCCATGAGACGCCATCACGATCAAATCGCATTTGTGCTTGCGCGCGGTGGCAATGATGGCATCGGACACAACATCCGACTTGATCGTCAGGGCGCGCGTCTTGACGCCTTGCGCCTCGGCCGTTTTCTTGACCTCGTCGACCACGGCCTGACCCTCTTCAGACCATTGTTTTTCAATGCGCCCCACTTCGGCCGCCTGCAAGGCCAATCCGCCTTCAAAATAACTTTGGGGATAGCGGGGAACCACCTTCATGGCGACCAGGCTCGCGCCGGTGAGGGCTGCGAGCGAAATGGCACTGTTGACGGCTTTCTTTGACAGGGTCGAGCCGTCCGTTGCAAGAAGAATTTTGTCGTACATGTTGGTCTTTCCAGCAAATTGAAAGTGTCAGCATACACCCGGTGGGGATTCTCCGGAATTGATAAATGTCAGGTAAATTACAGCTCTTGTCAGTTACCCTCCACGCCATGCCGATTTCGATCTCCACTCTTCCCGCTTTTGATGAATCCAGTCCTGCAGTGTCAAAAGCCGGTGACGGCGGCGCGCTGCATGACACACGGGCTGTGTCGGCACTGGCGCTGCTCGATGACGAGCAGGAGTGGACCGCCTTCAGCCGTCCCGTGGCGCAACAAGACGGCTGCTGGGAGTCCAATGTCCTGATTGAAGGCATGCATTGCGCCGCGTGCGCACTGACCGTCGAAGACGCCCTCAGGGGTGTGCCCGGCGTGCGCGATGTCGAAGTCAGTTCAGGCAGTCACCGGGCCAGGGTGGTTTGGGAGTCGCAAGCGGTGGCGCCCTCTGCTTGGATGCAGGCTGTGCATGAAGTCGGCTACCGGGCGCTTCCTGCCAATGATGCTTTTGCTCGCGAGCGCCGTCTTGCCGAGTCGCGTAAAGCGTTGTGGCGCATGATGGTTGCTGGCCTGTGCATGATGCAGGTCATGATGTACGCTTACCCCGCCTACGTGGCGCAGCCGGGTGATCTGAGCCTTGAAATGGAGCAGTTGCTGCGCTGGGCTTCCTGGGTTCTGTGCCTGCCGGTTGTTTTCTTCTCGTGTGGTCCGTTTTTCAGTAATGCCTGGCGTGATGTGATGCATCGACGCGTCAGCATGGAACTGCCGGTGGCGCTGGGCATGCTGATCACTTTTTTGGTCAGCAGCGTCGGCACCTTTGACCCGTCTGGTACTTTTGGCCATGAGGTGTTCTTTGATTCCTTGACCATGTTCGTTTTTTTTCTGCTGGCGGGGCGCTGGCTTGAATTGCGCCTGCGAGACCGGACGGCAGGTGCACTTGAGGCCCTGATGAACCGATTGCCGGACAGTGTGTTGCGGCTTGGGTCCGATGGCCAGTTTGAACGTGTTCCGGTCAGGCGCCTCAAGACCGGCGATGTGATCCGTGTTCTGCCGGGCGAGGCTTTTCCGGCCGACGGCGTGCTGCTGCAAGGGCACACCTCAGTGGACGAGGCCTTGCTGACAGGGGAGTCACTGCCGCTGACGCGCCAAGTCGGCGATGAGGTGATTTCCGGCAGTCACAACCTGGCTGCCATGGTGCAGATGCGGGTCGACCGGGTGGGTGCAGAAACGCGTTTTGCCCAGATCGTCAATTTGATGGAAAGCGCCTCCACCAGCAAACCCGAGCTGGCCCGATTGGCAGACACAATTGCCAAGCCTTTCCTGATCGGGGTTCTGGTTGCAGCCGGTCTGGCCTGTGCTTACTGGTGGCAGACCGACCCTGAGCGGGCTTTGATGGTGGCTGTTTCCGTATTGATCGTCACCTGCCCGTGCGCCCTGTCTTTGGCCACGCCCGCCGCCATTTTGTCAGCCGCAGGGGCTCTGGCCGGACGCGGTGTGCTGGTGCGCCGACTGAACGCCTTTGAATCCTTGGCTGGCGTCGACACCGTGATGTTTGACAAAACCGGCACCCTGACCCGCGACGCCATGGTAGTGAACCAGGTTCAGGTGCGCGAGGGCAAGACCCGGCAACAGGCGCTGGCCTTGGCCGCGGCGCTGGCGCAACACTCCCTTCACCCCCTTTCCAGGGCACTGACTGGCGCCGCAGTAGAGGCAAATGCTGGCGGCAACTGGCAAGTAGCGCAAGTGACAGAGCAGGCAGGGCAGGGCATCAGTGCCCAAGTGAGCACGGCAGACCAGGGGGATCAGATTTTTTCAGCACACCTGGGCTCGGCCAGTTTTTGTGGCGTAGTGCCAACAAGTACCAGCGCTTTGCAAGTGCATTTGAGTGACGACACAGGCTGGTTTGCCAGCTTCGAATTTCAGGAAGATATCCGGCAAGACGCCAAAGAAACGGTCATGGCCCTGCAGCGCGCGGGCATCCGCGTGTATCTGCTGTCTGGCGATGCCAGTGAGGCCGCGCAAAGGGTGGCCGAAAAAGTGGGCATCACAGAGGCTCGTGGCAATTGTTCGCCTCAGGATAAGCTTGATTTTCTGCGCGCTGCCCAAGAGCAGGGCCATAAGGTGGCCGTGGTCGGCGATGGTTTGAACGATGGACCGGTGCTGGCCGGGGCGCACGTGTCTTTTGCCTTTGGTCAAGCCGTGCCCCTGGCGCAGGCCCAGGCCGATTTTATTGTTTCTGGTGGCCGCTTGACGAATGTGGCAGAAGCGCTTGTCTTGTCCAGGCGCACCCTGCGCATCGTGAGGCAGAATCTTAGCTGGGCTGCCATTTACAACGCGGTCTGCGTGCCACTGGCTGTGTTTGGGTTCCTTCCAGCGTGGTTGGCGGGCCTGGGTATGGCCAGCAGTTCCTTGCTGGTGGTTCTCAATGCGATGCGTCTGTCAAAAGACGCCCAGTTTGAACGGAATTTGTGATGGATATTTTGTATTTTTTGGTGCCCCTGTCGGTCGTCCTGGTATTTTTTATCATCGGCGGCATTTGGTGGGCCATCTACAGCGGACAATTCGACGATATGGAGAAAGAGGGGGAGAGAATACTTAAGGATGGTTAGGGAATTTTTGTAACAATTTGATCTGAATCAAAAGACGCAACTTATGCCTCGTGCATACTGCATCGCTCAAACTGAAAAGAGGTGAACATGGCTTTTGCAAATTCGCAGGCAACGACGTACAACGACAAAGTTGTAAGACAGTTTGCCATCATGACTGTGGTGTGGGGTGTGGTCGGTATGCTGGTCGGCGTGATCATCGCCGCGCAGCTGGCCTGGCCCGAGCTCAATATGGATATTTCGTGGCTGTCTTTCGGGCGACTGCGTCCGCTGCATACCAATGCGGTCATTTTTGCCTTTGGCGGCTGCGGTCTCTTTGCCACCTCATACTACGTGGTGCAGCGTACCTGCCAGGTTCGCATCTTCAGTGACAAGCTTGCCGCATTTACCTTCTGGGGCTGGCAACTGGTTATTGTGCTCGCCGCAATTTCCCTGCCGCTGGGTTACACCTCGGGCAAGGAATACGCCGAGCTGGAATGGCCCATCGACATTCTGATTACCTTGGTGTGGGTGACCTATGCCATCGTGTTCTTCGGCACGGTCGGAACCCGCAAGGTCAGGCACATTTATGTGGCCAACTGGTTCTTTGGTGCTTTCATTTTGGCCGTGGCCATTTTGCACCTGGTCAACAGCGCGGCGATCCCGGTGGCGCTCTTTGGCATGAAATCGTACTCGGCCTATGCAGGTGTGCAGGACGCCATGGTGCAGTGGTGGTACGGCCACAACGCGGTGGGCTTCTTCCTGACTGCAGGCTTCCTGGGCATGATGTATTACTTCATTCCCAAGCAGGCCGGTCGCCCGGTTTACTCGTACCGGCTCTCCATCGTTCACTTCTGGGCGCTGATCTTCACCTACATGTGGGCAGGCCCGCACCATTTGCATTACACCGCCTTGCCTGACTGGACCCAGTCCGTCGGCATGGTCTTTTCCCTGATTCTGTTGGCCCCAAGCTGGGGTGGCATGATCAACGGCATCATGACCCTGTCTGGCGCCTGGCACAAACTGCGTGATGACCCCATCCTGCGGTTTCTGATTGTGTCCTTGTCTTTTTACGGTATGTCTACCTTTGAAGGTCCGATGATGGCCATCAAGACCGTGAATGCCTTGTCGCATTACACCGACTGGACAGTCGGCCATGTGCACTCGGGTGCCCTGGGCTGGGTGGGTCTGGTGACCATGGGTTCCATGTATTACCTCATTCCACGCCTGTTTGGTCAAAAGCAGATGTTCAGTGTGAAAGCCATTGAGGTTCACTTCTACATGGCAACCATTGGCATCGTGCTCTACATTGCGGCACTCTGGATCGCTGGCGTGATGCAGGGCCTGATGTGGCGCTCCATCAACCCGGATGGCACCCTGACCTATACCTTTGTCGAGTCAGTCAAGGCCAGCTACCCGTTCTATGTCTTGCGTTTGGTTGGCGGAACGCTGTACTTTCTCGGCATGATCATCATGTTGTGGAACACGATCAAGACAGCTACGGCCGGTCGCTCGGTCACGGTCAACATCCCGGCTGTTGCAGCACACGCTTGAGGTAACAAAATTATGTCTAATTCAAATAAAAGCGGCGGTCTGTCGCACGAAACGATCGAGACCAACAACGGCTTGATGATTGTTCTGATCCTGATCGTGTTGCTTTTTGGCGGCATGGTGGAAATTGTCCCCTTGTTCTTCCAGAAATCAACCACGGTTGCCGCCCCCGGCCTCAAGCCTTACACCCCGCTCCAGTTGGCTGGACGGGACATCTACACCCGTGAGGGCTGCTACAACTGCCACTCGCAGATGATCAGGCCGTTTCGCGCCGAGACCCTTCGCTACGGTCCTTACTCCAAGGCCAATGAGTTTGTCTATGATCATCCGTTCCAGTGGGGCAGCAAGCGTACCGGTCCTGATCTGCATCGCGTCGGTGGCAAGTACAGCGACCAATGGCAGATCACGCACCTGAACAACCCGCGTGACCTGGTGCCCGAGTCCATCATGCCGGCGTATCCGTGGTTGATGAACACTCCGGTGGACGCCGCCAGTATGCCTTCGCATATGACTGCGTTGCGCAGAGTGGGTGTGCCCTATACCGATGCTGAAATTGCGGCAGCGGTCGAAGAATTGAAGGGCAAGACTGAGATGGACGCCATGGTGGCTTACCTTCAGGTTCTTGGCACGACTTCTAAGTAAAGAGGGGACCTGTATGGACTTCGATGTCAACACGCTTCGCTCACTGGTCACCTTGGTCAGCTTTTTGACTTTCATCGGGATCATTGCCTGGGCCTACTCCCGCAAAAATTCTGCTGACTTCGACAAAGCTGCCAACCTGCCTTTCGAGCAGGATTGATCCCTTCACCTGATTGGAATAAAAATGAGTGATTTCACAAGTAATTTTTGGGGAATATATGTTGCCGGTATTACTTTGGTGAGCATCATCGCTTGCCTGGTTCTACTGGTAGTCACCGGAAAGATGAAGGCTTCCACCTCCAGCGACAACACCACCGGGCACGTCTGGGACGAGGATTTACGCGAGATGAACAATCCTCTGCCACGTTGGTGGAGCTATATGTTCGTGATCACTATTGTCTTTTCATTGATCTATCTGGTGCTTTATCCTGGCCTTGGAAGTTACTCGGGAACATTGGGCTGGAGTTCGGCCAAATTGCATGCCGACGAGGTTGCCAAGGGCAATGCTGAAACGGCGCCGATTTATGCCAAGTTCATGTCAATGACGCCAGAAGAGGTGGCCAAGGACGCGCAGGCAATGGCAATTGGGGAGCGCTTGTATAGCAATAATTGTGCACAATGCCATGCTTCTGATGCGCGAGGCAGCAAAGGTTTCCCGAATCTGACCGATGGCGACTGGCTGTATGGCGGGTCACCTGAAAAAATCAAGGAGACCCTGGTTGTTGGCCGAAACGGCAATATGCCGCCTATGGCTGCTGCCGTCGGTTCCGCTGACGATGTCAAGAACCTGGCTCAATACGTTCTCAGCATGTCGGGCAGTCCGCATGACTCAACGCGTGCAGCCTTGGGCAAGGAGAAGTTTGGCGTTTGTGCAGCCTGCCACGGAGCCGACGGAAAGGGCATGCAAGCCCTTGGCTCTGCGAACCTCACTGACAACATCTGGCTGCACGGGTTTGGTGAAAAAACGATTGTAGAAATGATCAACAATGGCATGGTGAATGTGATGCCAGCGCAAGCAGATAAATTGACAGAGGCACAAATCCATGTCCTGACATCTTATATTTGGGGCATGTCGAACAAGTAAGTCAAGTCAAACTCATCAGACCCTGAGCTCTCTCATAAAGAGCTCGGGTTCTTTTTTTACGGTCGATGTCTTAAGCATTGCTTTTGAAACTTCAAACAATCTATGAATAAAACAGTTCAAAACTCAGGTGAGCCATGGTACAAATTCGGCTTTGTCTGGATGGTCATTGCTGGACCTGCCATTGTGGTGGTGGCTGCGTTCGTGACGCTTTATCTCGCCATAAGTCGTCCCAATGAGATCGTTTATGACGACAGTTACTTTCAGGCTCGTCAGTCGGACCAGTCCATTGAGGCGCGCAGAAGAGAAAGCAGTTTGGCGCCAGCCATCGCGGGCCGCAACCATGCTACAACCGGCATCGTTCCAAAAAACGATTGATAGCCTGAGAAAGCCAAGCTATTTGGGATTAACGATTTCCTGAAGGGCTTGTGTATTGATGATGTGAACGTGGCGTTGTTTAACTTCGACAATGCCATCTTCAACAAATCTTGAGAAGGTGCGGCTGATGGTTTCTAATTTGAGACCCAGAAAACTGCCGATCTCTTCCCGCGTCATCCGCAGGATCAATTCTGATTGAGAAAAACCACGCGCATGCAGACGTTGCGCCAAGTTCAACAGAAAAGCAGCCAAGCGTTCTTCTGCGCGCATGCTGCCGAGCAACAGCATGACACCGTGTTCACGAACGATTTCGCGACTCATGATCTTGTGCACATGGTGTTGCAGGGAGACGACTTCACGTGATAAGTCTTCAATTTGAGCGAAGGGCATGGCGCAGACTTCAGCGTCTTCCAAAGCCACAGCATCACAGGTATGGTGATCGTTCACAATGCCATCCAAGCCAATGACTTCCCCCGCCATTTGAAAACCGGTCACTTGATCGCGGCCATCTTCCGAGGTGATGCAGGTCTTGAAAAACCCGGTTCTGATCGCGTAAAGGTTGTTGAATCGGTCGCCATTGTGGTAAACGGCTTCGCCACGTTTGATTTTCTTGCGAACGCCGATAATGGCGTCAATGCGATCAAGGTCACCATCGCTTAATCCGATGGGCATGCACAATTCACGCATATTGCAATTGGAACAGGCGATTTTGATGGACTGATGGTTCATCTGACTGATTTTGACACTATTTAGCTTGGTTATCTGACCTACGTCAATTTTATGCAGATCGTCGATGTTAGTTTTTTTAAAAATAAGTTGATCAAGATCAAGACTAAATTCAGCTTTAGCGTGCATATTCTAAGCAATTCATTAAGGACGAAGAATGACTGACAGTGTTGCCGAGCCCATTTCCGAGAGCCTGATTCGCCAGTACGACGTTTCTGGACCCCGGTATACGTCCTATCCCACGGCAGATCGATTTGTGGAGGCATTTACTTCGCAGGATTACATTCAGGCTTTGGAGCAAAGGCGCTCGGGTGCTTCGGCCATGGTGCTGCCCTTGTCGCTTTACGTGCACATACCGTTTTGCGAGTCGCTTTGTTATTACTGCGCCTGCAACAAGATCATCACCAAGCACCATGACCGTGCAGCAGCCTACCTTCGCTATGTCAGCAGGGAAGTTGATCTTCACGTCAAGCACTTGGGCCAGGGACAGGTTGTCTCCCAATTGCACCTGGGCGGTGGTTCTCCGACTTTCCTGTCAGATGACGAGTTGCGTGAATTGATGCACATGCTCGGGCGAAATTTTTCGCTCGTTCCCGGGGGCGAGTATTCCATTGAGATCGATCCCAGGACGATTGACGAAAAGCGCCTCGACACCTTGGCCGAGCTCGGTTTTAACCGTTTGAGTTTCGGCATCCAAGACTTTGATCCAGCGGTGCAAAAAGCTGTTCATCGCATTCAACCTGCTGAACAGGTTTTTGCACTGGTGGCGGCAGCGCGCCAAAAGGGTTTTGAGTCCGTCAATGCCGATCTGATTTATGGACTTCCCGAGCAGACGTCTGAATCGTTCGAGCGCACGATCGGTCAAATTATTGAGCTTAGACCTGATCGGATCGCCCTGTACGCCTATGCGCATCTGCCCGAGCGCTTCAAGCCGCAGCGGCGGATTTCCTCGGTTGAAATTCCCACGGGCGCTGCCAAAGTTGCCATGCTGGCGCAGTCCATGGCCGCTTTTTTGGCAGCAGGTTATGTCTATATCGGTATGGATCACTTTGCGCTGCCCGAAGATTCATTGGCGGTGGCAAAGCGGCAAGGGCGCTTGCATCGCAATTTTCAGGGCTACAGCACGCAACCTGACTGCGACATGGTTGGCCTTGGCGTGTCGTCCATTGGGCGAGTCGGTGCCACCTACAGCCAAAATGCGAAAACGCTCGAAGAGTATTATGATTTTCTGGACCAGGGCCAGTTCCCTATTGTGCGCGGTTTGGCGCTGTCGCGCGATGACCTGGTGCGTCGTGCCGTGATCATGGCGCTGATGTGCCAGGGCCGTCTGTCTTTCGAATCCATCGAGCTGGCTTACCTCATCGAATTCAAGTCCTACTTTCACAAGGAGCTTGAGGCCCTGCAAACTCAAGTGGTGCAGGGACTGGTTGCACTGGATGAAAATGGAATCAAGGTGACGGCCAAAGGGTGGTTTTTTGTCAGGGCTGTGGCCATGGTATTTGATCGTTATCTTCAAACTGACCGCACGCGCGCCAAGTTTTCCAAAATCCTCTAGGCTGACGGGATGCAAACAACGCTCGCCACCACTGCGCTTCTCATGGGTTTGGTCGGTGGACCCCATTGCATTGCCATGTGCGGCGCGGCCTGTGCTGGCATTGGCGAGGCGGCGGGCACCCGGTCCACGTCGGCGATGTGGACCTTCCAGCTTGGTCGTGTGATTGGCTATGCCGGGCTTGGTGCCCTGGCGGCCGCCTCTATGCAGGGCCTGGGCTGGCTGACCGTGCAGTCCAGCGCCTTGCGACCCGTCTGGTCGATGTTTCACGTCGGTATGATTGTCCTTGGCTTGCTGCTGATGTGGAAAGCACAGCAACCCATATGGATGGAACAGGCGGGCAAGAAACTATGGAAAAACGTCAGGGGGCTGGTGTCCAGCAAGGGCACCACGGCCCCTTTGCTGATTGGCGCGGTCTGGACCTTCCTGCCGTGTGGCTTGTTGTACTCCGCCCTGTTGGTGGCCGCGTTGGCAGGCAACGCATTTGACGGGGCTTTGGTGATGGCCTTGTTCGCCATTGGGACCAGCGTGTCCATGATGCTTGGGCCCTGGCTCTGGTTACGCTTGCGTGGCAACCGCAACGGTGACTGGGGGGTGCGCCTGGCGGGACTGGCGCTGGCCCTGAGTTCATCTTGGGCACTCTGGATGGCCCTGGCGCACGACACCGCCCCCTGGTGCACGACACCTTGAACTGGTTGCGCGGGGGTCACCCCATCAGGGCACACGTCCCAGCAGCAAGAATTCCATCAGCGCTTTTTGCACATGCATGCGGTTTTCTGCTTCGTCCCAAACCACGCTTTGATCACCGTCGATCACGTCCGCATCGACTTCCTCGCCGCGATGGGCTGGCAGGCAATGCATGAACAGGGCGTTGGCCTGAGCTACAGCCATCATGTCGGCGCTGACACGCCAGGCAGCAAAGGCTTGTTTACGAACCGCGTTTTCGGCTTCATAACCCATGCTGGTCCAGACGTCGGTGGTGACCAGGTCTGCACCGCGGCAGGCGTCCATGGGTTTGCTGTAGGTCTGAAAGTGCCTTGGACTGATCGTGCCGGTGATGGATGCAACTTTTTCATCGACTTCATATCCGCTCGGCGTGCTCACGTTGACCTTGAAGTCCAGCAACTCTGCAGCCTGCAGCCAGGTGTTGGCCATGTTGTTACCGTCACCCACCCAGGCCACAGTCTTGCCCTGGATCGGACCGCGGTGTTCGATGAAGGTGAAAATATCAGCCAGGATCTGGCAGGGGTGAAATTCGTTGGTCAGCCCATTGATCACCGGCACGCGTGAGTACTCGGCGAAGCGCTCAATCTTGGTTTGCTCGTAGGTGCGGATCATCACCAGGTCTGCCATGCGGCTGATGACCCGGGCGCTGTCCTCGATCGGCTCGGCGCGACCGAGCTGACTGTCACCGGTGGTCAGGTGCACCACGCTGCCACCCAACTGGTACATGCCGGCCTCAAAACTGACACGCGTTCGTGTTGACGCCTTCTCGAAAATCATGGCCAGCGTGCGGTCCACCAGCGGCTGATGCCGGGTGAATGTCTTGAACTTGGCCTTGATAAAGGCCGCGCGTTCCATCAGGTAGGCGTATTCATCGGTTGTCAGATCCGAAAACTGCAGATAGTGCCGCACGGGTGGGGCGCCTTTCGGGATGGTGCTGGGAATGCCTTGGCTAGCCGACTTCATGGGACTTCCTTCAGGAGGGCTGAAATCAGGGGGCACAGCAGCGCGACGATTTCGTCAGCCTCGGCCGCGCTCAAAATCAGTGGCGGCACCAGGCGCACCACGGTGTCGGCCGTGACGCTGATCAGCAGGCCTGCATCAGCCGCCTGCTGTGTCAATGCGCCGCAGGGTTTGGCCAGATCAATTCCCAGCATCAGGCCCAGGCCTCGAATTTCCCTGACAGCGCCACTGGCGATCTCAAGCGCCAGTGCCGCTTGCAAACCGGCTTTCAGGTGCGCGCCCACCGCGGCGGCGTTTGCAAGCAGGCCGTCCTCGTCCATGATGCGGATGGTTTCCACCCCCGCACGCATGGCCAGCGGGTTGCCGCCAAAGGTGGTGCCGTGGTTGCCGGGCTGAAAAATATGGGCCGCCTTGGGGCCTGCCACCACGGCGCCCACCGGCACACCCGAGCCGAGCCCCTTGGCCAGCGGCATCACGTCCGGCACGATGCCTGCCCACTGGTGGGCAAACCACTTGCCGGTGCGTCCCATGCCGCACTGCACTTCGTCGATCATCATCAGCCAGTCGCGGGCGTCGCACAGGGCGCGCAGTTCGCGCAGGTAGTCCAGGTGCATCGGGTAGACGCCGCCTTCACCTTGAATTGCCTCAAAAAACACCGCCACCACATTGGGGTTGCCCTCGGTGGCTTGTTTCAGGCCCTCAATGTCATTGATCGGGACGCGGATGAAGCCTTCGACCAGGGGGCCAAAGCCAGCCTGAATTTTGGGGTTGCCGGTGGCGCTCAGCGTGGCGATGGAGCGGCCGTGAAAGGCCTTCTCATAGACCACGATTTCCGGGCGCTCGATGCCTTTGTCATGGCCGAATTTGCGCGCCAACTTCAGGGCGGCTTCGTTGGCCTCGAGTCCGGTGGAGCAAAAAAACACATTGGTCATGCCAGAGCGTTCCACCAGCATTTTTGCCAAAACCTCCTGGTTCGGCACATGGTAGTAATTGCAACTGTGAATGATCTTGCTGATCTGGTCCTGCAGTGCCGGTACAAGCTTGGCGTGGTTATGGCCCAGGGTGTTGACAGCAATACCACCCAACGCGTCGAGATAACACTTGCCGTTCACATCCCAAACGCGGCATCCCTGACCATGGCTGAGCGCTATGGGCAAACGGCCATACGTGTTCATGACATGCGGTGAACTGGCTTTAACGGTTTGACTGGCAGCGAGCATGAGTTGAGTCTCCGGGGGCAACAATAAACAGAACGGCCCAATGCAGATTGGGCCATTAGCTCGTGATTTTAGACCGATCAAAAAGGTGTCGGCATAGAACGAACAATCTTCGACAAGCTTGCATGGTGCAAATTACATGTTCGCACAAGTCTTGTATAAGACATAAGATTGAGCTAGAATTTGTGGGTGTTGTAGCAACCCGCACGCAACTTCATTACGACCTCTACCCGATGGTTTCACACAGCACAAAAAAAGTTTACATCCTGGGCATTACAAGTTCCGGACGCGCTTTTCGCCCCAGCGACTGGGCTGAACGTCTGGCCGGCGTGATGAGTCAATTTCGGCCAGGTGGCGCACCCACCGGGCGCCACCTGGCATATTCCCCCTGGTGTATTCCGAGCAGCTTCGACAACGTTCGTTGTGTTGTTGTGCATGAAGATCTGCGTGCGCACAACATCATGGCCTGGGACTTCGTGATGGGATTTGCCGAGGACAATGAATTGCAGGTGCACCACGGTGCGCCGCCTCACACCGCACCCCAGTTGCACCCTGCGAAGTGAAGACCGGTCTGCCCCACGGGTCGAGGGCACAGACAGAAGAAGCAAAAATGCCGTCACTAGGACGGCATTTTTGCTTTTGCTGACAGCGCACCCGTTACAAACGGCGCGCTTCTAAAACGTTGAAGTCAAGAAGCGCGTGCGATTTGCCTAAAAATTAGGCGGCGATTGCCAGGGCTTTCACCTTGGCAGAGAGACGGCTCTTGTCGCGAGCTGCCTTGTTTTTGTGGAAAATGCCCTTGTCGGCCACGGTGTCAACCACGGCTTGCATTTTGGCAAAAAGTTCTGTCGCCTTGGCTTTGTCGCCACCCAGGACAGCTTTTTCCACGTTTTTCACCGCAGTGCGGTATTTGGAACGCAGCGAGGTATTGGCTGCGTTGATCTTGATGTCCTGACGGACGCGTTTACGGCCCGACGCCAGGCGCGGGTTCTTTTTCTTGGGTTTTCCAGATGCCATTATTAATGTTCCTTGAGTCTGTGGATGTTGTCAGCAAACCGTAGATTGTAACAGTCCAAACCTGCTGCCCGGCCTCAGCGGTTGCGCCCTTTCATGGCCCGTTCGACTTCGCGTTTGCCCTCGCGGTCCTTGATGGTGTCGCGCTTGTCATGTTCGGCCTTGCCTTTGGCTAGCGCAATTTCACATTTGACCTTGCCGTTTTTCCAATGCAGGTTGATCGGCACCAGGGTGTAGCCCTTTTGCTCCACCTTGCCGATGAGTCGCTTGATCTCGTCCTTGTGCATCAATAACTTCTTGGTGCGCTGTTTGTCCGGACTGATGTGTGTCGACGCGGTGCCCAAAGGGTGGATCTGCAGTCCGATGATGAACAGTTCACCATTGCGGACCACCACGTAGCCATCAGTCAACTGGACCTTGCCCTCACGCAACGACTTGACCTCCCAGCCCTCGAGCACGATACCAGCCTCGAACCGTTCCTCGAAAAAGTAATTGAATGCCGCTTTCTTGTTGTCTGCGATGCGGGAAGATGTATCGGGTTTTTTGGCCATGAGCTAACGAGTTTGATGATGGGAAGAGGCAAGTCACGCTTGACTAAAATCCTGTCCATAATCGCATTCTATGAAAACTGTCAAAAAATCCGTTTTAATTTGGTACAGCCCAGCCGAAATGTACCGTCTTGTCACTGATGTAGACCAGTACCCGCAGTTTTTACCCTGGTGCGACAAAGCGCGTGTGGTGGCGCACGAAGAAAACGGCATGCTGGCTGAAATTGGAATTGCATTTTCAGGAATTCACCAAACTTTTAGCACCCGCAATGTGCACGTGATTGACCGCCAAGTCACCATCAACCTGGTGAACGGACCATTTTCCAAGCTTGAGGGCGAGTGGAACTTCTTGCCGCTTGGCGACGCGACCGAACGCGCCTGTAAAGTCGAATTGATCCTGACCTATAGTTTTGAGAGCGCTATTGGCAGGCTGGTGAGCCCGGTGTTTGACAAGATTGCCGGCAGCATGGTGGATGCTTTTGTCAAACGCGCCAAACAGGCTTACGGTGAGTGAAGCCCTGATACATCTCAGCGTCATGTACGCGCCCAAGGCGCGCGAGTTGGCCGAAGTCAAACTGGTGCTGTCGGCGCCCTGCACGGTGTTGCAGGCGTTGCAACAAAGTGGCCTGTTATTGCGGTTTCCCGAGATTGACCACCATCAGGTGCTCATTGGCGTCTGGGGTCGACTTGTGAAACTCGACCAGTGCCTGCGCAATTTTGACCGTGTTGAAGTTTACCGGCGCTTGCGCGTTGACCCAAAAGTGGCACGTCGCGAACGCTTCGCGCGCCAGGGCAGTCGCAGCGCTGGCCTGTTTGTCAAAAAACGCTTAGGCGCTAAAGCCGGCTACTGATCAGTCGCAATCAGTGGCCACGATCGCCTGCAGGCGTTTGGCTTCAACCGCCCGGTCTGCGTCATCCAAAATGACCCGCTCGCCTTGGGCATTCATGCGAGAAATACGGACCCCCGACTCGAGCGTTCGCTGGGCTTGCCTTGCGAGTCCGCAGTTGTCAGCTTTGAGCTTGCGGGTGCGCGCCTCTTCAAGCTTTCGCTGCTCAGCTTGGGCTTGCTCGGTTTTATTCTTGCGTTCGGTCAACGCCTTGACCAGCGCTGTGGCCTGGAGAGTGCTGGCCGCCGGTTGGGTTGGGTTCACTGTCTTGGCGTTGGCCGAGTCACCACCTTCATTGGGCGCCAGTTCCTGGGTCGGGTTTAATCTGGCAGGGTCAGGGCGCTGGAAAATACGCTTTTCTGGCACGCTGGTGGACGGGGCCCGGTCACTGAAAATGGGGCGCCCTTCATCGTCTGTCCATGCCCATTGCGCCATGGCACTGCATGAAAGTAAACTGAAAATAACGAAAAAGAGGCATTGACTTTGTTTCATAGCGCCTGAGTTTATGCCAGGCGGCATGGCCCATTAATTTCGCCCTTCGCAGCCCGGTCAACCGGTGCTGGACCAACTCGGCTGCAATAACCCAAACTGCCGCACTGATCACACCCTGCTTTTTGTGCTTCATTTGGCCTTTGAATCGCCAAAAGACCCGGGCAAATGACGGCAAAATAGTGTGCGATAGGCTGCCCGCCACAGTGCGCCGATAATGACGGCTTTATCTCTTCAGTAAACGCAATAGACCCATGGCTCAATACGTATTTTCAATGAACCGCGTCGGTAAGATCGTGCCGCCAAAGCGGCACATTCTGAAAGACATCTCTCTCAGTTTCTTCCCAGGCGCCAAGATCGGCGTGTTGGGCACCAACGGCTCGGGTAAATCAACCCTGCTGCGGATCATGGCCGGTATCGACAAGGAAATTGAGGGCGAAGCTATACCGATGCAGGGTCTGAACATCGGTTACCTGCCGCAGGAACCGCAACTTGATCCCGATAAATCCGTGCGCGAAACCGTGGAAGAAGCCATGGGCAAGGTGTTGAACGCCAAGGCCCGTCTCGAAGAAGTCTACATCGCCTACGGCGACGAAGACGCCGACTTTGACAAGCTCGCGGCCGAGCAGGCGGAGCTTGAGGCCATCATTGCCACCTCGGGAACCGACTCCGAGCACCAACTCGAAATTGCCGCCGATGCGCTGCGCCTGCCACCTTGGGACGCCCGGGTGGGCATGTTGTCAGGCGGTGAGAAGCGCCGTGTGGCGCTTTGTCGTCTGCTGCTGGAGCACCCCGACATGTTGCTGCTCGACGAGCCCACCAACCACCTTGACGCCGAATCGGTTGACTGGCTCGAGCAATTCCTGCAGCGCTACAGCGGCACCGTGGTCGCCATCACCCACGACCGTTACTTTCTGGACAATGCCGCCGAATGGATTCTTGAGCTCGACCGCGGCAACGGCATTCCGTACAAGGGCAACTACAGCTCCTGGATGGAGCAAAAGCAGGCACGTCTGGAGCAGGAGCAAAAGGGTGAAGAGTCCCGTGCCAAGGCGCTCAAGAAAGAGCTGGAATGGTCTCGCCAGAACCCCAAGGCACGTCAGGCCAAGAGCAAGGCCCGTCTGGCCCGGTTTGAGGAACTGTCCGACTTCGACTACCAGAAACGCAACGAAACCAACGAAATCTTCATCCCCGTGGCAGATCGCCTGGGCAATGAGGTCATCGAGTTTGTCAATGTCAGCAAGTCCTTCGGCGACCGCATGCTCATCGACAACCTGAGCTTCAAGGTGCCCGCCGGCGCCATTGTCGGCATCATCGGTCCCAACGGCGCGGGCAAGTCGACGTTGTTTCGCATGATTGCTGGCAAGGAAAAACCCGATACTGGCGAAGTCAAGGTCGGCTCCACCGCCAAGATGGCCTTTGTCGACCAGAGTCGTGACGACCTGAGTAACGAAAAAACCGTCTGGGAAGACGTGTCAGGCGGGCTTGACATGCTCAACATTGGCAAATTCCAGATGGCCAGCCGGGCTTATTGCGGACGCTTCAACTTCAATGGCGCCGACCAGCAAAAGCGCGTTGGCACGCTGTCGGGCGGCGAGCGCGGTCGCCTGCACCTGGCCAAAACGCTGATTGCCGGCGGCAACGTGCTGATGCTTGACGAGCCGTCTAACGACCTCGATGTGGAAACCTTGCGCGCCCTTGAAGACGCCCTGCTGGAATTTGCCGGCTCAATCATGGTCATCAGCCACGACCGCTGGTTTCTCGACCGTATTGCCACCCATATTCTGGCCTGCGAAGGCGACAGCCAATGGTGCTTCTTTGACGGCAACTACCAGGAATACGAGGCGGACAAGAAAAAACGCCTGGGCGAAGAGGGCGCGCGACCACACCGCATGCGTTTCAAGTCTTTGGGCTAACTGCCCAGGAAGCGAGCACCAAGTGAATTCAGTCAATCGATCCGAGCAGTACCTCACGCTGTTTCGTGCTGCACTTGGTCAGTCGGCGCGCGACGGCGAGGCCTTGCTGCATCAGGTGTTTCTGGCTGCACGTCGATCGCTTGAACAGGAATTCAACCGCGCCCCCGGGCAACTTGAGCGCGCCCGGTTGGACCTTTGCATCAAGTTGCTCGATGAAAAAGCGCCGTCCCTGTGTGCGCAGTTTCCCGCCATGTTGCGCCAGGCTTTTCAGGACAAGCAAGCTGTTAGCTCCCAGTTTGGCGAGCTGGCACTAGGCGAGTTGAGCCACAGCCAGTTGGAGAGCATGGATGAAACCCAGGTTCAGGAACGGGTTGAATTGGCCCGGGTCCTGCACCAAGTCCAGCGCACGGCACAACAGGCATTGAATGAACTCAATGCCTGTGTGTGTGCATTGCTGGGGCTGGATCATGTCAAGCCCGAACGCAATCCCTTGCGTCCTCAAATCTATTTGATCATCTTGCAAAGCGCGCTACTCCAGGCGGAAGTGCCCATTCAGGTGCGGATAACCTGGGTCCAGAATCTGGCGACCGCCTTGGGGGAAGCGTTGCACCTGTCCTACGGCGCACTGGTTCAAAAAATCAAGTCCTACGGCGTGGTGCCGCTGCCAACCAGTGGCGCACCGTTACGGTCGTCGCCCCCAGATAGCCGCAGCCAGGTCCCGGCGCCTGGACAAAACGAAATAGACGATGGTTCGACTCAGGCCAGTGTGCTGACCCTTGACCGTCTGCGCGAACTATTGGCCGCCCGGGCAACGCCACAGCAAAAGTTCACGGCTGATGAGGCTGTGACACAGTTTGCCGGCGACCTGGACTGGAAAGAGCTTGCTTCATCAGGCGCTGCCCACGCATCTGCCCCGGAGGAACACACCACTGATTTTGCTTCAACAGTGCCCGCTGCCTTTGAAGCTCTGCAAAACATGAATCAGTCCGATGACGTGATTGCACGTTTGTCTCAGCCCAGCTTGATGGAGCCCTCCGGGCGGCCAGAGTCGACGCGTCAAAAGCTGCGCAAAAGTTGTCAAACGTCGGCGCAAGTGATCAGTTTTGAAGTCATGGTGCAGATAATTGACAACCTGGTCAACGACACCCGCCTGCTCAAGAGCATTCGCGATGTCATTGAAAACCTGGAACCTGCCCTGTTGCGCCTGGTGCTGGTCGATGTGCGCTTTTTCAACAACAAACAGCATCCGGCTCGACGCCTGCTGCAGGAAATCACCGAGCGCGGCCTGGCTTTTGGTTCGGCAAACACCCACGAATGTGCATTTTTTATCCGGTCATTGCACCGCTATGTGAACCCCTTGTCGCGCATTCACATTGACAGTGCCGAGCCCTTCGACTTGGCACTTTACAACCTCCACAACATGTGGTCGGAAGAACTGGTTCAGTCGCAGCAAGCCGTGCAGCAGGCCATGCGCGCGCTCAACCGCGCCGAGGAACGCAACCTGTTGGCCGAAAAGATATGTGCCTCCATGGAGCAGATCCCTGACATGGCGCGTGTGCCTGCTCCGGTGGTTGAGTTTCTTTGCGGTCCCTGGTCCCAGGTGATGGCGGCTGCTGAACTCAACAACACAGAGGGGGCTGAAGACCCTGGTGGCTACAAGGGCTTGGTCAATTTTTTGCTCTGGAGCGCCCAGCCCGAACTGACCCGCCAGGATTTGGGGAAATTGACCAAACAGGTGTCCAAGCTCCTGTCCAAATTGCGTGAAGGCCTAGGTCTGATTGATTACCCTTCCCTGAAAACCAGTCTGTTCTTTGATGCGCTGATGAAGTTGCACCAGCAGGCTTTTCGGCCTGCACCCGACGCCGCAGCGTTACAGTCAGAAAGTGTCAGCGCCAACCTGCTTGGCAATCACAAGCACTGGTTGGCTCCCGAAGAAGCCAAAGTCTCTGGCTTCATGGAGATGACCGAGACACCCCCAAGCAAAGCACGGGCTCCGCAACGGGTTCAGGCGGCAGGGCCCTTGCTTGACTCGGTCACCCCGGCAAACCCTCAGGCCAGTGCGGCGCCGTCCGCATTGCTGCTTGACAATTTGGCCGTGGGAGTCTGGGTGGAGATCGCCATCAAGGGTGTTTGGCAGCGCAGCCAGCTCAGCTGGATCAGCCCGCAACGCACCATGTACTTGTTTTCGGTGGCGCAAGGAAAAACCCAGTCCATGACCCGGTCCGCGCTGGAAAATTTGATCATCAGCAACGCCTTGCGACTGGTGTCTGATCACTCCATGGTGGACGGTGCCCTCGACGACGTCGTGCACACCGCCATGCTCAACAGCCTGGACAGCGGGCGGACCTGATTCAGCCTGCCAGCGCCGACTTCACGGCCTGTGACACCATGGCCATGTCCGCCTTGCCCGCCAGTTGTGCCTTCACGGCAGCCATCACCTTGCCCATGTCGCCCGGCCCCTTGGCCCCCAAGCCGGCCACTATGGCCTGCACTGCCGCGCTTACTTCCTCGGCGTTGAGCCGCTGCGGCAGGTAGGCCTGCAGCACCAGGATTTCAGCACTTTCCTTGTCGGCCAGGTCCATGCGCTGGGCCTTGGTGAAGGCATCGACCGAGTCCTTGCGCTGCTTGATGAGCTTGTCCACAATGCCGATCATGGCGGCATCATCGAGCACCACACGCTCGTCCACCTCCTTTTGTTTGGCGGCGGCCAGCAGCAGGCGGATGGTGCCCAGGCGTGCACTGTCCTTGGCGCGCATGGCAGTTTTCATGTCTTCGGTAACTTGGTCTTTGAGTGACATCCTGATAACTCCTGTCAATGGATAGGGCATAAAAAAAGCCCGCCTGAGCGTCCTCGGCGAGCTTGTTCAAGGGGCTTCAGCAGCCCTGTTTGAGCAACTGCTTAAAACAGTTTCTTGGGCAACTGCATAGCGCGAATGCGCTTGTAATTGCGTTTGACAGCGGCTGCTTTCTTGCGCTTGCGCTCGGAGGTAGGCTTTTCGTAGAACTCGCGTGCGCGCAAGTCGGTCAGAAGGCCCAGTTTTTCAATCGTGCGTTTGAAGCGGCGCAGAGCGACGTCAAAGGGTTCGTTGTCTTTAACACGGATGGTTGTCATTACGTCAAGAGATCCTATATGTGCAAATGTCGGGTTCCCGGAAGATCGGGCCTGAAACCAAAGCATTTGCGATTTTCTCCGCTTAAAAGTTGATCAGGCAGCGGAGTTTTGCCAGCAAAGCCTAGGATTATAGCGATCTCTGCAAGCGTTTCTGGCGCAGGGCCTCAAGATTGGCGGCACTCAGTGTAGTTTTTGCACCAACCAGTCAATCACCCGTGCATCCAGGCACAGCTCCAGATGCCCCAGCCCCTCGAATTCGGTGACAGTGGCACCTGGGAGCACCTGCTCGCGCTGAGGAAACACGATGTTGTCATGCCGCGTCAAGGCGATTTGCATCAACCGCCGCGTGGCCGGCTTCTCGCTGGCCTGCAGGGCCTGCAGCCACGAACTGTGCCATACCATCTGCGCGCCATTGGCAGTGGGTGACCAACTCGCCACCCTGGTTCCCTGGTGGGGGCTTCCCAGCGTCACTACTTTGGCCGCAGCGGCGCAGCCGTGGCTGCGCATCCAGGCCCGAATTACCAACCCGCCCATGCTGTGCCCCACCAGCGCCACCTGCGCTGCGCCGCTCGTTTGCTGCAATTGCTTGACAGCCTGCTCAATCTGGGGGGCGTAATTGTCTATCGAGGTGAACAGCGGCTCCAGTGTGATGACCAGCACCGGATGCCCCGCCTGGTGCAGCGCTGGTGCCACTTTGTCCCACACCCGCTCGTTGCAAATGAAGCCATGCACCAGCAGCACCGGCACCCGCCAAGGCTGCGTTTGCGGCGGCGAGTCCGGGCACCAGACCTTGTTTATCGGCTTCGCCCAGGGCATTTGGAACCAATAAATACGCACGGCGGCCAAAAATTCCCCGCCATAGGCCCGCCACCAAAGGCGGCCGACCGGCTTCGGGCGTGACCTGAACATGCTGACGCTGATCACGCTCAACTGCAGCAGCAGCGGCAACAGCAGGGCGCCCAGCAGCACCGCCGCGGCCGCGCCTGCCCCGCTCAGACCAAGGCGATCGGCGGCAAAGGTACCCAGCAGGGCGCCGGACAGCAATTGAATGAAGTAAAAGCGGCGCAGCAAGCGGGCAAGCATCGGCAGTATCCTGATAATGAGGTTTGGTCACGCGAGTATGCCAGCGTCAATCCCTTCCGATCCAATCCGTCACACATCACCATGCCCCAAGTTCTGAGCCTGCAAACCGGCCAAGCCCGGCGCGTCCGCATCCACGAGCGCAACGTGCTCACGGCCATCCACAAACAAGCGGTTGCCGGCTTGGTGGCGGTCATGCCGCTGGGCCTGGCTGGTGACGAGCAGGCCGACCTGTCGGTGCATGGCGGCCTCGACAAGGCGGTCTACGCCTACCCCAGCGAGCACTACCCGTTCTGGCGTCAGGCCCGCGCCGACGCCGGGCTCGGCAGCATCGACAATGCCCTGCCCTGGGGCAGCCTGGGCGAAAACCTGAGCCTGGCCGGTTTGCTTGAAACCGGGGTGTGGGTCGGCGACGTGCTGCAATTCGCCCGCTGTGCCCTGCGTGTCACCCAGCCGCGCGAGCCCTGTTACAAATTCAACGCCGCCATGGGTTTCTCCCATGCCAGCAAGCTGATGGCGCAGCAGGGCTGCTGTGGTTTTTACCTGGCGGTTGATGTGCCCGGCACCCTGCAGGCCGGCGAGGCCTTTGAGTTGATGGCCGGTCCGCGCCGGCTTGGCATCCCGGAAATGTTCCGGGCGAAGGGCTCCAAGCACCTGCGTTAAGTCGGTTAATTAATTGCAAAAAATAAATAAAATCAAATGCTTGAGATGATTAATTAAAGTGAATTCTTGGGTTTCTTGTCGACCAGAAGCTGGTCCAGCAGCGCATCCTTGTCGCTCCACACCTGATTGATCCAGTCCTGGCACAAGGCGCGCATGGCCTGCGCGGCGTCGCCGGTCGTGTCGGCGTCAAGCCTGGGCACCGCCAGCGTGCGTGCCTGCACGATGACCCGCGGCACGCGGCCTTGCAAAAACTGCCAGAAATTGGGTGTGCCGTCCGGGTAGGCGATGGTGATGTCGAGCACCGCGCCAAACTTCTCGCCCATGGCATCGAGCGCCAGGCTGATGCCGCCGGCCTTGGGCTTGAGCAGGTGCCGGTAGGGTGACTGCTGGCGTAGCTGCTTGGCCCGGGTAAAGCGCGTGCCCTCGACAAAATTCATCACGCTGGTGGGCACCAGCGCGTATTTTTCGCAGGCGGCGCGGGTGGTAGCGGCGTCCTTGCCGCGCTCTAGCGGGTGCTTTTGCAGATACGCCTCGCTGTGCCGACGCATGAACGGAAACTCCAGCGCCCACCAGGCCAACCCCATGATGGGCACCCAGATCAGCTGTTGTTTAAGAAAAAACTTGAGCAACGGAATGCGCCGGTTCAGCACATGCTGCAACACCAGAATGTCGACCCACGATTGGTGGTTGCAAATCACCAGGGTCCACTGGCGCGGGTTCAAGTCCTGCAGGCCGCTCACGTCCCACTGCATCGGCTGCGTCAGGCGCATCCAGCCGCTGTTGCCGGCAATCCAGGCCTCGGCAATACGCAGCAGCACCGGGTCGATGGCCAGCCGCACCCGCCTGAACGGCAGCAGCAGCTTGACGGTGGCTACCAGCAGCAACACCGGCACCCAGAACAAAATGTTGAGCAGCATCAGTGTGCTGGCAATGGCACCGTTGATGGGGGCAGGCAAAAAGTGAAGCATGGCCAAATTGTGCGCGATTTTCGGTGATGATCCGGGCATGAACCCGCCACCCATCACCCCACAGCCCAGCCACCCGGTGCCCGTGCAGGTCGCACTGATCGGCTACGGCGCCGCCGGCCGCGTCTTTCACGCGCCCCTCATCACCGGCGTGCCCGGCCTGCAACTGGCCTGCATCGTCACGCGCCAGGTTGACGCCGTGCAGCGCGACTGGCCCGCCGTGCCCTGCGTGGCTACCGTCGGCGCCGCCCTGGCCGACCCCGCCATCGACCTGGTTGTGATTGCCACGCCCAACGACAGCCATTTCGAACTGGCCCGGGCCGCGCTGCAGGCAGGCAAACACGTGGTGGTTGACAAACCCTGCACCGTGAGCCTGGCCGAGACCGAAACCCTGCTCGCGCTGGCACAGCAGCAGGGCAGGGTGCTCACGGTGTTTCAGAACCGGCGCTTTGACAGCGACTTTCTGGCGCTGCAGCAAGTCCTGGACAGCGGCCAGTTGGGCCGGGTGGTGCAGGTGAACTCGAATTTCGACCGCTACCGCCCCGAGGTGCCGGTGCGCTGGCGCGAGCAGAGCCTGCCGGGCTCGGGCCTCTGGTTCGACCTCGGGCCGCACCTGGTGGACCAGGCCCTGGTGCTGTTTGGCCAGCCCGATGCCCTGCTGCTGGAGCAGGCCAATGTGCGCGACGGTGCCCTGGTCAACGACTGGTTTCACGCCGTGCTGCGTTACGACACACCACAGGGTGGGCTGCGCGTGATCCTGCACGCCAGCACGCTGGTGGCCGAGCCGGGGCCGCGCTGGTCTGTGCATGGGACCCGGGGCAGCTTCACCAAGCTGGGCATCGACCCGCAGGAAGATGCCCTCAAGGCCGGCCAGCGCCCGCAACTGGCGGCGCTCGATGCCTGGGGTCAGGACGCGCAACCCGGTCAGCTGCTGCGCATGGCCAGCATGGCCGGGGTCGCGGCTCCGGTGTCGGTGCGCTGTGCCGCGCCCCAGCCACCGGGCAACTACCTGGCCTATTACGCCCAATTGCGCGACCACCTTTGGGGGCTGGCGCCAGCACCTGGCGTCACCCCCGCGCAGGTGCACGCGGTCATGCAACTGCTGGCGCTGGGTGCCCAAAGCGCGGCCTCAGGATGTTTTATGGCGCCTGATTAGTTGGGGTCTGACCCGCAAAGAATCAGGTAGCGATGCCGTTGCGCTCCAGCAAATCGCTCACCAGTTCCAGCCGCAGCAGTGGGTTGTCGAGCGTCATCAGCCGGTGTTTTTGCGCCAGCGCCATGGGCAGCAGGTCACACCAGCGGTTGGCCACCCAGGCGCAGTCATGCAGCGCATAAGGCGGCTGGATCGGCATCTGCTCCGGCGTCACGCCCTGTGCCTTCAGGGTGTCCAGCACGCGCGCCAGGGCACTTGCCACGGGCAGCAAATCCTCGGGTATCGGCACGCTTTGGTCCTGCGGCAGCAGACTGGCCCGGCCTGTCCACAAACCATGCTTGAGCAATTCGGGCTGCCCGACCTCAAAACGCTGCCCACCGGTGCAACTGATCATGATCAGGCCCGGCTGCGGCCGACTCAGCTGGGTGATGCGCGCCAGCGTGCCCACCGGGTGAAAAACCGCCTGGCTGGTTTTGGCGCCACCCGCCAGGTCGCTGGTTGCGGTGCGCACCTCGTTGCCGCGCGTCAGCGTGACCACGCCAAACGGAGTGCCGTTCTTCTCGCACTGGCTCACCATGTCGAGGTAACGCACCTCAAAAATCCGCAAGGGCAGGAAGCCCCCCGGAAACAGCACCAGTTCGAGCGGGAAAAGCGGCAAGGCTTCGAGAGCGTGGGTATCAGTCATTGAGCAGCCAATAAATTGAGCCTGAATGCCACCGCACCAGCTGGCGCGGCGGTGTCCAACTCATGTTAACGCAGCCGGGTGATGGCCGTTGACAGCGGGATTTTCCTTGGATGTTGTTACAAACGTTAGAACTTCAGGGTCCTTTGCATGTACACGGAGGTCATGAAAGATCGGCGCAATGTGCTGCATGAGTTGGCCAAATGAACGCCTGGCTCTGGATTGAGCGCACCGTCATTTTGGCGATCCACGACATGCAACTTGCCGAGCACGGTGGTGGCAGCGGGGTCCGGGACAACAACCTGCTGGAGTCCGAGCTGGTACGCCCCATCAATCTGGCTGTTTACGGCGACCCCGACGCCCCTGCGCTGGCCGCCGCTTATGGTTACGGTATATCCCGCAATCACGCATTTATCGACGGCAACAAACGCACAGGTTTTGTCGCCGCCGAGCTTTTTTTGCGGCTCAATGGCCACCAGTTGATAGCCAATGATGGCGATTGCGTGCTCACCATGCTCGCCGTCGCCTCAGGTGAACTGTCCGAAGACGCCTTTGCCGCCTGGTTGCGCGCGCACACGGCAAGGCGCTGTTAACGGAAAACGGCAAGCGTGCCATGGTGCCAAGGCGCATCCGTCATAATCTCGTTCGCTAGAGGTGCCGCCCGGTCGGGTGGCTGAGAAAACACTCTTTGAACCTGATCTGGGTCGTGCCAGCGTAGGAAAGCGTTCACAACACAGCTTGTGCCTGAGCGGCCCCGGATCACTTGATGGAATCTGCCATGGCCAAACAAGCATCATCCCTGTCTCCTGCCGACCTCTGGGCCGATGTGCTCGCGGTGCGCGCCCTGCGCCCGCTGGTGCACTCCATCACCAACCTGGTGGTCATGAACTACAACGCCAACGTGCTGCTGGCCATGGGCGCCTCGCCCGTGATGGCGCACGCCCACGAGGAGGTGGCCGACATGGCGGCCATTGCCCAGGCGCTGGTGCTCAACATCGGCACGCTCGAGCCCTACTGGATCAACAGCATGTGCCAGGCCCTCACAGTCGCCACCGCGCGCGGCATACCCACCGTGCTCGACCCCGTGGGCGCGGGTGCCACCCGCTACCGCAATGAAAGCATCCAGGCCATCCTGCGCCAGGCCATGCCTGGCGTCATTCGCGGCAATGCCTCGGAGATCATGAGTGTGGCGGGTGCGGCCGCCAAAACCCGCGGGGTCGACAGTGGCGCCGCCGTGGCCGATGCGCTGCAGGCTGCGCGCGAGCTGGCCGGGCGCAGTGGTGGCGTGGTCTGCGTCAGCGGCCCGGTGGACCAGGTGCTCGACGCCCACGGCCGCCACGCCAGCCTGGCCAACGGCCATGAGTGGATGACCCGCATCACCGGCGTGGGCTGCTCGGCCACGGCGCTGGTGGGGGCGTTCTGCGCGGTGCAGCCCGACGCCTGGCGCGCCACCGTGTCGGCCATGGCCTATTTGGGTGTGGTGGGCGAAGTGGCCGCGCGGCAGGTGCAGGCACAGGGCCAGGGCGTGGGCAGCCTGCAAATCGCGCTGCTCGACCAGCTCCAGCTGCTTGACGAAGCCACCTTTGTTGATCGCCTCAAGCTCAGCGTCAGCGCCTGACACCATGCGTCTTCCATTGACCGAGGCGCTGCGCCTCTATCTGGTCACCGACCAGGCCAGCCTGCGCGGACGCACCCTGGCCGATGTGGTGCTGGCCGCCGTGCAGGGCGGCGTGCGCTGTGTGCAACTGCGTGAAAAAGCGCAGTCCACGCGCGACTTCGTGGCGCTGGCGCTGGCCGTCAAAGACCTGCTGGCACCCCATGGCGTGCCCCTCATCATCAACGACCGTTTGGATGTGGCGCTGGCCTGCGGTGCCCAGGGCGTGCACCTGGGGCAGTCCGACATGCCGGTAATGCTGGCTCGGCGGCTACTGCCGCCCGAGGTGTTCATCGGCCTGTCGGTGGAGAACCTGGCCGATGTGGCGCGTGCCGCCGGGCAGCCGGTCGACTACCTTGGCATCAGCCCGGTCTACGCCACGACCACCAAAACCGACACCGCCGTGCCCTGGGGGCTGGCGGGCGTGCGCCAGGTGCGTACCATGACCGCATTGCCGCTGGTCGCCATTGGCGGCATCCACCACGGCAATGCCGCGCAGGTGCTGCAAGCCGGTGCCGACGGCCTGGCCGTGGTCAGCGCCATCTGTTCTGCGCCAGACCCGCAGGCGGCCGCCCGGTCATTTCAGGACATTCTCAAGGCACACCCAACAGCATGACGATTCAATACATCCACCAATACCCCCGTGTCCTGTCGATCGCCGGCTCGGACAGCGGCGGCGGCGCCGGCATCCAGGCCGACCTCAAAACCTTCGCCGCGCTGGGCTGCTTCGGCATGACGGCCATCACCGCGCTCACCGCGCAAAACACCTGCGGCGTGCGCGCCATCCACCCGGTGCCGCCCGAGATGCTGCGCGCGCAGATCGACGCCGTGCTTGACGACATCGGCGCCGACGCGGTCAAGGTCGGCATGCTGCATTCCCCCGAGATCGTGCGCACCGTGGCGCAGGCCATCGACCGGCACCAGCTCAGCCGCGTGGTGTTCGACCCGGTGATGGTCGCCACCAGCGGCGCCAAACTCATCGACGACCCGGCCATTGCCGTGCTGGTGGCGGAGCTGTTTCCGCGCGCGGCGCTGATCACGCCCAACCTCGACGAAGCCGCGCTGCTGGTCGGGCGCCCGCTCACCAGTGTGCACGACATGGCGCAGGCCGCGGCCGAACTGCTAGCGCGCGGCGCGCGCGCCGTGCTGCTCAAGGGCGGGCACCTGGCCGGCGACACGGTGATGGACCTGCTGCTGCAGCCGTCAGCCGAGCCGCTGTGGCTGCAGGCCCCGCGCATCGCCACCGCCAACACCCACGGCACCGGCTGCACGCTGTCGAGCGCCATTGCCGCGCACCTGGCGCTGGGCGCCACGCTGGCGCAGGCCGTGCAACAGGCGCGTGACTTTGTGCGCCAGGCGCTGCAGGCCGGTGCCTCAGTCAAAACCGGGCAGGGCGAGGGCCCGCTCAACCACGGTTTTGCACCGCTGCCGATGCAGCTGCTCGACCTTTAAAACATCGCCTTCAGCGCCGCCACCCGCGCCTCGGGCTGGTCTGCGGCCACCAGCGCCCGCACCACGGCGACTGAGCCCACGCCGCTGGCCAGCACCTCAGGCAGCCGCGCCGCGTCGATGCCGCCAATCGCCACCGTGGGCAGGTGCCGCAGCAGCGCGGCATACAGCTTGAGCCGTGCCGGACCCTGCGGCGGCGTGGCCATGCGCTTGAGCGTGGTGGCATACACCGCCCCCATGGCGATGTAGCTCGGTTGCACGGCGGCCGCGCGCAGCATCTCGGCATAACCGTGGCTGCTCAGCCCCAGGCGCAGCCCCGCCGTGCGGATCGCGTTCAGGTCAGCGCCGCCCAGCCCTTGCAGGTCTTCCTGGCCCAGGTGCACGCCATAGGCCCCGGCCGCGATGGCCGCCTGCCAATGGTCGTTGACGAACAGCAGCGCGCCCGTGCCGTGCACCGCCTGCACCGCCGCCTGCACTTCGCGCGAGATGGCCGCCGGGTCGTCCGACTTGAAGCGCAACTGCACGGTGGGCACCCCGGCCCGTGCCATGCGCCCCACCCAAGCGGCATCGGGCAGCACCGCGTACAGACCCAACTGGTGCGGACAGGGGGGGAAGGCGTTGGAAAAGTCTGGCCAGGCACCAGACAGCCATCGACCCGAGGGCGGGTCTCCCACAGGGGACCAACAGCCATCGGCCCGAGGGCGGGCCTCCCACAAGGTGCCGTTTCCCTGTGGGAGCGGCGCCCTCGCCGCGATGGCATTTGGCGCAGGTCCATCGACAAGCGCACCCACACCAAAATCCGCCGCCTCAATGGGCCAGGCGCTGGGGTCAAACTGGCCGCTGCGCGCGCTTTGGCGCTGCCAGGCGCCGGCCACACACTGGGCATCGGCATCGATGAAGTCGAGCGCGCGGCAGGCGGCATACACCGCCTGCTCGATCGGGTCGACGATGGCCGTGGGCAGTGCGGCCAGAAAAATCGGCAAACGTTCAAGCGGCTGCGCTTGCAGCGCCAACGGGCTATGCCGGCGCACGATCTCGTGGGCCAGGGTGTCAAGAGAGGGGTGGGTTGACATGCGTGTCTTTCCTGCCGGGTTGAGGCGGTTCGTGGGGCTTCAGGCTTGGTGCCAAAACGGTGTGCCCAGCACCGGGGTGCTGGCTTGGGCGCTGTTGTGCTCGGACATCACGCCCGACAAAAATGCCGCCCGGCCGGCCCGGGTTGCATCGGCAAAGGCGCCCGCCATGCGCACCGGGTCTTGCGCCAGGGCCACGGCGGTGTTGAGCAGCACGCCGTCAAACCCCCACTCCATCACCTGGCACGCGTGCGACGGCAAACCCAGGCCTGCGTCCACCAGCAGCGGCACGTCCAGGCGTTCGCGCAGGGTGCGCAGCGCGTGGGGGTTGATCGGGCCCTTGCCGGTGCCAATCGGCGCCGCCCACGGCATGACCGCCTGGCACCCCACATCCACCAGGCGCTGGCACAGCACCAGGTCTTCGGTGCAATACGGCAGCACCTGAAAACCGTCCTTGATCAGCCGGCTGGCGGCCTCCACCAGGTTCAGGGTGTCGGGTTGCAGCGTGTAGTCATCGCCAATCAGTTCCAGCTTGAGCCAGGGCGTGCCAAACACCTCGCGCGCCATCTGCGCCGTGGTGATGACCTCCTGCACGCTGTGGCAACCGGCAGTGTTGGGCAGCACCGGCACCTTCAGTTCGGCCAGCATGGCCCAGAAGCGGTTGGGCGTGGCATCACCCGCCTGCAGGTTTTGCCGCCGCAATGAGGCGGTCAGCATGGCCGGCTGCGCCAGCTTGACCGCCGCGTGCAACACGCCGGGCGACGGGTAGCGCGAGGTGCCCAGCAGCAGGCGGCTGGCAAAGGTCTGGCCGTACAGCACCAAGGTGTCAGGGGGTGGGTTCGAAATCATGGTCATGCTCGGGTATAGGTTCGACTAGCCGCCGGTCACCGGCGCGATCAGGTCAATCTGGTCGGCATCGGACAAGGGCGTGTGCTGGTACTGGGTGTTGGGGACGAACCGCAGGTTGACGGCGGCGGCAAACGGCGGCTTGAGGCCCATCAACACCACCGCGTCGGCCAGCGTGGCGGGGGCAGGCAACACGAAGGCCTGGCCGTTGATGTGGACGGAGATGCTTGAGGTCATTGCGCCGGTATCTCGTGGGAGGGCCGCCCCCGGCCCGATGGCTGTTCCGGGCCAATCGCGGCGAGGGCGCCGCTCCCACAGGGCAGCCGAGGGTTGCCGGTATGTTGCGGGAGGCCCGCCTCGGGCCGATGGATGTCGGGGCCAGTCACGGCCAAATCAAATAGCTTTGCCAGCACTGAGCGCTCACCCTGCATCAGCTGCAGCACCACATCCACCATGGCCGGGGCGATCAGGTAGCCGTGGCGGTACAGGCCGTTGACCTGCAGGCAGCGCGCGCCCAGGTAGCGCACCTCGGGCAGGTTGTTGGGCAGGGTGGGGCGGCACTGCGCCACCAGTTCCACAATGCGGGCCTCGCCAAAACCGGGGTCCACCGTGTAGGCCGCGCTGAGCAGCTCCAGGCACGAGCGCACGCTCACGGGCGAGGTGTCGTCCGACTCGATCTCGGTGGCGCCAATCTTGAACAGGCCGTTTTCCTTGGGCGCAATGTAGATCGGGTAACGCGGGTGAATCAGCCGGGTCGGGTGCGCCAGGCGCACACCGGGCGCGTGCAATAGTGCCACCTCGCCGCGCACACCGCGCAGCTGCGGCCATTGCGGCCGGGCGCCCAGGCCGCGGCAGTCCAGCAGCCAGTCGGGCTGGCCGGCGGTGCCCGGGGCAAAGTCGCCGGGTTGGCGCGGGCTGTCCCAATGCAGGCAAACCCCGCGCTGCTGCAACTCCAGCAGCAGGGCGTCGAGCAATTGGTGGTTGTCGAGCTGGCCCTCGCCGGGTAGATAAAGCCCCTGACTGAAGCGCTCGGCCAAGCCAGGCTCCAGCCGCGCCAGACCCATGGCGTCCAGCGTTTGCAAGGTGGGCAGTTGCGGCAGGCGTTGGTTGGTGGCTGCCAGTTGCCGGGTGAAACGCACGGCCTCGGGCTGATCCTGGCGGTGCCACACCACCAGCGTGCCCTGCCGCTGAAAATACACCGGCGCAGGCAGGGGCGCGATCAGCTCGGGCCAGCGTGTCAGGCCATAGTGGCCCATGCGCACCACCGCGTCCTCGGCCACGGCCGACTCCGCCAGCGGCGCCAGCATGGCCGCCGCCGCGCGCGCGGCGGAATTGAGCGCTTGCGGGCCACCGGCGTCGAACACCTGCAGCGTGTGGCCCGCGCGCGCCAGCACCACAGCCAGCAGTCGGCCCATCAGGCCGGCTCCCAGAACAACGATGTTCACGCCTTCTGACCAGCCAACACCAGCGCGCCCACCGGGCGCGTCAGCCAGGCCAGCACAAAGGTCAGCGCCAGCGTCGGCAGCGCCGCGCCAAACTGCGGTGCCCAAGCGCTAAGCGCGTGGTAGCAGCCAATGCCGCCCAGCCACAGCAGCGCGGCCGACCAGTCCACCCGCTTGCCGTGGCTGGCCACGGCGCCGCCCGACAGCGCCAGGCGCCCCAGAATCACGCCGTACAGCGGCACAAACACCGAGCTCAGCATCAGCAAAAACGGCTCCAGGCTGTGCATCGGCAGCACCAGCGCCAGGCCGGTGCACACCACCGCCAGCACCAGGCCCCACTGGCGCACGCTCCAGCTTGGCTTCAGGCTGTGGCCCGATACCGCGCCCGAGTACACGTCGCCATAGGCGTTGTCCACCTCATCCACCAAAATCAGCGTCAGGGCCAGCAGGCCGCCCTGGGCCAGCAGCAGGGCGCTGACCAGGTCGGTGCCGGGGGCGGCCACCGTCACCACCATCACGCCCAGCCCGTAACACCACATATTGGCCAGCGCGTAGCCAAACCAGGTGCCGCGCAGGGCGCTTTTACCCGAGGTGCCGTAACGCGCGTAGTCGGCCACCAGCGGCAGCCACGACACCGGCATGGCAATCACCAGGTCCATCGCCGACAACATGCCCATGCTGCCGTTGCCTGGGCGCGCCCAAAACGCGTCCAGCCCCAGCGCCTGAACCTGGCCGCCAAACTGCCAGGTCAGCCACAACAGCGAGGCAATCACCAGCGGCAGCGCCACCCGGCTGACAATCTTGCGCACCAGTTGCGTCATCGGGCGCGACAGCAGCAACACCAGCACGCCGCCCCACAGCAGCGTGGTCAGCACCCGGCCCCAGGCGCTGTCAAGCCCCAGGCCAAAGGACTGCTGGCCGATGGCCGCCGTGCCGTCGCGCATGATGACCAGCTCGAACGTGGTCCAGCCAATCAGTTGCGCCACGTTCAGCAGCACCGGCAGCCTGGCAAAGGCGCTGCCATAGGTGGCATGCATCAGCGCCGCGCTCGACAAGCCGGTCTGGCAGCCCAGCCGCGCGGTCCAGGCCAGCAGGCCGGCGCCAATCAGCGAGCCCAGCACAATCGCAATCGCCGCGTCGCGGCTGCCCACCGCCGGCACCAGGTAGGCGCCCACCTGCATCACCAGCAGCCCCACGCCCAGGCTGAACCACAGCGACGCGTGGTTGTGCCAGTTGAACACCCGCTCGGAGGCGGGCACGGGCAGCAGCGCCGTGTTGGGCGCGGCGGCCTGGCTTGAATCAGAAATATTTGTTGTTGCCATCTGTTTGCTCCATGCAAAAAGTTGGCAGGTCGGCGGTCGAAAGGGGTGGAAAACCTCGCCAGAGAAGGCGGCGAGCACCAGTTTTTAACCTGCTTCCCTGCGCGAGGATTACCTCAATCAGGTTCAAAGGGACTTTCTCAGTCGTGCTGCCAACAAACCCGGCAGCACAACACCCCTAGCGAATGCGCCTTGCGGCGCGGTGCGAATTCTATCGCCAGGCGTGTGCAAGCCCGGTTGGCAATGACCTTGATGGCAACATTTCCAGCCTCAAAACCTTACACTCGGCGCCTTCCCTTGCCTTTGAATGCCCATGAACGCCCCCGTTGACGTGTCTTTTTTCCCGCGCGCCGCCAAGCCGCTGTCCAGTTACCGCAAGTTCTGGGCGGCCCGCTTTGGCACCGCACCGTTCCTGCCGATGAGCCGCGCCGAGATGGAGCAACTCGGCTGGGACAGTTGTGACGTGGTGCTGGTCACGGGTGATGCTTATGTCGACCACCCCAGCTTCGGCATGGCCGTGATCGGCCGCATGCTGGAAGACCAGGGCTTTCGCGTGGGCATCATCGCGCAGCCCGACTGGCAAAGCGCCGAGCCCTTCCGCGCTTTAGGCAAACCCAATCTGTTCTGGGGTGTGACGGCGGGCAACATGGACAGCATGATCAACCGCTACACGGCTGACCGCAAAATCCGCACTGACGACGCCTACACCCCCGGCGATGTCGGCGGCAAGCGCCCCGACCGCGCGGCCATCGTCTACAGCCAGCGCTGCCGCGAGGCCTTCAAGGACGTGCCCATCATCCTGGGCGGCATCGAGGGCAGCCTGCGCCGCATCGCGCATTACGACTACTGGAGCGACAAGGTGCGCCGCAGCATTGTGGTGGACGCCAAGTGCGACCTGCTGCTGTACGGCAACGCAGAGCGCGCCATTGTTGAAATTGCCCACCGCCTGAGCCGGCGTGAGCCGGTGGAGCACATCACCGACGTGCGTGGCACCGCCTTTGTGCGCCGCACCGACGACGACACCCGCCTGGGCTGGTTCGAGATTGACTCCACCGACGTTGACGTGCCGGGCACGGTCGAATCCCACATCAACCCCTATCAGACCACCAGCGAGCAGGCAGCAGCGCAGGGCACGACGTGCAGCAAGGAAGAAAGTGCTGTCATTGCGAGCGAAGCGCGGCAATCCAGGACCCCCGAAGCCATGGATTGCCGCGTCGCTGACGCTCCTCGCAATGACGGTTCTGTGGCTGTCATTGCGAGCGAAGCGCCATTAGACACGTCATTGCGAGCGAAGCGCGGCAATCCAGGACTTCCGGACGCCATGGATCGCAATGACGTGGTCAAGCCCCTCACCTTCATGCCCAACCCGGCCTTGTCCACGCGCAAGGGTAAACAAACCCTGCCGCCGCGCGACCGCACCGTGATCCGGCTGCCCAGCTACGAGCAGGTCAAATCCGACCCGGTGCTCTACGCCCATGCCAACCGCGTGCTGCACCTTGAGACCAACCCCGGCAACGCCCGGGCGCTGGTGCAGGCGCACGGGGAGGGCGCAACCGCCCGCGACGTCTGGATCACGCCGCCGCCCATTCCGCTCACCACCGCCGAGATGGACCAGGTCTTCGGCCTGCCTTATGCGCGCAGCCCGCACCCGAGCTATGCCGACGCCAACGGCAGCCACGACCACGCCACCAAGATCCCGGCCTGGGAGATGATCCGCTTCAGCGTCAACATCATGCGCGGCTGTTTTGGCGGCTGCACCTTTTGCTCGATCACCGAACACGAGGGCCGCATCATCCAGAGCCGCTCCGAAGAGTCCATCATCAAGGAAATCGAGGACGTGCGCGACAAGGTCAAGGGCTTCACCGGCACCATTTCCGACCTCGGCGGGCCGACTGCCAACATGTACCGGCTGGGCTGCAAAAGCCCCGAGATCGAGGCCGCCTGCCGCAAGCCCAGCTGCGTCTTCCCCGGCATCTGCGCCAACCTGGGCACCGACCACCAGCCGCTCATCGACATCTACCGCCGCGGCCGCGCATTAAGGGGCGTCAAGAAGATTCTGATCGGCTCCGGCGTGCGTTACGACCTGGCCGTGCAAAGCCCAGATTATGTGAAGGAACTGGTGCAACACCACGTCGGTGGCTACCTCAAGATTGCGCCCGAGCACACCGAGCAAGGGCCCTTGTCCAAGATGATGAAGCCCGGCATGGGCACCTACGACAAGTTCAAGACCTTGTTTGACAAGTACAACGCGGAATCCGGCAAGAAGCAGTTTCTGATCCCTTACTTCATCGCCGCCCACCCCGGCACCAGCGATGAAGACATGATGAACCTGGCCATCTGGCTCAAGAAAAACGGCTTCCGTGCCGACCAGGTGCAAACGTTTTATCCGAGCCCGATGGCCACCGCCACCGCCATGTACCACACCGACCTGAACCCGCTCAAAGGGATCCACCGCGATGACCGCGCCGAGCGTGTCGACGTGGTGCGCGGCGAACGCCGCCGCCGTCTGCACAAAGCCTTTTTGCGCTACCACGACCCCAACAACTGGCCGCTGTTGCGCGACGCCCTCAAGGCCATGGGCCGGGCTGACCTGATCGGCAACGGCAAACACCATTTGATTCCGACATTCCAGCCCCTGCTTGATGGCAGCTACACCAGCGCCCGGCGCAAAAACTCCAGCGGCGCGGCCGTCAAAACGCCCAGACCCGGCCAGTTGCTGACCCAGCACACCGGCCTGCCGCCGCGCACCAAAAGCTAAATTTTTTTTGTGGAAGACCTCCCTTTGCAGGAGGATCGCCCCGGCCCGATGGCTGTTTGAATTCAATCGCGGCGAGGGCGCCGCTCCCAGTGCGCCCGTGAAGGCGCGCATACAGCAC
>CAZIGL010000017.1:0-86834 GCA_964538895.1 uncultured Rhodoferax sp.
AATTGCCCGCGAGCCGATGGGGTCCAACGGCTTTGGTTTTGACCCGGTGATGTTCATCCCCGAGTTCGGCAAAACCTTTGCCCAGCTGCCGGTGGAGGTCAAGAATGCCAACAGCCACCGAGGTCGGGCGGCGGCCGCGATGGTAGCGCTGATGCGTGAGCGCTGGTTGTGAGGGTTAAGGTACCGGAAACCTTGACATCCAAACCCGCGGGGCGGGCTCTCTGGGCGGCTTCCTCATACTGGGGTACCAGAAATCGTCAGCCCCCCAGAGAGCCCACCCCGCTAGACACTCGATCAGAAACATCGGCCGCCATTCGTTATTCAGGCTGTTGGGCCCAAAAAAGCCTTTGCAAGCGCTCCGCCCTGTCAGCGCAGCAGCCGGATGGGGTGATCGCCGATTTCTGGTACCCCAGTATGAGGCGGTCGCCCCATCGGGCTGCTGCGCGGCACACACACCAAACGCATTGAACCCTGCTATCTCACAGCCACGCCATGATCCCGATCCAGCACGAAACCACTCCCACGGATGCGCCTGTTATCACACGTGACATCCAGCACTACATGCGCCCCGGCACGCTGCAACTCAACAGCCTGCCGCCCCTGTCGCTGTATATCCACCTGCCCTGGTGCCTCAAAAAATGCCCTTATTGCGACTTCAACTCGCATGAAATGCGCGCCACCGAGCTGCCCGAGCAACGCTACATCGACGCATTGATGGCCGACCTGGAAGCTGCACTGCCGCTCATCTGGGGCCGCAGCGTGCAAACCGTGTTCATGGGCGGCGGCACGCCCAGCCTGTTCTCGCCGCAAGCCATCGACCAGTTGCTGGCCGGCATCCGGGCCCGGGTGCGGCTGGCGCCGAACGCCGAGATCACGCTCGAAGCCAACCCCGGCACGTTTGAGAAAGACCGCTTCAAGGCCTACCGCGGCGCCGGTGTCACGCGCCTGTCGGTGGGGGTGCAAAGCTTCAACGACGATTTCTTGCGCGCGATGGGCCGGGTCCATGACCGTGCCCAAGCCATCGCGGCGGTCGAAGAAGCGGCACTGGCCTTTGACACCTTCAACCTCGATTTGATGTACGCCCTGCCCGGCCAGACGCTTGACGCTTTGCGCGCCGATGTCACCACCGCACTGGCGCTGGCGCCCAAGCACCTGTCGATTTACCACCTCACCATTGAGCCCAACACCTACTTTGCCAAGTTCCCACCCGCCGCTGTGGAGGACGATCTGGCCGCCGACATGCTGGACCTCATCACCGACCTGACGGGTGCGGCTGGCCTGCAAAGGTATGAGGTGTCGGCCTACGCCCTGCCGGGCCACACCAGCGTGCACAACCTGAACTACTGGCAGTTTGGCGACTACCTGGGGCTGGGCGCGGGTGCGCACAGCAAGCTCAGTTTTGCCCATCGGGTGGTGCGCCAGGTACGCGCCCGCAACCCCGAGCTTTACATGACACAGGCGCTGGCCGGGCAATGTGTGGTGCAGGACGTCGAGGTCAAGAGAGGTGAGCTGCCGTTTGAATTCATGCTCAACGCGCTGCGGCTGGCGGGTGGTTTTGACATGCCCCTGTTTGCCGAGCGCACCGGCATGCCGCTGTCGGCCCTGCAAGCCGGGTTGAACCAGGCCCAAACACAGGGATTGCTGACGGTGGACGGCACCCACGTCCAGCCCAGCGTGCGCGGGTTTGACTTTTTGAACGATTTGCAAGCGCTGTTTTTGCCGGCTGTGAGTCAAGGTGAAAAAGCATCGTCATTGCGAACAAAGTGAAGCAATCCATGACTTCCAGTTGCATGGATTGCCACGTCGCTGCGCGACTCGCAATGACAACTCAGCTACCCGAGCTGCCGGCAGGCCTTGAGCAGCGTGACGCCGCCGTCTGACGCCATCCAGTCGGCCATGGGCTGGCAGCGACCCTGCATGCAAACCTCGTAATCGGGCGTAAATTCAGAGCGCGTCAGGCGCAGCTCAGGCAGGCTGGGGATGGCTGGGGTGTAGTGGTACCAGCCCTGGCGCAGCACCGCATCAGGCGGCGGCTCCATGCCGGCCGCCGAGCCGCGCACCCGCGCCTGCACGGCGTGCAGCTCCGGCTGCCCACGCACAGCATCAAGCCGCACCGCGTAGTCTTCTTCCCAGCGCACTTTTTCTATCGAGTGGGTCCAGGCCAGCGTGAATTCGGTGGCCGGCACAAACACCACCGGGCTGCTTTGCAGCGCGGCAGCCAGGCTCAGGCAGAGGCCAAGCATGGTCATACGGCGCGTCTCCCGCCGTCACTGCGAGGAGCGTTAGCGACGTGGCAGTCCAGGTGTCCTCGGGGCCATGGATTGCCGCGCTTCGCTCGCAATGACGGACGGTTCATTTCAAGCGGCTGCGCCAGGCGTGCCAGGCGACAAAGACCGCAATCAGGCCCAGGCCGAGTTCGTCCGTCAAAGGCAGCGCCACCACCAGCAGGCTGGCCGACCCAATCGCCACCACGCGCTCCACCGGGTTGAGCCGCGTGATCAAAAAGCCGATGGCGCCCGCGCCCCACATGGCAATCGCCACCAGCGCCTTGAAGACGATCCAGGCGGTGTCCAGCCAGTCGCCACTTTGCAGCATCAGCGCAGGGCTGTAAACCGCCATGAAGGGCACGATGAAACCGGCAATCGCGACCCGCAGTGCCTGCATGCTGATTTTCAGGCCGCTGACCCCCGCAATGGGCGCGGCGGCAAATGCCGCCAGCGCCACCGGTGGCGTCAGGTCGGCCATGATGCCGAAGTAGAAAACGAACATGTGCGACACGATCAGCGGCACGCCCAGCTGCAGCAACACGGGTGCGGCCAGCGAGCTGGTGATGATGTAGTTGGGAATGGTGGGGATGCCCATACCCAACACCAGGCAGGTCAGCATGGTGAGCAGCAGCGCCAGAAAAAGGCTGTCTTCTCCCACGGCAATGATGTGCCCACCCAGCTCGGCCGCCACGCCGGTCAGGTTGATCATGCCAATGATCACGCCCACCAGCGCACAGGCAATCGCCACCGGCAGCGCATGACGGGCGCCGTCCACCAACGCGATCACGGCCAGTCGCCGTGCGTTAGCGCCGGTGCGGCGAATGAAGCTCAGTGCAATCAACAGGGCCAGGACGACAAAAAACGCACCCACGCCAAACTGGAAAAACCCCGCGCAGGCAAAACCCAGCAGCACCCAAGCCAGCGCCCGCAGCGGGGTATGCTTGACGCCGCTGATCACGGCAGCGCCAAAAATCAAAATGGCGGTCAGGGCCAGACCCACCGTGCCTGAAAACAGCGGTGTGTAGCCGGAAAAAAGCAAGCTGACCAGCCCCGCCAGCGGCAGCAACAGGTACCAGCGGTCGCGCACCGCCGTCCAGGGGTTGGGGCAGTCCTCTTTGGCCATGCCCGTCAGGCCCTTGTGCCCGGCCTCCAGGTGCACCATCCAGAAGGCGGTGACAAAGTACAAAATAGCCGGAATCAAGGCGGCCTTGACGATCTCAAGGTAAGGCACGTTGATGGTTTCGGCCATGATGAAGGCGACCGCGCCCATCACCGGTGGCATGATCTGCCCGCCCATGCTGGCCGTGGCCTCCACGCCGCCCGCAAACGCCGGGCTGTAGCCAAAGCGCTTCATGAGTGGAATGGTGAACTGCCCGGTGGTGACCACATTGGCCACGCCCGAGCCGCTGATGGTGCCCATCAAACCCGACGAGATCACGGCCACCTTGGCCGGGCCGCCACGCGTGTGGCCCACCGTGCCCAGTGCAAAGTCGGTAAACAGGCGGATCATGCCGGCTTGCTCCAAAAAGGAGCCAAACAAAATGAAAAGGAAAATGTAGGTCGACGAGACGTAGGTCGGCGTGCCATAAATGCCCTCGGTGCCAAAGCCCAGGGTGCTGACAATCTGGTCCAAGCCAAAACCCCGATGGGCCAGCGCCCCCGGCAAGTGTTCGCCGAACATGCCGTAGAGCAAGAAAATACCGCAGATCAAAGGCAAGCCCCAGCCCATGGCGCGCCGGGCGGCGTCAAACACCAGCGCCACGGTGACCACGCCGACCACCCAATCAAAAGTGGTGAGGTCGCCCGAGCGCTGGGTCAGGTCGGCCTCAAACACCCACTGGTACACGCCAAAGGCAAAGCCGCTCAGGCCCATGCCCCAGCCAATGAACCGCCACAGTGCCGAGCGCCCGCCCATGGGCGGGTGAATGGCATAGATCATCAGCAACACAAAGCCGACGTGAATGGCGCGGATCACCTGACTGGAGAGCGGATGAAACGCCGCCATCCAGAGCTGGTAGCTGGAAAAGAATATGGCGATCCAGAACACCGCGCCGGTCAGTGGCGCGTGCGAGGTCTCATCGGCACTGGGATTGGGTTCGTTCATGGCCGGGTCAAACGCACTGGCAGGCCCCTTTTCGCGCTTACTTGATCAGGCCGATTTCCTTGTAGTAGCGCTCGGCACCGGGGTGCAGTGGCACCGGCATGCCCTTGATGGCATTCTCGCGCTTGATGGACTTGGCCGCATTGTGAGCCGCGTACAGGGTGTCGATGTTGTCGTACATGGTCTTGGCCATCTGGTAAGCCAGCTCATCAGACACGCCCGAATGCGTTACCAAAAAGTTGGGGATGGCGGCGGTGGCGATGTCAACGGTTTGGCCGACGTAGGTATTGGCGGGAATGATGGATGGCTGGTAGGCGGCATCACCCACCTTGTTCACCACATCAGCGGGCACCGGCACCACCACAATCTTGATCGAGGTGGCGAGGTCGCGGATCGAGGCCACACCCAAACCGGCGGACTGCAGGGTGGCGTCGAGCTGGCGGTTTTTCATGAGTTCAACCGACTCGCCAAACGGCAGATACTCGACTTTGCCGAGGTCGGCGTAGGACAGTCCGGCGGCCTTCAGGATGGCCCGGGCATTGAGCTCGGTGCCCGACTTGGCGGCACCCACCGAAATGCGCTTGCCCTTGAGGTCGGCCACCGTTTTGATACCGCTGTCGGCATTGGCCACGATCTGGATGTAGTTGTTGTAAGTGGCTGACAGGCCACGCAGCTTGTCAAGCTTGGTTTTGAAACCGGCCTCGACGTCGCCTTTCCAGGCATCGGAAACAGAGTCGGCCAAAGCCAGCGCCAGCTCACCACGCCCCGCTTGCAGCAGGTTGAGGTTTTCTGCCGAAGCCTTGGTGACCTGGGCGGTAGAACGCACGTCAGGAATGGCTTTGCCGTAAATTTGCGACAAGGCCACGCCCAGCGGGTAATAGACACCGCTTTGGCCACCCGTGAGCACATTGACAAACTGCTGCTGCGCCAGCGCAGCGCTGCTGGCAAGCGCCAGACCCAAACTCAAGGCAAGGGTGATTTTTTTGACAAGACGCATGGTGTTAATCTCCTGTGGGTGGTCGGTGACAAAACGGTAAGAAATAATTATTGTCCAGATCGTCCGCCTTGTATGCAGGTGTTTTCCCCCACAAGGCAGGCTTATTTCGCCGGGTTGGCGACCCGGACGGCCTGCCCGATAAATCAAGTACGATTCCCGGCCTGTGTCCCAGCAAAGCCACCCCACGAGACCGTCCATGTCGACACCTGATACAACCAACGCCACCCAGACCCTGGGCTGGCAAGCCAAGCAGGCTTCTGCCCTGATGGCCAAAGCACCCGCTGCGGTCAGAAATGCGGCCTTGCGCCAGCTCGCCAGCCTGCTGCGTGCCAACGTCGAAGCGCTGCAAACCGACAATGCCAAAGACCTGGCGCGCGCGGTTGCGGCGGGCCTGTCCGCCCCCATGGTGGACCGGCTCAAGCTCACCCCGAAAGTCATCGAAACCTGCGCCCAGGGCTGTGAGCAGCTGGCCGCCATGGCCGACATCATTGGCGAGATCACTGCCTTGCGCCAGCAGCCCAGCGGCATCCGCGTGGGTCAGATGCGCGTGCCCATCGGGGTTTTTGGCATGATCTTCGAGAGCCGCCCCAACGTCACCATTGAGGCCGCCAGCTTGAGCATCAAGAGCGGCAACGCCTGCATCTTGCGCGGCGGCTCGGAGGCCATTGACTCCAACAAGGCGCTGGCGCGGCTGGTGCAACAGGCCTTGATCAACGCCGGCCTGCCCGCCCAAGCGGTGCAACTGGTGCAAAGCACCGACCGCGCCGTGGTGGGCGAACTCATCACCATGCCGCAGTACGTGGACGTGATCATTCCGCGTGGCGGCAAGGGGCTCATTGAGCGCATCAGCCACGAGTCAAAAGTGCCGGTCATCAAGCACCTGGACGGCAATTGCCATACCTACGTGGATGACCCTTGCGACCTGGCCATGGCCGTCAGCGTGGCCGACAACGCCAAAACCAGCAAATACAGCCCGTGCAATGCCACCGAGAGCCTGCTGGTGGCGCGCGGCGTGGCGGCCCAATTTTTGCCCTTGATTGGCGCCATTTACGCGGCCAAGGGGGTCGAGATGCGCTGCGACGCCGAAGCCCTGGCCTTGCTGCAAGCCTGCCCGCAAACCATGGTGCTGCAGCCCGCCCTTGAGGCCGACTGGTACGAGGAATACCTGGCCCCCATCATCAGCATCAAGGTGGTGGCCGGCGTGGACGAAGCCATTGCCCACATCAACCAGTATTCCAGCCACCACACCGATGCCATCCTGACGCGCGACCACATGCATGCGCAGCAGTTTTTGCGCGAGGTCGACTCGGCCAGCGTCATGGTCAACACCAGCACGCGCTTTGCCGATGGCTTCGAGTACGGCCTGGGGGCCGAGATTGGCATCAGCACCGACAAATTTCACGCCCGCGGCCCGGTCGGCATCGAAGGCCTGACCTCACTCAAGTACGTGGTGCTGGGCGCGGGCGAGGTGCGTCATTGAGCAAGGTGACGCCGCTTAAAATAAGGGTTAACACTATGCAAGGTCTCCTATGGTTCCGCACCTGATCACTGCCCTGACGGGCCCCATCAACGAATTGGAGCAGCGCGTGCTGGACTCCATGCCAGCCATCGAGCGCTGGTTCCGGCTGGAGTGGATGGAGCACACGCCGCCGTTTTACAGTTCGGTGGACGTGCGCAATGCCGGCTTCAAGCTGGCGCCAGTGGACACCAACCTGTACCCCTGTGGCTGGAACAACCTCACGCCCGAGATGCTGCCGCTGGCGGTGCAGGCCGCCATGGCCGCGATTGAAAAAATTTGCCCGGAGGCGCGCAACCTGCTGGTGATCCCGGAAAACGGCCAGCCCAGCAGCTTTTACCTGGCCAACCTGGCCCAACTGCAGCGCATTTTCAACATGGCGGGCCTCAACGTGCGGCTGGGCTCAATTGACCCGGCCATCAAGAAAAACACCACGTTTGAGCAGCAAAACGGCGACAAGGTGACGCTGGAACCAGTCATCCGGACCAAACGCCGCCTCGGCCTGAAAGACTTCGACCCCTGCACCATTTTGCTCAACAACGACCTGAGCGCAGGGGTGCCCGGCATTCTGGAAGAAACCTACGAGCAATACCTGTTGCCGCCCCTGCACGCGGGTTGGCCCACCCGGCGCAAGAGCACGCACTTCAAGTGCTACGAAGAGGTGTCCAAGCGCCTGGGCAAGCTGCTGGGCGTCGACCCCTGGTTGATTCACCCGCTGTTTGACCGCTGCGAAAACGTCAACCTCGGCCAAGTCAACGGCTTTGAGTGCCTGCAGACCCAGGTTGACAGCGTGCTGACCCGCGTCAAGCGCAAATACAAAGAGTACGGCATCAAGGAAAAGCCCTTTGTGGTGGTCAAGGCCGACCACGGCACCCACGAACTGGGCATTGTCACCGTGCGTGATGCCAAGGACATCCAGGCACTGCAGGAGCGCATCCAGAGCCTGAACAAGGGCCGCAAAGCACCGTTTCTGCCGCATGATTTCATGGTGCAAGAAGGCGTATTGACGCAGGAGCGCGTGAACGACGCCGTGGCCGAACCTGTGGTCTACATGATGGACCGCTATGTGGTGGGCGGGTTCTACCGGGTGCACGCCGGACGTGGCATCGACGAAAACCTCAACGCCCCGGGTGCCGGTTACGTGCCGCTGGCCTTTGAGCACAGCACGCAATTACCGCAACCGGGTGTCAAACCGGGTGCCAGCGTGCCCAACCGCTTTTACATGTATGGCGTGATCGGGCGCTTGGCCATGCTGGCCGCGAGTTACGAACTGGAAGCCACCGACCCCGACGCCCAGGATTTCGAGTAGCCTGCGTTCTGGCGCAAAATAGCGGCCCCTCATGACACGGAACCCGGCGGCTTGACGCCTCCGGGTGACTATCTGGCAACATCTCAAACCTCGCTTCGCGCCCTGACCCTGGGCGCCATTGGTGTGGTCTATGGCGACATCGGCACCAGCGTGCTGTATGCCGTCAAGGAAGTTTTTGGCTCGGGCCATGTGCCGTTCACGGTCGACAACGTGATGGGCATTTTGTCGATCTTCTTCTGGACCCTGACCGTCATCATTTCCCTGAAGTATGTGACCCTGGTGCTGCGCGCTGACAACAATGGCGAGGGCGGCTTGGTGGCCATGCTGGCGTTGGCGTCGCAGTCGGTCAAGGACAAGCCCAAATTGCGGCGCGTGCTGCTGTATGTGGGGATTTTTGGCACCTGTTTGTTTTATGGCGACGGTGTCATCACCCCCGCCATCTCGGTGCTGTCGGCGGTCGAGGGGCTGGAGGTGGTGTCGCCCAACTTCAAAAAGGCCGTAATCCCGCTCACCCTGGTGATCCTGTTTGGCCTGTTTGCAGTGCAAAAGCGCGGTACCGCCGACATCGGCAAATTTTTCGGCCCCATCACCTTGGTCTGGTTCATCTGCATCGCCGTGCTGGGCGTGTCGCATATTGCGCACAACCCCGAAATTCTGTGGGCGTTGAGTCCGCTCCATGCGCTGGCTTTCATGTGGGCAGAGCCGCTCACCACCTTCATCATCCTGGGGGCCGTGGTGTTGTGCGTGACCGGTGGCGAGGCCTTGTACGCCGACATGGGGCACTTTGGCAAAAAACCGATCCGCATGGCCTGGTTTTTCGTGGTCATGCCGTGCCTGACCCTGAACTATTTTGGCCAGGGTGCCCTGCTGCTGAGCAACCCGGAGGCGGTCAAGAACCCGTTTTTCATGATGGCGCCGGCCTGGGCACTGATCCCGCTCGTCTGCCTGGCCACCATGGCCACGGTGATCGCTTCGCAGGCACTGATCACCGGCGCGTTTTCTGTCACCAAACAAGTGGTGCAACTGGGTTATCTGCCGCGCTTTCAGATGCTGCATACCAACGTCAAGGAAACCGGTCAGATCTACATGCCCTTCGTCAACTGGGGCCTGTTTGTCCTGATTGTGCTGGCCGTGTTGTTGTTCAAGTCATCAAGCAACCTGGCCGCCGCTTATGGCATTGCCGTGACGCTGGACATGCTGATCACCACGGTGCTGACGTTTTTTGTGATCCGCTACGCCTGGGGCTACCCGCTGGCGCTGTGCCTGGCGGCCACCAGTGTTTTCTTTGTGGTGGACCTGGCATTTTTCAGCTCGAATTTGCTCAAGTTGGCCGATGGCGGCTGGTTCCCCTTGCTGATTGCAGCGGGCGTGTTCACGCTCATGCTCACCTGGAAAGATGGGAGGCGCCTGCTCAACAAAAAACTGGCCACCGACGCCATTGACCTGAACAGCTTTCTGGAGGCGGTTTTTGTCAGCCCGCCCACCCGCGTGTCGGGCACCGCTGTGTTCCTGACCGCTGCGCCCGGCACCGTGCCCAACGCCATGCTGCACAACCTCAAGCACAACAAGGTGCTGCATGAAGTCAACCTGTTTGTCACCGTGGTGAACCACGAGGTGCCATGGATCGGCATGGACAAACGGCTGGAGCTTGAAGCAATGGGACACGACTGCTGGCAGGTGGTGGTGAACTATGGCTTCAAGAATGACCCCGATTTGCCGCGCGCCCTGCAACTGATGACCGGTCGTGGCTTCGAGCTGGAGCCCATGAGCACCAGCTATTTCCTGAGCCGCGACACCATCGCACCCACGCTGAGCGGCGGTATGGCACACTGGCGGGAAAAACTGTTTGCCCAAATGCACCTGAACGCCAGCGGCGCAGCCAACTTCCTCAAATTGCCCAGCAACTCGGTGGTGGAATTGGGCAGCAAAATTGAAATTTAAATACCCGTTACTTTGCTCTGTCCTCACCGAACAGCCATGGCACTGAAGTCGCACAGAAGCATAAAAGAGTACCGTCATCGCGAGCGTAGCGTGGCGATCCATCGCTTCGGATTTCATGGATTGCTTCACTTGCGTATCGCAATGACGATGTCCCCTTACGTTAATTAGGAAAATCCCAAATGCACCTGTTATTCATCGCCGACCCGCTCGAATCCTTCAAGATTTACAAGGACACCACCTTCGCCATGATGCGCGAGGCGCAGGCCCGTGGCCATGTTTTAAGCGTCTGCGAACCCAAAGACATCATGTGGCAGCGCGGCGGACTTGTCACCGCCTTTGTCCGTGACATCACCCTCACCGGCGACCCGGTGCACTGGTTCAGCGCGGCCCAGCACAAGCCGAATGAGCGCGGGCAGGCAATCAGGGACTTCGACGCGGTGGTGATGCGCAAGGACCCGCCGTTTGACAACGAGTTTTTCTACGCCACCCACCTGCTCGAACAAGCCGAGCGCGAAGGCGCCCGGGTGTTCAACAAGCCCCGGGCGCTACGCGATCATCCTGAAAAACTGGCCATCATGGAATGGCCACAATTCATCGGCCCGACCCTGGTCACGCGCGACGCGCAGGACATCAAACGCTTTCATGCCGAGCACCACGACATCATCCTGAAACCGCTCGACGGCATGGGCGGCACGGGCATTTTCCGGGTCAAGGCCGATGGCCTGAACCTGGGCGCCATCACCGAAACGCTCAACCGCGACGGCGCGCAGACCGTGATGGTGCAAAAGTTCCTGCCCGCCATCTCGGAGGGCGACAAACGCATTCTGGTGATTGGCGGCCAGCCTGTGCCGTTTTGCCTGGCGCGAATTCCGCAAGGCGGCGAAGTGCGCGGCAACCTGGCCGCAGGCGGCAAGGGCGTGGCGCAACCCTTGAGCGCGCGTGACCGTGAAATTGCCGAAGCCATCGGCCCGGTGCTGGCCGAGCGCGGCTTGTTGCTGATGGGCCTGGACGTGATCGGCGACAGCCTGACCGAGATCAACGTCACCAGCCCGACCTGCTTCCAGGAGATCTTTGACCAGACCGGCTTCGACGTGGCCGCCATGTTTGTGCAGGCGCTGGAAGCGGCGGTGTAAGTCACACCGTCCACACGCAGCCCCATCACGCGCTGGCGCCCTTAGGCCGCCAGCAGCGCAATGTACGACTGGTAACTGTAGCTACGGTTTTTCTTCTGCCCGGTCAGCTCGACCACCAGGCCCAGGTCTTCCAGCGCCTTGACTGCTGCCGTGGCGGTTGGAAAACTGGTGTCCAATTTCTGGCGCACCTGCGCGATGGTGAAGCGCGGCATCATGGGCAGCAGTTCAAACAAACGGTAGCTTGCCTGGCCGGCTTTGGGTGACGCGAGCACACGACGGCGGTCTGCCGCCAACAGGCTGGCTATGGCCACAATGTTGCGTTCGGCATCCATTGCGGCCTTCGTCACGCCTTCCAGGAAAAACGCCACCCAGCCCTCCCAATCGCCATCGGTGCGCACACTGGAGAGGCGGCGGTAATACTCAAGCTGGTGTTGCTTCAAGTAGCCGCTGAGGACCATCAGCGGCTCGGGCAACAGACCCCACTGCTCCAGCAGTGCGGCAATCAGCAAACGGCCAATGCGGCCATTGCCATCCAGAAACGGGTGAATGGTTTCAAATTGCAGGTGCACCAGCGCGATCTTGACCAGCGGCGGCAGGGTCTGCCTGGCATCATGAATAAACCGCTCCAGGTCGGCCAGCAAGTCAGGCACCCGCTCGGGTGGAGGCGGCACAAACACCGCATTGCCAGGCCGGGTACCACCAATCCAGTTTTGCGAGCGTCGCAGTTCGCCCGGCTGTTTGCCGGAACCACGCACACCATCGAGCAACAAGCGATGGGCATCACTTAACAAGCGCACGCTCAGCGGCAGGCCGCCAGTATCACGCAAGTTGTGTTGCACCAGGCGGAAGGCGCGCTGGTAATTGGTGACCTCTTCCACATCGTCGGTGTTGCTCACCGTGAAACCGGCTTCCTCATCAAACAGGTCAATCAGTGTGGCCTGTGTGCCTTCAATCTGCGAGGTTAACAAGGCCTCTTTGCGGATGGCGCTGTAGAGTAGCCAATCGACCGAAAGCACCAAACCAGCCACGCCCGACAGTCGCGCCAGCGCCAGCTCGGCCATGCGGTTGGCTTCCACAAAGCATTCTGGCGCCAGGGGCGGCTTGGCCGGGGGCAGTGCGTGCGGAACAAATGCCTGAACGGATTCGCCCAAAGTGGTGGAGATGGCGTAGGTGCCTGTGCTGCGCATGGTGTGAAAGATTTCTTTAATGAATGCCTTTGATATTAAAGCTTTCTTTAATTCATGTCCATCCTATGAAAGTACATTTACATCACCCACACCAACAACCCGTGGGCCTTGCGGTCATGCCAGCGACTCACCGGCGACAACCTGGACCGCTGGCTCTCTGTATCATCACCCGCTTTGCGTCAACCGTCTCCATGTCCTCCCCCTCCCCCAATACCGGCTTGAACCTGGCCCAGCAGGAAGCTGTGAACTTCATGCATGGCCCCTGCCTGGTGCTGGCCGGCGCCGGCTCGGGCAAGACACGTGTGATCACCCACAAGATCGGCCAGTTGATCAAGTCGGGCGTGCCCGCCAAAAACATCTTCGCCATCACCTTCACCAACAAGGCCGCCGCCGAGATGCGCGAGCGTGCGCGTGGGCTGATCGGCCGGGCCGCCAAAGACGCGGTGATCTGCACCTTTCACGCCCTGGGCGTGCGCCTGCTGCGCGAGGACGGCGCGGCGCTGGGGCTCAAACCCAACTTTTCGATTCTGGACAGCGACGACGTCAACAGCATCCTGAAAGACGCCGGCGGCTCGGTGGACGCCGCCACCGCGCGCAGCTGGCAGTGGACCATCAGCCTGTGGAAGAACCAGGGCATGAACTCGGCAGCTGCGCTGGCGGCCGCCAGCAACGACTCTGAACGCATCATCGCGCGCGTGATGGCGCACTATGAGGAGCGGCTTACCGCTTACCAGAGCGTCGACTTTGACGACCTGATCAGCCTGCCGCTGAAATTGCTACAGAACCATGACCAGGTGCGGCAAAAATGGCAAGCCAAGGTGGGGCATATCCTGGTGGACGAGTACCAGGACACCAACGCCACCCAATACGAGTTGCTCAAGCTGCTGGTGGGCGGCAAGGACCCGGCGCAAGCCCGCTTTACCGCGGTGGGCGACGACGACCAGTCCATTTACGGCTGGCGCGGCGCCACGCTCGACAACCTGAAAAAGCTGCCGGTTGATTTCCCGGCGCTCAAGGTCATCAAACTGGAGCAGAACTACCGCTCCACTGGCGCCATTTTGCAGGCCGCCAACAACGTGATCGGCCCCAACCCCAAGCTTTACCCCAAAAACCTGTGGAGCGACCTGGGCGTTGGTGAACCGGTGCGGGTGGTCGACGCCGACAGCGAAGAACACGAGGCCGAGCGCACCGTGGCGCGCATCCTGAGCCTGCGCGCCAGCGGCCTGAACCAAGCCGGGCCCCAGTTCAAGGAATTCCGCGACTTTGCCGTGCTCTACCGCGCCAACCACCAGGCCAAAACGTTTGAGAAAGCCTTGCGCAAGGCGGCGATTCCGTACAAGGTTTCAGGCGGCACCAGCTTTTTTGACCGCGCCGAGATCAAGGACCTGTGCGCCTGGTTTCGGCTCTGGATCAACAACAACGACGACCCGGCATTTTTACGCGCAGTGACCACGCCCAAACGCGGCATTGGCCACCAGACGCTGGCGCACCTGGGCGACTTTGCCACCAAATACCGGGTCAGCATGTTCGAGGCGCTGTTTTCCAGCAGTCTGGGCAGTGTGATCTCGGGCAAGGCGCTGGGCAGCCTGCACGAATTCGGCCGCGAGATCAACGACCTCGAATTCCGCGCCCGCCACACGCTGGGGGCGGAGGCCGCCAAAACCTTTTTGCTCGACTGGCTGAAAGACATCGGCTTTGAGAAATACCTGCAAGACGGCGAGGACAGCGAAAAAGTGGCCGCCGCGCGCTGGAGCAACGTGCTCGACTTTTGCGACTGGATGAGCGGGCGTTGCGGCGGCCAGATCGACGATGCGGCCGGCGTGAGCACGGCGGGCGAGGTCAAGTCTTTGCTGGAGGTGGCGCAAACCGTGTCATTGTTGTCCACCATCAGTGAACGCGAGACCGACCAGAACGTGGTCACGCTGTCCACGCTGCACGCCGCCAAGGGGCTGGAGTGGCCGCATGTGATGCTGGTCGGCGTGACCGAGGGCATGCTGCCGTTCAAGCTGCGTGACAACCCCGACGACTTGCCTGCGGGCAACGCGTCAAGCGCGCTGCGTGCGGCAGCACTTGAGGCCGCCAGTGCCACCCTGACCACCCACCTGCAGGAAGAACGCCGCCTGATGTATGTGGGCATCACCCGCGCCCAGCGCAGCCTGGCCGTAAGCTGGACACGCAAACGCAAAAAAGGCCGCGAGATGATCGCCGCCCAGCCCAGCCGCTTCATCGCCGAGATGGGGCTGGATCAGAACACGGTGAAAGAAGACCCGCGCGAAAAGCTCAAGGCGCTACGGGCCGAATTTGCGCAGAAGGCGCTGGACGGCGCGGCGGCGCGAGCGCTGGTCAAGTAGGACGCAACAAGCCAGGGGCACAAAAACGAGAAAGGAAACAGCAAATTGAAAATCGCCATTTTGAGCTCTTCAGCGGGCTCAGGGCAGGCCGCAGCTTGGCCAGCCGGATGCACAACATTTCCAGCGCTATTTTTAATAGCCACTTGCGCGATGCCACATTGGGCTATAGCCCAAAATTTCATTACTGCACCAGCAAGCCAACAAGCCCTGGGCTGGCAGCAGTGCAGTGCCCTGCGCGGCGACAGCGCGGCCCGCTTGCGCTGCTTTGACCAATGGGCAGAACAACAAGCCGGGCCAACCGCCGCCCCGGTTGTCATCACCATGACAGCCCCCGAGGCACACAACTGCCAAAACCCGAAATTTTCGGAGTTGTCGCGGTTCTGGGAACTGGAGGCCGGAAGCGATTGCGGCACCTTTGGCATTCGCGGCTACAACCCCATCAGCCTGTCGTGGATCGGCGCAGACAGCGTCAACAAGCAACCCACTTCCCCCGCACCAGACCACTCGGCGACCACAGCCACCAACTTCACCAACACAGAAATGCGCATCGCGCTGTCGGTGCGCACCAAAATAGCCAAGGGCCTGCTGACCCGAGACCAGCCGCTGACGCGTGACTCTGTGTGGTTCGGCTACTCCCAGCAGTCCAACTGGCAGCTTTTCAACGGCGACCTGTCGCGCCCGTTCCGCACCACCGACCACGAACCCGAACTGATCTACATCCTGCCAACCGATGCCGCCCTGCCCTTGGGCTGGCGTCTGCGCTACAGCGGCATCAGCTTGAACCACCAGTCCAACGGCCAGCCGCTGCCGCTGTCGCGCAGTTGGAACCGCACCATCCTGATGGCCGGCATGGAAAAGGACCAACAGTTCAACGTGGTGGGCAAGCTGTGGTACCGCATGCCCGAAGAAGCGTCAGACGATGACAATCCCGACATCAGCGACCTGATTGGCCGGGCTGAAGTGGCTGGCTTCTGGAACATCAACCCCAATAACACCGTGGGGCTGACGCTGCGCCATTCCTTGCGCGCCAACAGCAACGGCTCATTCCGCCTGGAGTGGCTGCGCAAACTGGGTGAAAGCGGCCAGACCGGCTACCACAGCGGTCTGCGTTTTCATACCCAACTGTTCAGCGGCTACGGCAATTCGCTGATCGACTACAACCGCCGGCGCACGGTGCTGAGCGTGGGGCTGAGTCTGGTGGATTGGTAGTTCGAGCCCGAGGACGACGGCGAGACTACTGAAACGCTAACCCAATACCGGTAACGGATACTCATCAGAACGATGCCAGAGTTCCACATAGCTGGCCAAGGCGACAGCATTTCTTCTGGAACCCAAGGCCCACCAAGTTCCATTCCAGGTCATTAACGCTGACATTCGCGGATGACTCAACTGTTGCCGATACGGCTGATCAGTGCCTTGGTAAACGCGGCAGTGTTGGCCTTGCCACCGAGGTCGCCGGTGCGCACCTTGTCGATGTTCAGCGTGTCGTCAATGGCTTGACGCAGGCGCCTGGCCAGTTCGGTCAACTTGCAATGGTCGAGCATCATCGCAGCGGCCAGCATCAAGGCAATAGGATTGGCAATGCCCTTGCCTGCGATGTCCGGGGCCGAGCCATGCACCGCCTCAAAGATGGCCGCATCGACGCCGATGTTGGCACCGGGTGTCATGCCCAGGCCGCCGACCAGACCAGCGACCAGGTCGGACAGGATGTCACCGAACAGGTTGGTGGTGACCAGCATATCGAACTGCCAGGGGTTGGTCACCAGTTTCATCGCACAGGCGTCAATGATCACGGTGTCCAGTTCAAACTGGCCCTTGTACTTGCGTTCATACAGTTCCAGACCGGTGTCCAGGAAGAGTCCGGTCAGCGCCTTCATGATGTTGGCCTTGTGCACGATCGTGACCTTCTTGCGGCCGGTCGCGACCGCCTGCTGAAAGGCAAATTCCAGCAAGCGCCGACCACCGGCGCGGGTATTGATACCCGTGGCCATGGCCACGGCATGCGGGTCGCCGTCGATCGGAATGTAGTACTCGTGCCCGATGTAAAGACCTTCCAGGTTCTCGCGCACGACCACCAGATCGATGTTGTCAAAACGCCCGCCAGGAATGATGGTCTTGGCGGGGCGCAGGTTGGCATAGAGCTGGAATTCTTCGCGCAGTCGCACGTTCGACGAGCGGTAGCCGCCGCCAGACGGTGTTTCCAGTGGGCCCTTGAGCGCCATTCGGGTGCGCCGGATGCTGTCAAGCGTGGCGGCTGGCAGCGGGTCGCCTGCGGCCTCAATGCCGCCCAAGCCAGCGATTTGACGATCCCAAACGAAGGGCGCATGCAGCGCCTCAAGGGCAGCCAGCGTGGCGTCGACGATTTCGGGACCGATGCCGTCGCCGGGGATCAGGGTAGCGGGAATGGTGTTTGACATGTTTGGACCTGCTGAATGATGGGATGACTTAAAAATTATTTGGCTGAAAAGCCTCGGTGACCCCGTTGGGCTAATGCTCGCACCCGCAGCCCTATTTTAACGAAGCAAGATTGTGGAAACACGGGCAGATCCGAGCAATTCAGCGGCTCTGCTGCTCCATAAGCAGATTTCCGATCGGCAGATGGGCGCAGGCGGTAGCACTTTCGGGGTCAGGCTTGAACTGAAAGGAATTCGCAGGTGCAGTCGCGATTGATCGTCGTCAGATACAGCTGACAATTGGGCTATGGGAGCCAAGCCGCTCCAAAAATTCCTGATGACACCCAACTGTATTGGGACTGTGCGCGCTACTTCACCAACTGATTAAGCTGGATGATCGGCATCAGCACCGCCAGCACGATCAGCATCACCACCATGCCCATGGCCACGATCAGCAGCGGCTCCAGCAGGGTGGCGAGTTGCATGGCGCGGCGCTGTACCTCGGTGCTGAGCTGTTTGGCCGCGCGCTGCAGCATCAGGGGCAGCGTGCCGGTTTGTTCACCCAGGCGCGCAAACATGGCCAGCAGCCCCGGAAAGCGCTTTTTTTGCGCCAGCGCAGAGGCCAGCGGCGCACCTTCGCGCACCAGCACCAGGGCGTCAAGCGCGTCGGTGCGCATGGCCCGGTTGGACAGGGTTTGGGCAGCGGCCTGCAGGGCTTTCAGAATGGGCACACCGGCCGAGGCCAGCATGGCCAGGGTGCTGGCAAACCGCGCCGAGTTGTAGCTGCGCGACATCTTGCCCAGAATCGGCAGCTTCAGCCAGGCGGCGTCAAATTTTTCGCGGAAGCTGTCCCGGGCCAGGGCCAGGCGCAGGCCAAAGACACCGCCGGCCAGCGCCAGCGCCAGCAGCCAGCCATAACTGCGCAAAAAAGCACTGGTATTGATCATGATGACCGTGAGCAGGGGCAGCGCACGCTTGCTGCCGGCAAACACATTGGCCACCTGGGGCACCACGTAAGTTACCAAAAACAGCACGATGACCACCGCCACCAGCGACACGATGGCCGGGTAGAGGGCGGCGCCGATCAGCTTGGCCTTGAGCGCGTGCTGCTCTTCGAGGTCGTCGGCCAGGCGTTCCAGCACCAGCCCGAGGCTGCCGCTTTGCTCGCCGGCACCGATGACCGCGACAAAAATATCCGAGAACTCGCGCGGGTGCTGGGCCAGCGCCTTGGCAAACGGCGTGCCACCGTTGACTTCGGCGCGCAGCATGGCGACCAACTCGCGCTCAGGGGCTTGTTCTGCTTCATCCGACAGGGAAGAAAGTGCACGCTCCAGCGGCAAGCCCGACGACACCAGTCCGGCGAGCTGGCGCGTCCAGATGGCCAGGGCGGTGGCGCTGAAAACACGGCCGCGGCGCCCGCGCTTGCCACCTTGCGCCGCGTCACCGCCCTGGGCGCTGACCGCCTCCACCTTGAGCGGCACCAGCGCCTGCGCGCGCAGCAGGCCGCGTGCGGCCTTGGCCGAGTCGGCATCGATGACGCCCTTGCGGGTGTCACCGGCGGCGCTGATGGCTTCGAAGGAATAGACCGGCATGGGCTGATGATTCCCGGGGCTAGTCGCGCGTGACGCGCAACAGTTCCTCGCGCGAGGTCAGCCCCAAGCGCACCAGGCGCTCGCCGTCTTCGCGCATCAGCACCATGCCTGAAGCCAGGGCGGCGGCGCGGATCTCGGCCTCGGAGGCGCGGCTGTGGATCTGGGCGCGAATGGCGTCGTCGGTGACGAGCAGCTCGAACACGCCGCTGCGCCCGCTGTAGCCGGTTTGGGCGCACTGTGGGCAGCCGACCGGGTGATAAACCGCCGGGGGCATGGATTGCCGCGCTTCGCTCGCAATGACGGGGGAGGCATCGGAATCCGACCCCAATTTGGTGACCATCACGGACGGCGCCTTGCAATGCGGGCACAGCTTGCGCACCAGGCGCTGGGCCAGCACGCCGAGCAGGCTGGAGCTGAGCAAAAACGGCTCCACGCCCATGTCGGTCAGGCGCGTGACGGCGCTGGCGGCATCGTTGGTGTGCAAGGTGGCCAGCACCAGGTGGCCGGTCAGGCTGGCCTGAATGGCGATTTGCGCGGTCTCGAAGTCGCGGATCTCGCCAATCATGATCACGTCCGGGTCTTGCCGCAGGATGGCACGCAGGGCCTTGGCAAAGGTCAGGTCGATCTTGGCGTTGACCTGGGTCTGGCCCACCCCCGCCAGTTCGTACTCGATCGGGTCTTCGACCGTCATGATGTTGCAGCTGGCCGAGTCCAGCCGCTGCAGCGCGGCATACAGCGTGGTGGTTTTGCCCGAGCCGGTGGGGCCGGTCACCAGCACAATGCCGTGCGGCTGGGTCACCAGTTGCTCAAAGCGGCGCAGCACCTCGCCCTGCATGCCGAGGGCTTCCAGGCTCAAGCGACCCTCGGATTTGTCCAGCAAGCGCAACACCGCGCGCTCGCCGTGGGCGCTGGGCAGGGTGGACACGCGCACATCCACGGCCCGGGTGCCAATGCGCAAGCTGATGCGGCCGTCCTGCGGCAGGCGGCGCTCGGCAATGTCGAGCTCGGCCATGATTTTCAGGCGCGAGATCAGGGCGGCGTGCAGCGCCCGGTTGGGCTGCACCACCTCGCGCAGCGTGCCATCCACCCGAAAGCGCACGCTGCTGTGGCGCTCATAAGGTTCGATGTGGATGTCGCTGGCGCCGTCGCGCGCGGCTTGGGTCAACAGCGCGTTGAGCATGCGGATGATGGGCGCGTCGTCGGAGGTTTCCAGCAGGTCTTCGATGGCGGGCAACTCCTGCATCATGCGACTCAGGTCGGCATCGCTTTCGACCTCACTGACCACGGCGGCGGCGCTGGACTCGCCCTGGGCATAAGCCGCGCTGATGCGCTGGATCAGGGCGTTGGCGGCCAGCGTCTGCAGCTGACAACTGGGGTATTTGCGCAACACCTCGCCCACAGCACCGGGCGCAGACCCGGGGTGGACCAGCAGGGTGCTGGCGCCTGCGTCTTCCTCCAGCAACAGCTGGTGGGTTCTGGCAAAGGCATAGGGCAGGAGGTAACGCATGGGCTGGTTCGCTGACTCGAACTTACTGAGCCGGCGCCAGCAGCGGGGCTGGTGCACTGCCGCCAAGCGGCTTGACGGGTGCCGGCGGCAACAGCGGCGCCTCATTGATGGGCAGCACGTTGCTCGGCACGGGCTGCGCGTCTTGCATGCCGCTTCTCATCAGGTCATAACGGTCCATGGACAACTTGTCGGTAGACTGCACATCACGCACCACCACCGGGCGCAAGAACACCATCAGGTTGGTTTTTTTGCGGCTGCGCGCCTCAGACTTGAACAAATTGCCAAACAGCGGCACGTCGCCCAGGCCCGGCACTTTCTCCTGATTACCCGCATATTCGTCTTGCAACAGGCCGCCCAGAACCACAATGGCGCCGTCTTCCACCAGCACGTTCGACTCGATCGTGCGCTTGTTGGTGGTCGGGCCATTCGGGGCGTTCAAGCTGGATGGCAACACGTTGGACACTTCCTGGTAAATCGCCATCTTGACGGTGCCGTTTTCACTGATTTGTGGCTTGACCTTGAGCGTCAGCCCCACGTCTTTGCGCTCAATGGTCTGAAACGGGTTGACGGAACCGCTGTTACTGCCGGTGTTGGTGAACTGGCCGGTGACAAACGGCACGTTCTGGCCAATCACGATCTTGGCTTCTTCGTTGTCAAGCGTCAGCAAATTGGGCGTCGAGAGCACATTGCCGCTGCCCGAATCTTCCAGAAACCGCGCCAAGAAGCCCAACACGTAGACCCCGTTGGTGTTCGGGAAGGCACCAAAATTAAGGCCGCGTGCAGGCGACACAGTGCCTGTGGCCCCGCTGGTGGCCAGGTTGATGATGTTTTTGCCACCACTGCTGAAATTGGTGCCCAGCAGGCCAATCACGCCGTCGCCAGCTTTGCCCAACGGCCCCTGCCACTGAATGCCAAATTCGGCCGCCTTTTCCACGCTGACCTCGGCAATCAGGCTTTCCACAAACACCTGGGCGCGCCTGCCGTCAAGCCGGTCGATGACGGCGCGCAGTTGGCGGTATTGCGGCTCGGGCGCGGTGATGATGAGTGAGTTGGTGGCCACATCGGCCTGAATCTGACCGCCGGTGGTGGCCGCTTGCACCGCTGCAGCGCCTGGCGCCCCTGAAGTTCCTGTGGGTGCGCTCGGGCTGGCATTGCCGCTGACGGCAGCCCGCAGGGTGGCCGCCATTTTGGTGGCATCGGCGTTTTTCAGGTAGACCACATGGATGTTGCCGGCGGCGCCATTGCTGCTGGCAGCGTCTGGCTGGTCGAGGCGCGCCACCAGCGAGCGCGCCAGCGCCAGTTGGGCACCGTTGGCGGCTCGCAAAATCAGGGCGTTGGAGCGTGGCTCGGCAATCAGCGTGGTTTTGAATGCGGTGTCGGCCTGGCCTGCCGGGGCCGCCGAGCCACTGGCGCCCAGCAGCCGCAGCACCAGCGGCGCCAGGTCGGAGGCAATGGCGTGTTGCAGCGTGATGACCTCCACATCGGTGGCGTTGGCCACGTCCATGGCGGCAATGATGCGGCCCAGCCGGCGCAGGTTGTCGGCGTAGTCGGTGATCACCAGCGAGTTGTTGCCAGGGTTGGCGTTGATGGTGTTGTTGGGGCTGATCAGGGGCCGCAACACCGGCACCAGGTTGTTGGCCGACTCGAAATTGAGCTTGAAAATCTGGGTGGCGATCTGGTTGCCTGATGGCACATTGTGGTCCTCACCCTCCTGCACCATCACGCCGGCACTTTGCAGCTTGGCGTCAGCCTCGGGCACCACTTTGTACAGGCCTTCTGTTTCCACCAGCGTGTAGCCCTGCAGGCGCAGCGCCGCCACAAACTGGCCCATGGCGGCCGCGCGGCTGACGGGTTTTTCGGTCACCAGCGTCAGGGTGCCCTTGACACGCGGGTCGACCACCACATTGCGCCCGGTGATGGTGGCAAAGGTGCGCGCCACCGCGTCGATGTCGGCGTTGCTGAAGTTCAGGGTCACGGGTTCGCCCGTTCTGGCTGCGCCCTGCGCCATCACGCCCGTTGGCAGCAGGGCCATGGTGGCGACCAGCGCGGCGCCAGCAGCAAGCGCGCACGCGGAAAATTTGACAGAGTTCAATTTGGTCATGCTGATTCAACCCACTTTGATGATGGAACGCGGGCCGTTGCGCCGCCCGATGAGGTTCAAAAGATTGGACAAGGCCGCCTGGTGCTCGGGCACGGCGCTGGCCTCGCCATTGAAGCGCAGCTGCCCACCCACCCATTGGCCGCTGCCCGACATGTGCAGGCTGCCCTGCAGCGTGGTCAGGGCCAGGGTCACCGGCGCGCCGCCCGTCAAACTGAATCGGTAGCTGCCCATGGGACGCAGGGTGGACAGGTGCGACGACAGGTTCATGGCGTCGAGTTGCGCCGCACCCGTCACCAGCAAGCGCCCGGCGACCCAGGCCAGCGTCAGGCCCTGTGTGCTGAGGTGCATTTCACCTCGCGGCTGGATCGTGTTCCAGGGTGTGCCCAGGCCGGCCAGCAGCCTCGCCGGCCACTGCGACTGGGCATCCGCCAGCTGCACCTGCAGGCCATTCCAGCGCGGCTGCAGCCGCAGCGCCCAGGCTTGCTGCATGCAACAGTCGGCGTTCAGCTGCAGCGTGGCACCGTGCAGTGCGGGCGCAAGATCCCAGGCCAGTCGCCCCGGCAAGGTGGCCGCCTCCTGGCTGCCCAAGCCGCCGGTCAGGGTGACGCGGGCCGAACCCGCCCACACCGTGCCACGCGACTCCATCAGCAGCACCTGGCCCTGGCTGGCCTGCTGCACCAGCGAGGATACCCAGCGCGCCGGGGCAAAAAGCAGGGTGCTCAAGCTCAAGCCCAGCAGCGCACCGGCCAGCGCCCAGCGCCAGGGGGTGGGGCTTGGCGCCAGACTCATGAGCGCGCACCCAGATTCAGCACCAGGGTGCCGTCCCAGCCGCCTGCCGGGTTGCGCACCAGACGCGCCTCCACCGGCGCGGTGTGGGCGTTTTGCCGGGCCGTGGCAAGCCACTGCGCCAGGGCATCGGCGCTGACCGCCTTGAGCGTGACGGTGACACGATCGCCTTGCGCCGTCATTTGTGCGCTGGCACCCAGCGGCACCAGTGCGGCTTCGAGCGCCTGCAGCACCTCGTCGGCAGAAAGCACGGGCTGTGCCTGCAGGGCCTGGGCCTGGGCTTGCAGACGCTGCATGTGTTGCAACTGGGCATCCAGCGTCAGGTGTTGTGCCGGCGCCGCCTTGAGCACGGCCAGCGCTGGCGCCAGGGCCAGCCACCACAGCAAGGCCAAGCCTGTTACCCCGCCCGCCAGCAACACCCAGCGCTGTTCACGCGGCGACACACTGCGCCAGCGGGTTTGTAATTGCAGCCACAGCTTCATGGTGTCGGCCCCGCTTTGAGCAGCCACTGCGCGCCATCCCAGCTGGCAGTCAGGCTCTGCTGTTTGAGTGCAAGCACCACCCGAGCTTGCTCGGCTGCAGGCGCTGCTGCGGTTTTGACGCGCAACTCCTGCGTCGCGTAGTCAAGCGCGGTCAAGGTTTGCGTGACGGGCACCGCCGTGCCAAATGAGGCCAGCATGGCTTCCAGGTCGGTGCCGGTTGCCGCACCGCTGGCACGCTGCAAGGCAGCCACTTCGCGTGCCATTTGCAGCGGCGCATCGACCACCACCGGTATTTTGGGAAAGGTAGTGGTCAGCACCGCGCGCACGGCCTGGCGTTTGGCTTGCAGCGCATCCTGCTCACGCAAGGCCCAGACATTCAAACCCAGCAGATTGACCAGCACCAGCGCCAGCAAGGACAGGCGCGCTGCGCGCCACTGCGGCGCCCGCAGCAGGCTTTTGACGCCCTGGGCCCAACGCGCCCAAACCCGATCCCGGTTGGCGTTGGCCAGCTCGAACTGCGCCAGATCCCAAGGGGTTTGTGCCGCTTGCAGCAAACGCTGGGCGCGCTGCTGCAACGTGACCGGGCGCTTGAAAATACTCTCTGCCAGCGCAGCCACCGCGGGTTCGGCAACCACCTCGGGCAACACGCCATCGGCAGAGGGCACGGCCAGCCAGCCCACGGCAGCGGCAGACAAAGGGCACAGCAACAAGTTCTGGCCCACCAGCATCGGATGCTGCTCATCCCCCACCACGTACAGCGTCTGCGCCAACGCTTCAGGGGTGAATTCGGGCACGATGCGGCTGGCCGAAAAACCGGCCTGCGCCAGCGCCTGCAGATGCGTGCCAAGCCAGGCCCGGTCGCAGGCCACCACCCACACCGGCGCATCACCGCCGGGCTGGGGCTGCAGGGCCAGATGCAATTGCGCTGGCTCGTCAAGCAGTTGGTCTTCAAGCAGGCCGTCCAGGATGGCGCGCAGGCGGCTGCCACCCCGCTCAGCCATCAGGCCACGCACCAGGCTGCCCTTGGGCAACTGCACCCGGTGCCAGGACAAGGCTTGCATGGGCAGCAGCACAAGCACCTCGGTCTGGCGATCGGGCGGCGGCGGCAACAAGGCCAGCGGCGCACTGGCGCTGTGGATCTCGGTGCTGCCGTCAGAGCTCAGCACGTAGTCGTACAGCGCCGAGGCGTCAGCGCCGGATTTGGGCAGGGTAATGATGAGGGAGTTCATGGTGAGCAGCTTCAGATCATTGTAGGAGTGGCGAGATGCCAAAAACCAGCTCGCGCGTGCGGCTCAGAATTTTGACATCCATGCCGTCGCGTTGCAGCACCGAAGTTTCCTGCAGCGTGGTCTGGCCCACCCGGAGCTGTCCGGTCACGCTGAAAAAACGGGTGGTCACGGCGTGCGTGCCGGCGTTGAGCTTGACCTCGGCATTGCCAATGCGTTTTTCGGCGTCAAGCAGGGTGTCGAGGTGTTTGGCGTCACGTGCCGCTTCCAGAGACCGCGCCTGCGCCATGTCCAGGTTGGGGATGCTGGCCATCAACACCTCGGGGCTTGCAGTGTTGAGATTGACCGGGGTGCGCACCGGCAGCAGCGTCACGAACGGGCGCAAAGCCTGCAGGGTGGTCGGCGACAAACCAAGCCAGGTCAGGTCAGACAAGGCCTGCGGGCGCAAGGGCGCGCTGGTGGCAGCCTGCTTGTCTGTGGCCGGGGCATGGGCCAGCAGCAGTTGTTGCGACAAGTTCGACAACTCGGCCTCAGGCAGATTCAACTGCTTGAACAGCTTGGCCCAGGCCGCCATGCTGGGCTGGTGCAGTTTGCCGTTGTCCAGCAGGTTGCTCACATTCAGGCGCGCCTGCAGGTCTTGCATGGCACCGGCCAAAAAAGCATCCTGCACACCAGCGCCGTCATCGCCCACCAGCGCCTCGCCGCGCTCGGCGGCCAAAAAAGTGGTCAGGCGCGCAGGCGCCAGCGCCACCGCCCAGGGCTCGGCCAGGTAGTCCGGCCCACCCTGACGTGCGTCCTCGCGCAAAATCAGGCGCGCCCAATCAAGGGCACCGGTCAGGATCCATGCCGACTGCACCTTGGTGCGCTGGGCTGACTCGACCTCGACGGCGCGCCATTGTTGCCACAACATGCCCGATGCCAGCGTGGCCACCAGCACCACCGTCAGCATGGCGGTCAGGATCGCCGCGCCGCGTTGCGCCCTCATTTGCCCGCCCCCATCGTGCCACGCACCCAGTCGCGTGTCAGCGTGCCGCTGATGGCCTGCCCGGGCGAGAGGGTCAACACCAGGCGGACACCGTCAGGCGCAGCCACGGTCGCCCTCGGCAAGGCGGTTGGCGCCGGCAGGTCTTGCCCGCCCTGCCCGCCCTGCGAATCTTGGTCGGCGGAGCGCGCAGTGTCGGGAGCGTCCGCGCTGGACAATGGATTGCTCCAGGCATTGCCCCGGTAATAAAAGATTTGCCACTGGTCCAGCGCCACCGTGCGCACCTCCCGCAGCCGGTCGTCCTCGCTCGGCGTTTGCGCCCAGAGCTGGGCTTTTTGCCAGGCCAGTTCCAGTTCGCCGCGCGTCAGCAAGGGCGGCGACTGCCAGCGCAGCCACTGGCCCTGGCCGTCCACACTGCGCCGCGTCCAGGCCACCACCCGCAAGCCCTCGCCCGGCAGCGCGCTGCTGCGCCGCACCATCCGAAGCGCCCGGCCGTCCCAGTCCAGACTGGGCGTGTCGGGCTGCTCGGCCAGGGACTCCAGGTCTGCGCCCCATTGCGCCAGCGTGGCCTGCAGCGCCAGCACGTCGTCGGACTGCTGCTGCAATTGGATTTGGGCGCGGCTGACGCCGTCCAGACCGCGCCAGCTCAACACCGTCATCAAGGCCATCAGGCTGATGGCCAGCAGCAGTTCGATCAGGGTAAAGCCCCGGCAAGCCTGGGTGCCGCGCATCAGTAGCGCCCCACCACGGTGGTCAGGCGCCAGATCGGCACCTCGCCGTCCAGCACACGGGCATCAACGCGCCTGAAATTGGGGTTCGGCGTGGGGCGCACCACCAGTGCCACCGTCAGGCTGCGGCCCGCTTGCTCGCAGCCCACGCTGCTGTCGCCTACGTCGGGCATCTGCTTGAGCAGGCGGATTTTGACCAGTTCGTTTTCGGCGCACAACTGCGCCAGCACCATGTCAGTCTGGCGCTGCGCGTGTTGGGTCAGTGCCGCCGTGGCCTGCAAACCCGCCATCAAGGCAATGGCCACGATGGCCAGCGCCACCAGCACTTCGACCAGGGTAAAGCCGCCTGCCAAGCGCTTCACGGCAGGTCTGCCTGCACGGCAAACGGCCGCACGCCGTCCGTGGCCAAACGCAGCCGGTAGGCCGGTTGGCTGCGCGACTGGAGTGTCACGGCTTGCGGCTCGATGATTGGTTCCGGGCCCAACAGCAGGGTGTCGGACTGGGCCGACCCGGGCAGCATGGCTTGCTGCGTTAGCGCCTGCCCAAAGTCGGCCGAAGGGATCGCCACGCCAGTCAGGCCAACATGGGCCGTGGTGTCTGCCTCCAGCCAGGCTTGCGGCAGGTCGTCCTCTGCGCGCTCGGACGACGGCAAACCCTCGAACCTGAAGCCGCCTTCGGTCACGCGCCAGCGCACCGGCACACCACTCACTTGCGCGCGCGCCCTGGCCGATTCAAACAAGGCGGACAGGCGCAGCGCCTCGCGCTCGAGTTGGGTCTGGGTACCGTCGCGCATGGCAAAACCGACGCCTGCCGAGGCGATCGCCACGATCGCCAGCACCACCAGCAGCTCCAGCAGCGTGAAGCCCGACACCGCGGATGGGCGACGGCGTGGCAACTCAGGGTTGCCAGCTGCCAATGTCTGCGTCACGACCTTCGCCCCCTGCCTGGCCATCGGCGCCATACGACATCACATCGACCTCGCCCCTGATGCCCGGGTTGAGGTAAACGTAGGGCTGACCCCAGGGGTCCTGGGGCAACTTGTCGAGGTAGTTTTTCCAGTTGTTCGGCACCGGGCTGGTAGTGGGCTTGACCAGCAGCGCTTGCAGACCTTGCTCGGCACTGGGGTAGCGCTGGTTGTCGAGGCGGTAAAGTTTGAGCGCCTGCACCAGGTTGGCGACATCGGTTTTGGCTGCCGTGACGCGCGCATCATCAGCGCGGTCCAGCACATTGGGCACGATCAGGGCCGCGAGCACACCAATGATGAGCAGCACCACCATCAACTCGATCAGGGTAAAGCCGCGCTGAAGGCTGCGCAAAAGCCGGGAAGGTTGTTTGTTCATGGGTCGATGTTGCCAGTTAAAAATGGCGGATGACATGCGAACAGACAAGTTTAGCCAGAAAAATCAGCGCAGGCGGCCTGGTTTGGCGCCGGATTCAAAGCACCCGCTCCAGAATCAGCACGGCAAAAAAGCCGAATGCCGACAGCAAAGCCCACTTCAGCACCACCCAGCCGTAACGCTTGAACCGCGCATCGCCAGTGGCGGCAAAAAACGCGAAGGACACCAGGGCGGCCAACAGCATCAGCAAAACCAGCCAGCGAAACAACAACATGGTCAGCAGCTCCTACCAGGCCCGTGCCAGTTGCGCAAAGCCGGCCGGTGCCTGTTTTTCGTTGTCGAACGTCACCACGTCCCAGGCTTCGGGGTGGTCCAGCAGCTCGCGCAACAGCAGGTTGTTGAGCGCGTGGCCCGAGCGAAACGCGCTGTAGCTGGCCAGCAGGGGTTTGCCCAGCAGGTAGAGGTCGCCCATGGCATCGAGGATCTTGTGTTTGACAAACTCGTCGTCGTAACGCAGGCCACCGGCATTGAGCACCTTGTAGTCGTCCATCACGATGGCGTTGTCCAGCCCGCCGCCCAAGGCCAGGCCGTTGGCGCGCATTTTCTCGACGTCCTTGGTGAAACCAAAGGTGCGGGCGCGTGCGATGTCTTTGGAATACGAGCCCAGGCTCATGTCAAACAGCACACGCTGACCGGTGGCGTCCACCGCCGGGTGGCTGAAGTCGATCTCGAAGCTGAGCCGGTAGCCGTGGTAGGGGTCCAGGCGCGCCCACTTGACGTTGTCACCCTCGCCCTGGCGCACCTCCACCGGGGCCAGCAGGCGCACGAAACGCTTGGGCGCGTTTTGCAGTTCGATGCCGGCACTTTGCAGCAAAAAAACAAACGAGGCCGCCGAACCGTCCAGAATGGGCACCTCTTCGGCGGTGATGTCCACGTACAGGTTGTCCACGCCCAGGCCGGCACAGGCCGACATCAGGTGCTCGACCGTGTGCACCTTGGCATTGCCGGTAGAAATGGTGGAGGCCATGCGCGTATCTGTGACGGCCAGCGCCGACACCACAATATCGACCGGCTCGGGCAGGTCAACGCGCCGGAACACGATGCCGGTGTCAGGCTGCGCCGGGCGCAGGGTGATTTCCACCCGCTGGCCGCTGTGCAGGCCCACGCCCACGGCGCGTGTCAGGGTTTTGAGGGTTCTTTGTTTAAGCACAGGCGAATTTTACTTTTGTCAGCGCTGCCCTGGCCGACGACGGGGCATCGGCAAGGCCACGGAGACCCTGATTGGGCACCCGTCTGGCTTTGCGTCAGCTGATTTGTTGTCGAATGCCTGCGGCTTGAGGTCCAACTGGAAGCGCATCATGGTCCTGACCGCGCCCCAGGCCGGGCCGCATTCGAAGGTGGCGCGGCCAACGCCGCCTGCAGCGCCTGGGTCGCGCGAACCACAAACGCTTCACGCTTGTCTTCCGAGGAGCGGCCGCACACCCGTTCGGCCAGCCAGCTGGTGGGCCACTCGGCGTCCACATGGACCGCGCCGGCAACCCTGAAATGTTCCCCATGGGACAGTGCTTCCACGATGCGTTTCGCGTTGCCGTGAGCATTGCAGGGCGAAGGCTCGGCCGTGATGACGACGGCGCGTGACGCCAACAGGGCGGCCGCCTTGACGCCCAGGTCATCCCTGTCGACTGGGTCGAGCCCGATCCACAGGGCCACGCCTGGCGATTCGGTTGCCGACAGCAAGCTTGACAGTCCGCCGGCCGAGAACCCCATCAGCGCCACCCTCGAGGGGTCGATGCGCATTTTCCAGGACGCGTCGGCCGAGAAATGCGCCCGCAAGCCTGAAAGAAACGTGCCATTGCGGGCGTGGTCTGACAGCGTGGGCAGATCAGGGACAACAGCCACGAAACCCTCCTTGGCCAGGTGCTTCCCCCAGCCGGACATATTGTGGCGGCTGCGCGAAAACCCGTGGGCAATGACAACCATGGGTTTAGGTGTGGTGGCGTCCGGCCAGTAGACATCAACGTCGGCGGCACCTGCCAGGAGTTGCACATGCACGGTTTCAACCGACCGATCGGCGGGGCCGGCCGGATTGGTGTTGGCACAGGAGACAACGCAGCCCAAGCATGCCGCCAGCACAGCCATGACGGCAAGGGCGTTTGGGTGCGCTCGTTTCACAAAGCGTTTGGAAGACCTCTTGAAATCGGCCTTCTCAATCCGCCTGCTTGCGCAAAAACGCCGGGATCTCGAAGTCGTCCATGCCGCCGCTGCTCAAGGCGTCGACCTTGGCCGCAGCCGAAGTGCGGTTGCGCCAGACGCTGGGGGTGGCCATGGCGCCATAGTCGGTTTGGGTGCGCCCCGCGTTGCTGGTCGCCATTGCGTTGTGGACGTGGCCCATGCCGACCGGGGTGTTCAGGGTCGGGATGTTGAACGGCACGTCGTGGGTGCCGGTGCGCTGGCCCATCTCGGGCTGGGTTTGTGTGACCACCAGCTTCGGGCGCTGCGCCTGGCGGCTCAGGCCGGTGGCCACCACCGTGACACGAATCTGGTCGCCCAGGTAGTCGTCGTAGGCGGTGCCGTAAATCACCTGGGCGTCTTGCGATGCGTAGGTGCGAATGGTGTTCATGACCACTTTGGACTCGGACATTTTCAGGCTGCCCTTGGCGGCCGAAATCAGCACCAGCACGCCTTTGGCGCCCGACAGGTCGATGCCTTCAAGCAGCGGGCAAGCCACAGCGTGTTCGGCAGCGATGCGGGCACGGTCCGGACCGGCCGCCACTGCAGTGCCCATCATGGCCTTGCCGGGCTCGCCCATGACGGTGCGCACGTCTTCAAAGTCAACGTTCACATGGCCCGGCACATTGATGATTTCGGCAATGCCGCCCACCGCGTTCTTCAACACGTCGTTGGCGTGGGCAAAGGCCTCGTCCTGGGTGGCATCGTCACCCAGCACCTCAAGCAGTTTCTCGTTCAACACCACAATCAGCGAATCCACATTGGCTTCGAGCTCGGCCAGGCCGGCCTCGGCGTTGTCCATGCGGCGCTTGCCTTCAAACTCGAACGGCTTGGTCACCACGCCCACGGTCAAAATACCCATTTCACGCGCCACCCGCGCAATCACGGGGGCCGCGCCAGTGCCGGTGCCACCACCCATGCCGGCGGTGATGAACAGCATGTGGGCGCCATCAATGGCTTCACGGATGTGATCAATCGCCAGTTCGGCCGCTTCACGCGCCTTGTCGGGCTTGCTGCCGGCGCCCAGACCGGTGCTGCCGAGCTGGATCACGAGGTGGGCGTCGCTGGTGCTGAGTGCCTGCGAGTCGGTGTTGGCGCAGATGAATTCCACGCCCTGGACGGCGCTGGCAATCATGTGGGCCACGGCGTTGCCGCCGCCGCCGCCGACCCCGATCACCTTGATCTGGGTGCCTTGGTTAAAGCCTTCTTCGTCGATGAGTTCAATGGGCATGGTGCTCTCCTTGGGTTTCAATGAATAAAAAATAACTGGACATAACTTGCTGAAATGGGTTGTTGGTGGCGGGTGGGTCCATGCACCGCCATCGTCCAGGGCTGGCACGGCAACGCAACAGGGTGGTTTTCATGATCAGAAGTTCCCCACAAACCAGTCCTTGACGGATCCGAACGCGGTCTTCATGGAGCCGTTTTTCTGGCCCACCTTGATGCCGCGCAGGCGCGCCATGCGGGCTTCTTCGAGCAGGCCCATGACGGTGGCGGCACGCGGCTGCGCCACCATGTCGGACAGCACGCCGGTGTATTTGGGCAGGCCACGGCGTACCGGCTTCAGAAAAATGTCTTCCCCCAGCTCGACCATGCCGGGCATGACGCAACTGCCGCCGGTGAGCACGATGCCGCTGGAGAGCATTTCCTCGAAGCCCGACTCACGCATCACCTGGTGCACCAGGCTGAAAATTTCTTCCACCCGCGGCTCGATGACCCCGGCCAACGCCTGGCGGCTCAGCATGCGCGGGCCGCGGTCGCCCAGGCCGGGCACCTCCACCTGCGCCTCGGGGTCGGCCAGCAACTGCTTGGCGTAACCGTTTTCCACCTTGATTTCTTCGGCGTCCTTGGTCGGGGTGCGCAGCGCCATGGCGATGTCGCTGGTGATCAAATCGCCAGCGATCGGGATCACGGCGGTGTGGCGGATAGCACCGTTGGTAAAAATGGCCAGGTCGGTGGTGCCAGCGCCAATGTCGACCAGCGCCACGCCCAATTCACGCTCGTCTTCGGTCAGCACCGACAGGCTGCTGACCAGCGGATTGAGCATGAGCTGCTCCACCTCCAGGCCGCAACGGCGCACGCATTTGATGATGTTCTCGGCCGCACTCTGGGCGCCGGTGACGATGTGCACCTTGGCCTCCAGCCGGATGCCGCTCATGCCGATCGGCTCCTTCACGTCCTGGCCGTCGATGATGAACTCTTGCGGCTCCACCAGCAGCAGGCGCTGGTCGGTCGAGATGTTGATCGCCTTGGCGGTTTCCACCACCCGCGCCACGTCGGCCGCAGAGACCTCGCGGTCCTTGATGGCCACCATGCCGTGCGAGTTGAAGCCGCGAATGTGGCTGCCAGTGATGCCGGTGTAAACCCGCTGGATCTTGCAGTCCGCCATCAGTTCGGCCTCTTTGAGCGCCTGCTGAATGCTGTGCACCGTGGCGTCAATGTTGACCACCACACCACGCTTGAGGCCGTTGCTGGGCGCCACGCCCAAACCAGCCAGTTTGAGCTGGCCGCCGGGCAAGACCTCGGCGACCACCACCATCACCTTGGCGGTGCCAATGTCGACCCCGACAACCAGATCTTTGTACTCTTTTGCCATTGCGTCACCTGTTCACTTGAATTGGATTTTTCATGTCATCTGCCTCGATCGTGCTGACCCCGTTCAGGCGGATCGCGTAGCCGTCTGTGTGGCGCAAATCCACCGTGGCGAGTTGCGACACATGCCGGTCATAGCGCGCGGCGGCCTGCGTCACGGTCTTTAAAAACCGCTCCACGCGCGCCACCAGTTCGTCCAGGCGGCCACTGCCAAGCTCCAGCGCGGCACCGCCCTCAAGTTGCGCACGCCAGGCCCCGCGGGGTGTGAGTTCGAGCCATTCCAGCGACAAATCCAGCGGCGTCATGAGCAGCTGCAGGGTCTGGAAAGTGGCCAGCACCTGGGCGCTTTGCCCGTCGGGGCCGTTCAGGCGCGGCAACACGTCTTGCTCAAGCTCGCCCAGATTGACCTCAAACACCTCACCAAAGCTGTTGAGCAAATGTGAGTCGCCCTCGGCACCCCAGTAAGCCACCGGCTGATGCTCTTCAAGCTGCACCTTGAGCCGGTTCGGAAAATCGCGCCGCACCACCGCCTGGCGCACCCAGGGCATGGTCTCGAAAACCTGGCGTGTGGCCGACAGGTCAAGCGTGAAGAAAGTGCCTTTCAGGCGCGGCATCACATTGGCGCGCAGCGAGATCGCGTTGTAGTGCGACACGTCGCCCACCACCGTGACCCCCCGAATGGCGAACACCGGCAGCTGTTGCACATACGCCAGCCCGGCACCCAGCAGCATGAGCACCACAAGGCCGAACAGGATCGTGGCCATCCCGTTCATGAGCTTGATGTCGAGCGGCAGGGGCGCGTTACTTTTCATGGGGCGTAGTCGCGGTTGGCCAACTGCAACACCTGCAGGCACAACTCGGGGTAGCCCATGCCGGCGGCCCGGGCGGCCATGGGCACCAGCGAATGGCTGGTCATGCCGGGAGAGGTGTTGAGCTCCAGCAAATAAGGTTGACGCGTGCGCGCGTCGATCATCACGTCGGCGCGCGCCCAGCCGCGGCAACCCAGGCTCTTATAAGCTTTCAGCACCAGTTGCTGGATGTGGGCCTCTTCGCCCTCGGGCAGGCCACAGGGCACCAGGTACTGGGTGGTGTCGGTGAAGTATTTGTTTTGGTAGTCGTAATTGCCCTCAGGCGCAACAATCCGGATCACCGGCAAGGCCTGCGCCTGTGCACCACTGCCAAGCACCGCCACGGTGACCTCGTCACCGGCAATGAATTGCTCGCACAGCACCTCGTCGTGCATGCCCGCCGCCAGCGCAAAGGCGGCGTCGCACTGGTCCATGGCCGTGACCTTGCTGAGCCCCAGCGACGAGCCCTCGCGCGCGGGCTTGACGATCATGGGGCAGCCCAGCGCCGCAAACGCCTCACGCGTGGCCTGGGCGCTGGCCACCGCTTGCCAGGCCGGGGTGGGCAGACCGTCGGCGCGCCAGATGTGTTTGGTCATGCGCTTGTTGATGGCCAGGCTCGATGCCATGACACCCGGGCCGGTGTAGGGTATGCCGAGCAGTTCCAGTGCGCCTTGCACCGTGCCGTCTTCGCCAAAGCGGCCGTGCAGGGCAATGAAGCAGCGCGTGATGCCTTCTTTTTTGAGCTCGGCCAGGTCGCGCTCGGCCGGATCAAACGCGCTGGCCTGCACGCCCAGGCTTTGCAGCGCCTGCAGCACGCCGGCGCCCGACATCAGCGACACCTCGCGCTCGGCCGAGGCGCCACCCATGAGCACCGCAACCTTGTCGGTTTTCAGATCAAATGGCTTCATGCGTCTTGCCTTTCATGGGCTGGCAGGCTGGTGTTTTGCAACAGGTTGACCACCTTGGCGGGCACGGCACCAATGGAGCCCGCGCCCATGCACAGCACCACGTCGCCGTTGCGGGCTGCGTCAACAATGGCTTGCGGCAAGGCGCTGATTGCGTCCACAAACACCGGCTCCACGCGCCCGGCCACCCGCAAGGCACGCGCCAGACTGCGGCCGTCGGCAGCCACAATGGGCGCCTCGCCAGCGGCATAAACATCAGCCAGCAGCACCGCATCGGCCTGGCCGATGACCTTGACAAAGTCGTCAAAACAATCGCGCGTGCGGGTGTAGCGGTGCGGCTGAAAAGCCAGCACCAAACGCCGCCCGGCAAAGGCACCGCGCGCGGCCGCCAGGGTGGCCGCCATTTCAACCGGGTGGTGGCCGTAGTCGTCCACCAGGGTGAAAGTGCCACCGCCGTGGACGGCCGGCACGGCTTGCTCGCCATAGATCTGAAACCGCCGCCCCACGCCCTTGAAGCCAGCCAGGGCGCGCACCACGGCCGCGTCGTCAATGCCCAGCTCCACCGCCACCGCGATGGCCGACAAGGCATTGAGCACGTTGTGGCGACCCGGCAGGTTCAGCACCACCGCCAGGTCTGGCAGCACCAGGCCGTTGCGCCGCTGCACGGTGAAGTGCATTTGGCCGTCTTGCGCACGCACATCTACCGCGCGCACTTCGGCGCCTTCGTCAAAACCGTAACTGGTCACCGGGCAGGTGACCTGCGGCAAAATGGAACGCACAGCGGCGTCGTCGGTGCACAAAATGGCGGTGCCATAAAACGGCATGCGGTGCAAAAAGTCGACAAAGGCTTTTTTCAGGTTAGCAAAGTCGTGGCCGTAGGTTTCCATGTGGTCGGCGTCGATGTTGGTCACCACCGCCATCACCGGCAGCAGGTTCAAAAACGAGGCATCCGACTCGTCGGCTTCGACCACGATGTAGTCGCCCTGGCCCAGCCGCGCATTGGCACCAGCGCTGTTGAGGCGCCCGCCAATCACAAACGTGGGGTCAAGCCCGGCCTCGGCCAGCACGCTGGCCACCAGGCTGGTGGTGGTGGTTTTACCGTGCGTGCCGGCAATGGCAATGCCTTTTTTCAGGCGCATCAGTTCGGCCAGCATGAGCGCGCGCGGCACCACCGGAATATGCATCTCGCGCGCGGTTTTGACCTCGGCGTTGTCGGCCTGCACGGCGGTGGAGATCACCACCGCGTCAGCACCTGCCACATTGGCTGGCGCATGGCCAATGAAACAGGCAATGCCCAACGTGCGCAAGCGCTGCAGCGTGCTGCTGTCTTGCTGATCAGACCCCGAGATGGTGTAACCCAGGTTGAACAACACCTCGGCAATGCCTGACATGCCAACGCCGCCGATGCCGACAAAATGGATGTGTTGAATCGCGTGCTTCATAAAATATTGGGGGTCAGAGTCGAATTAATGTTCATGTGCAGAGTGCCTCGCAGGCCTCAACGATGTGTTGGCTGGCTTGCGTTTTTTGCATTTTTTTGGCCGCCAGCGCCTTTTCCAGCAAGCTTGCGCGGTCCAGTGCTGTCAGCATTGCGGCCAGGTGCTCAGGCGTCAACTGGCTTTGCGGTACCAGCCAGCCGGCGCCTTGCTCCACCAAAAAACGGGCGTTGACGGTTTGGTGGTCATCCACCGCAAACGGGAAAGGCACAAACAGCGCGGCGGCACCCACGGCCGCAATTTCGGTCACGGTGCTGGCACCGGCGCGGCAAATCACCAGGTCGGCGCTGGCAAAGGCTTGCGCGGTGTCGTCAATGAAAGGGGTCAGCGTGGCCGGCACGCCAGCTGACGCATAGTTGGCGCGCAAGGCCTCGATTTGTTTGGCGCCGCTTTGGTGAACCACCTCGGGGCGACTGGCTGCGGGCAGCAGCGCCAATGCCTGCGGCACGATGTCGTTGAGCGCTTTGGCCCCCAGGCTGCCGCCCACCACCAGCAATTTCAAGGGCCCGCTGCGACCAGCAAAACGTTGTGCCGGGTCTGGCTGCTGCAAAAATGCGGCGCGCAAGGGGTTGCCCACCCATTCGGCGCCCTTGAGCACCTTGGGGAACGAGCTAAACACTTTGTCGGCCACCCCGGCCAACACCTTGTTGGCCAGCCCGGCCACCGAGTTTTGCTCGTGCAGCAGCAGCGGCTTGCCCAGCAGCACCGCCATCATGCCGCCCGGAAACGTGATGTAGCCGCCCAGGCCCAGCACCACGTCGGGCTTGACCCGGCGCAGCACCCGGATGCTTTGCCAAAACGCCATCAGCAGGCGCATGGGCAACAGCGCCACCGTGACCAGGCCCTTGCCGCGCACACCACCAAAGTCGATGGCCTCAAAGGCAAAACCCTGGGGCGGTACCAACTGGCTTTCCATGCTGGGCTGCCCGGCGCTGCCGGTGCCGCCAAACCAATGCACTTGCCAACCGGCCTCACGCAGCGCATGCGCCACCGCCAGGCCGGGAAAAATATGGCCCCCCGTGCCGCCGGCCATGATCAAGGCACATTTGGCTTTGGCGCTCATACCCGCCCCCCCTGCATCAGCGCGCGATTTTCCTGGTCAATGCGCAGCACCACCGCAATCGCGATCAGGTTGATCAGAATGGCCGAGCCGCCGTAGCTCATGAGCGGCAGTGTCAGACCCTTGGTGGGCAAGGCGCCCAGGTTCACACCCATGTTGATGAAGGCCTGAAAACCCATCCAGATCGCCACGCCCTGGGCCACCAGCCCGGCAAACACCCGGTCCAGCGCAATGGCCTGACGGCCAATGTGCATCATGCGGCGCACCAGCCAGAAAAACAGGCAGATCACGGTGACCACCCCAATCAAGCCGAACTCTTCGCCGATCACGGCCAGCAAAAAGTCGGTGTGCGCCTCGGGCAGCCAGTTGAGCTTTTCCACACTGCCACCCAGGCCCACGCCAAAAATCTCACCGCGCCCAATGGCGATCAGGGCGTGGGTGAGCTGGTAGCCCTTGCCCAGCGCGTTCTCGTCGCTCCAGGGGTCGAGGTAGGCAAATATGCGCTCGCGGCGCCATTCGCTGGCCATGATGATCAGACTGAAGGCCACCACCAGCACGGCGGCAATCAAAAAGAACATGCGGGCGTTGACGCCCCCCAAAAACAAAATGCCCATGGCAATCACGGCAATCACCATGAAGGCGCCCATGTCGGGCTCGGCCAGCAGCAGCACCCCGACCACCGCCACAGCCGCGCCCATGGGCAGCACGGCGCGAAAAAAGCGCTCCTTGACGTCCATCTTGCGCACCATGTAGTCAGCCGCATACAGCAGCACGGTGAACTTGGCCAGCTCGGACGGCTGAAAACTCATGGGCCCGACACTGATCCAGCGCCGGGCGCCGTAAACCACTTTGCCCACATGCGGAATCAGCACCAGCACCAAGAGCAGCAAAGAGAACAAAAACAGCGGCCGGGCTGACTTTTCCCAGCTCGCCAGCGGCACCTGGTAAGCCAGCAGCGCCACGCTCAGGGCAATCACCAGCCACATGGCGTGGCGCACCAAAAAATAGGTGTGGGTGTAGCGGGCAAAGCGCGGGTTTTCCGGCATCGCGATCGAGGCCGAATACACCATCACCAGCCCCCACAACAGCAGCGCCACCGTGACCCAGACCAGCGGCTGATCAAAGCCCTGGGCCTGCGATGGCCGGGTTGCGGTAGACCACAGGCGCGCGCCGCCCAAACGCACCGGCAACACGTCTCCGGCCGGCGCCCGCACGCGCCCAAGCCAGCCCAGCAGGCCATCAAAACGGGTGGCGAGCGTGCTCACGGGCTGCCCTCCAGCATGACACCGGCATCCAGCGCCAGCACTTGCACCGCCTGCACAAACACGCGGGCGCGGTGTTCGTAGTTGTCAAACATGTCAAAACTGGCGCAGGCGGGTGACATCAGCACGGCATCACCCGGGCGGGCCTGGGCGTTGGCCTGGGTCACGGCGTCGGGCATCGACACGGCATCCAGCATGGGCACCTGGGCGTCAGCCAGCGCGGCGCGAAGCAGCGGCGCATCACGCCCGATCAGCACCACGGCCCGGCAATAACGGTACGCCGGATCAGCCAGCGGACTGAAGTCCTGTCCCTTGCCCTCACCGCCCAAAATCACCACCAGCTTGCGCTCGGCGCCCAAGCCCTGCAGCGCCGCCACGGTGGCCCCCACATTGGTGCCTTTGCTGTCGTCAAAGAACTCGATGCCGTTGACGATGCCCACCGGTTGCACCCGGTGCGGCTCGCCACCGTATTCACGCAGGCCATACAACATGGGCCCGAGCGCGCAACCGGCGGCACAGGCCAGCGCCAGCGCCGACAAAGCATTGATGGCGTTGTGGCGACCCCGAATGCGCAGCGCGTCGGCAGGCATCAGGCGCTGAAAGAACAGCTCGGGCGCTTCGCCCTTGCGCGGCTTGATAGTTTCGTCAGCTTCAAGTGCGCGCACCAGCCAGGTCATGCCGTTGACGACCTCGATCCCGAAGTCGCCAGGGCGCTGCGGCATGTCGCCGCCAAAGGTGATGTGCTCGCGTGGCGCTGACTTTTTGAATTTCGCACGTGTCGCGGGTACTTTCGTGACGCCCGGAGCTTGCGGCTCAGTCGCCAACAAACCCATCACTGCCGCGTCTTCACGGTTGAGCACCATCAGGCCTTTTTGCCCAAAAACGGCAGCCTTGGCCTGCACATAGGCGGCCATGGAGCCATGCCAGTCGAGGTGGTCCTGGCTGATGTTGAGCACCGTGCCGGCGGTGGGCTCAAAACTGCATTCGCCCTCTAACTGGAAGCTTGACAGTTCCAGCACCCAGACTTCGGGCAGCGCATCGGCGTCGATTTGCAGCATGAGCGTGTCGAGCAGGGTCGGGCCGATGTTGCCCGCCACCGCCACGCTTTTGCCCGCGCGCTCGACCAATTGGCCGGTGAGCGCGGTCACCGTGGTCTTGCCATTGGTGCCGGTGATGGCCAGCACTTTGGGGGCGTAATCGCGGCTTGACTTGAGCTCGGCCAGCGCTTGCGCAAACAGGCTCAGCTCGCCAGCCACCGGAATGGCCATCGCCTGGGCCGCCTTTGACAGGGGCGCAATGTCCGCCGGACTCAGACCCGGGCTCTTGAACACGGCGGTGATGCCACCTTGCAGCAACGCGACGTCCAGCGGCCCTGTCACAAAACGCGCAGCAGGCACATCACGCGCCAGTGCCGCCAGCTGCGGTGGCGCGGCGCGTGTGTCAGCCACCGTCACCAGGGCGCCAGCCCTTGCACACCAGCGCGCCATGGCCAGACCGGACGCGCCGAGGCCCAGGATCAGGACATGGTGGTGTTGCATGCTGTTCATGTCCGGCTCAACGCAGCTTCAACGTCGACAGGCCCACCAGGCACAAGAGCATGGTGATGATCCAGAAACGCACCACCACCTGGGTTTCTTTCCAGCCGCTTTTCTCAAAATGGTGGTGCAGCGGCGCCATTTTGAGAATGCGCCGACCCTGGCCGAAACGCTTCTTGGTGTACTTGAAATACGTCACCTGCAACATCACCGAAAGCGCCTCGGCCACAAAGATGCCGCCCATGATGGCGAGCACAATTTCCTGGCGCACGATCACGGCAATGGTGCCCAGGGCGGCGCCCAGCGCCAGCGCGCCCACGTCGCCCATAAACACTTGCGCCGGGTGTGTGTTAAACCACAAAAACGCCAGCCCGGCGCCAGCCATGGCGGCGCAGAAGATCATCAACTCACCGGCGCCCGGAATGTGGGGCAGGAACAGGTAGCGGGCAAAAACCGAGTTGCCGGTGACATAGGCAAACACACCCAGGCAAGCGCCCACCATCACCACCGGCATGATGGCCAGGCCGTCCAGGCCGTCGGTCAGGTTCACCGCGTTGCTCGATCCCACGATCACCAGGTAGGTCAGCAACACAAAACCCAGCACCCCCAGCGGGTAGCTGATTTCCTTGAAAAATGGCACCATGAGCCCAGCCTTGGGCGGCAGGCTCAAATCAAAGCCGGACTGCACCCAGGTAAAGAACAGCTCCAGCACGCGGTAGTTGGTGTTCTCGGAAATGCTGAACACCAGGTACAGCGCTGCCAACAGGCCAATCAACGATTGCCACAGGTATTTCTCCCGCGAGGGCATGCCCTCGGGGTCCTTGTTGACCACCTTGCGCCAATCGTCCGACCAGCCAATGGCGCCAAAGCCCAGCGTGACCAGCAGCACGATCCAGACAAAGCGGTTGCTCCAGTCAAACCAGAGCAGCGTCGAGATCGCAATGCACAGCAGAATCAGCACGCCGCCCATGGTCGGCGTGCCGCTTTTGACGTGGTGCGTTTCCATGCCGTAGCCACGAATCGGCTGGCCGATCTTGAGCGCGGTCAGGCGCCGGATCACCCAGGGGCCGGCGGCCAGGCCCATCAGGAGCGCGGTCAGCGCAGCCATCACGGCGCGAAAGGTCTGGTATTGAAAGACGCGCAAAAAACCCAAATCAGGTGACAAGGTTTGCAGCCATTGGGTCAGCCAGATCAGCATGGGGTGGTCTCCGGGTTGTGTGTGGCGGCCTGCACCAGGGTCTCAACCACCCGCTCCATCTTCATGAAGCGCGAGCCCTTGACCAGCACACTGGCCACCTCGGGCAACGCAGCCAGCACCGCGGCCTGCACGTCTGCCATGTCGGCATGGATTTCAATCGCTGCGAAGGGCTTTGCGGCCTGCGCACAGGCGTTGCCGATCACAATGATTTTTTCGATCTGCTGCGTCAGCGCCAGTTGCAGGGCTTCAGCATGAAACTGCGGCCCCTGGTCGCCCACTTCACCCATGTCGCCCAGCACCAACAGGCGCGGCCCGGGCAGCGCCGCCAGCACCTCGATGGCAGCGCGCACCGAGTCGGGGTTGGCGTTGTAGGTATCGTCCACCAGCGTGATGGCCCGGCCACCGTGCTGCACCAGCAGCGCCCGTGATCTGCCCTTGACCGGCTCGAAGGCTTCCAGCCCGGCCGCAATCGCAGCCAGCGGCACGCCTGCAGCCAGCGCGCAAGCCACCGCCGCGAGAGAATTTTTGACGTTGTGGGCACCGGCAATGTGCAGCGCGTAATGCAGCGCGCCTTGCGGCGTCATGGCGTTGACCTGCCAGGCCGCGCCAGACCAAACGGCTTGCAGGGTGTGCACGTCGGCCGACTGACCAAAACACAAACAGGCACGCGCACCTGCCTGGTCGGCCCACAGCGCGCTGTAGGCATCATCGGCCGGGAACACGGCCACACCACTGGCAGGCAACGCATTGATCACCGCACCGTTCTCCTGCGCCACGGCCTCGACCGTTTGCATGAACTCCAGGTGCTCGCGCTGGGCATTGTTGACCAGCGCCACCGTGGGTTGGGCAATGGCCGCCAGGGCGACGATTTCGCCAGGGTGGTTCATGCCCAACTCAACCACGGCCAGTCGGTGGTGAGCGCGCAGGCCCAGCACAGTCAGGGGCACGCCGATGTCATTGTTCAGATTGCCTTGGGTGGCCAGACAGGCCTCAGGCGCCTGGGCGCGCAGGATGCTGGCGATCATCTGCGTCACCGTGGTCTTGCCGTTGGAGCCGGTCACGGCAATCAGTGGCAGCTGAAATTGCGCGCGCCAGTGGGTGGCCAGTTGTGCCAGCGCCCGTTTCGCATCCGGCACCACCAAACCCGGTAAACCGGCCTGGCGCAGCTTTGCCAGGGCGGCATCACCCTGGCAAATGGCGGCCACTGCGCCCTTGGCCTGGGCCTCTGCCAAAAAGTCGTTGCCATCAAAGCGCTCACCGTGCAGCGCCACAAACAGGTCGCCGGGCGCCAGCGTGCGGGTGTCGGTGTGCACGCGCGCAATCAACACCTGGGCGGGATCTTGCCCGCAGTTCAGCCATTGCGCGGGGGCCAGCCAGGCGGCGGCTTGCTGCAGGGTCATCATGGCGCTCATGCGGCCTGCTCCTGCAGGCGCGCCTGGCCAAGCCGGGCCAAGGCCTGCCTGACTTGGTCGATGTCAGAAAATGGCAGGCGCTCACCGGCAATTTCCTGGTAGTCCTCATGGCCCTTGCCGGCCAGCAAGACCACGTCATTGGGGCCGGCCTGTGCCAGCGTTTGGGCAATGGCGCGGGCCCGGTCCGGCGCCACCTGCACGCCAACCACCCCGGTCAGGCCCAGCAAAATCTGGCTGATGATGGCGTCTGCAGCTTCCCCGCGCGGGTTGTCACTGGTGACCACCACGCGGTCGGCATGGGCGCCCGCCACCGCGCCCATCAGCGGGCGCTTGGCGTTGTCGCGGTTGCCGCCACAGCCAAACACGCACCACAATTGGCCACCGCGCGCCTGGGCCTGGGGCCGCAGGGCGTCAAGGGCTTTCGCCAGCGCGTCAGGCGTGTGGGCGTAATCGACCGCCACCAGGGGCTGACCAAAAACGCTGACGCACTCCATGCGCCCGGGCACCGGCGTCAGATGGGCACACGCCTGCACCGCGTCTGCCAGCGCCACGCCCAGGGTGCGCATGGCGGCGATCACGCCCAGCACATTGCTCACATTGAAAGCGCCGATGAGCTGCGTGGTCAGCGCTTGCTGCTGCTGCCCCTCGACCACGGCAAAGGCCACGCCCTGGTTCTCATAACGAATGTCCTGCGCCTGCAAGCGGGCCCGATTGGCCGCACCCGGGGCGATCGACAGGGTCCACAGGTCCAGCGCACCACCGACCAGGCGCTCGGCCAGTTCGGCACCGTAGGGGTCATCCACATTGACCACAGCCGCGCGCAGGCCCGGCCAGGCAAACAGACTGGCCTTGGCGCGCCAATAAGCAGCCATGTCACCGTGGTAGTCCAGGTGATCCTGCGTCACATTGGTGAGCACGGCGGTGTGAATTTGGGTGCCTGCCAGGCGCTGCTCTTCAATGCCGATCGACGAGGCCTCAATGGCACAGGCTTGCAGGCCCTGCTGGACAAATGTGGCAAATGCCGCCTGCAGCGCGACCGGGTCGGGGGTGGTCAGGCCGGTGCTCACCAGAGCGGGCGGCACCCCCACGCCCAGGGTACCCACCACAGCGCAAGGCATGGGCGCGGGCAAGGCCAGGCCGGACAGCGCTTGCGCCAGCCACCAGGTGCTGGAGGTCTTGCCGTTGGTGCCGGTCACGGCCAATACCGCCAGGCGCTGGCTGGGCTGCCCAAACCAGACATCGGCCACCGGGCCACTGGCGGCCTTCAGGCCCGGGTAAGTGGCCACGCGTGGATCACTGAAATCAAAGGCTTCTACCCCGCCCTGCTCCACCAGACAAGCCCCGGCACCGGCTGCCAGCGCTGCCGCCACATGGGTGCGGGCATCAACCGCCGCACCAGGCCAGGCCAGAAAACCGTCGCCAGGCCGAACCTGGCGGCTGTCGGTGCGCAGGGCGCCGGTGACGTGCGTGCGCAGCCAGGCGGCTGCTTCTTGGGGGTTTAGCAGTTGCTGCAGCATCAAAAGCTTTCTTCTACCGCGTCGGTGATGACTTGCGGCACCACCGACAGGTCTGGCGCAATACCCAGCACGCGCAGGGTTTGCTGCACCGTCTGGCTGAACACGGGGGCGGCAGTCACGCCACCAAAATACTTGCCATTGCTCGGCTCATCGATCATCACCGCGACGGCAATCCGGGGTGCGTCGATGGGAGCCAGGCCGGCAAAAACACCACGGTATTTTTTGGCGGCATAGCCCTTGCCCTCGACCTTGTGCGCGGTCCCGGTTTTACCGCCCACCGAGTAGCCCATGGCCTGGGCCTTTTGCGCCGTGCCGCCCGGGCCGGTCACCATGTGCAGCATGTGGCGCACGTCGCGGGCATGGCGCGCCCCGAACACCGGCACGCCCGTGGCAGGCTCATCCATCTTGAACATGGTCACTGGCACCAGGTCGCCGTCACGGCCGAAAACGGTGTAAGCGTGGGCCAGCTGAAACAGGCTCACCGAGACGCCATAGCCGTAGCTCATGGTGGCCTGCTCAATGGGGCGCCAGCTCTTGTAAGGACGCAGCCGACCGCTCACGGCACCTGGAAACGGCAGCGCAGGCTTTTGACCAAAGCCGATCTGGCTGTACATCTCCCACATTTCCTGCGGCGACATTTGCATGGCGATCTTGACGGTGCCGACGTTGCTCGACTTCTGGATCACTTCGCTCACGCTCAACACGCCATACACATGGGAGTCGGTGATGGTGGCGTTGCCAATTTTCATGCGTCCGGGGGCGGTTTGAATGGGCGTGGCCGGCTTCACCATGCCTTGTGCCAGCGCGGCGGCAATGATGAAGGGCTTCACCGTGGAGCCCGGCTCAAAGGTGTCGGTCAAGGCCCGGTTGCGCAGCTGCGCGCCACTCAGGTTGCGCCGCTTGTCGGGCACAAAACTGGGGTAGTTGGCCAACGCCAATACCTCGCCGGTGTGCACGTCGAGCACCACCACACTGCCGGCCTTGGCCTTGTGCTCCAGCACCGCTGCCTTGATCGTCTGGTAGGCAAAGAACTGCACCTTGCTGTCAATGCTGAGCTGCAGGTCACGGCCATCGACCGGTGCAATCTGCTCACGCATATCTTCCACCACCCGGCCCATGCGGTTTTTGATCACGCGCCTGGAGCCATCGCGCCCGCCCAGCTCCTTGTTGAACGCCAGTTCCATGCCTTCCTGGCCTTTGTCCTCCACGTTGGTAAAACCGACCACATGGGCCGCAGCTTCGCCCTCGGGGTACTGCCGCTTGTATTCCTTGCGCTGGTAAATGCCCTTGAGACCCAGCGCGGCGATGTCATTGCCGACCGATTCGTCCACCTGGCGCTTGAGCCAGACAAAGGTCTTGTCTTCGTCTTCGAGCTTCTTGTTCAGCTCTGCCAGCGGCATCTCGAGCAATTTGGCCAGCTGCTTCAGGCCCTCGGGGGCGCGCGGAACGTCCTCCGGAATGGCCCAGATGCTGGGCACAGGAATGCTTGAGGCCAGCACAATGCCGTTGCGATCCAGTATGCGACCCCGGCTGGCCGGCAGCGCCAGAGTGCGGGCAAAACGCACCTCACCCTGCTTTTGAAAAAACTCGTTTTCAATCACCTGAATGTAGACCGCGCGCCCCACCAGACCAGAAAAAGCCAAGGCAATGGTGGCCACGATGAACTTGCTGCGCCACACCGGCGTGGGGCTGGCCAGCAAGGGGCTGGAGGTGTAGGCAATGCTGCGGCTCATGGCTGGCGTCCACTGACCGCAGTGAGCGGCTGTGCTGCGGCATTGTTGGCCGCTGGCAGCACGGCCTGATTGGCGTAACTGACGTAAATGGTCACCGCCGGGGTAGCCGTGCGCATTTGCAGCTTGGACCGGGCCAGGCTTTCAACCCGTGCCGAAGTGGCCTGCGCACGCTTTTCGACCTGCATGCGCTCGTTCTCCGTCGACAGCTTGAGCGCTTGCGAGATGGTGCGGTCAAGATCGGCGTACACCCGGCGCGATTCGTACTGAACATTGACCAGATAAAGCGCGCTGAGCACCACACCCAGCAGCAGCACCAGATTGAGCCGCATCATGGGCGCAGCTCCAGGGCGAGCGACCCAAGGCGCTCGGCCACACGCATGATGGCACTGCGCGAACGCGGGTTGGCAGCCACCTCGGCAGCGCCAGGCTTGACGCGCGCCAACACCTTGAACTGCATCACCTGGGGCGCGGCAAACGGCGCCCGGCGGTCAAACACCTCGCGCGAGTGCTTGGTCAGAAACTGCTTGACGATGCGGTCTTCCAGCGAATGAAAACTGATCACCACCAGGCGCCCGCCAGGTTGCAACACCTTGAGCGCAGCCGCTAAAGCCTGTTGCAGCTCTTCAAGCTCGGCATTGATGAAAATCCGAAAAGCCTGAAATGTGCGCGTTGCAGGGTCCTTGCCCGGCTCGCGGGTTTTGACCGTGTCAGCCACGAGCTGGGCCAGTTCAGTGGTGGTTGAAATGGGGCCCCGTGCCTGTCGGCGCGCAACAATCGCCTTTGCAATGGCGCCAGCAAACCGTTCTTCACCATAATCACGAATCACCTCCAAAATTTCGTCAAGCTCGGCATGGGCCAGCCACTCGGCCACACTTTGACCCCGCGTGGTGTCCATGCGCATGTCCAGCGGGCCTGCCCCTCGGAAACTGAAACCGCGCGCCGGGTTGTCCACCTGGGGCGAGCTGATGCCCAGGTCCAGCAGCACCCCGGCCACGCTGGCAGGCGGCAGTTCGCCCAGATGGCTGAAGCCCTGGTGGCGTATGGAAAAGCGGGGGTCGGTGATGCTGGCGGCCTCTGCCAGCGCGTCCGGGTCCTTGTCAAAGGCAATCAGGCGGGCATCGACGGGCAACCGCGACAGCATCAGGCGGCTGTGACCCCCTCGACCAAAGGTGGCATCGACAAATACCGGGGCCGGGCCAGCAGGATGCGGTTCGGCCGCGTCACTTTCAGCGTCGGCCGCCCCGAGCAAAGCGTCGACTGCTTCACTCAATAAAACGGTGGTGTGGGTCCATGCAGTTTCCACCACGGGCCTTCAGAAAGAGAAGTCCTTGAAAACATCGGGCATGTCACCCTGCATGGCCTGCGCCTCCTGGGCGTCGTAAGTGGCTTTGTCCCACAACTCAAAAAAGTTGCCCATGCCCAACAACACCGACTCCTTGGCAATGCCGGCGGCTGCGCGCAGTTCGGGCGAAATCAGCACACGCCCGGTACTGTCAAGCTCAACATCCATGGCATTGCCCAAAAAAATGCGCTTCCACCACTGCGCCGACATCGGCAAGGCAGTAATGCGGTCACGGAATTTTTCCCATTCGGGGCGCGGGAAAATCATCAGGCAGCCGTGCGGGTGTTTGGTGATGGTGAGCTGACCCGCGGCTGTGACGCTCAAGACGTCACGATGCCGGGTTGGCACAGACAGCCGACCCTTTGCGTCAAGACTTAATGAGGAAGCCCCTTGAAACACGATAGCTGACCTTTGATTTTCAAAATGAACCGGGAAACGGCGGCGTAAAAGCACAATTCACCACTAAATTGCACTTTTTTGCACTGTAGCAGCAAAAACCACGCGCGCAAACCCCTTTGCAATAAATTTTTACAATGAAATCAAAGACTTAGAAGCGATTTAGAACCTTGATCCAGGTTGAATATCGTTCTAAATGAAGCACTTAGCGGTTTAAGTGAATGTGATCTGTGAGGAAAAATCTGATCCGTTGGGGTCAGAGCACGTCGCGTCGCGAGTGGTCTGAGCCGCAAGGACATCCCTGATCGGTTGGGGTCAGAGCACGTCGCTGCGCGAGTGGTCTGAGCCACGAGACATGACATCCGACGAAGTGTTGGGGTCAGAGCACGTCGCTTCGCGAGTGGTCTGACCCGCAAAGTTACAGGATATACCTGCTCAAGTCTTCGTTCTGGCTGAGCTCACTCAGGCGGGCGTCGACATAAGCCGCGTCAACGTGGATGGTCTGGCCGGTCAAATTGGCGGCGTCGAAGCTGACTTCGTCGAGCAAACGTTCCATCACGGTGGACAGGCGGCGCGCGCCGATGTTTTCGGTGCGCTCATTCACATCAAAGGCAATCTGCGCCAGCCGCGCAATGCCGGCTTCAGAAAACTCCACCGTGACCTGCTCGGTGGCCAGCAACGCTTGGTATTGCTTGACCAGCGAGGCCGTGGTTTGCGTCAAAATGGCCACAAAATCGGCCACCGAGAGCGACTTCAGCTCGACCCGAATCGGGAAGCGCCCCTGCAATTCGGGAATCAGGTCACTGGGTTTGCTCAAGTGAAAAGCACCGGAGGCAATGAACAAAATATGGTCGGTCTTGACCATGCCGTACTTGGTCGACACCGTGGTGCCTTCAACCAGCGGCAACAGGTCGCGCTGCACGCCCTGGCGCGAGACCTCGGCACCACTGCCCTCGGCGCGCGAGGTGACCTTGTCGATCTCATCAATGAAAACAATGCCGTTTTGCTCCAGCATGTGCAGCGCCCGGGTTTTGATCTCGTCTTCGTTGACCAGCTTGGCGGCCTCTTCTTCCACCAGCAGTTTCAGCGCTTCGGCAATCTTGAGCTTGCGCTTGTGCACCTTGTTCTGGTTAAGCTGGCCAAACATGCCGCGCAATTGCTCGGTCATCTCCTCCATGCCGGCCGGGCCCATGATCTCAAGCTGCGGCGTGTTTTGTGCCACGTCAAGCTCGATGTCGCGGTCATCGAGTTGGCCTTCACGCAGTTTCTTGCGAAAGGTCTGGCGCGCCGTGCTCTCGGGCTCACCGCCTGCCACCACGCCAAACTCCTGGCGCGGCATCGGGATCAGGATGTCGAGCACCCGGTCTTCGGCCGCGTCGGCGGCGCGCTCGCGCACTTTTTTGGTGGCCGCCTGGCGCGTTTGCTTGACCGCAATGTCGGCCAGGTCGCGGATGATGGCGTCGACGTCCTTGCCGACATAGCCCACCTCGGTGAACTTGGTGGCCTCGACCTTGATGAACGGGGCATCGGCCAGGCGTGCCAGGCGCCTCGCAATTTCGGTTTTGCCCACGCCCGTGGGGCCGATCATCAAAATATTCTTGGGCGTGATCTCACTGCGCAACTCTGGGCCGACCTGCTGGCGGCGCCAGCGGTTGCGCAGCGCAATGGCCACGGCACGCTTGGCCTGCTGCTGGCCAACGATGTGTTTATCGAGCTCGGAGACGATTTGCTGGGGGGTGAGTGAGGACATATTTAATCAGTTGAAGGCAGTGCCCATGTGCGCCGGCCTGCCAGGCTTCAGGGGTTAACGGGGTCAATCGCGGCGAGGGCGCCGCTCCCACAGGGAGCGAGACCGCCTGGCTTTGTGCTTCGGGGAAACTGGTCTGCCATGAAGTTAGAGCGATTCAATCGTGTGGTTCATGTTGGTGTAGATGCAAATCTCACCGGCGATCTCCAGTGACTTTTTGACCATGTCGGTCGCTGACAGTTCGGTATGGTTCAGCAGGGCAATGGCCGCCGCCTGGGCGTAGGCACCGCCAGAACCAATCGCCACAATGCCATTTTCAGGCTCCAGCACGTCGCCGTTGCCGGTGATGATGAGCGAGGCCTCCAGGTCGGCCACCGCCAGCATGGCCTCCAGGCGGCGCAACACGCGGTCGGTGCGCCAGTCCTTGGTGAGTTCGATGGCGGCGCGCACCAGATGGCCCTGATGCTTTTCGAGCTTGGCCTCAAAGCGCTCAAACAGCGTGAAGGCATCGGCCGTGGCGCCGGCAAAACCGGCCAGCACCTTGCCATGGTGGAGCTTGCGCACTTTGCGCGCCGTGCCCTTGACCACAATGTTGCCCAGCGTCACCTGACCATCACCACCAATGGCGACCTGCACCCCCTCGGGTGTTTTTCGGCGCACGCTGATGATGGTGGTGCCGTGAAATTGCTCCATGAAATTCCTTTGTTAACGCGACGCCTGATGGACTCGCGTCAGCACCCGGGCGTGCTGGTTGATGCCAATCAGGTTAAAAAATGCGGCGACCAGAAATGGCACGTCCCTGAATTCAATTTGGCACCCGAGCGCCTGCCCCCGGGCCACCCAATTCAGGATGCTGCCTGCTGCAGAAAAATCGACCCGCACCAGTTCGCTGCAGAAAACAACCAACGTGTTGGTCTGTTGGCCGACCTCGTCCAGCGCGGGCAGGCCGAGCACCACATCCCCCTGCAGTTCGCCGGTCAGGACGACACCTTGCGGCGGCGTGGCAGATGCAACGATGGGTTGCACCGGGCTTGCCCTGTGCGTCGCGGCCAGTTCCGGGTGACGCAAACGGCACCTTGCCGGCGTCCAGGGGCTGGGGGCTGACTCGAAGGTCACACAAAATTCAAACGCGGCCAACTCGAAATCGTCCTGCCACTGCAAGATACGCAGCAGATCCATGCGCAAGGCCCACCAGAATGGAGCGGTCTGGCGCGCGCCCCTGGGCGTGGCGGCACACAAAACGTCGACCAGCACCCGCTCGCCTTCAAATTCAAGACAGGCATCTTGCGTGCTCCAGGCAGCCATAAGGTGCGCCAACTGCTGCGCCGCTGGCGCTGCGATCTCTTGCAGGCCTGACCAGTTCAAGGACAAACAGCCTGTGACCGGCAAAACGCCAGGCAGTTGTGCCAGCGCTGGCAGCTCAAGCCGGGCCGGGCAGAACCAGACCTGCGGCACCACCGCGGACGGGCTGCCATGTGCCGCCGCAGGAGGCAACCAGGCAGCCGCCGGGCAGCCAAACTGCCGTGAAAAATTCAGAGCCTCACGCTCAAAACTGGCTTGTTGCCCCAAACTGCGATACAGGTCGAACAGGGCCTCGGCCTGAGCTTGCGCCACAGCAGACAGCGCGGGCTGGGCTCGCAAGGCAGCCAATAAAACAGATTCCGCACCGGCATCGTCGCCATTGGCAAAACGCACTGCGGCTTCCTCCAGGTCAGGATCAGCCAAATTGTCATCGAGCTCCGAAACAAACAATTTGGCGGGGCCGAAGCCACGGTCGTCCATCGCCTGGCGTGATGCCTCGGCACGCCAGGGGGCGTGCGACCCATGCGGCTGGGCCTCGTTCTGGAGCGTGGGCGCCGGCCCGAGCAGGGTAGGAATGTCGTCAAAATCGATCCGGCTGTTTTTCACCTGCGTTGAGGTAAACAGGCTGTCGACACTGGCACTGCGGGCCTGCGCCACCGCAACGTCAGGCTGCGGCGGAACGGCCTCCGCCTGCAGCGCTGGCCCCTGCCCTTTCCACCATTGCCTGGACATCTGCGCTTCAATTTCATCAATTTTGCGCAGGGTCATGGCCCGCTCATCCAGGTCGCTGATGTTTGTGGGTGAGCCGAATGTAGATGGTTTGTCACTCAGATCGGGCCGGGCGATGGAGGCCTGGCGACGCAATTGACGCAACTCATCAAATTCGCACTTGCGAATCGCGTCTTCATGGCGCTTGCGATCAATCATGTCCTTGAGCGTTTGCCGGTTGTGTGCCAGCGTCGGCTCGATCACAGACTCGGATCCACCTTCGCCCTCGGCCTCAATCTTGTCCAGGTCGCTCCAATGGACATTTGGATTGCGGACAAATTTGGCGACTTTGGCAAACAGACGTGAGCTAGTGGGTAGCGTTGCCATAGCGATTCAACCGGCGCAAGGTAGCGTCTGACATGCTCAGTCACCAAACATTTTTTGTTTGAGTTCTCGGCGCTGCTGTGCCTCCAGCGAAAGCGTGGCCGTGGGCCGTGCCAGCAGTCGACCCACACCAATGGCTTCTCCGGTCTCGTCGCAGTAACCGTAGTCGCCGGCATCGATGCGCGTGATCGATTGCTCGATTTTTTTGAGCAGTTTACGTTCGCGGTCACGGGTGCGCAGTTCCAGGGCGTGCTCTTCTTCGATGGTGGCGCGATCAGCGGGGTCAGGCACCACCACCGTGTCTTCACGCAGATGCTCGGTGGTCTCGCCTGCATTGCTGAGCATGTCGTTCTTGAGCTTGACCAATTTCAGCCGGAAATAAGCCAACTGGGTGTCGTTCATGTACTCGTCATCCGACATGGCCAGAATCTCTGGATCAGTCAATTCGTTGACCGGCTTGATTTTCCAGTTATTGGCCAGCTTCTTGTCTTTTTTGACCGACGAAGCCAAAGGTGACACGATCGGCATCACGCTGACTATCTGGGTAAAGCTCGACTTGGCGGCGGTGGAAGCCACGGCCTGGGCCATGGAAGGCACGGTTAATTGAGCCAGGCGCGAGGAAGGACGACCGGTACGCACCGGCACACCGGAGGAAGTCATCTGGGTTGTCGGCGCTGCGACTTTGGCAACCGGCTTGGCGGCTGCAGGCGCAGCCGCTTGGGGAGATACAGGGGTTTGAGTGGTCACGTCTAAAGATTTTTTCTTGGTGGCGGGTAAAACTGGCTTGCTTAGCGGCGTCGCGCTGGCTTTGCCAGCTTTGACGACGGCCTGCTTGGCCGCAAGGGGCTTGACCGCTTTGGTCTTTGCGGGCGGCGTCGCCTCAGTGGCAGCCACGTTGGCAGCTTTGCCTGATTTAACAGGTTTCACGGACTTGACTGGCTTGACTGGATCAGCAACGGCAGCGGCTTTTTTCTCAGTCGCTTCGGGTTTGACAGTTTGCGCTTTCACGGGTGACCTCCTGACGGGATTATCCTGAACGGTTGGCGTCTGGCTTGTCATGCTGGCAAGCTCAGGCAAGGTTTTTTCGCTGGCGCGCGAGTGTACAGGCTTGACCGGCAAAAACCCCATCATTTGCAGCAATGAGAGAAACATGAGCGGTCGACTTTCGGTTAAGGATCAATCTCGCACCAGACTTTGCGCCATGCCCTGCAGAAAAATATCTTTGGGCAGGTCAATGCCAATAAAAACCATTTTGCTGCACGGCGTCTCGTCCTTGCCCCAGGCCGGGCCCAGGTCGCTGCCCATGAGTTGGTGCACCCCTTGGAAAATAACCTTGCGATCGGTGCCCTGCATGTACAGAACCCCTTTGTAGCGCAACATGCGCGGGCCGTAAATATTGACAATGGCGCCCAAAAAGTCTTCCAGCTTGGCCGGATCAAAAGGGCGCTCGGAGCGAAACACAAAGCTTTTTACATCGTCATCGTGGGCATGATGGTGGCCGTGCTGGTGCGACGGATGGTCGCAGTGCTCGCCGTGTTCGTGCTCATGCGCATGGTCATGCCCTGCGTGATCTTCTTCCTTGAGGAAATCGGGGTCGATGTCGAGCTTGCTGTTGAGGTTGAAGCCGCGCAGATCAAACACCTGGCTCAAGGGCACTTCACCAAAATGCACGGCCTGCTGCGGCGCGCGCGGGTTCATGTGTTTGAGCCGGTGCATCAGGTCTTCGGTTTCTGCAGCGGACACCAGATCGGTCTTGCTGATGAAAATCTGGTCGGCAAAACCCACTTGGCGGCGCGCTTCCTGGCGGTCGTCGAGCTGCTGGTTGGCGTGCTTGGCATCGACCAGTGTCAGAATCGAATCGAGCAAATAGCTTTCGGCAATTTCGTCGTCCATGAAAAAGGTCTGCGCCACCGGCCCCGGGTCCGCCAGGCCGGTGGTCTCGATCACCACGCGGTCAAAATCGAGCAGCCCCTGGCGTTTTTTGGCCGCCAGCAATTGCAACGCTTCGCGCAGGTCTTCGCGGATGGTGCAACAAATACAGCCGTTGCTCATCTGGATGATCTGCTCTTTGGAGTCGGTCACCAAAATATCGTTGTCGATGTTTTCTTCACCAAACTCGTTTTCGATGATGGCGATCTTCTGACCGTGGGCTTCCGAGAGCACACGCTTGAGCAGCGTGGTTTTGCCGGAACCCAGAAAACCGGTCAGGATGGTGGCAGGAATGAGGCTCATATCAGGGCATGTGAAAAGGGTGCGAGTGTAACGACCCGGGCCAAAACCCTACTTACGCATCACCACCAACCCCTTCAAATACTCGCCCTCGGGGAAATTGACCGTCATGGGGTGGTCGGGTGCGCCGCCCATGCGCTCGTGAATATAGCCATCCACCCCGGCATCGCAGCCCGCGGACGCCACGATCTTGTGAAACAGGTCGGCGTTGATGCCGCCCGAGCAGCTGTAGGTGAACAGCACCCCGCCGGGGGCCAACAGCTTGAACGCCAGCCGGTTGATGTCTTTGTAAGCCCGCGCGGCACGCTCGGCATGGGCCACGGTGGGCGCAAACTTGGGCGGGTCCAGCACGATGGCGTCAAAATTGCGGCCTTGCTCGATGAATTGACGCAAGGAGGCGTTGACATCGGCGTCCATGAAGCTGGCGCGACTGGCATCAAAACCGTTGAGCGCCACATTGGCCGCGGCTTTTTGCAGCGCCGGGCCCGACGAATCAATCGAGGTCACATGAACTGCACCGCCAGTGAGCGCGGCCACCGTGAAACCGCCGGTGTAGCAGTAGCAGTTGAGCACGCGCTCGAACTTGAGGCGACGGGCGTAGTCACAGAAGCGTTTGCGGCTGTCGCGCTGGTCCAGGTAAAAGCCGGTTTTGTGGCCGTCGGCGATGTTGACCGCCAGTTGCCAGTCATGCTCCTGCAGCACAAGCTCCACCTCGCCCTGCCCGCGCAGCCAGCCGGTGGTCTCGGGCAAGCCTTCGAGGGCGCGGCTGCTGGCGTCACTGCGCTCATACAGCTTGCTCAAGCCGGTGGCAGCCAGCAAGGCTTCGGCGATGGCATCTTTCCAGCGCTCGACGCCGCTGGAGGTGAACTGCGCCACCAGCGTGTCGCCATAACGGTCAACAATCAAACCCGGCAGGCCATCCGACTCGCCGTGCACCAGCCGCATGGCATTGCTCTGAATGTCAAAGCGGGCTCTGGCCTTGACGGCGCTGACACAGGCTGCGGCAAAGAAGGCGGCGTCAATGCGCTGCGCCTCGTCAAAGCTCCACACCCGTGCGCGAATTTTTGAGGCTGGACTGAACGCCGCCCAGCCCAGAAACTGGCCCTGGTCCGACTCCACCCGCACGGTTTCTCCCGCGTCGCCACCGCCCTTGGCAATGGCCGACTCAAAAATCCAGGGATGGCGCCGCAGCAGCGAACGCTCTTTGCCTGCCCGCAGGCGAATGACTTTCAATAAGTGATCGCCATGGCCGGCACATCGACGCGGATCATCGGCTTGCCCAGGGCCGCGCTGACTGCCGCCACATAGTCGGCCGACCACTTGGCATCGCCCAGCAGGGCAGGCCCGGCGGCCTGGGTCACCACCAGCACCTTGTCGGCGGTGAGCACTTTGCCACTGGCACGCAAGGGCTCGCAGTCGAGGTTGATGAACTGGTGGTCCAGCCAGGCCCGCGCGGCGTCATGCGCCAGCGGCGCGCCCTCTGGCACATGAAAAGAAAATTCGACACCTTTATCCAACACCACACTGATCTGCTTTTGCATAAGTCACCTTTTGAAAGAAATTGTCGCCAACCCTCATTTTGAACTACCTTGACCACCCTTTTTCAGGTGGGCACGCGGATGGGCTGCATCATAGGCCCGCGCCAGGTGCTGAAAGTCGAGCCGGGTGTAAATTTGCGTGGTGCTGATGTTGGCGTGGCCCAGCAGCTCTTGTACACCGCGCAAGTCGCTGCTCGACTGCAGCACATGGCTGGCAAACGAGTGCCGCAACATGTGCGGATGCACCGGCGCCGCCAACCCGGCCTGCAGGCTGCGCTGGCGCACCCGTTGCCAGATGGATTGGGACGTGAGTCGCGTGCCATTGCGGCCAATGAACAGCGCAGCCCGGGGTGACGCGCCCGCCACCCCCGCAGCCGTCGACCGCGCCAAAGCCTGGTCACGCACCAGCAGCCAGGCCTGTAGCGACTGCACCGCCCGGGCGCCTACCGGCACAATGCGGCGCTTGCTGCCCTTGCCCAGCACATGCGCTTCGCCCGCCTGTAAGTCAACCCAGCCGCGCGCCGCATCGCTGGCCTGCACATCAAGCCCGGTCAACTCTGCCACCCGCAAGCCGCCGCCGTAGAGCAGCTCGACCATGGCGGCGTCACGCGCTTCCAGCCAGGGGTCGGCGTTCACGGCTTGAAAGCTCGCCAGCTGCACGGCGGCGTCCACGCTCAGGGCCTTGGGCAGGGGTTTGGCCGCCTTGGGTGAGCGCACATCCAGCACCGGATTCAAAACCACCAGGCCCTCGCGCCCAAGCCAAACATAAAACCCGCGCCAGCCCGACAAAATCAGTGCAATGCCGCGCCCACTGCGTCCGCCGCTGTGCATTTTCGCCACCCAGCGCCGGATATGGCTGGGCTCAACCGCGGTCAGGCCGACGCCAGCTTGCGCAGCATGGGCCGCCAGTTTTTCCAGGTCCAGGGTATAGAGCGCCACCGTGCGCGCAGCCAATCGCTTCTCGAAGCGCACATGGTCCAGGTAGCGCTGCACCAGTGGGTCCGGGGGCAGACCCGTCAACGGGTCAGCGTCGGCTTCTGCGATGGCCATGTTTCGCTTTCCATGACCCAAACGCCATCGCGGCGAGGGTGCCGCTCCCACAAAAATTCCGGGGATTTTGCAGGAGGCCCGCCCTCGGGCCGAGGGTTGTCGGTGCCACGGGCTTCATGGACTGTGCTAGCGCAGCGGCGACAGCGCGGCGCTGGCCAACTCGGCCACACGGGCCAGAAAGTCGGTGCCCATGGTGCTATTGAAGCGCTGGGCATCGGGCGAGGCCAGCACCAGCAGGCCAAAAGCGGGGGCCGCGCTGCCCATGGGGCCGGCGCGCAGCGGCAAAATGGCCAGCGAGGCCACCGCACGGGGGTCAGGCAGCCAGTTGATGGCCTCCAGCCCGGTGTTGACGCCACAGAATGGCTCGGTCAGTGAACTCGCAAAAACCTTCGCATCCTCGCTCACCCCCTGGGCAAACGCCTCGCCGGCATAGGCAGCGTCCACGCCCCACACCTTGATGCCTACCTGGGGCACAGCAAACTGGTCAGCCAACTCAGCGGCCATCAGCTCGGGCAAAGTGGCGGGATCGGTGTTCAAAAACAAGGTGCGCGCCCACTGCAGCAACTTGTCTGAAAGCAGCGTGTTGTCGTTGACGTTGCGAATCATGTCCATGATGCGCAGCTCCAGCATCTTGATTTTTTCACGCAACATGAGGGCCTGGCGCTCCTGCAGGCTCACCGCGCGCTGGCTGTGCGGGCTGGTCAGTTGCACGGCGGCCAGCATGTCGGCATGGCGCTCAAAAAAATCAGGCGTATTGGCCAGGTAATTGGCAATGTCGTCTTCGGTGATCGGGTTGGCGGTGGCGCTGGGCAGGGTTAAATTTGGCATGGTCATGACATGTTGGGGAGGTCGTTGGGAATTTCAATGTCGCCGCAAAAGACGGTGGTGGCCGGGCCGGTCATCATGACCGGGGCGTTGTCGCCGGCCCAGGCAATGGTGAGCACACCGCCACGGGTGTACACATCCACTTGCAGGTCGAGCAACCCGAGCCGTATGCCCGCCACCACGGCCGCGCAAGCGCCTGATCCGCAGGCCAGCGTCTCGCCAGCGCCGCGCTCATACACCCGCAACCTGATCTGGCTGCGATTGAGCACCTGCATGAAACCGGCGTTGACCCGGTTCGGGAAAAAAGGGTGGCTTTCGATCAGCGGGCCTTGCTGCGCCACCGGCGCCGCAGCAACATCAGCCACCAACTGCACCGCGTGCGGGTTACCCATGGACACCACCGCCACCAGCACTTGGGTGTCTTGCCCCGGCACAGCCAGCGCCAGCGGCCATTGCTGCCATGACCCTCTGGGCTGGGCGAGCACCTGAACGGGCGCGAACGGAATGCGTGCGGGCTCAAACACCGGCGCCCCCATGTTGACCGTGACGCGGCCATCGGCTTTAAGCACCGGCTCGATCACCCCACCTTTGGTCTGTACCCGGATCGCGTCTTTCAGGGTGAGGCCGGCATCGCGCACATAGCGCGCAAAACAACGCGCGCCGTTGCCGCACTGCTCCACCTCGGCACCATCGGCGTTGTGGATCACATATTCAAAGTCAATGCCCATTGCTGGCGACGGGCGCACCGTCAAGATCTGGTCGGCACCCACGCCAAAGTGGCGATCTGCCAAAAACCGGTACTGCGCCGTGCCCAAGCCATAGCGAGCCTGGGTCTCATTGAGCACCACAAAGTCGTTGCCGGCACCTTGCATTTTGGTAAAGGGAATTCGCATGGATCAGATTATCCACGCGACGCTGCCGAGCCAGAAGCCGGGTGTTTGTTGGCATTTTTGACCAACTTGCTGGCGACCGCGCTGGGGATATCGATGGTGCACTGATCGGCCAGTTGCAGCAGGTAAAACAACACATCGGCCACCTCGTCGGCGATGCGCTCTTTGATGACGGGATCCTGGTGCGCGGCTTGCGACGCTTCGGCGCTCATCCACTGGAAAATCTCGGCCAGCTCGGCGGCCTCCACCATCAGCGCCGTGCTGAGATTCTTGGGGGTGTGAAACGGCTGCCAGTGGCGCGCAGCAGCAAAGTCACGCAGGGTTTGTTGCAGTGCCGGGAGGTCCATGTGATTTTTCCTGACGATTGAAGGTGAAGCAAGGCTGCGACAATGCTGCCCCTATGCATCCTGTTTATACCCTCACCCTGTCTTGCCCCGACCGCCTCGGGCTGGTCCACGCCGTGTCCGGTTTTTTGCTGGCGCGCAGCGGCAACATCGAAGAAGCCGCACAGTTCAACGACACCGGCACCGGCCTGTTTTTCATGCGCGTGCAGTTTGCCTGCGGCGAGCACAGCTTTGACGAACTCAAAACCCAGCTGGCCGAATTTGCCGCACCCTTCCAGCTGCAGTGGAAATTGCACGCCCAGGCGCAAAAAATGCGTACTGTGATCCTGGTCAGCAAGGAAGGCCATTGCCTCAACGACCTGCTGTTTCGCTGGAAGAGCGGCCTGCTGCCGCTGGACATTTGCGCCATCATTTCGAACCACCGCGACTTTTACCAGCTGGCAGCCAGCTACAACGTGCCGTTCCACCACCTGCCGGTAACCGCTGCCACCAAGCCCCAGGTGGAAGCCAAACAAATCGAGATCATTGACTCCGAAGGCGCCGAACTGGTGGTGCTGGCGCGCTACATGCAAATATTGTCAGATGACTTGTGCCGCAAGCTCAGTGGCCGTGCCATCAACATCCACCACTCGTTTTTACCCAGCTTCAAGGGTGCCAAGCCCTACTACCAGGCGCATGACCGGGGTGTCAAGCTGATCGGCGCCACCGCCCACTATGTGACGGCCGAACTGGACGAGGGCCCGATCATCGAGCAGGACGTGGCGCGTGTGGACCACAGCAAAACGGTGGAAGACCTGACCGCCTTGGGCCGCGACACCGAAAGCCAGGTGCTGGCCCGCGCCGTGAAATGGCACAGTGAGCACCGGGTACTGGTCAACGGCCACAAGACGGTCATTTTCAGATAGCAACCGAAGCTGCGGCAGGGCTTAAAAACTGACTTGCTGCGCCGGGCGCCAAACGAACGCTTGCGGTGATGCGGGTTGTAAAGCGCGGGATGGCGCTAAACCCTACGGCTATTTTCGCGAGTCAGACGCTGGTGCAACAAGTCGGGCAGAATTGATTTTCATTACTGGGCCTACTCAAGGAGTTCTCACCATGCTTATCCGCGTGATTTATGTCAGTACTGCGGTTGGTCCGCAGACCAGCACCATGACCAACTCGATCCTGAAAACGGCACAGGCCTGGAATCACGCCAACGACATCACCGGCGTTTTATGCCAGGGACAAGGCGTTTTTTTGCAATTGCTTGAGGGCGAACGCAGTGTGGTCACAAAGTTGTATTCACGCATTTATGCGGATCAACGACACACTAATGTTGAGATGATCCACTGTGAAAGCATTGTCCAAAGGCGTTATGGAAAATGGTCGATGGCACACGTCAGCCTGTCTGACATTGACCCGACCGCCAAAATCGACTGGCCCGAGTTTGACCCCAGCTCCATCACCGGGATGCTGTTGATGGCGCGTATTGATGATTTGCTGGCCTCGGGCACGGTGATCCAAAGTCCAGATTCCTGAAACAGCCTGGGGACGACTGTCCACAGGTGGAGTTGGCAACGCCCTGCTGTTGACCCCTAAAATCCTCTCCTGGCGGCGTTTCAGGCGCCACGCATCCAGCCCTGCAGCATCGGTCGCAAGCGCAAGAATACTCTGTACGCCAGTTCCATCAGAGGGGTAACTTTGGGTAAGCGTCCCATCTTGCCTAACCAGCGCCCACCCGGCATGACCAGCCACAGCGCGACGAATGCAGCAGCGCCTTGGCAGCCAACTCCACGCACCCTGTTGCCAAGTCGGGAGAAACTGCATTCGGTCTTGCAGGGAAAGTCTGCAGCCTTATTTTTGTTCGATCTCAGCCTGCAGCGTCAGGTAGTCCGGCAGGCGCGCACCGCCCAGCGCCACAGCGCGGGCAATGGCTCGGGCGGCTTCAATGCGGTGGCCTGATTCCAGCAACACCTGCGCCAGGTTGTTCCAGCCATCAGCAAAGTCGGGGTGCTTGAGCACCGTCTGGCGGTAAGCTTTCACAGCGGCCTCAGGCTGACCCAGCGCATAGGCCGTGTTGCCCGCACCCAGCAAGGCGGTGCGGTCGTCGGGCCAGCGCTGCAACGCAGCGGCAAACGCCTGCTGGGCGCCGCTTGCATGGGTGCGCTCCAGCGTGGCAGCGGCAGCAATGTAAGCCCTGGGCTCGACAGTGGCGGGCAATTGCCCGGGTGGCAGCGCCAGCATGGCCCAAAACTGCCCACGCCCCCAGGTGCGCTCAAAGGCAAACAGTGAAATTTCCATGCGCGCCGTGAGCCCGGAGTGCAGCAACAGCATATGCCGCTCCCGGTCATATCCCATCACCACGGCGTAGTGCCAAAGCGGGTAAATTGAAAACGCCAGATTCTGGAACACCAACACCGAGTTTCCCGCCGCCACTTCGCGCAGCAAGTCTTCCAGCTTAGGCTGCAAGGGGTAGGCCAGCAAGCCCTGCCGACGCGTCGCAGCCATCATTTCAGGCTGCAGTGAACCTTGACGCCCTGGCAGGTAAACCTGCTCTACCAGCGCGTCAGGGCTGACCTTGACGCCTGCAGCATGGGCCACCATGGCCAGCGCCGCCGGGCCACACTCGAACTCTTCCTGCGGGAAAAATGGCACATGAGTGAGTTCTGCCTTCACCGGGAGATCTTCTGGCCAAACGGTATCCAGCATGGCCACCTGCGGTGTGGCGCAGCCACTCAACAGCAGCAGCACCCAAACAAGAACCCCCGTCAAAACGGGGGTTCGAAGACGAACGAGTCGACCGGTCATCGCACCGATCGGGTAAACGGAAACACCTTGGTCAAGCCCATGATGTCAGTCACCAGCAACACGATGAAGACGGTGAACAAAACACCCACCACACCGGCACCCGCCGGGGCCTGGTCGATGCGACCGGCCAGTTGGGTCACTTCAGCGTCGGACATGGCCGCCACACGCTCCAGTGCAGCTTGCGGGGTCACGCCCTGACCAAGCATGGCCTGGCGAACGTCATCGCGCTCCAGAAATTGGTTCACTGCGTCGCGGCTGGCGCTTAAGGCACCAGTGGCAGCCGGTGCCGTAATTTCTTCAGTGGCCACCATGCGGGCTTGCGCGCTAAAGGGCAGACCGGCGGCGGTGATGCAGACGATCAGACCAGTGGAGACGAATTTTTTGAAGCTTTTCATGGTTTGCCTTTGTGGAGTGATCTAAAAGACGCGATTCAATCCGCATCATGCAGCTATGTCAATGCAACTTACAACTTGACACAGCAGCGTGGTGCAAAGATGAATTCAGCACGCGACCGATGGATCAGCTTTATTTCATTGGCATGATTTGATGCTGTGCTTACTGCAAAAGACCCTGTCGGTCAGAATTTTCGGTTGGTGGTCAGCTTGGGCCCAAAGCGGTCAACTGCCGGTAGGCCAAGCGGTCCTTCGCCGGCGCCAAGGAAATTGAAAAGCAGTCGGTCGCTCCAAGAACGCTTTGGTGGTCTGCTGTGCGACTTCAGTGCAGCGGTGGAGTCATCCGGGTTTTGGCCGTGAATGACTCCAAGGCTGATTACTGACTTTCAGTTGCTTGAATTGCCCGCTTTAAATGAGTCATTCAATGGTCGAGACGACTAAGGGAATTTACGAGTTTTGCAACAGCTTTAAGGCCAACAAGGCTTTGCTTTCAAGGGCAACCGGCACAAAAATGTGGTCGTGGTAGGCACCGGCGACAACATTGCAGCTAATTCCTTCCTCCGCTAGCGCCTTAGAAAATGCCGATGTCAGCCCACAGGCATTCAAGTCAGAGTGCACGTTGAGAGTAATCCAAGAGCAACGATAAAGAACCGGCAATCCATTTTCCAGGGCCTGCTTTTCCGAAACAACCAGGGTAATCCCCTCGACTTCCTTGATGGAAGCAATTGAATCAATGTTTGAAGTGTCTGTCCCGTGGGGCACAGATGTGTAGACATAGGCGCCATCATTTAAGACTGGTTCCATGCTAGAAATCATCAGCTTCAGGTCTGAAATTGGTTTGCTCATCGTTTGACTATAGCCAATTGAGTTCGGCCTGAACGGCCTGCTGTTGAGAAATATGGCGGCTTCAGACCCATAGCCGAATTTCAGTTCGCTGAAGTCCCTGCCCGATAGCTGCCATTGAATGCCCCGTTCGATGTTTTTGAGCGCTGACTCAGTTGAACCTTTAGCTTTCCTCAAAGCTGCCACTCAATTGGAGGCGACCAATCTTCATTGCGTACATCGGCGGCGAGGAAGTCTGAAACAAGTGTGCATCTGGTCGGGTCAGTTTTCAGTCGGCATCAACAGCCTGTGTGATGTAGCCCATCTCTCCACCTATCGAAAAGTAAAGACATAGTCAATTTTCACCCATTGTCACTTATTGTCTTGACGAGACCCACCTAAAATTCTCCTAGCGGCAGGATCATTTTGGATGGATCGCGTACCCTAAAGGCGATATTACTGTTTTACGAATGCTACTCGACCGGTAACATACGAAGCTCGCAGTGCAGGAGTTGAACCATCATATGCTCTTAATGAATCTGCTAAATACAATTTGCTGTTCGTTACTCTATAAGATGTGTATAAAGTTGTATTTGTAATAAAATCGATAGCCCGCAAATTATTATCAGGATTTGATGTATCAGTTAAATAAATATCACCAATATTTATAGTTCCATTTCCGCTATTTGTTTCAATGTAACCACCAGTATTACCTGTTAATATTAAGCAATTCTCATCTTTTGATGTAAAAGTATTGCCACTTAGTGTGAACGTCAGCCTTCGCCCATAATTTCCACTATTGTCCAATCCGCAAGCGCCTCCTGTATAGTGACTGTCGCTGGAATAAATCCAAACGCCTTGCAGTTCAGCCAAATTCGGATTGCTCGAAGCAGACGTATCACCGCCTCCCCCTCCACCGCAGGCTGTGACAAATGCGGTCGCCAATAAAATGATTGGTAGTTTCGATAATTTCATGATGTCTTCTAAGGTTTGGTTGCGATGGTCTTGGTTATATTTTTATGATCTGCATGCCATCCCTGCAAGATTCCCAACGAGCTGAGACTTAGACTGTTTGCTTTTAATGTAATCGAATAGATTGATTTTTTTCACAATGAGTGGTGCTTGGCCCCCAGGGTTCGAAAGCCAAATGCCCCTGGCCACTCCAATCGCCAATTAAATCAACGTCAAACCTTGAAAAAAATTTGCTTTTGTAATGATGATTACACTCAACTTTCTCTCCTTGATTTGGGTGATTTGGTTTGGCTTATTTCTTCTGAAACGAGCCGACTTTTGCATTTTTTAATTGATATCAGGCTTCCCCCCTTTCAATGAGAAAAACCACAAGGAGAAAATCGAAGATGAAGTCAAGGGTTGTCATTGGCGGAAGTCCTTAGGTTTTGTTGCGAAAACCTATTGGGCCACCAATGACCAAACCTCCTCAAGCGTGTTATTTCGGAGGTCACGGGAGTGGGGAAAGAAAAACAGCCGCTGACGCCTTCGGTTAGCTGGGGTTTTCCCTTGCTTAATCCAGGTTCAGGATGCAAGTTCGGCATAACTGGGCATGAGCGGTAGCCGATCGGTTAGCTAATTTTTCAGAAACTAGCTAACCATCATGAACCAGCATGAATCTGCGTTGTCATTCGCAATGGAACTTCTTTCCCTTCAACATCTATTACAAGATAAATGCCACCTTCCCCGGCAGGCATTGGCTTAACTTCCCAATGAGCAAGAGGAAACAAGCTGAGGTTCATAGATGCGTTCGGAGCCACTGTTTTTTTGTATGAACTAGAAGCAAAGATCACATCCGGAGGCCGTGGCATGTTCCTGTCGCGAATGACAATGCCCTCAAACCAGAATCCGCCAGAAGTTTGGCCATTGGAAACGAAAACCGTTTTATTCCAGTCAATCTTGATGTCTTTGTCGGATTTAATTACTACAGTCAAATCAAACGTTTGGCATCCAGCGGAGTCGCAATTTGTCTTGGCACTCGCACTGTAAAAATCATTTGAAGCGTCCATGACCTTTGGAGCTGGTAAATTGCTTGTCGTTGCACAACCGGTAATAAAGACGATAAGAAGCAACGCAAGCATTAACGTGAATTTTTTCATGATTTCATCCCTGATTTAGTTTTTGACTTTTGATTGTGTCACTAATAAGCTACCCAACAAGGCTACCGTCGCAGTATTTTCAACTGGAACGACTTGGTGCCGGGCCGTCACACCTGCAAGTGGCTTAAACGGGTCTTGAAGTCCTTGACGGCATCGCCATGCCAAATACATCAACCGCCGACTTGGGCGCCTAGCCCAACTCAACCAGAAGCCTCACTCATCGGATTCCGAAGAACGAACATTGATAAATACGGAAATGAAAGCCGTAGAAAGAGCAACTGGTCAGCGATCGCTGGAGTAACAAATTTGAGTCTGCTGGTCCGAGACAACGGGCTCGGAATGACAGGTGTTCGCCGTCGTGTCAAAGACATCGACTTTGACCACCACGTCATCATCGTGCCGGAGGCCAAGCTATCGCCTGCAATCGACGGTAGGTTGCAGTGATTGTCTGACGCGTTAAGTGGATCGTGGCAACGTGTTCATCGCACGGTCGTTTTCTTGACGCCCCCGGAGGCTTGCTCAGACCCCGCACTTTCCGTGTGATCCCTGTTCATCAACTCATTCGCAAATCAAAGTCAAGTAAACGTATGAGTTGGTGGCACCTCGCTGAACTGGACTTCCCGTAACCTGCCTGTCGTGGCGGTCGGCTTACGCTGCCAAGGAGCCACCCAACCTACCCAGGCAATTTGTATTATTGGCTTGTGATTCGAGACCAACCAGCCCTTCCCAATAGGGGCGGCAGATGTCTGGTCTGCTTGTTAACCGCCTTGCGCCATCACCTCACCCAGACGGATGGCACCGCCCGGTTGCCACGCCGGGTTGAACTCAAGCGGGCCTTGCGGGAACAGCATCACCACCGTAGACCCCAGCAAAAATCGCCCCATCTCATCGCCCTGCTGAAAGCTAACAGGCTGATCGTCATAGCGCCATTCGCTCACACGCCCCGGGCGCGGGGCATTGACCGCGCCGTGCCAGGTGGTGGCCATGCTGCCCACAATGGTGGCGCCTACCAGCACCAGCACAAACGGGCCGTGTTCGCCTTCAAACACGCACACCACGCGCTCGTTGCGCGCAAACAAGCCCGGCACGCCGCGCGCGGTGGTGGGGTTGACCGAAAACAGGTCGCCGGGCACGTAGATCATGCGCATCAGGCGAGCGGCGCAGGGCATGTGGATGCGGTGGTAGTCGCGTGGGCTCAAGTACAGCGTGGCAAAGTGGCCGTTGTCAAACTGCGCGGCCAGCGCGGCGTCGCCACCCACCAGCGCGGTGCTGCTGTAATGGTGGCCCTTGGCCTGGAATATCTGCTGGCCTTCGATGCGGCCAAACTGGCTGATGGCGCCGTCCACCGGGCAAATCAGGTCGGCTTTTGCCAGGGGGCGCGCACCGGCTTTGAGGGCGCGGGTGAAGAAGTCGTTGAAGCTGGCGTAGCTGTCGATGTCCGGGTTGGCGGCCTCCGCCATGTTGACGCCGTAGCGCCGCACAAACCAGGCGATCAGGCGGGTGGTGAGCGCGCCGCCTTGCGCCTGCGCGATGCGTCCGGCCAACAAAGTGATGGCCTGCTTGGGGATGAGGTATTGGGCGAGTACGGCGGTGCGGTCAGTCATAAGGCAGGGATTCTACGCAGTGCTTTCAGCCAGGCGCCTGCCACAATCGTGTGATGTCCACCGCCCGCATCCCACCCATCCAATGCCTGCTGACTTTTGAGGCGCTGGCGCGTCTGCGCAGCGTCACACAAACCGCCGAAGAACTCTGCGTCACACCCAGTGCGGTGAGCCACCGGGTCAAGCAGCTTGAGCAAATCATTGGCACCAAGCTGTTCGGCCGGGCCGATTTTTCATTGACCATAGAAGGTGTGGAGTACCTGGCGCATGTGCGCGACGGCCTCACCATGCTGCAAAAGTTTCCGAGCGCTGCGGCCTTGCCGGGCAAACGCAAACTGCGCCTGGCGGTCACGCCGACCTTTGCCCGCTCTATTTTGATTCCGCGTCTGCGCCAGTTCACCGAGGCTTACCCCGAAATTGACCTGACGCTGCAGATTTCGATCCCGCTGCTGGACGTGGTAGCCGAAGATGCCGACCTGATGATTCGCTTTGGCACCGGGCGCTATGCCGATGTTGAGCATTTTTGCCTGCTTAAGGACGAGGTCACGCCACTGGCCTCGCCCGCCTTTGTGCGCGAGCACGGCCCTTTTGAGGTGGCGCAAGACCTTGATGGCGAAACTTTTTTGCGCAGCCCGCTGGAGCCCTGGCGCACCTGGTTTGCTGCCCGCGGCCTGGACTGGCCCGAGCCCACCGAGGGTTCGCAGTTCAACGATGTCGGCCTGATGTGTGATGGCGCTGCAGCCGGCATGGGCATCGCACTGATCCGGATCAAGCTGGCCGTGCCCTGGCTGGAGAACGGCTCGCTGGTACGCCTGGGCACCAGCGAGGTGTTTGCCAGCAATGTGCCCAGCCCGCATGCGCATTACCTGTGCTGGCGCACCGGCATGATGGAACGTTGGGAATGTGTGGCGTTTTCTGATTGGCTGCAAAAAAGTCTGGTCTGAGCCTTATGACGTCCTGGTCCACCAGGCGTCGCCAAATTCGCCCTGCAACCACGCAATGAAGGTGCTCACCTTGGCAGGAATCAGCCGGGGCGAGCTGTAAACCGCGTGTATTTCCTGCACCGGCAGAGTCCAGTCAGTCAACAAGGCGGTGATGGCTGTGGTCTTGAGGGATTCCTGGGCGACATAGCGCGGCAAAGCTGCCACGCCCATGCCGCTGCGGGCGGCCGCCAGCAAGGCCGACAAGCTGTTGGAACGCAACGGACCCTTGACCGGGATCGACCGCAGGCGGCCCTCCGAACTGGTGAAATTCCAGCGGGCGTCCCCCTGCACCGTGCTGTAGATCAGCGCGTCATGCTTTGCCAGGTCGGCGGGCGTCTGCGGCGTGCCGCGCACTGCAAGGTACTCGTTTGAGGCCACCAGCACCCACGGGTTGAGCCCCAAGTAGCGCGCACCCAGCGTCGAGTCTTCGAGTCGACCCATGCGAATGGCCACGTCCATGCCCTGCTCCACCAGATTCACATAGCGGTCTTCAAAGTTCAGCTCGATCTGCAATTGCGGATGCTCGCGCATGAAGCGCATCAGCAAGGGCACCAGCACACGGCGGCCAAAGGCCACCGAGGTACTGACGCGCAACACACCTTGTACTTGGGATTGCAGCAGACCGGCCACCGAATCGGCATCTTCCAGGTGGTGTGCAATGAGCTTGCACTTGTCGTAGTACAGCAGGCCAATTTCGGTGGGGGTGACGCCGTGGGTGGAGCGGTGCAGCAGGCGCGCGCCCAGTTGCTTTTCCAGTTGCGCCACGCGCTTGGTCGCGGCGGGCTGGCCAATGCGCAGCTCGGCCGCCGCCTTGCTGAAAGAGCCAAGGTCCACCACGCGAATAAACAGCCGAATGGCCTCAAGTCGGTCCATGGCGCGAGAGTAGACCATGGAAGGCTGTCGCTGGCAATATTCCAGCCAGGAATAAGCGTAATGCTGTTTGACGGACTTCCAGAAACGCCAGCTTGGAGAAATACTTCAGACCATCAATAACCCTGACAGGAGATGAAAATGGCAAAGATGAAAGCTGCAATGGCCGCCGTGCTGGTGATGGAAAAAGAAGGCATCTCAACCGCCTTTGGCGTGCCCGGCGCCGCCATCAACCCCTTGTATTCGGCGCTGCGCGAGCGCCAGTCCATCACCCACATTCTGGCGCGCCACGTGGAAGGTGCCTCGCACATGGCCGAGGGTTACACCCGCGCCGCCGCCGGCAACATTGGTGTGTGTATTGGCACCAGCGGCCCGGCCGGCACCGACATGATCACCGGCCTGTACTCGGCCATTGCCGACAGTATTCCCATCCTGTGCATTACCGGCCAGGCACCGCGTGCCCGCATGTACAGGGAAGACTTCCAGGCGGTGGACATCGAGAGCATCTCCAAGCCGGTGACCAAGTGGAGTGTCACAGTGCGTGAACCGGCACTGGTGCCACGCGCTTTCCAGCAGGCGTTTCACCTGATGCGCTCGGGCCGTCCGGGGCCGGTGCTGATCGACCTGCCGTTTGATGTGCAGATGGGCGAGATCGAGTTTGACATCGACACCTACGAGCCGCTGCCCGTGTACAAGCCCGCCGCCACACGCAAGCAGATCGAAAAGGCGCTCGACATGCTGATGGCGTCAAGCAAGCCCTTGATCGTGGCCGGTGGCGGCATCATCAACGCCGATGCCAGCGACTTGCTGGTCGAGTTTGCCGAGTTGACCGGTGTGCCCGTGATTCCGACGTTGATGGGCTGGGGCACGATTCCCGATGATCACCCGCTGATGGCCGGCATGGTCGGCCTGCAAACCAGCCACCGCTACGGCAACGCGACCATGCTGGCCAGCGATTTTGTCATTGGCATCGGCAACCGCTGGGCCAATCGCCACACCGGCAGCCCCGAGGTCTATTGCAAGGGGCGCACCTTTGTCCATGTGGACATTGAGCCGACGCAAATTGGCCGCGTCTTCAACCCGGAACTTGGCATTGTGAGCGACGCAAAACAAGCGCTGGCGCTGTTTGTGCAGGTGGCACGCGAGCGCAAGGCCGCCAGCCAGTTGAAGAACTTCAGCGACTGGGCGGCGCGCTGCGCCGAGCGCAAGACGCTGATGCACCGCAAGACCCACTTCACCGAGACGCCCATCAAGCCGCTGCGCGTTTATGAAGAAATGAACCAGGCGCTGCCGCGTGACACGATTTATGTGACCACGATTGGCCTGAGCCAGATCGCCGGCGCTCAGTTTCTGCATGTGTACGGCCCGCGCCAGTGGATCAACTGCGGCCAGGCCGGCCCGTTGGGCTGGACCATCCCCGCCGCCCTGGGCGTGGTGGCCGCCGACCCGACCCGCACCGTGGTGGGCTTGTCGGGGGACTACGACTTCCAGTTCCTGATTGAAGAGCTGGCGGTGGGCGCGCAGTTCCGCCTGCCTTATGTGCATGTGCTGGTGAACAACAGTTACCTGGGCCTGATCCGCCAGAGCCAGCGCGGCTTCGAGATGGACTACTGCGTGCAACTGGCGTTTGAGAACCAGAACGTGGAGGATCCAGCCCTCAAGAGTTACGGCGTGGATCACCAGGCGGTGGTGCAGGGCCTGGGCTGCAAGTCGCTGCGCGTCACCGACCCCGAGAAAATCCAGGCAGCGCTGCAGCAGGCGCAGGCCATGGCGCAGGAATTCCGCGTGCCGGTGGTGGTCGAGGTGATTCTGGAGCGGGTGACCAACATCGCCATGGGCACCGAGATTGACAAAATCAACGAGTTCGAGGACATCGACTGCCGCCACCCCGAGGGCCGTCAGGGCCTGGAGATGGCGGGCTTGCTGGAATAAATGTGGCTCACAAGAACCAAGGACAACACCATGCCCAAATTTGCTGCCAATCTGAGCATGCTCTTTACCGAGTTGCCGTTTCTGGACCGTTTCGAGGCGGCCGCACGGGCCGGCTTCACCGCGGTGGAAATCCTGTTCCCTTACGCCTACAGCGCGGCAGACATCAGGCAGCGCCTCGACGCTAATGGCCTCACGCTGGTGCTGCACAACCTGCCCGCCGGCGACTGGGACGCCGGTGAGCGCGGCATGGCCTGCCACCCCGAGCGGGTCGACGAGTTCCGCGCCGGCGTGGCCAAGGCCATCGCTTATGCCGCCGCGCTCGGTGTGGGCCAGGTCAACTGCCTGGCCGGCAAGGCACCGGCAGGCGTGAGTGACGCGGTGCTGCGCAGCACCTTGGTCAACAACCTCAGGTTTGCAGCGGCGGAGCTCAAGGCGGCGGGCTTGCGCCTGCTGATCGAGCCCATCAACCACTTTGATATTCCCGGTTTTTACCTGAACACCACGTCGCAAGCACTGGCGATTCTGGACGAGGTGGGGGCTGACAACGCCTTTGTCCAGTACGACATCTACCATGCGCAGCGCATGGAGGGCGAACTGGCGGCCACGATGCAAAAGCAGCTGGCACGCATCAGCCACATTCAGCTGGCCGACAACCCCGGCCGCAATGAACCCGGCACCGGCGAGATCAACTTCCCGTTTTTGTTCGCCCACCTCGACCGCATTGGCTACACCGGCTGGATCGGCTGCGAATACAAGCCCGCCACCACCACCGAGGCCGGCCTGGGCTGGCGCCAGCAACTTTGCGCATAAACTTATTCCAAAATCTAAAGGAAAGACAACATGACAACACCTTCTCTCAAGATCGGCTTTATCGGCCTGGGCATCATGGGCACACCTATGGCCGGGCACCTGATGGCAGCCGGACACCAGCTGTTTGTTTACAAACGCGGCCCCATGCCCGAGTCCATCAGCCAGAGTGGTGCCACCGCCTGCAGCACGCCGCGCCAGGTGGCCGAGCGCGCCGACATCATCTTCACCATGGTGCCCGACACGCCGGACGTCGAAAGTGTGCTGTTTGGCTTGGATGGCATTGCGGCAGGCCTGGCGCCGGGAAAAACCGTGGTCGACATGAGCTCGATCTCACCGATTGCCACCAAAGTCTTTGCCGAAAAAATCAACGCCCTGGGCTGTGACTACCTGGACGCACCGGTGTCGGGTGGCCAGGTGGGTGCCAAAAACGCCACCCTGTCGATCATGGTCGGCGGCCCCGAGGCGACCTTTGAAAAGATCAAGCCGCTGTTCGAGCTGATGGGCAAGAACATCACCCTGGTGGGGGGCAACGGCGACGGCCAGACCGCCAAGGTGGCGAATCAGATCATCGTGGCACTGAATATCGAGGCGGTGGCCGAGGCGCTGCTGTTTGCCGCACGTGCCGGCGCCGACCCGGCGCGTGTGCGCCAGGCGCTGATGGGCGGGTTTGCATCGAGCAAGATTCTGGAGGTGCATGGCGAGCGCATGATCAAACGCACCTTTGACCCCGGTTTTCGCATCGAATTGCATCAGAAAGACCTGAACCTGGCACTGTCAAGTGCCCGCGCTTTGGGCGTGTCGCTGCCCAACACGGCCATGGCGCAAGAGCTGTTCAACAGCTGCGCTGCGCACGGCGGCAAGGGCTGGGACCATTCGGCCATGGTGCGGGCGCTGGAAAAAATGGCCAATTTCGAAATCGGCCAGGCCTGAACCCATAATTTTCAACAAGGGCGTTAAGTTTCTTCGCACCAGGGCGTCCCAATTTCGCTTAAAGTGCAAAGCATCTTTTACGCTACCGGACCGAACCCATGAACGCACCACTCTCTCAGGACAGCCTGAACGCCTTGCAAAGATCAGAGCGTCAGGCGCTGGTCGTCAAAGGGCTGCTGGAGTGCTTGCCTGCCCACGCACTGCTCTGGAACAACGAGGACACCACGCCCTATGAGTGCGATGGTTTGACCGCCTACCGCCAGCGACCGCTGGTGGTGGCCCTGCCCGAAACGCAAGCGCAGGTGGCCGCAGTCCTCAAAACCTGCCACGCCCTGGGCGTGCCGGTGGTGGCGCGCGGCGCCGGCACCGGCCTGTCGGGCGGCGCCATGCCCCACGCAGTGGGGGTCACTCTGTCAATGGCCAAGTTCAACAAAATACTCAAGCTCGATCCAGTGTCGCGTACGGCGCTGGTGCAATGCGGCGTGCGCAACCTGGCCATCAGCGAAGCAGCCGCGCCTTTGGGGCTGTATTACGCACCCGACCCATCCAGCCAGATTGCCTGCACCATAGGCGGCAATGTGGCCGAAAACTCTGGCGGCGTGCACTGTCTTAAATACGGCCTCACCCTGCACAACATCGTCAAGCTGAAGGGTTTCACCATGGAAGGTGAGCCGATCGAGTTCGGTGCGGACGCGCTGGACTCACCTGGCTATGACCTGATGAGCGTGGTGATCGGCTCGGAAGGCATGCTGGCGGTGGTAACCGAGGTCACTGTCAAGCTCATTCCAAAACCGATCCTGGCGCGCTGCATCATGGCCAGCTTCGATGACATCCGCAAAGCCGGTGATGCCGTGGCCGCGGTGATCGCGGCGGGCATCATCCCGGCCGGCCTCGAGATGATGGACAAGCCCATGACGGCTGCCGTAGAAGACTATGTGCACGCCGGCTACGACCTGAGCGCCGAGGCGATTTTGCTGTGCGAAAGCGACGGCACACCCGAGGAGGTCGAGGAAGAAATTGGCCGCATGAGTGCGGTGCTGCTGGCGAACGGCGCCACCAAAATTGCGGTGAGCCAAAACGAACAGGAACGCCTGAAGTTCTGGAGTGGGCGCAAGAACGCCTTCCCTGCCAGCGGCCGCATCAGCCCCGACTACATGTGCATGGACAGCACGATTCCGCGCAAACGCGTGGCCGACATTTTGCTGGCCATTGCCGAGATGGAAAAAAAATACCAGTTGCGCTGCGCCAACGTGTTCCATGCCGGTGATGGCAACCTGCACCCGCTGATTCTGTTTGATGCCAATGACGCCGACCAACTGCACCGCTGCGAGTTGTTTGGCGCCGACATTCTGGAAACCAGCGTGGCCATGGGCGGCACCGTGACCGGCGAACATGGCGTGGGGGTGGAAAAACTCAACAGCATGTGCGTTCAGTTTTCAGCCGCAGAAAACGAGCAGATGTTTGGTGTCAAACGCGCCTTTGACCCGCAGGGCCTGCTCAACCCGGGCAAGGTCATTCCGACGCTGCACCGCTGCGCCGAATACGGCAAGATGCTGGTGCGTGGCGGCAAGATCAAACATCCGGATTTGCCCCGGTTTTAAATTGGGCGCTTCATGAATGGCCTGCGCGGGCTGGCCTGGCTGCTGGCCATGCAATCCTTGGGCGAGCTGCTGTCACGGGGCTTAAGCCTGCCGTTCCCGGGGCCGGTGATCGGCATGCTGCTGCTGCTGTTGGCGCTGCGCCTGCCGTCCGTACGCGAGCCGGTGGCCGCTTGCGCCAATTTTTTACTCTTGCACCTGTCCTTGTTATTTGTGCCCGTGGGCGTGGGCGTGATGACCCATGTCGGGCTGCTGGGCCAGTACGGTGTGCGTATGTTGGTCGTGGTTGTGCTGTCCACCTGGATCGGGCTTGCCGTGACGGTGCTGGTGCTGCGCGCCTTCAGGAAACCCAACGATGCCTAAATTTGTCGAGCTCTGGGTTTACCTGTCGGCCACACCGCTGTTTGGCCTGAGCGCCACGGTGGTGGTCTATGTGTTGGCCCAGGCGGTGTATGCCCGGCTGGATCAGCCGGCCTGGGCCAATCCGGTGCTGTGGTCGGTCGTCATCCTGGCCGGCCTGCTGACCGTGACACGCGTCGACTACCCCACTTACTTTTCGGGCGCGCAGTTCATCCACTTTTTACTGGGGCCGGCGGTGGTGGCGCTGGCCTGGCCGCTGTGGGAGCGCCTGGCTGCCCTGCGTGAGCACTGGCGCGCCTTGCTGGCGGCGGCTGTGGTGGGTGGCGCGGCCGCCAGCGGGTCGGCATTGCTGCTGGGCTGGCTGCTTGACTTGCCGCATGAGGTGGTGCTGTCGCTGGCGCCCAAGTCGGTCACCGCGCCGGTGGCCATGGGCATTGCTGACAAGATTGGCGGCATTCCGGCGCTGGCGGCAGTGTTTGCCGTAGTGACGGGCATGGTGGGCGCACTCAGTGGCAAGGCCTTGTTTGGGCTGTTGCAGATTCCTACCGACAGCAATGGCTGGATGGCACGCGGTTTTTCACTGGGTACCGCTGCGCACGGCATTGGCGCAGCCCGGGCCATGCAGGTCAACCCCGATGCCGGCGCCTTCGCCGGACTGGCGCTGGGGTTGCAGGTGGTGCTGGCAGCCTTGTTGCTGCCCATGCTGTTCAGCCTTTTCTAACTTGCACAGCGGCTGGATCACGCTGTCTTTCGTGGCGGCAGCATGGGTTCGTCTTCGTCGATCAGTTGCGCGGCCCAGGGCGCCAGCTTGGCTGTGTCGGCGCGCAGCACTTCTTGCTTGACCGCCAAAATCTGCGCCGGATGCATGGAAAAGCTGCGCAAACCCATACCCAACAGCAAGCGGGTCATGCTCACGTCGCCAGCCATTTCGCCGCACAGACTGACCGACTTGCCCTGCGCCCGGCCTTCGGCGATGGTATTGGCCACCAAGCGCAACACCGCCGGGTGCATCGGGTCATACAAATGCGCGACCGATTCGTCAGCCCGGTCAATGGCCAGCGTGTATTGAATCAAATCGTTGGTACCGATAGACAAAAAGTCAAAGTACTTGAGAAACACCTTGAGCGTGAGTGCGGCTGCGGGTATCTCGATCATGGCGCCAATCTTGACTGGCCCATAAGCCACACCGCGGTTGTCCAATTGCACGCGAGCGTGGTCAATCAGCGCCATGGTCTGGCGGATTTCACGGGCATGCACCAGCATCGGGATCAACAAATGCACCTGACCAAAGGCAGCAGCACGCAATATCGCGCGCAGTTGCGTCAGGAACATGGCAGGGTCGGCCAGACTCCAGCGAATGGCGCGCAAACCCAGAGCCGGATTCAGGTGGGCATCGTCGCGCAGGCTGTCATCGAGCGGCTTGTCGGCGCCCACATCGACCGTCCGGATCGTGACCGGCAGGCCCTGCATGCCCTCCACCGCGCGGCGGTAAGCCAGGTATTGCTCATCTTCGTTGGGCAATTTGCCGTGCCGCCCCATGAACAGGAACTCGCTGCGGAACAGACCCACGCCAACCGCCCCGGCTTTCAGCGCGTGCGTCGCATCGTCCGGCATTTCAATGTTGGCCAATAACTCGATTTTTTGCCCGTCCAGCGTCACCGCCGGGGTGTGCAGCAGGCGCGCGAGTCGGCCGCGCTGGACTTCAACCTGGCGTTGCTTGAAGCCATATTCAGCCAAAATGATCGGCGAGGGGTCCACCACCACCACACCCGCATCGCCATCAATCACCACCCAGTCGTCCTGCTGAATCAGGTGGCTACTCAAACGGGCACCCACCACCGCCGGAATGTCAAGGCTGCGCGCCACGATGGCGGTATGGGACGTTTTACCGCCCACGTCGGTGATAAAACCAGCGAAGACGCTTTGCTTGAATTGCAGCATGTCCGCTGGCGACAGATCATGCGCTACCAGAATCAGGGGCACGTCCACGGTGTCATTGAGCAGCAAGTCCTGTTGCGAGGTTTTTCGCCCGGCACGCCCAAGGGGCTGGATCAGGGGCGATGACACGCCGCGCATGGCGCGCAGGACTTTTTCGGTGATCTGTTCCAGGTCGGCCTTGCGCTCGCGCAGGTAGTCGTCTTCCATTTCGTCAAACTGGCGCGCCACAACATCGAGTTGGGACGTCAGGGCCCACTCTGCGTTGTAAAGTCGGTCTTTGATCCAGTGTTTCACACCTGCCGCCAATTCCCGGTCCTGCAGCAGCAGCAGGTGAACATCGAGCAGCGCAGACAGTTCATGCGGCGCCTCCTTGGGCCCCATGTGGCCAATGCTGGTTAGCAGGCGGCGAATTTCCGCCACCACCGCATCACGGCCGTCCCGCACCCGGTTGATCTCTGCACTGACCTGTGCGGGCTCGATAAAGTAATGCGCCACGTCCAGCCGACTCGAAGCCACCAGCACCGCCCGTCCAATGGCAATGCCCCGGGCCACGGCCAGACCGTGAATGGAAAAGGTCATTCACCTTCCCCGAATTTGTCTGCCACCAGATGCAACAAGGCCTCCATGGCCTGCTGCTCCTGCTCGCCCTGGGTCTCGATTTCTACCTGAGACCCTATGCCGGCGGCCAGCATCATCACGCCCATGATGCTTTTGGCATTGACGCGCCGCTCGCCGCGCGACATCCAGACCTCACATGGAAAGCTGCCAGCCAGTTTCGTCAACTTGGCAGAAGCCCGCGCATGGAGCCCCAATTTATTGCTGATGGTGGTCGTGGTTTTGATCATTTTTTTTTCGTTGCTGATTTTGTGGTGCCGTGACGGCCACTTGCATCACGCCCTGAGTGCCACCGGCGAGCACGCGCGCCACCAGTGCGTCCATGGTTTCCTGACGGTAAGTGATGGCCCGTAACAGCATGGGCAGGTTGACGCCAGCCACCAATCGGGAGTTCACCCCATCCACCAGTTTCTGCGCAACGTTACAGGGCGTTGCACCAAACATGTCGGTCAAGACCAGCGTGCGCTCGGTGTTGAGCAGCGCCAGGGTCAAACGTGCCGTGGCCAGGGATTCATCAACCGGCGTATTGGGCTGCACATCCAGCACCGCCAGCGATGCGGCGGCGTCGGGAAAGACATGCAGCACACACTGGCGCAAGGCAGTCGCCAGGGGCGCATGCGCAATAATGAAAATACCGTTATTCATGACATTCACGGGTGCTGCGGTTTCTAAAGGGTCTGGAGATGCCGTGCGTGCTTCAGCACGTGTCCGGATTATGACTTTTTGTTGTCAAAAAGTATGCGTATGAAGCTACGGTGCACAGCAAATAGACTGCCATCGCCATCTGAAAGGCCGGGACTTCCTGCCAACCCAAGGCAAGAAACTGATCAATGGCCAGACCGATCCCCCACTGCACAACAAAAACGCCGGAAAAAACCAGCAAGTTGTAGGACGACAGGGCGCGCCCCGCCAAATTGGCCGGAAAAACCATGGCCACGGCGGGTTGCGCCAATGAAATAAAAGTACAGCTCATGCAATACAAGGTCCAGGCCAGGGCAGCCCAAATGCCGATGTGGGCGCCAGCCCCAATGATCAGCGCCAGCATGCAAAAACTCAGGGGCAGGCCGTAACTGATCAACCGGTCGGCGGTGTAACCACGGCGCATGAGCCAAGGGTAAATCATGCCCCAGGTCCAGAAACTGCAGAGCATGCCGATGTTGAGCCAAAACAGACCCACGGCCGCTTGCAATGGTGAAAATCCGGCCACCCGTGTCATCCAGGGCGTCACCCACAGGGTTTGCATGGCCACCATGCCGCCATAAATGAAAAATGCCATGGGCGCCATGCGCTTGAAATAAGGGTGGCGCCATACCGCGCCATAGGTTGGTTGGGCGGTTGCAGGCGCATCAAGGCTCGCACCATCGTTTTGCCAGCGCGGTGACTGCCGGGCGATCACCAGCATGGCCAACAGCATCAAGGCCGCCAGGCCCCAAAACAGCGCGCGCCAACCCACCAGAGGCATCAGCCATTGCACGGGCAGCGTGGATGCCACCATGCCAAAAGAGCCGGTCATCAGCATCCAGGAAGTGGCGCGCATTTGCGAGCTTGCATCGAACCAACGGCGGTAACCCGTCAGCGGCGCCATGAGGCAGGCGCTGACGCCGACGCCAGTCAGAAAGCGTGCCAGCAGCAAGCCCACAAAGCTGTTGGCCATGGCAAAGGCCATGCAGCCCAGCACCGCCACCAACAAAAAATTCAGGATCACCTTTTTGGGTCCATACCGATCCAGCAAGGCGCCCAGCGGCAACTGGGTGGCAGCAAAGCCGAAAAAATAAACGCCGGCGAGCAGCCCCAGATCTTGCGCACTGAGCACAAATTCCTGCGTTAACGTGGGCGACAGCGTGGCCGTGATGGCACGAATCAGGGCCGAAAGAAAATACGCGAAAGCGAAGGCAAGAAACACCAGAATGGCGCTTTGCCGGGGCAACAGGTGCATCGCGGACGGCGCAGCCATCAGTTGCGCAGGGCACCAAAGACCTTTTTCAACACGGCACTGCCCGTGCCGATGGGGTCTTGCCTTATTTTTTTCTCTTCTTCGGCAATCATGAGGTAAAGACCGTCCAGGGCTTTGGCCGTGACATATTGCTCGATAGAAACCTGGTCGCCTTTGAGCAGGCCCATGCCTGCCGCTTTGCCGGCAATCTGGTTGTACTTGTCCGCCAGGTTGGCGCGCGAGGTTACGCCACTGACCACCGGCAAAAATTTAAGCTGCAAGGCAGGACGGGTTTGCTGGGCAAAATAATCAGTGACCGAGGTTTCACCGCCAGCCAAAATATTTTGGGCGTCATGCACGGTCAGGCGCTTGACCGCGCCCACCAGCATGTCACGGGCCAAAGGTACGGCAGCCTCTGCGGCCTGATTCATGGCGATGACCAAGGCATCGAGCCTGTCACCCTGACCCAGGGCGCGCAGCAGTCTGGAGGCGTCCTCGAGATAGCCCGGCAAAGGAATCCGGACCTTGTCGTTACCCAAAAAGCCATTGGGCTGGCCAAGCGTCCGAACCGCGGCGCGGGCGCCTTTGTCGAGTGCAAGCTTGAGGGCCTGCGTCGCCTGGGTGTTGCTCACGTCGGACAAGGACCGGGCGTTCACTGTCGAATGCAAGCCAAGCCCTGAGCCTGTCAGCAAGGCAAGTGAGAAGCTTGCAAACCGGCGACGGGTCAGGGGTGAGGCTTGGCCGGAGTGGGTCACGCCAGCCGCGCAGGAGCCTTGCGATTGCAACGGCTTATTTGGCCCGGAAGTCATCGTGGCAAGACTTGCAGGTACCGCTGGTGGCATTCACTGCAAGTTTGATGCTGTCAAGATTGCCAGACTTTGCAGCCACTGCCAACTTGGCCATTTCGGTTTCTGTCTTTCTGGCGTAGTCATCAAACTTGGCCTTGTTGGCCCAGATTTCAGGCTTCGCTTTGGTGTCGCCCAGGTCGGTTCCTGGTCCAAACCCGGCCCAGGGCAATTTGGACACAAATTCAGCCGCAACAGCGCTGTCTGCAGCAACTTTGGCGTCAAACGGAATCTTTCCAGCGGCCATACCAGCCACACGACCAAAATTTTGCTGCATCACAAACAAGGCATTTTTACGGTACTTGATCGCGTCCTCGGCTTTGGCAAATTGTGCCGACGCAGGCAGTGCCACAGTCAGCGCGAGGAGTGTCAAAACTGATAGAGTGAATTTCTTCATGAGATTCCTTTGGTGGTTAAACTAAAACAGTGCTTGGTTAAAGTGTGTCAAAGTTCACCAAGCTGCCGAGGTTACGAGAGAGTAAAGTGTATGAGAATTCGCTCGTGCATTTCCGGGTTTCAGTTTTTTACAGGAGTTTTGGCCATGGTGGTTCGTGTTTGGGATGCGCCAACGCGCCTGTTTCATTGGTTGCTGGCGCTTTGTTTTGTTGGTTTGCTGATCACCAGCCAGGTGGGCGGCATGGCCATGGAGTGGCATTTCCGCTTTGGTTACGGCGTCCTGACACTGTTGTTGTTTCGTTTGCTCTGGGGCGTCTTGGGGGGGCACTGGTCTCGTTTTTCCAGCTTCGTGGTGGGGCCGATTGGGGTTTTACGCTATTTACAAGGACGCGGCAAGCCCCACGATGGTGTGGGTCACAACCCGTTGGGAGCCCTGTCGGTGCTGGCCATGCTGCTCTTTTTGAGCCTGCAAGTGGCCTCGGGCCTGATGAGTGATGATGAAATTGCTGCAGCGGGCCCGCTCACGCGTTTTGTATCATCAGCCTGGGTCGCAACTGCCACTTATTACCATAAAGACATCGGGAAATTGATTTTGCTTGGGCTGGTCGCGTTGCACTTGTCGGCCATTGCCTTTTATTATTTTCGTAAAAATGAAAACCTCCTCAAACCCATGATCACAGGCGACAAGTCCCTGCCTTTACCCGTTCGGAGCGCGCGTGACGGTTGGTCCGAGCGAAGCCGGGCTGCCCTGATTTTTTTGCTGTGTGCGGCCTTGGTTGGTGGCGCAGTGGTTGGCTTGAACGGCTAGATCATGGATAACAAACTACAGGTCAACATGGCGTCTGAAACCATCCAAATCTTGATGTTTTCTGATGCTTGCGACTTGGCGTCGGTACGAGCACTTTTTTCAGAATACGCGGCCAGCCTTGACATCGATCTGTGTTTTCAGAATTTTGATACGGAATTAATGGCGCTTCCAGGGGATTACGCTGCGCCGGGGGGTGCCTTGTTCATTGCCAGTTCAGGCAATGACATGGTAGGTTGCTGCGCCATGCGTCCGCTCGAAACCACAGATTACCCAAATGCATGCGAGATGAAGCGGCTTTATGTGCGTCCGGGTCTGCGTGGCAACGGGCTTGGCAGACGTCTGGCTGAAGCGGTGATCGAGGCGGCGCAACAGGCCGGCTACACCCATATGCTGCTCGACACCTTGAGCGAGATGGAAACCGCGCGCGCCATGTACCAGGAGTTGGGGTTTGCCGAGGTACCCCCGTATTACTACAACCCCATTGCAGGGGCCCACTACCTGATGGCGCGCCTTTGATCAGGCTTTGGCCTGTGCCAGCATGGTGCCGGCGTCGCTGACTTCAAATTTGCCAGCACCTTCAATGTTGAGGCTTACCACCTTGCCATCCTTGACCAACATCGAATAGCGGTTGCTGCGCAAGCCCAGGCCCTTGCCGGTCAAATCGAGTGTCAGGCCGGTTGCTTTGGTAAAGACAGCATCGCCATCAGCGAGCATTCGCACCTTGTCGCCAGTCTTTTGGTCACGTGCCCAGGCTCCCATGACAAAAGCGTCATTGACGCTGATGCACCAGATCTCATCGACACCAGCGGCTTTGAGTGCGTCGTAGTTAGCGATATAACCCGGCACATGCTTGGCAGAGCAGGTCGGCGTGAAGGCACCAGGCAGAGCAAACAACGCGATGGTTTTGCCGGCACTTGCGGCCTGGACATCGACGGGATTAGGGCCGAGACTGCAGCCACCGCCTTCTGTTTCATGAAATTCCATCAGCGTCGCGGCTGGTAACTGGTCACCTACTTGAATCATGTTTAACTCCTGATTTAAAAACATTTGAATAAATAAAAACGGCTCACAATTGTGAGCCGTTTTCTAATGTGCTGACAGGCAGCCTATGCAAAAACTTAGACCAGCGAGGCCTTTTGCACCAGGCGCGTTGCCACCCAGTTTTTTGTCTTCGAAATAGGCCGGCTTTCCACGATTTCAATCATGTCGCCCATCTTGAACTCGCCCTTTTCGTCATGGGCGTGGTACTTGCTGGACTTGCCAACGATCTTGCCGTAGAGCTCGTGCTTGACACGACGCTCGATCAGCACCGTGACCGTTTTGGCACGCTTGTCGCTAACCACCTTGCCAACCAAGGTGCGCTTGAGGGATGTTTTAGCTTCCGTCATGTTTGCTCCTTATTTGGCGGATGGAACAGCGGCTTGCTTTTCGACCAGAATGGTCTTGGCGCGAGCGATGTCACGGCGTGCTGAACGCAGCGTGGCTGTATTGTTGAGTTGTTGGGTCGCTTTTTGCATGCGCAAGCCAAAGTGTGCTTTTTGCAACGCTTTGACTTCAGACTGCAAACCAGCGACGTCTTTTTGGCGTAATTCAGTCGTTTTCATATCAATTTCTCCTGATTACTGACCGATCATGCGCGACACGAAGGTGGTGCGCAGCGGCAATTTGGCAGCTGCCAAACGGAACGCTTCACGAGCCAGCTCTTCAGAGACACCCACGATTTCAAACACGATCTTGCCGGGCTGGATTTCAGCCACGTAGTACTCAGGGTTGCCCTTGCCGTTACCCATCCGCACTTCAGCGGGCTTTTGGGAAATCGGTTTGTCAGGAAACACCCGAATCCAGATACGACCGCCACGTTTGACGTGACGGGAAACAGCACGACGTGCGGCCTCGATCTGGCGTGCCGTCAAACGACCGCGGTCAATACACTTCAGGCCAAAATCACCAAACGCAACCGAGCTACCCCGGGTTGCGATGCCGGTGTTACGGCCCTTTTGCTCTTTGCGATACTTGCGACGAGCGGGTTGCAACATAAATTATTCTCCTTTACCGTCAGCTGCTGCAGCGGCTGGCGCGGCTACCTTGCGGACGCGCTGAACGGTGGGTTTAGGTGCATCGGCTCCAAGAGCCACTGCGGGTTTGTCACTGCCATCAGCAGGTGCGGCGTTGCTGCCCATGGGGCGACGCGCACCACGGGGTGCAGGACGGTCGGCGCCAGGACGGCCACCACGGTCATCACGACGCGGGCCACGTGGGCGGCGCTCGTCATCAGGACGCGGTGTTTCCACTGCCGGCAGATCATTACGGCCCAGGGTATCGCCCTTGTAGACCCAGACCTTGACACCAATGATGCCGTAGGTGGTCTTGGCCTCAGACGTACCGTAGTCGATGTCAGCACGCAGAGTGTGAAGCGGCACGCGACCTTCGCGATACCATTCGCAACGGGCAATTTCAATGCCGTTCAAACGACCCGACGACATGATCTTGATGCCCAGGGCGCCCAGGCGCATGGCATTTTGCATGGCGCGCTTCATGGCCCGACGGAACATGATGCGTTTTTCGAGCTGTTGCGTGATGGAGTCGGCGATCAGCTTGGCATCGATTTCAGGCTTGCGCACTTCTTCGATGTTGACTGCCACCGGCACGCCCAACTGGCGGCCCAGTTCGCGCTTGAGGTTCTCGATGTCTTCGCCTTTCTTGCCGATCACCACACCCGGACGAGACGAGTAAATGGTGATGCGGGCGTTCTTGGCAGGACGCTCGATCAGGACACGCGAAACTGACGCGTTCTTGAGTTTGGTCTTCAGGTACTCACGCACCTTGATGTCTTCCGCCAGCATGCCAGCGAAATCACGGTCATTGGCATACCAACGCGATGACCAGTTGCGGCTCACCGAAAGACGGAAGCCGGTTGGATGGATTTTTTGTCCCATATCTTGCTGGCCTCTTTCAGTTACCAACCGTCACGTACACATGGCACGTGGGTTTTCTGATCTGGTTGCCACGACCTTTTGCGCGGGCCGTGAAGCGCCTGAGCGATGTGCCTTGCTCGACGTAGATGGTTTTCACCTTCAGTTCGTCGATATCGGCACCATCGTTGTGTTCAGCATTGGCAATGGCTGACTCCAGAACCTTCTTGATGATCACGGCAGCTTTTTTCTGCGTGAACTGCAAAATGTTCAGAGCCTGATCCACTTTTTTGCCGCGAATCAAGTCCGCGACCAGACGGCCTTTGTCGACCGAGAGACGAACGCCCCGAAGGGTTGCACGTGTTTCCATGGTCAACTCCTTATTTCTTTGAGACTTTTTTGTCCGCAGGGTGGCCCTTGAAAGTACGGGTCAGAGCGAACTCACCCAACTTATGGCCAACCATTTGGTCAGTGATATACACAGGCACGTGCTGCTTGCCATTGTGCACAGCAATGGTCAGGCCGATGAAATCGGGCAGAACCATTGAGCGACGCGACCAGGTCTTGATCGGCTTTTTGTCCTTGGTCGCAACGGCCTTTTCGGTCTTGGCGATCAGGTGTTGGTCAACAAAGGGACCTTTTTTGAGAGAACGAGTCATTTACCTACCCCTTACTTCTTGCGACGCGACACGATCATGACCTGCGTGCGCTTGTTGTTACGGGTACGGTAACCCTTGGTCAGATTACCCCAAGGATCGACTGGGTGACGGCCTTCGCCGGTCTTGCCCTCGCCGCCACCATGTGGGTGATCCACCGGGTTCATCACCACACCGCGAACGGTCGGACGAATACCCATCCAGCGCTTGACACCGGCCTTGCCCAAACGGCGCAGACTGTGCTCTTCGTTGGCGACCTGGCCCAAAGTGGCGCGGCAGTCGATGTGAATCTTGCGGACTTCGCCCGAGCGCATACGCACCTGGGCATAAGTACCTTCGCGCGCCAGCAGGGTAGCCGAAGCACCCGCAGAGCGAACCATCTGGGCGCCTTTGCCCACTTGCATCTCGATGCAGTGAATGATCGAACCAACCGGGATGTTGCGAATCGGCAACGTGTTGCCAACACGAATGGGCGCCTCGGCACCACTCATGATGGAACTACCGACTTCCAAACCGCGTGGGGCAATGATGTACTTGCGCTCGCCGTCGGCGTAACACACCAGAGCGATGTGCGCAGAACGGTTCGGATCGTATTCAATACGCTCGACCTTGGCAGCAATACCGTCCTTGTTGCGAAGAAAATCGACAACACGGTAGTGATGCTTGTGGCCACCACCCTTGTGACGGGTTGTGATGTGGCCATTGTTATTACGACCAGCGTGCTGGAATTGAGGTTCCAGCAATGCCGCGTGAGGCGCACCCTTGTGCAGGTGGTCACGCGAGATCTTCACCATGCCGCGACGGCCTGGCGAAGTTGGTTTCATTTTGATAACAGCCATGATTACGCAGCCTCCCCACCAAGGTTCAACTCTTGACCGGGTTTGAGCATGACGTAAGCCTTGCGCACGTTGTCACGGCGACCGACTGACTTGCCAAAACGCTTGGTCTTGCCTTTGGTATTGACCACAGAGACGCCCTTGACTTCAACTTTGAACATCAATTCAACCGCCGCCTTGATTTCGGGCTTGGTCGCGTCCTGCAGCACCTTGAAGGTCACCGCATTGCTTTTTTCGGCTGCCATCGTTGCCTTTTCAGACACGATCGGGGCAACCAGCACCTGCATCAGACGACCTTCGTCGAATTTTAGATTTTGGGAACCGTGGCTCATGCGAACATCTCCTGGAGTTTGCCCATGGCCGCCTTGGTCACCAACACCTTGCGGTAATGGACCAGCGACACGGGGTCGGCATAGCGAGGCTCGACCACCAAAATATTGACCAGGTTGCGTGATGCGAGGTAGAGGTTTTCATCAACCTCGTCCGCAATCACCAGCACCGAGTCAAGATTCATGGCCTTGAACTTGGAAGCCAATGCCTTGGTCTTGGGGGAGTCGACTGTGAGTGAATCCACCACAGCCAGACGGCCTTCGCGAGCCAACTGCGAGAAGATGGAGGCCATGCCGGCACGGTACATCTTCTTGTTGATTTTTTGTGCGAAGTTTTCGTCAGGCATGTTCGGGAAAATCCGACCGCCGCCACGCCACAAAGGCGACGACGTCATACCTGCACGAGCGCGACCCGTGCCCTTTTGTTTAAAAGGCTTCTTGGTCGAGTGACGCACTTGTTCGCGGTCTTTTTGGGCGCGCGTGCCTTGACGGGCGTTGGCTTGAAAAGCCACGACAACCTGGTGAACCAGATCTTCGTTGTAGGCGCGACCAAAAACGGTTTCAGGCACATCGAGCTTCGATGCGACTTGACCTTGATCATTGAGGAGTTCGAGCTGCATCAGTTCGCTCCTTTCGCTTCAGTTGTTTTTGCCTTGACAGCAGGACGCACAGTCACAAAGCCGCCAGCCGAACCAGGGATAGCACCCTTGATCATCAGCAGTTGACGTGCTTCATCGATGCGAATCACATCGAGGTTTTGCGTCGTGACAAGGTCAACACCGAGGTGGCCCGTCATGCGCTTGCCAGGAAACACACGACCTGGATCTTGCGCCATACCAATGGAGCCCGGCACATTGTGCGAACGGCTGTTGCCGTGCGACGCGCGCTGCGAGCTCATGTGGTGACGCTTGATGGTGCCGGCAAAACCTTTACCGATGGTCGTGCCCTGCACGTCCACTTTTTGACCAGCTGCAAACACAGCCGTTACAGACACCGTAGCGCCCGCCTGGTATTGGGTTGCCATGTCCGCGGGTACGCGGAACTCACGAATGATTTCACCTGCTTCAACCCCAGCCTTGGCGAGGTGACCAGCAGTGGGCTTGTTGACGCGCGACGCTTTACGTGCACCAAATGTCACTTGCAAAGCGACATAGCCGTCATTCTCTTGGGTTTTGACCTGGGTCACGCGGTTGTTTGACACATCGACCACGGTCACAGGGATGGAAACCCCTTCGTCCGTGAACAAACGCATCATGCCAACTTTGCGCCCCAGCAACCCTAAGTGATTGCTAAGACTCATTGTTTTCTCCGTAACTTTCACCGGTGCAACTTCAATTGGCTGCACACGTTTTTGCGTGAAAGACTGTTAATAAAACTCTGCCGCCATGACTGGCATAGCAACAGAGCCTGCGAGTATAGCGCAACTTGCCAGCTTGGCAAACCACAACCAGACTCATGAGAGGCGATCTGCCCCTTTCAAAGGGACTGATCGCCACATTTTTTACTGCAACTTGATTTCAACGTCGACGCCAGCAGGCAAATCGAGCTTCATCAAGGCGTCAACGGTTTTATCAGTCGGGTCGACGATGTCCATCAGACGCTGGTGTGTGCGGATTTCAAACTGGTCGCGGCTGGTTTTGTTGACGTGCGGTGAACGCAGAATGTCAAAACGCTTCATGCGGGTTGGCAAAGGCACGGGGCCCTTGACAATCGCGCCGGTGCGCTTGGCAGTGTCAACAATTTCGGCTGCAGACTGGTCGATCAACTTGTAGTCAAACGCCTTCAGGCGGATGCGGATTTTTTGTTTGGTTGCCATGTTTATCCTTAAGCAATCACTTTAGCCACCACACCGGCGCCGACGGTACGACCGCCTTCACGGATGGCGAAGCGCAGGC
>CAZIGL010000018.1:0-80085 GCA_964538895.1 uncultured Rhodoferax sp.
GGGTTGTTGCTGGTGTTGGAGTTTTCGTCGTTGAAGTCAATTTTTTGGGTCATTGTGGTTTTCCTGGGTGTTTCGTTGCGACGACATGATCGCTGCGCCAGCTTAATCAGGCACTGTGACGCTCGCATGAAATTTGAATGATGATTTGGTGACAGTTTGCCCTCTGTGACACATTGATGACATATTTGGCTGGCACCATCGGGGGGTGATTTCAGATTCCAATTCCCCTTCGTTCGATCTTTCCCGTGTTCGACGCACAACGCCGCTGTTGTTCAAAGCGCGCCCCTACGTCGGCGCAGCAGCGGCGCTTGCGGTCACCTTGCCGCACGCGCTGGGGCTGGGCCTGATTGCCTTTGCGCCGTTTGCTCAAATGATGCCCGTGAGTGTGCTGGCACTTTGGTCGGCCGCACTGCCGGGCGCCTTGATGACGCTTTTTGCCCGAGCCAAAGGTGTGGTTTACGCGCCGTCGACGGCGGTGGCCCTGTTGTTTGGCGGCATGCTGGCGCTGGTGATGCGCACCGGTGCGGCACACGGCATCACCTTAGGGCAGGCGCTGGCCATCACGGGTTCGTTTGTGGCCTTTGGTTTTTTTATCCAGTGGCTGATCGGGCGCGCGCACCTGGCCGGACTGGCCCGCTTCATACCGCTGTCGGTCACGCAGGGGTTTTCGGCTGGTGTCGGGCTGTCGTTGGTGCTCACGCAGGTGCACAGTGCCATGGGTGCAGGTAGCTGGCAGTTGCAATCCGGTCTGGCGTGGCACCTTGGCATGGCAGGGCTGGTTGTGGTGCTCAGTTTGTTGTTGCAACGGCTCTGGCCGCGCTTTCCTTCGCTGCTCACAGCGCTGCTGCTGGTGTCTGTCCCGGCATTTCTGCTGGCGCCACCCGGTATGCTGGCGCTGGCAGCAACACCGCATGGGCTTATCCTGCCACCGCTGCCCGACTGGTTTGGTGCGCCGTGGTGGCCGGTCATCATGCAGGCCGGTGTGCCGCTGATCACCTTGTCCCTGCTGATGGCTGTGGTCAACGGCCTCGAAGTGCTGGTGTTCCATCAACAGCTGGAAACCGAACACGGCGTGCGCACCTCGCCTGACGCGATGCTGCAGCGCGAGAGTGCCTTGAGCGCGCTGTGTGCGCTGTTTGGCTTGATTCCGGCATCGACCAGCACCTCGCGCTCGCGCACCGCGTTGGCCTACACCGGCGTGCCCACGGTGCGCGTGGGTCAATGGCATGCGTTGGTGTTGTTGGGGGTGGCCCTGACCGGTCACCTGTGGCTGCATTGGTTGCCACTGGCCGCGTTGGCCGGGGCCTTGGTCGTGGCGGGCGCTCGCATGGTGCCAACCGGGATGTGGCGGCTGCCTGCCATCGCTTCGCGGCGCACTGCCTGGGGCCAGAGTTGGCTGGTGGCGGGTTTGTTTGCCGTGTCGGGCGGCGCCATGGCGCTGCTGGCGGGCTTGACGGTGTCTATTGTGGTGCTGTTGCGCATGTCCGGGGCCCACGTTATTCGCCGTGTGCACCTGCAGGGCCGGCTGCGCTCGCGCCACATCAGGCGTGCCGAGGCCGAGGCCTGGTTGGCAGATCGCATGGCCAAGGTGGCGGTTTTCGAGCTGCAGGGCATCGTGTCTTTTGGTGTGGCGGCGCTGGTGGTGGACCAGGTGCGCCAACATCTGGCTGGCCACCAATGCGTGATTCTTGATGCCTCGCGTGTGCCTTCGTGGGACGAAACCGGTTACGCGCGGCTGCGCACCCTGGCGCACGACCTGCACGACCAAAACATTGCCCTGCTGATCTGCGGGGTGCACGGCATTCATGAACAAGCGATGGATGACCTGCAGCCTTTTCCGGACCTGGACCGTGCGCTGGAGTGGGCCGAGGAGCAATTGCTGCAGGACTGTCCGCCTGAAGTGCGGCTGGCGAATGCGTCCGGCCCACGCCTGGGCGATTTGGGTAAGGGCATGCCCGAGCCCGCGCGCCTGGCGCTGGAGCTTGGCATGCTCAGCCAGCGCTACCCGAGCGGGGCACTGATCATTTGCAGCGGCGACCAGGACCGCCGGCTGATGCTGGTGCAGGAGGGCGAGGTCACGCTCAGTACCGCCGCAACACCAGGGCAAGGCCTGCGGCTTGCGTCGATTGGCTCGGGCGTTGTATTTGGCGAAATGGCCTTTCTCAATGGCATTCCCCGTTCCGCTTACGCCCATGCCAGTGCCGAGACCACTTTGGTCTGGACGCTGGAATGGGACGTCTTCAAAAGCTGGTCCGGTGTGTATCCCGAGGCCGCACTCGGCTTCATGAAGGAATTGGCACGCCTGGGCATTCGCCGCCTGGGGGCGACATCGCAAGAGCTGCGGGCCGCCATGGAGTGATTTTCAATAGTTAACCAAGGATGAAAAAATGTTACGACAGTCAGACCAACTCGAAATGCTTCATAACAAACTGAGCCGCCGATACGGGTCCGGTGACACGCTTTGCAAACAGGTGTCTGCCGCGCTGGAATCTTGCCGGAAATTTGAACCTGCAGTAGGCAACAGACACGATTGGTCGTTGCCCTACAGGCACACCATCGCGGCGCACCGCCAGTCAATGCTCATGGCACACCAACACTGAACACTGGCCAAAGACAGCATGAGCGCATTGGTTGACAAGGTCTCGGAGTTGCTGATAAAGCAAAAACGGGTGGCAGACATCGTCCATAACCAAAGCATGCCGCGCCAGGCCATTGTTGAAACGCTGGTGAGGCGCCAGCATTTGGCCGAGCTGCAGACGCTGCTGCAGCATTTGTCGGTGACCGATATTGCGGCCTTGCTAGACACCCTGCCGCTTGAGGAGGGCAAACAGCTGTGGCCACTGATCGCACAGGATCGACAAAACGATATTTTGTGGGAGGTATCGGACGAGCGGCGCGATGCGCTGGCAGACGGTCGCGAGCCAGTCTTTAACGAAAGCCAGATGAACGCCTTTGTGCTGGTGGACGGCCGCTTGCAGCAAATTCCCATCGAAGGCCGAAAAAATCTGCAGGGCTCAAGCCCCATCTGGATCGACCTGCTGGGTGCCAGCAAGGCCGAGCGAAATTACGTGGGCTCACATTTTGGTCTGACGCTGCCAGACCCGGATGAGTTGACCGACCTGGAAACCAGCGCGCGCTATCAGATCGAGGACAACGGCGACATCCACCTGCATTCCAATTTTTTGCTGGACCGTGAAGGGCTGTCGCGCAGCGTGCCCGTGGCGTTTATCTTGCACAAAGGCGTGTTGTTTTCGCTGCGCAACGAAGACCTGCCGGTGTTCCGGTTGCAGCGCAGGCGGGCCCGCACCCAGCCCGGCTATGTGTCTGATTGCACCGACGTGCTGCTGGACCTCTTTGGTTCGGATGTGGAGTATTCGGCCGACTCGCTGGAAGACATATATGCCACCTTGGGCAAAGTGGGTCGCAAGGTCTTGAGCGAAGCCATCAGCGACGGCGAGGCTGCCGCCATCTTGGGCGATATTGCCGAAGAGGAAGATTTGAACGGGCGCATTCGCGGCAACATTCTGGACACGCAGCGCGCCATCAATTTTTTGATTCGCAGCAAAACCATGACCCAGGGCCAACTCGATGATGGCAACCAGATTTTGCGCAACATCGATTCGCTCAACAGCCATACCTCGTTTCTTTTTGACAAGATCAACTTCTTGATGGATGCGACCATTGGCTTCATCAACATCAACCAGAACAAGCGCATCAACCAGCTGACCGTGTTTGGTGTGGTGTTCACGCCCATCAATATTTTGGCGGGCATGGGCGGCATGTCGGAGTTTTCCATGATGACCCAGGGCATTCCCTGGCCTGTTGCCTATGGTGCGTTTTTGGTGGGGGTCAGCACGATCGGTGTGTTGACATTCATGGCGCTCAAGCGCCTGGAGACCCGCCAGCTCAAGCTGAAAAAGACGCGCTGAAGCGAGCGCGCTCCGGTTGGTATCAGGCGCCAGCGCACGCTTTGGGGACGTGCTTCAGATAGTTTTTGACCGGCAGGTCGTTTTCGCTGATGTGATGGCCCATCCAGCCGGCGATCACACCACTCAAGACCGGTCGGTCGACCGTGTTGCGCGCAACCTCGGCCAACAAGTTGGCAAGTTGGTCTCGCGCCGTTTGATGCACTTGCTTGTGTTCTTCCAGTGTGGGGCAGTCATTGGCTTGCAGAATGCTTTCTTCCAGCGCGTCGTGCAGTCGCGACTGCCTGGCGATGTCCTCCAGCGCCCCATGAATCTGGTGTTGCGTGGCGCTATCGGACTCCAGCAGGCGCATCAGGTCCCGGCCCAGTTCCAGCAAGGTGATGTGCTGCTCGTCCAGTTTGGCGTTGCCCACGCTCAAGTTGGGAGACCATTGCGGAATGGGTTTGACGCGGTGCTGTTTGGTGGGACTTTTGGGCTGCATGGCATTCATCAAAATTTGCTTTGGCTCTAAGCCACCGCTGCTGCTGGTGGCATGAATTGTCGCAAAAATATAATGGTCCGTTAAAACAATTTCAGGCATCAGGGCAGCGCGACACCAGCTTGGTTGATCACCGTTTGGTGTGAATAGTCGCCGCGCTCCGGGCGGGCAATGCTGCCCTTGGCCAACACGTAGTCCACAAAGCTCTGCGTGTAAAGCAAATAGGTGTTCACCGAGCGGCCATCCTTGAGGACGACGCCCAGCGTGGTGTAGCCGTCCTTGCCCTCGGCAATGAAGTCGTTGGTGACCAGCACATAGGTTTTTGCCGGGTCAATGGCAGTCCATGCTCCGGTGGTTTTGTTGCGCACCTGCACGTTGCTGAAGCGCTCCCCGCGTAGCTTGCTCATGTCCAGGTTCCAGCGCAGACCGGCCGCATAGGGGTGCGAACCGTTCGACTGAGCCAGGTCAAGGTGGTTGGCCGCCGCATCTTCCAGCGCGGTCAACATTTCGGTGCCGGTGAGCGACATTTCCACCAGCACATTGGTGAACGGCAATAGCGTGAAGGCGGTGTTCATGTTCAGGCTACCGGCGGCAATGGGGGTGCGCACGCCCCCAGCGTTTTGCAGCGAGAAGTCGGCCCGCTTGGCAGCAAACAAGAAGGCTTCAGCCACGGCCTGCGCCGCATCGCTGCCGCGGGCCAGTGTGTTGCCGGCCTCACAGCCCGCCACGCCGGTGCTGCGGTTGGTGCTCTCGCCGGGTACACGCACCAGGCACAGCGACTCGGTGGCGGTGCCAATCGGCTTGGCTTTTTCGGCGGCTACCTGGTCGCTGTAGGTTTTAAGTGTGGTGGTGGCGCCAGCGTCGGGGGTCAGCACCTTGACCAGCGGCTGGTTGGCGGCCAGGTTGGCTACCAAAGTGGTGCGATCAGGCTCTGGCATTACTTGCCAAGCGCCTGCGGCATCCTTGCGCTTGAAGCTGTCGCCAATGAGCAGCGTCGCCTTGCCGCCGCAGCTGTTAATCGCACCGGCTTCGTTGAATTGCAGGTTCATCAGACCAAAGGCTTTGCTGTATTCCCAGGCCTGGCCAATACACACGGTTTCGCCATTTTTGTTGGTGACCACGGTGGGGTAACTGCCTGACGAACTGGCAATGCCCACCGCTTTGAAATCACCCAGCAGGCTGTGCGAGTCGCCGCCGATGATCGCGTCCACATCGGTCAATTTGGCTGCCATGGCCTTGTCGGCGTCAAAACCCTGGTGGGTCAGGGCGATGATGTGGCGCACACCCTGAGCCTTCAGTTCGTCAATGGCTTTTTGCGCCGAAGCCGCTTCGTCATTGAACTGTGTGGAGGCCAGGGGCCGCGAGGAGTTGACGGTTTTGCCGGCGATGGTCACCGCCACGATGCCGACTTTGACACCGTCAATTTCCTTGATCACCCAAGGCTTGAGGTAAGCCGCACCACCGATTGGGGCCAGTGCGGTACCTGTCGCTGCCACCACGTTGCTGGAAACCACCGAGGTTTTGCAACTGCCCTTGCCCAATTCATCCAGAAAGCCCTTGAACACGGTGTCGCTGTCGTCGAACTCATGGTTGCCGGGGGTAAAGGCGTCAAAGCAGATGCTGTTCATCAACTGCGCGTCTACCGTACCCTTAAAGAAGGTGTAGTACAGCGAGCCAGTGATGGCATCGCCCGCGTGGAGCTTGAGCAAATTCTTGGTGCCTGCCACTGACTTGAACATCGCGGTTTGGCGGGCAAAGCCGCCCAACTCAACCTGCGTGGCCACGCCATCCAGCGTCAGCTCGGTGGCGGCAAAGGCGTCAAGCTGGGAGTGGTGGTCATTGATGTGGGCAATGTTGAGTTCCAGTGGCTTGAAGCTGGGCGCGTCACTGCCACCGCAACCGGTGAGGGTCAGCCCAAGGCTGGCCAAGACAACGGCGGATAGCCGGGCGCGTGAATTGACTAATTTATGCATGGTGAATTGAGACGGATTGAAGAAAGATGCTTAGGCTAGTGGCTATGTGTGACTGCTATGTGTCAATCAACGCAGCGTTGCCACCGGTCATGGCTTCGTCACACAAAACACCTACAAAGCAGGGCTGGCACAGGGAGGCGTCAAGCCACGTGCACCAGGCTGAGCGCGTTGACGCGCCAACTTTTTTTCAACTTTCAGTGAGATGATTTCATGCTTCAAACTTCCCGTCGAAATTTTGTGATCCGTTTGGCCTCGCTGGCCGCTGTGGCTGGTTCGGGTGTCGCGTTGACGGCCTGCGGTGGCGGCGATGACTTCGCGCCGAGCTTCAACTACGGTGTGGCCAGTGGTGACCCCTTGGCTGATCGCGTGATCCTCTGGACTCATGCCCAGTACGATGGTCTGAGCGATGACGTGGCCCTGACCTGGGAGGTGGCCACGGATGCCGCCTTCACCAAGCTCACCGCTTCCGGCAGCACCCGTGCGGTGGCCGCAGCTGCCTTCACTGCCAAGGTGGATGCCACAGGCCTGAGTTCAGGCAGGGACTATTTCTTTCGCTTTCGCGCAGGCAACTACAGTTCGCCTGTGGGCAGCACCCGCACGCTACCCGCTGCTGGCGCGGCCAGCTTGTCGATGGCGGTGATGAGCTGCTCCAACTACCCCGCGGGCTATTTCAACGCCTATGCCGAGGTGACCCGCACCGATGCCCAGTTCGCTGTGCATTTGGGCGACTTTATTTACGAGTACGGCGCGGCCGGTTATGCCAGTGCCGACGCCGCAGCGCTGGGTCGTGTCTCTGACCCCGCCAACGAATGTCTGAGCCTGAGCGACTACCGCAAGCGCTACGCGCAGTACCGCTCCGACCCCGACAGCAAGGTGTTCCATGCCGCCCTGCCCGTGATTGCGGTGTGGGACGACCACGAAATTGCCAACGACATTTACAAGGACGGCGCAGAAAACCACACTGAAGGTACCGAGGGCAAGCTGGCTGAGCGCCGTGCTGCAGCCATTCAGGCCTGGCATGAGTGGATGCCGGTGCGCACCCCGGATCTCACGGATTTACGCAAGATTTACCGCAGCTTTGACTTTGGCGGTCTGGCCGCGCTGCACATGCTGGAGACGCGCTTGTTAGCGCGCGACAAGCAGATCGAGTTTGCCGAACTGCTCAACCCGGCCACGGCAGCTGCCGCACTGGCCACTCTGAGCTCGCCCACCCGCACCTTGATGGGTGCAACCCAGCTGGGCTGGCTGCAAGGGCAAATGGCTGCCTCCAAGGCCACCTGGCAAGTGCTGGGGCAACAGGTGTTGATGGGGCGCATGAGCTTTCCGGTGAGCGTGCTGGCAGCCCTGAACCCAAGTGACACCAGCCCGAGTGCGCTGGCGGCAGGTCAATTGGCAATTAATGATTACCTGACGGCCAAGGGCACGGCAGCGCAGGCGCCGGCGGCCTTGACCGACACCCAAAAAGCCCTGCTCGATCCGGCCATCAACCCCAAGCTGGGTTACAACCTGGACGCATGGGACGGCTACCCGGTTGAGCGTGAAGTGCTCTTGTCCACGGCGCTTCAGTTGGGCAAAAAACTGGTGGTGCTGGCGGGTGACACCCACAACGCCTGGTCCAGCCGCTTGACCCTGATGGATGGCACCGTGGTAGGCCAGGAATTCGCCACCCCCAGCGTCAGCTCGCCGGGCCTGGAGGAGTACCTGGCTGGGCTGCCCCCGGCGCAGACGGAGGCGATTTTCCTGGGAGTGGTGGACGATTTGAAATATGCCGACACATCGCGACGGGGCTTTCTGCGCATGACCTTCACACCCACCGAGGCCAAGGGCACCTGGCACTTTGTGAGCACCATCAAGTCACGCAACTACACGGTTGACGCCAGCGCATCTCAGTCTTTCAGCGGATAGAAAACGGCGGCTTGGCCTCACCAATCCGAGCCGCCACTGCACTGGCCGTAGTCAGGCCATAGTTGCGCCTTTTCAATCCTTGGCGGGCCGCCCGGTCTTGATGGCCGGAACGACTTTTGTGGCCTTCAGGAAATTGGCGTCGGACATGGCGGCCAAGGCCATGATGCCAGCGCGGATCAGTTCGCTCTTCTTGACCGAGGTGCCCAACTTGACGCTGCGGTGCTTCAGCTCTTCGAGCTTCAGGTACTCCAGCTTGGGTATGGTGAAACTGTCGCGCACCAGCTTGGGCTTTTTGGCTTTCAGCAGTTTGCTTTCACCTGGCTTTGCGGTGGGTGCGATAGTGGCCTTGGGCGCAACTTTCGCAGGTGCTTCGGCGGCTTTGGGGGCAGCCGTTGGGGTTGTGCTGACCACCGATTTAACCGCTGCCCTGGGAGTAGCCGTCTTGGTGACTGGCATGACCGCGACCTTGGCTGCTGGTGCGGCAGTTGCTTTTTTGGCACTTGTTTTAACTGCTCTTTTTGCCACGGCCTTGGCTGCCACTGGGGTGGGCGCAGCTGCCTTAGGTGCTGGCACTGTGCTGCTGATGCTTGGCTGATCGGCCTCGGTTGTGCTGGGCACAGTCGCAACTTCTGTCTGGATTGTTGATGTCATGGTGGAGTTTCCTTGAATTAAACGAGGTATACAGTTTATATCGTAAAAAAGGATTTGGTCAAGTCCCGGTTGGTTTAGTTGAGTTGGGTTGAAAAAGTTAAACGATCTTGCGCATCTAAGGTTTTTCACTGCAGGAACGGTGTGTGTCAGATTGATTACGCTCTTTGCGCGGCACGCGGCTCATGGCCGCCAATCAAGCCCAACAGGGCAGCATTTTCAAGGTACCTGAAGCAAAAGAAGGGTATGTCATATCTTTGTCACGGTTTTTGCACAAACTATAAAGCTTCACCTTAACTTGGAGTTTTGAAATGCTGCTGAAACCGCTTGCTCTGGCCATCAGTTTGATCGCCGCCTTGGGCACCGCCCAGGCTATGGACCCCCGTTTTAAAGACACCAATGGCGACTTGGTGGCTGATGCGCCAACCAACGCAGCCGAGTTCATTGACCCGGCCACGCTGGTGTTTGCCTACACACCAGTAGAAGACCCAGCCGTTTACGCCAAGGTGTGGGACAGCTTTATTGCTCACCTCGCCAAAACCACTGGCAAGAAGGTGCAATTTTTCCCTGTGCAAAGCAATGCCGCACAACTCGAAGCCATGCGCGCCGGTCGTTTGCACGTAGCCGGTTTCAACACAGGGTCCAACCCATTGGCCGTGAACTGCGCAGGGTTTGCACCCTTTGCCATGATGGCCTCCAAAGACAACCGCTTTGGCTACGAGATGGAAATCATCACCCACCCGGGCAGTGGCGTCAGCAAGGTGGAAGACATCAAGGGCAAGCGCCTGGCCTTTACTTCTGAAACCTCCAACTCTGGCTTCAAGGCACCTTCGGCGCTGCTGCGCGAGCAGTTCAAGATGGAGTCTGGCAAAGACTACACCCCCGTGTTCAGCGGCAAACATGACAACTCCATTTTGGGTGTGGCCAACAAGGACTACCCGGCAGCGGCCATCGCCAACTCAGTCAAGGTGCGTATGGAGGGGCGTGGTGTGGTCAAGCCTGAGCAGACGACCGTGATTTACAAGTCGCAGACCTTCCCCACCACTGGCTACGGCCACGTTTACAACCTCAAGCCAGAACTGGCTGAGAAGGTCAAACAGGCCTTCTTTACCTTCAACTGGGAAGGCACAGCGCTGGCTGCCGAGTTCAACAAATCAGAGCCACCGCAAGAAAAGTTCATGCCCATCTCGTACAAAGAATATTGGCAAGTGGTGCGCGATATCGACAAGGCCATGAGCGTGAGTTACGCCTGCAAATAAAGGGTTGGGGCGATGCTTGAACTGCGACAACTGGAAAAACGCTACGCCACAGGTGATTTGGCACTGAAGAGTGTCAGCCTGGGCGTGGCCTCTGGCGAGGTGCTGGGCCTCATCGGACCCTCGGGCGCCGGCAAATCAACCTTGATTCGCTGTGTGAACCGCTTGGTGCAAGCTTCAGCGGGAACCATCAAACTGGAAGGGCAAGACCTCAGTGCGCTCGGCGCATCAGGACTGCGTCTGGCCAGGCGCCAAATCGGCATGATCTTTCAGGAATATGCCCTGGTTGAACGCCTCACCGTGATGGAAAACCTGCTGTCCGGGCGCCTGGGCTACACCGGCTTTTGGGCCAGTTGGTTTCGTCGGTTTGAGGGGCAGGACATCGCGCAGGCCTTTGAGTTGCTGGATCGGGTGGGGCTTGGTGGCATGGCCAACAAGCGGGCGGATGCCTTGTCGGGCGGGCAGCGCCAACGCGTGGGCATTGCGCGCGCTTTGATGCAAAGCCCCAAGCTGTTGCTGGTGGATGAGCCCACCGCCAGCCTGGACCCCAAGACTTCGCGACAAATCATGCGCTTGATTTTGGAACTGTGCCAAGAGCGCGGTTTGGCAGCCATCGTCAATATTCATGATGTGGTGCTGGCCACTGAGTTTCTGCCGCGCATTGTGGGCTTGCGCGCGGGCAGTGTGGTGTTTGATGGGCCAGCCAGTGCGGTCGACAAAGCGGTACTCACCCGAATTTACGGCGATGAGGACTGGACTGCCATCACCAACCGCATGCAAAGCAATGCTCGGACTGCCAAGCACGATGACGACCTGAGCCTGGCGTTGGTGGCCGCGGTATGACCGCGCTGTCCACCCATCCGCGCCAATGGCGCAGACCCGCCTTTATTACCAACCCCGTCACGCGCTGGAGTCTGTATCTGGGTGGCTTGGTTTACCTGGCGCTGGCACTGGCCTCGCTGGAGATCAACTGGATCCGCATGAGCCAGGGCCTGGAGCGTGGCTGGGCGTTTGTGCTGGGTTTTTTGCAACCTGATTTCACGAGCCGTTGGGGCGACATCGTTACCGGGTTTCAGGAAAGCCTGACGATGACAGTCACCGCCACCGCTTTGGGTGTGGCGCTGTCGATTCCGGTGGCGGTGGGTGCTGCACGCAACCTGGCGCCTACCTGGATTTACGTGGTCTGCCGTGCTTTTATTGCCCTGTCCAGAACACTGAACGAAATCATCGTGGCCATCTTTTTTGTGGCCATGTTTGGCTTTGGTCCTTTTGCCGGGTTTTTAACGCTCACCTTTGCCACGGTTGGTTTCATGGCCAAGCTCATGGCGGAAGACATTGAAGAAATCGAGGCCTCGCAACTTGAGGCCTTGCGCGCGACCGGTGCAGGTTACCTGCAGGTGCTTGACTTTGCTGTGCTTTCGCAGGTCATGCCCCGCTTGGTGGGCTTGTCGCTTTACCGGCTCGATATCAATTTTCGGGAATCGGCGGTGATCGGTATTGTGGGTGCCGGCGGCATTGGCGCCACCCTGAACACCGCTATGGACCGCTACGAATTTGATTCAGCAGCGGCCATTATCCTGGTCATCATCGCGATTGTGATGGTGGCTGAATACAGCTCAAGCTGGCTTCGCCAACGCATCCAATGAAACACACTGCCCAAGCCCTTGGCGACAAGCTGTGGCGCAAGCGCAGCGCCAAGACCGAACTGATTCATTTTGCTGTTTGGGTGCTCGCGCTCGCCTTTGTGTCGTGGACCTTTCAAGTCATGACCAATGACACCATTTGGTCTTTTGTGCTGGACGCGCCAGCGCAAGCCCAGGACATTGGTTCGCGCATGATGCCGCCCGCCTGGGGCTTCATTGACGAGCTGTGGTGGCCCATGTGGGAAACCATCAACATTGCCACTTTGGGCACACTGATTGGCGTGGTCATGGCCGTGCCGGTGGCCTTTTTGGCCGCGCGCAACACCACACCCAGCACACGTTTTGTGCGGCCATTGGCGCTGTTCATCATTGTGGCGTCACGCTCCATCAACTCGCTGATCTGGGCGCTGCTGCTGGTCTCGATTCTTGGCCCCGGTGTGGTGGCCGGCATCATCGCCATTGCGTTGCGCTCCATCGGGTTTGTCGGCAAGCTGCTCTACGAGGCCATTGAAGAAATTGACCCGGCTCAAGTTGAAGCCATTCAGGCCACCGGTGCCAGCACTGCACAGACCATGGCGTGGGGTGTGGCTCCCCAGGTGGCACCCACGCTGGCCGGTGTGACGGTGTTTCGCTGGGACATCAATATTCGGGAGTCCGCCGTGCTGGGCCTGGTGGGCGCTGGCGGCATCGGGGTCAAACTGGAGGCCGCTCTAGGTACCCTGGCTTGGCCCAAGGTCACCATGCTGTTGATTGTGATTTTGGTGACTGTTGCGGTCAGCGAATGGGTGACTGCTGTCGTGAGAAAGAAGCTGATATGAACACCACCGCCAAGTTGCAACCAGCGGTTGAAGACATGCTGCGCCAAGCTGGGCATATGGCCCGTGTGGCCTTTTATACCGAATAACGGACCGGCTACACCTTCAAAGGCCACCAGAATTAACTGACTGAAACCGATGATGCCGCGGAGTTGTTCATAAAACAAAGCCTGTTAGTCGTTGCCCCCGATGAAGCTGTGCTTGGCACGCAAACAGCGGCAGTCAAAACCACGTCGGCAAGACGCACGCCAAAGATCTCAGAAGCACGTGCTCCCGTGTTGTACAAGCCTCCAAGGTTCAGCATGATGTGACGATGAAGACCCTGGGTCATAGGGCAGGGGAGTCACGCACTTGTCATGACCGTCCGTCATAGTGCAATGGTCCATGGCCGTGCCGGTACTGGCGCCAAGGGTCGGCATGACAAACACAGGAGAAAGCAACAATGACACCCATGCAAGCGCTGGACGGCAGCGGCGACATCCAACGCAATCCGCGTTATGTCAGTCAATTGACGCGCAACACTTTTGCCCTGGTGTTGGCGGGCGGGCGTGGCAGCCGCTTGGAGGGTCTGACCGACTGGCGCGCCAAGCCGGCCGTGCCTTTTGGGGGCAAATTTCGCATCATTGATTTCGCGCTGTCAAACTGTGTCAACTCGGGTGTGCAGCGCATCGGGGTGGCGACACAGTACAAATCCCAAAGCCTGATCCGGCACCTGCACCTGGCCTGGAGCTTTCTGGATGGTCGCATGGGCGAATTCATTGAGATCATGCCGGCCCAGCAGCAGGTGGACGAGTGCTTCTGGTACCGGGGCACGGCTGACGCGGTTTTTCAGAATTTGCGTGAAATCAACCACGTCAAGCCAGACTACGTGCTGGTGCTGTCGGGTGATCACATTTACCGCATGGACTACGGGCGCCTGCTGGCGGCGCATGTCGAGCGCGAGGCCGACCTCACCGTGGCATGCATTCAGGTCCCGCTGCATGAGGCCAGCAGTCTTGGCGTGATGGCTGTTGATGCAAACCAGCGCATTCAGTCCTTTGATGAAAAACCCACCCATCCGCAAGCGATGCTTGGCAACCCGCAAGCGGCGCTGGCCAGCATGGGTGTTTATGTGTTCAACAGGCGATTTTTGTGCGAGCAACTGCAGCGTGATGCCGACAACCCAAACTCCAGCCATGATTTTGGCAAGGACTTGATTCCGGACTGTGTGCGCCGCTCCCGCTGCTACGCGCATCATTTTGCCGATGTGCGCGCCGGCGACGATGACCAACCCCCTTATTGGCGCGATGTCGGCACGCTTGATGCCTACTGGGAAGCCAACATGGATTTGCTGCATGTCTCGCCGCAACTCAACCTGTATGACGAAACTTGGCCCATCTGGACCTGGCAGCCCCAGGTGTCACCCGCTAAATTTGTGCATGATGAGGACACGCGGCGGGGCCTTGCGATCGATTCGCTGGTGGCGGGCGGCGCCATCATCAGTGGCGCCACGGTTCGGCGCAGCATGCTTTTTTACAGCGTGCATGTGCACAGCCATGCACTGATCGAGGATTCCATTGTGCTGCCCAAGGTGGTCGTTGGGCGTGACTGTCAACTCAAAAAATGCATCATCGACCGAGGCTGTCGCATTCCCGATGGCACCCAAATTGGACTGGATCCAGCCGAGGATCGCAAGCGTTTTCATGTCACGGCCTCTGGTGTCACCCTGGTGACCCGGATGATGTTGGGCCAGGATGTGAACCTGCTTCGTTAACAGTTTTTTACGACAGGCTCACCAGGCCAGGCTGTGATCACCGGACTTGGGTGGTGCTGTCGGGAACTTCAGAACGCCATCGTAGAAAGTCAGCATCCGCTTTGCCTGCTTGCTGGCTGACCATTCAAGCGCATATTCCCGACCTGAGTTTCCAAGCGCTTTGCGTTCCTGGTTGTCTCTCAACAGTGTGACAACTTTTTTGGAGAAGTCCGTTAAATCTTCTTGCACAATCCACACGCCCAAGCCTTCTCGCAAGACGTCGCGGGTTCCCAATTCTGCAATGGAAACGACCGGCACCCCTTGAGCCATGGCTTCGAGCAACACCAAACCTTGTGTTTCTGTACGTGATGAAAATACAAATACATCGGCTGCCCGATAACAACCGTTCAATTCTGCATGACGATCCAGGTTGCCGACAAACAAGACGTTTTCGCTGATCCTCAGGTCCTTGACCTTTTGTTCCAGACTTTTCAACGCCGGGCCTTCTCCTGCAATGACAAAGAGAATGTCGGAAATTTCATGGCGAATCCGGTCAACCACCTGCAGCAGAAAGCCAATATTTTTTTCATGGGCAACGCGACCGACAAACAACATCACAGGCCGGTTTTGTGGAATGCCGTGTTTGGTACGAAATGCTGCGCGGTCGCCCAACACAAAACTTGCAGGTTCGATCCCGGTCGGGATGACCTCTGTTGGGGTCGTGATGCCATAGCCTTTCAAGACCCTGAGCATGGGCTTGGATGGAACGATCATGCCATCCAGGCTATTGCCTTGATGACGAGAAAAACGGTTCGCAATCAAACGCGTCAAGCTCTTGGGAACAAGAGGGACGTAGTGATGCAGGTATTCCTCAAAAAACGTGTGATACGTTTCGACGCAAGGTATGCCCAACATGCGGGACAACTTGATCCCCAAATAGTGGGCTACAAAGGGCGTCTGGACGTGGATGAGGTCATAGTTCTCGTCGCGGATTTTTGTCTTTTGCTGCATCACCCACTTGAAGCTCATCAACCTGTCTTCAGGATCGAAAGGGATGCGGCGTGAGGGCACGCGCATGATGTCGGTTTCATCAGAACTTGGCACCCCATAGTCAGGCGCGATCACATGGACGGCATGACCCAGCAAGCGCAGGTTTCGGTGGTAGGTTTCCATTGACGTGGAAACGCCATTGATCCGCGGAAAATAGACATCGGAAATAAAGAGAATTTTCATGAGATCAGTTCAGTAAGACCAATGCCCAAACCGTAACAAGGTTCAGCAGGCAGATCAGCACCGATGCGCTGCCAATGTCCTTGGCGCGCTTCGCAAGCCGATGGTCATCGAGGGAAATGCGGTCGACGGTGGCTTCGATGGCTGAATTGAGCAGCTCAACAATAAGCACCAAAAACACACAGGAAATCATCAGCACGCGGCCCAGCCATTCGCTCTCGAGCCAAAACGCAAGTGGTATCAAAACGATGGCCAGCATCACCTCCTGGCGAAAAGCATCTTCATGGCGAAAAGCTTCGCGCAAGCCGGCGCATGAGTAGCCGAACGCATTGACCAGGCGCTTGATGCCGGTTTTTCCTTTGTAGGGACTTTCCATTTTTAATTTCTCAAAACAGGGCAACTTGCGGCGCATTGGCTTTGGGAGCTGCACTCCTTAAAACCAACTCCATACGGCCATCCATGTGTTCGACGATGGCGGTGCAACTGTCCACCCAATCACCGCAATTGAGGTACTGCAAGCCATCAATTTCCTTGATCATCGGCCAATGGATATGGCCGCAAATGGCGCCATCCAGACCGCGATCACGCACATGGCGAATCACAGAATCTTCAAAGTTAAAGATGAAACTGACTGCGGTTTTTACCTTCCGTTTGGCGTACCCGGCCAGGGACCAATAGCCAGGAATTTTGAGTGTTCGCCGCAGCCAGGATAAATAAATGTTCAGGCTGACCAAAAAATCGTAGGCTTTATCACCCAACAGCGCGATCCATTTGTGATGGCGCGTGACCTGGTCGAATTCATCGCCGTGCAACAACAAATAACGCCGACCATCTGCAGCCGTATGAATGTAGTCATGCGCCACCATGATGTCGCCAAATGAGACGCCTATGTATTCACGAATGGCCTCGTCATGGTTGCCGGGAATGAAAATGACCTTCTCACCGTGGCGCGCACGGCGAAGCATTTTTTGCACGAAGGTATTTTGGGCCGGCGACCAATGCACACCGCCGCGATTCATGGCCCACAAGTCAACAATATCACCAAGCAAAAAGACATTTTCGGCAGAATAATCCTTTAAAAAATCCAGCAGATGGTGGGCTTGGCAAGCCTTGGTGCCGAGGTGTATGTCAGACAGGAAGATCGAACGGACTTGCAGCACGGTCATGTCGCGGCATGCCCTGTGACAGCAGACACACCGCTTTTGAACTTGATGCGATTTGCAGACTTTTTTGATTTTTCCATGCGCACAGCTTCGCATGGCAACAAGTCATTTTCATGAAGCTTAATTGTCAGTTTTATTAAAAATGCCGCTCCAGCCGGTGGTTGCAACGCGGAGTTTTTTTGGCTCAAGTTGCGTCAGCGTAAATTTGCCACCATTGCCCAAGGCAGATCGCAAAAGCCACCCGGCTGCTGGCCCAAACTGAATTTGATCACTGCCAAACCTGATTTCCAGGGCAACATCTGTTTTGCAGACGACGCCAACGCTCTGCGCCCAAAGTCCGTGTCGGGTTTTGATGAACTCCACGGCCAGCGCACCGTTTTTTTCAAAAATTGACAACATCAATGGCTTCCCGTCATCCATGGTGGTTTCCTGCCATTGCAGGGGAAACGTCTGATCGTCAAGCAAGTTTTTCAGCTCGGTGATCGTGGCAGCGCAGGGTGGTGACTCCCGCGCGTGGCTGTTCAGCGTCAAAAGCAAAGCCAAAAGCAGGAATGAATAAATTTTAGGCATGAAAAATACCAGCGTTACAAAGCGTTCACTTCTGCCCGAAGCGCTGCCGCGACGCAGTCGAGTGCCCACCACAGCTCGTCTTCCAGAATATTCAGCGGCGGTGCCAGCACCAACACATTGCCCTGACCAATTTTGAAGGAAAGGCCCGCTGTCAGGCAACGATAAAGAACGGCTTCTGCGATGTCTGCGGCAGCGCGCTTGCCGAGGTCGCGCAATTCAATGGCCAGCAGCAGCCCCAGGCCGCGAACCTCTGCAATGATTGGCAATTCTGCAGCGAGTTGTTGCAGTCGCGCCAGTGACATCGCCCCAAGATGGCGGCTGCGCGCCAGCAGGCCTTCTTCTTCAATCACCTCAAGAACGGCCAGGCCAGCCGCGCAGGCCACCGGATTTTTTTCGTGGGTGTAATGACCCAGCGAAATATGCTGGGCCACATCGAACCTGGCGTGGGTGATCAGCGCTGCCAGCGGCATGCTGCCACCGCCCAAACCCTTGCCGATGACCAGCATGTCGGGCTCGATGCCGTAGTGCTCAATGGCAAACAGGGTGCCGGTTCTGCCCAGGGCAATGGGAATTTCGTCCAGGATCAGCAAGGCGCCGTGGCGCGTGCAGATATCTCGCAACCGGCGGTAATACGCAAGTGGTGGAACCTGCACGTCGGTGCAGCGCACGGTCTCGACAATCACCGCCGCCACATCGCCTTCTTTTTTCAGGCAATAGTCAATGTAGTCGACGCAACGCAGGGCACACTGCCCGCCACAGCCAAATGCACACTGGCCGGGGTCACAGGGCGGCACATGCGCTGCGCCAGGCAACAAGGGGCCGATGCCTTTGCGAAAAACCGCCTCGCCGCCAATTGAAATGGCGTCCAGGGAGGCGCCATGAAAAGAGTCCCACATCGACAACGTCTTGAAGCGCCCCGTGACCACGCGCGCCAGTTTGAGGGCCATGCCGATGGCGGCCGTGCCACCTGGTGCAAACAACAACTTGGCCTCGTCGATGGGCGCCGCTGTGCACAAGCGGCGCGCCAGTTCGATGGCAGGCCGATTGGTGTAGCGGCGCGGGCTAAAGGGCAGCTCTGCCAGGGTGCGGTGCATGGCGGCCATCACCTTGGGGTGCCCGTAGCCCACCTGATGCAAGCTGTTGCCATGAAAGTCCAGAATGCGCCGGCCAGCGGTGTCTGTCAGCCAGGCGCCTTGCGCTGCCACCAGGGCGTTGAGGCAGGGGGTGGACATCGATTGGTGCAGAAACCAGCGGGCATCCTCCGCCAATAGTTCACGCGTGTTGTCGTCGAGCACCTGGTCCTGCCAGACCCGACGGCGATCACCCAAATTGACATCGCCCTCAGACCGGTCAAATTCTGCGTTCATCACGACACCCCGGCCAAATCACCATCCTGCAGCATGCGCAGGCGCCCGCCTTGGGCATGTGCAAAGAGTGCTTCTGCGCAACCGCTGGCGTTGCCGGCTTCCAGCAGATCGACGATGGCACTGTGTTCCTCGGCAAATCTGGGAATGGCCCTGGGCGCCAACAGGTTGCGTTTTCTGAAAAGTGTGAGCTGCTTGACGAGCTTGCCGTAGGTGTCTGTCAGGCTGTGGTTGCCCACCATGCTCACGATCTGGTCATGGAAGGCCAGGTTCATGGCGTGGAACCTGTCGATCTCCTGGGCGCCCACCAAAAGCATGCTGTCGGTCAACGCGCGCAGGCTGGCCAACTGCGCTGCTGTGATGCGTGAGGCCAGCAGGCGCCCGGCCGTGGCGTCCAGCCCGGCGCGCACATCGTAAATATCGGCAGCTTCTTCCAGTTCGATCACCCGAACAAACGCACCACGATTTTTTTCCTGGTGAATGAGGCCGGATTCTTCGAGCGTGCGAAAGGCTTCGCGCAGTGGCCCCCGTGAGACGCGCAAGCGCTCGGCCAAGGCCACTTCGTTGAGCTTGGCGCCGGGTGCGAGTTCGCCCGACAGGATGAATTTTTCGACCAAATCCGCCACCAGCCGGGTCAAAGACGTGCTCTGAACCAGATGCAAAGGGTCTTCGATCGGGGTGTTTGACAGTTGTGACATGCGGATGTGTGGCAATAAAACGCAGAGTTTAATGCCTCAATTGAGTTTGTAGATTGTCAACAATTTGTCACATACGGTCCCTAAACTTAGCGTTCAAGTCGCCGTAACCAACACCGTAATGCATCGAAATCAGGCTGGTTGGGACGACATCTTTTCTCCATTTCATCAAGGAAAATCCACATGAATCTGAAACGATTGGCCTCATGCATTGCCGCCGCAGGTCTCACATTGGCTGCTGCATTTCCCGCCCTGGCACAAAAAACCGTGCTGAACGTTTACACGGCGCTTGAAACCGATCAGCTCAAGGCCTATCAGGAGTCTTTCAACAAGTCCAACCCGGACATCGAGCTCAAATGGACCCGCGACTCGACAGGCATCATCACCGCCAAGCTGATGGCAGAAAAGAACAAACCCGTGGCCGATGTCATCATGGGCGTTGCGGCCTCGAGCATGGTGGTTTTTGAGCGCGAAAACATGTTGCAGCCCTATGCCCCCGCCAATCTGAAAGCCATCAACCCGCGTTTTCGGGGCAAAGCCAATCCGCCCACCTGGGTCGGTATGAATGTCTGGGGTGCCGCCATTTGCTACAACGTGGCCGAGATGCAGAAGCTGGGTCTGCCGCGCATTGAAAGCTGGAAAGACCTGCTGAAGCCGGAGTTCAAGGGCAAGGTGGTCATGCCCAACCCCAACTCCTCGGGTACCGGTTTTCTGGACGTCACCGCATGGTTGCAGATTTTTGGCGAAAAGGGCGGCTGGGACTACATGGACAAGCTGCACGAGAACGTGGCCGTCTACACCCACTCAGGCTCCAAGCCATGCGTGATGGCCGGTGCCGGTGAGTTCCCGGTGGGCATTTCCTTTGAATACCGCGCCAATACTGTGCGTGAAAAGGGTGCACCGATCGACATCATTTTCCCCAAAGAGGGTTTGGGTTGGGACATCGAGGCCACCGCCATCGTCAAGGGCACGCCAAGTTTTGAGGCTGCCAAAAAGCTGGCTGACTGGACCGCATCCTTGGAGGCCAACCATCTGTACGCCAAGAACTTTGCCGTGGTGGCCATTCCCGGTATTGCCACACGCCTGAAGTATGTGCCCAACGACTACGAACAGCGCTTGGTCAAGAACGACTTTGAATGGATGGGCAAAAACCGCGATGCGATTCTGGCCGAATGGCAAAAGCGCTACTCGACCAAATCGGAACCAAAGAGGTAACAAGCGCTACCGCGCCAAGCTGCCATGGCACACCTGGAAATCCACCAACTGACCAAGCGCTTCGGCAGCTTTGTGGCGCTTGATCAGATAGACCTGGCCATCGAGCAGGGTGAGTTTGTGGTGTTGCTCGGCCCCTCCGGCTGTGGCAAAACGACGCTCTTGCGCGCTGTGGCCGGTCTGGAGTTGCAGGACAGCGGCCGGGTTGTGCATGCCGGGCGGGACATCTCCAGGCTGCCCCCCGCGCGGCGCGACTACGGCATTGTGTTTCAGTCCTACGCGCTTTTCCCCAACCTGAGCGTGGGTGACAACGTGGCCTACGGGCTGAGCAGCAAAAAGGGTGACCGCAAGGTGGGCGGGCAGGGTATCGCGCACCGTGTCGCCGAAATGCTGGAACTGGTTGGCTTGCCTGGCACCCAGAGCAAGTTTCCGGCGCAGTTGTCTGGCGGGCAGCAGCAGCGCATTGCCCTGGCGCGCGCGCTGGCCACTGCCCCCGACCTGTTGTTGCTTGATGAGCCACTGTCTGCGCTGGATGCCATTGAGCGGGTGCGGCTTCGGTCCGAGATTCGAAGCCTGCAGACGCGACTGGGTGTCACCACCGTGATGGTCACCCATGATCAGGAGGAAGCGCTGGCCATGGCCGACCGCATCGTGGTCATGAAGAACGGTCAAATTCAGCAAGTTGGCAAGCCGCAAGACATTTACCGTTCACCCGGTAATGATTTTGTGGCGGATTTCATTGGGCGCGGCAACCTGATTGACGCCAGCCCGGCCGGGGCACAGCATGTCCGGGCAGGCGAGCTGATGTTGCGCTGCAGCGCCAACATCGATCAAGGCCGTAACCACCGCTTCTATGTGCGGCCAGAGGACATCTGCCTGTACAACATTCTGGATGACTGTGAAAACAGCTTCACCGCCCAAGTTTTAAAGTACGAGTTTCTGGGGCCTTATTCCCTGGTGACGCTGGACGCCAAGGCGGGTCAAAACCGTCCTTTGGTGGCTCAGTTTTCGAGCAACTATCTGGATGGGAGGCCGATCCATGCGGGCTCCATCGTGCGCGTTGGTATTCCCGCCGTGCACCTGCGTCCCATGCCCGCCACCGCATGACACACGCCGCATCTGCCGGGTCAAAGCGAATGGCGGGCAGCCACTGGGATGAGCACCTGCCCGCCTGGCTTTTGGGTGCGGCGGCTTTGGCGCTGTGCGTGTTCTTGCTGCTGCCCTTGGGCACGCTGCTGGTGGAAAGTTTTCAGAATGATCAGGGCCAATTCAGTCTGACCCGTTTCCGTGAATTTGCCGCGACCGCAGGCATGTTGACCGCGATCTGGAACACGCTGTGGGTGGCCGCCGTGGTGACGCTGATCACGGTGCCACTGGCCTTTTTGTATGCCTACGCCATTCAGCGCGCCTGCATCCCTTTGACGGGTTTTTGGCGCATTGTTGGCTTGTCTGCTTTGCTTGGACCCTCGCTGGTGGGTGCCATCTCGTTCATTCAGTGGTTCGGCACGCAAGGCTTGTTGAAATTCTTGCTTGGCGACAACTCGGTTTATGGCCCCATTGGCATCATCATGGCCACTGTTTACGCCAGTTTTCCGCATGCCCTGATGATTCTGGTGGTGGCCTTGGCAACGGTCGACGGGCGACTGTTTGAGGCGGCAGATGCGCTGTCGGCTTCGCGTTGGCGCAAGTTCCGCACGGTCACGCTTCCCGGTGCGCGCTACGGCCTCATCAGTGCTGCCCTGGTTGTGTTCTCGTATTCGATCAGCGAATTTGGTATTCCAAAAGTGATTGGCGGCAACTTCCAGGTGCTGGCAGTGGAAATTTATGTGCAGGTGGTTGGGCAGCAAAATTTTGGTCGGGGTGCTGTGGTGGCCTTGTTGCTGCTGGCGCCGGTGTTGGTGGCTTTTGTGTTGGACTGGCGGGTGCAACGCAAGCAGCAGGCCAGCCTGACGGCACGCGCGGTACCCTACCGACCCAAACCCGACTGGCGGCGTGACCTGCCTTTGCTGGTGTTCTGCGCGCTCATGGCCATTGCCATGCTTGGGGTGTTGGGCATGGCAGCTTACACATCGTTTGTGACTTTTTGGCCTTACAAACTTGAGCTGACCCTGAGCCATTACACCTACGGCCTGGCCGAAGCCGGGGTGCTGGATGCTTACCTGAACAGCCTGAAGCTGGCGCTGCTGACGGCGGCCGTGGGCACGCCCTTTATTTTTGTGACGGCATACCTGGTAGAAAAAACAAAAGACGGCCCTGCATGGTTGCGCCCGGCTTTGCAGGCCATGACTGCGCTGCCCATGGGCGTGCCGGGCCTGGTGCTGGGCATTGGCTACATTTTGTTTTTCAATCATCCAGACAACCCGCTCAATGATCTGTATCGCACCCTGACCATCATGGTGGTGGCCAACATCGTGCACTACTACACCTCTTGTCACTTGACGGCGCTCACCTCGCTGAAAAGCATTGATCGTGAGTTCGAGGCGGTTTCTGCCTCGCTCAAGGTGCCGCAATACATGACTTTTTGGCGTGTCACCTTGCCGGTTTGCCTGCCCGCCGTGCTGGACATTTCCCGTTACCTCTTCATCAACGCCATGACCACCATCTCGGCTGTGGTCTTTCTGTACTCGCCGCAAACGCTGCCGGCTTCGGTGTCCATCCTCAACCTGGATGAAGCGGGAGAACTCGGGCCCGCCGCCGCAATGGCAACCTTGATCGTGCTGACCTGCCTTGTCGTCAGCCTTTTATACGCCATCGCCGGCCACTTCCTGTTACAACGCCATCAGGCTTGGCGCCAATTCAAACGATAGACCCTGAAAACACCATGTACACAGTTGACCGTGATCCCTTGTTGCTGACACCCGGGCCGCTAACCACCTCCCTGCGCACCAAACAGGCCATGCTGCATGACTGGGGCTCGTGGGACGCCGCCTTCAACGGCATGACCGCTGAGGTTTGCAGTCAGCTGGTAGCGATTGTGCATGCGGCCGACACCCACGTTTGTGTGCCTTTGCAGGGCTCGGGCACGTTCTCCGTGGAAGCCACGCTGGGCACGCTGGTGCCGCCCGGCGGCAAGGTGCTGGTGCCCAACAACGGTGCTTACTGCGCGCGCATTTTGAAAATCCTCAGCTACCTGGGTCGGGAAGCCGTTGAACTCCCCTTTGCCGAAGACCAGCCGGCCGACCCACAAGCCATTGAGGCTGCGCTGGTGGCCGACCCAAGCATCACGCACGTCGCGCAAGTGCACTGCGAAACAGGTACCGGCATTTTGAACCCCTTGGCTGATATTGCCAGGGTGGTGGCAGGCCAGGGTCGCGGTCTGATCATCGACGCCATGAGTTCCTTTGCGGCCATTGAGATTGATGCGCGCACGGCGCCGTTTGACGCGCTGATTGCCGCGTCCGGCAAATGCCTCGAAGGGGTGCCCGGTATGGGTTTTTCGATCATTCGAAAATCCAGCCTGAAAGCCAGCGCCGGCAATTGCCACTCCCTGGCCATGGATTTGCATGACCAGTGGGTCTACATGCAAAAAACCAGTCAGTGGCGTTTCACACCGCCCACCCATGTGGTGGCGGCTTTGCATGAAGCCTTGGCGCAGTTTCATGAAGAAGGTGGGCAGTCCGCCCGTGGTGGCCGTTATGCCGCCAACGGTGCTGCCTTGATTGAGGGCATGCGCGGCATTGGCTTGACGCCATTTTTGCTGCCCGCTGTCCAGTCAAACATCATTGTCACCTTCCACGCACCGGTGCATCCAGAGTACAACTTCACCACTTTTTACCAGGGTGTGCGCGACCGGGGCTTCATCCTTTACCCCGGCAAGCTAACCCAGGTTGACACATTTCGGGTTGGCTGTATTGGTGCACTGACAGCCACGGACATGCGTCATGTGGTGCAGGCCGTGGCCGACACACTGCGTGACATGGGTGTATTGGTTCTGGTTTGACGGCGGTTGAACGACGTGGCGCAGCAGCGTGACATTCTTGTGATTGGCTGTGGCATTTTTGGCGCAGCCATTGCCTGGGCGCTGGGGCGCCGTGGGCTGGGGCAGCGGGTGCTTGTGCTTGAGCGTGGGCAACCGGCGGGCGGTGCCACCAGCCGTGCCGCCGCGCTGGTCACCATGGCGCGCGACGATGTTTCACTGATTGCGTTGGCAAAAGAAACCTTCTCTGCCATGGCTGTGCTGGAAAACGAGTTTGGCGAAGACATTGGCCGCCACAACGTGGGTGCCTTGCATGTTGGGTCAGCCGGTCATGGTGATGCGCTCAGGGCGCGCGCCCGGCATTGCGCCAGTCACGGCATCGCAAGTCACTGGCTTGACAAATCGCAGGCTTTGGCGCGTGCCCCCTGGCTGGCGCCAGCGTCGTTTGAGATGGCTGTCTTTTATCCTGACGAATGTTTTGTTGAACCTTATCTTTTGTCCAGCGCTTACTTGCGCACGGCCATGCAGATGGGGGCGCAAATGCGCCTTGACTCAGATGTGCAAGCCATCCGACACGTGGATGGTGCCGTCACCGGTGTCACGCTGACCGACGGCACCCAGTTACCCGCCTGCATTGTCATCAATGCCGCCGGCGCCTGGGCCAACTTGCTCAGCACCGGCGTGGGCTTGCCATTGCCAATGGCCCCCGTGCGCAGCCAGTATTGGATTACCGAGCCAGCCAGCCAGTTTCCGCGCGATGGCGCCATGGTGTTCATGCCTGAAATTCGCGCCTACGCCAGGCCCGAGTTGGGTGCCTTGTTGTTTGGCGTGCGCGAACAGCTGCCAGCCGTGGCCGATCCCAAGCAATTGCCGCAGGACCTGACCGGGTTTGTGTTCGACCCGGAGGACGCTGATGGCTGGAAAAACCTGGCCGACGGTGCCCAGTCGCTGGCTGCCTACTTCCCAGCGATCAACACTTTGGGCATGGCGCATTACATTACCGGCCCCAGCAACTACACCCCCGATGGCCAGTTGATCATGGGTGCCAGCCGTGCCATTTCGGGCCTGTTTGTCGCCACGGGCTGCAACGGCTCAGGGATCACGTTTTCTGGCGGGGTGGGCCGGCTTGTGGCTGAACTCGTCTGTGGTGTGCCTGCCTTTGTCGCACCAGAGGTTTTTGATCCGCAGCGCCAAGGTGATTTTGATCCCTACGCTGCGGACTTTCTCGCATCCTGCGCCAGAGCGCGGTCATTGAAATCTTCCGGTTGAACACCGGGCAACTTTGGAGTTAACACCCATGCACCCACACACCGAAGCCGTTATTTTTGACTGGGCCGGAACGATCGTTGATTTTGGTTCTTTTGCGCCAACCCAGATCTTTGTTGATGCTTTCAAACAGGCCTTTGATTTTGATCTCTCGCTGGCCGAAGCGCGCGGCCCGATGGGGTTGGGCAAATGGCAACATATTGAAGCGCTGGGGCAGGACCCGGTCATCGGACAACGCTGGCAGACACAATTTGGTCAGCCAATGTGCTCCGCTGACATTGATCACATTTACCAGACCTTCCTGCCACTGCAGGTGGAAAGGGTGGGCGCCCACGCCGACCTGATTCCCGGCGCGCTGGCAACGGTTGACGGTTTGCGCGCACGCGGCATCAAGATTGGCTCAACCACGGGTTATCCGCGCCAGGTGATGAACAGGTTGATCACTGTGGCCGCCACCAAGGGCTACTCGCCAGACTGCACGCTGTGCGCTGATGACCTTGCAGCGGGTGCGCGACCAGGGCCATGGATGGCCTTGCAATGCGTTCTTGACCTCAAGATCAGCAGCGTCGCCCACTGTATCAAGGTGGACGACACGCTGCCGGGCATTGCGGAGGGCATCAATGCGGGCATGTGGACGGTTGGGGTCGCGCTCTCGGGCAGCCCGGCTGGATTGACACTTGCAGAGCACCAGGCGGCATCCGCTGACCAACTTGAAGCCATCCGCTCCAGGGTTACGGCAGAATTCAAGGCTGCAGGTGCCCATTACGTCATCGACAGCGTTGCTGATTTGCTGCCTGTTCTTGAAAAAATCAACGCGCGCCTGATGCTCGGAGAGCGCCCGTAACAAGGCCAGCCAAGGTGATGACGCAAAGCCCCTTTAACCCGCTTTGGTTGGACACCTTGCAGGCCGGTGTCAACCGCCCGCCCTTACGCCCAAGACAAGAGCTATTGCTCAATGGGCAGCGGATTGGGTCAGTTGAGCCTGATTGTTTCAAGCAAATTGTTCCTGGTAGCCGCAGCTTGAGAATGAAGACGTTCGCGCTGGAGCTCGGTGCCAATGCCAGCTGGCGCATCACCGGGGAGGGCACAGAAGCCCTGGCTTACATCGCTGAAGTGTGTCGCGCAGAGAGCATCGGCTGCGTGCCTGAGCAGTGGCGCGACGAACTGCTGGATGTGTTCAACCCTGAGAGCCGGCGTGTAGCTCTTGTCGAGCGCGGGGTAGCGCGCCTGCTGGGGATCGCGACGCGTGCCGTGCATTTGCTAGGCCACACATCAAGCGGGCAGGTATGGGTTCAGCAGCGGTCGTTTGACAAAGCGATTGATCCTGGCCTGTGGGACACCCTGGTTGGGGGAATGGTGCCTGCCTCTGACAACTTGACAAGCGCACTGGTGCGCGAAACCTGGGAAGAAGCCGGGATCAAGCTCGATCAAGTTCAGCAATTGCATGCCGGTGGCCGCTTTCTTGTGCAGCAACCAAATGCCCGAGATGGCGGCATCGGCTACGTGGTGGAGCAGATTGACTGGTTCGTTGGCGTGATTCCCGATGGCATCACGCCTGTGAATCAAGACGGCGAAGTTGCCCAATTTGCCTTGTTACAGCCGCTTGAATTAAAGCTGCAGCTGGAAAGCAATGCGTTCACATTGGATGCGTCATTGATCCTGTCCCAAGCCAATACGCTGTCACACCATTGCAACAGCGGCTGTGCACAATGACTTGGTCCTTAAATACCAAGAAGCACACCCAAGTTCCATGCACATCGACGAACCAACACAAATATCAGCCTCTGGCCTGCGTTACTTGACCAAAGAAAAAGGCTCGCCATTTCAAGCCATGGGCGCACCCGGTGAGACACGCAGTTGCATCAAATGCGGACTACACAAGGCACGCAGCAAAGGCAGTATCAGGCGCTACCTGAATGCCTTGATGTTTTTTTGTTTTGACTGCCGTCCCGTCAACAAAATACAGTGAACACTGCGCTTGATCTGCTCGGCTAAAAGTGGTCGAGTTGGCAAAGGCGCTGATAGCGCCTTGAGAATTATCAAACCTGGATTCCTGCGGGCTGGGAAACTTGGCTTTTACAAGCCAGATTTCTATGTCATTGAACAGGAGGAAAGTCATGAAGCATTCAAGCGTGTTGTTGTCCGGCCTTGGTTGGGCATTGGCCATGCTGAGCGGGGCGAGCGTGGCCCAGACCAGTTTTGATTTTGGTAAAACCGAATACTTGACCAGTTGCGCCAGTTGCCATGGCGTGTCAGCCAAAGGTGATGGTGCCGTAAGCAGTTCCCTGGTGAAACCACCAACCGACCTCACTGCGATGGCCAGACGTCACGGCGGCTTGTTCCCGTACCAGTACGCCTGGGAGGTGATTGACGGCAGGAGCGCAGCAGCGATCGGACCGCATGGCGCGCGCGCGATGCCGGTCTGGGGCTACATTTATCGCTCTGAGGACACCCAGCCTGCCGACTTGCATGCGCGCAACCGGATCGGATCCCTGCTGGATTACCTGGCGCGGATCCAGGTGAAATAGATTACCGCTTGGCCTGCGCCATGTTTATTGATCGCCTTGATGCGGCCCGTCAGCTGGCCGACCGACTTGTTGGCTACCGGGGCAAGCACCCGCTTGTTGTGGGGATTCCACGAGGTGCGGTGCCCATGGCCCGCATGATTGCCACAGCGCTTGATGGTGAGTTTGATGTGGTGCTGGTGCGCAAATTGCGCGCGCCCGGGCAAACAGAGCTGGCCATTGGTTCGGTGGATGAAAGCGGCTGGACTTACCTGAGCGACTTCGCGCAGGTCTATGGAGGCAATCCGGCCTACGTGGCGGCCGAAAAACAAACCCAGCTGGAAACACTGCGCCAGCGTCGCGCCCGGTACACGCCGATTCGTCCGCCCATCAGCCCCAGCGGGCGCATTGTGATCGTGGTTGACGATGGGCTGGCTACTGGCGCCACCATGATTTCAGCCCTGCATGGCCTGCGCGCCCAGAAACCCGCCAAACTGATTTGTGCCGTGCCAGTGTCGTCGCCCGATGCGCAGGCCAGAGTGGCTGAGCTGGCCGATGACATGGTCTGCCTGAACACACCAGCGCAATTCCAGGCGGTGGGTCAGTTCTATCAGCACTTCGATCCGGTGGACGATGCCGAAGTGATCGAGATCCTGAAGAAATCCTGAGCGTGGTCACCATCGCGCTCAATCGCCTTGGCATCAAATAACAGAACTGGGCGGGAGGGAATCATCCGTGGGTCCTCCATCATGTAAGTGATGAGTTGGCGCACAAAGCCGTCGAACTCCTGGTCAATCTGGTCGTCCTCCCTGAGGATGGCCAGTGCCGCAGTGCTGTCCAGCCGGGTAAAGGCATCCAGCACTTTTCTTAACAAGCCGCAAGCCTGGTCTGTTGGCTGACGCAAGGCAATGATGCTGGAGACATCACGGTCGATGTCCACTTCCATCGCATTGACCGTGGCCTGGGTCGCCAACACCTGGCTGGCGGCTCACCTGTTGAACTGCGCCAGGCGTGAATGGCATGGCAGACTTGCGACTCAACCAGCCCACCCAGTTCCATGACCAGGGCAGAAGCGTAAGAAAGTTATGCGCTGAACTGCGAGGACAGGTGTTTGACTGACATGCTTCTTGCTGCAGATCAACCGAAACGGCCGGTGATGTAGTCCTCAGTCTCCTGACGGTTGGGTTTCAAGAAGATCTGATCGGTGGAACCGAATTCGATCAGTTCGCCCAGATACATGTAGGCGGTGTAGTCGCTGCAGCGGGCAGCCTGCTGCATGTTGTGCGTGACGATGGCAATCGTGTACTCGCTCTTGAGCTCGTGCACCAGTTCTTCAACCTTGCCGGTGGAAATCGGGTCCAGCGCCGAGGTGGGCTCGTCGAGCAACAGCACCGAAGGCTTCACCGCCACACTGCGCGCGATACACAGGCGTTGCTGCTGACCGCCCGAGAGGCTCATACCGTTCTGGCCGAGCTTGTCTTTCACTTCGTTCCACAAAGCGGCCTTGGACAGTGCCCACTCCACACGGTCATCCATGTCGGACTTGTTCAGATTTTCATACAACTTCACACCAAAAGAGATGTTGTCGTAAATGGTCATGGGAAACGGCGTGGGCTTCTGGAACACCATGCCGATGCGCGCGCGCAGCAGGTTCAAGTCCTGCTTGGGGTCCAGAATATTTTGACCGTAGAAAGTGATTTCCCCCTCGGCGTGCTGGCCGGGGTACAGGCTGTACATGCGATTCAAGGTGCGCAGCAGGGTCGACTTGCCGCAGCCCGAGGGGCCAATGAAAGCGGTCACCTTGCGTTCTTCAATGTCCAGGTTGACACCTTTGAGGCCTTGGAATTTACCGTAGTAGAAATCGAGATTACGCACTTCCAGCGCATTTTTCTTGGGTGCGTCTGTCGTTGGAGAAGGGGCTGGTGCAAGAGCAGTAGCGTTCATGGTGGTGTCCAGAGTCTAAGAGGGGGTGTCAGGTGCGAACTTTTTCGCGGAAGAAAATGCGGGCCAGGATGTTGAGTGCCAGCACGGCCAGGGTGATCAACAGTGCGCCACCCCAGGCCAAATCAATCCAGTTTTCATAAGGGCTCATGGCGAACTGGAAGATCACCACCGGCAGGTTGGCCATCGGGCCTTCCATGTTGGTGCTGAAAAACTGGTTGCTAAGCGCGGTGAACAGCAGGGGCGCCGTCTCGCCGCTGATGCGCGCCACAGCAAGCAGCAAGCCCGTGATAACGCCGCTTTTGGCGGCACGCAGACTGACCATGGTCGAGACCTTCCAGCGTGGCGCGCCCAGCGAAAACGCCGCTTCGCGCAGGCTGCCAGGCACCAGGCGCAACATGTTTTCGGTGGTGCGCATGACCACCGGAATGGCGATCAGCGACAGCGCCAGGCTGCCGGCGTAGCCCGAGAAATTGCCCACGGTGGCCACGGCAATGGCGTACACAAACAGGCCCAGCACGATGGACGGGGCCGACAACATGATGTCGGTCACAAAGCGGGTGAACTCGGCGGTTTTGCTGGTGTCGCCGTACTCGGTGAGGTAAATGCCAGCCAGGATGCCGATGGGTGTGGACACCAGCACCGCCAGGCCCACGATCATCAGGCTGCCGACGATCGCGTTGCGCAAACCGCCGCCCTCGGAGCCGGGGGCAGGCGTGTCCTGCGTGAACAGGCTGATCTCCAGCGCTGCGATGCCGTTGGAAAACAGCACAAAAAGGATCCAGAGCAGTGCCACGAGGCCAAGGGTCATGGCGCCCATCGAAAGTGTCAGCCCAATCAGGCTGGTGCGCTTGCGGCTGCGGTACAGGGGGGTGGAGTTCAGTTGCATGGTGGTGTACTTTGCTTGTGTTGTGCAGGCGGGTCGCCTTAGGTGCCTTTGGCCTTTTCGGCGCGCATGATCAACAGCTTGGCCATGGCCAGCACCACAAACGTGATGCAGAACAGCAGGAAGCCCAGGGCAAACAAGGTGTTGAAATGCAGGCCTTCAGCCTCGCCAAATTCGTTGGCCAGCACCGAGGCAATGGACGTTCCGGGTGAGAACAGCGAAGTGGGCAAGCGGTTGGCGTTGCCAATCACAAACGTCACCGCCATGGTTTCACCCAGCGCGCGGCCCAAGCCCAGCATGATGCCGCCGATGACGCCTTTTTGGGTGTAAGGCAGTACCACCTTGCCCACCACTTCCCAAGTGGTGCAGCCCAGGGCGTAAGCCGATTCGCGCAGGATGGGCGGAGTGATTTCAAACACGTCGCGCATCACCGCGGCCACAAACGGCAGCACCATGAAGGCCAAAATAATACCGGCTGCCAAAATGCCCAGACCGTTGGTGGCGCCACCAAACAACCAGCCCACCAGCGGCATGCCACCCAGCACGCTTTGCAGGGGAACTTGCAGGTAGTCGGCAAACACCGGGGCAAACACAAACAGGCCAAACATGCCGTAGATGATGGAGGGCACGGCCGCCAACAATTCAATGGCAGTGCCCAACGGGCGACGCAGCCAGACCGGGCAGGTTTCGGTCAAAAACACCGCAATGCCAAAGGCCAGCGGCACGGCCAGCAGCAGCGCAATACCGGCGCTGAGCACGGTGCCGGCGATAGAGATCGCAGCACCAAATTCATCGTTAACAATGTCCCACTCCACATACCAGAGGAAGTGGGCACCAAACTTGGCGAACGTGGGCCAAGCGTTGTAAAACAGCGAGACGATGATGCCCACCAGCGCCACCAGCACCAGCAGCGAGAACGTCTGCGTCAAACGGTGGAAGATCGCGTCTTGCAAACGCTGCTTCTTCGCGACAGCCGCCATCGAGGCACTGGGCAAATCAGAAGAGGAGGACGGGGTTTTATGGGACAATTTCATGGTCGCAGTGGCAGTCATACAGGATCCCTGATTTAACCAGAATGTAACAATAAATAACCGCCACCCTTAGCAGGGCGGCGGTGACTTGGGGCCCGACATGGCAGGCCCGCCGAACAACAATTACTTGCTGTTGACTTGCGACCAAACGCGCTGGCGGATCTGTGCGGTCAGAGTGTCAGGCAGTGGGACATAGTCAAGCTCAGCCGCCATGCCCTTGCCGTTCTTGAAAGACCAGTCGAAGAACTTCAGCACTTCGGCGCTCTCGGCTTTGTTGCTTGGTTCCTTGTACATCAAGATAAAAGAGGCCGTCGACACCGGGTAGGCCTGTGCGCCAGGCTGGTTCACGATCGACAGACCCATGCCAGGCACGCTGAACCAGTCAGCGCCGGCTGCAGCAGCAGCGAAAGCGTCATCGCTGGGCATCACGAAGTTGCCGTCTTTGTTCTGCAGCGCCATCACAGGGATGTTGTTGCGTTTGGCGTACGCGTATTCAACGTAACCAATGGAGCCGCTGGTACGGCTCACCAAGGCTGCAACGCCTTCGTTGCCGCGGCCACCAATGGAGGTGGGCGCTGGCCACTTGACAGCAGCGCCACGGCCCACGGTGTCCAGCCAGTCTTTGCTGACGGTGGCCAGGTAGTCGGTCCAGTTGAAGGTGGTACCCGAACCGTCGGCGCGGTGCACCACGGTGATGGTCGTGTCAGGCAACTTCTTGCCGGGGTTCAGTGCGGCCAGCTTGGGGTCGTTCCACTTGCTGATCTTGCCCATGAACATCTCGGCCAATACAGGGCCGGTCACGCGAAGATCACCTTTGGCAAAGCCAGGCAGGTTGAACGAGGGCACAGTGCCGCCGATGATGGCGGGGAACTGCACCATACCGTCCTTGTCCAGGTCGGCGCCAGACACCGGGGCGTCGGTGGCACCGAAAGCAACCGTCTTGGCGCGGATTTGGCGCATGCCGCCCGACGAACCGATGGATTGGTAGTTCAGGCCGATACCGGTGTCTTTCTTGTAAGCCTCAGCCCACTTGGCGTAGATGGGGAAAGGGAACGTGGCGCCAGCGCCGGTGATGTCAGCAGCCAGGGCAGAGCCCATGGCAATGGATGCAAACGCGGCAGCAGCCACGGTTTTGAGCAGGGTACGTTTCAGGTTCATGTGAGTCCTTTCGGTTGTTGATTCAAATCGACATTGGAAAGTGTATGTAGGGAGTATGTCAATTGCGTGACAATTTCGCAAGTTTTGAACAATCGTTGGCTGACCGGCGAAAGCGCTGATTTGCTTGCGCCCGACACGTTGGCCGGGGTCGCTGAACGGGTCGACGATTGATAGGGCTACTGAAGAAATCCTGAGTCAGGTGCTGACGGTCAGTCTTTCGAGGCGCGCGCATGTCTGCTGGATGACACGGTGTTGAGTGCAACCAGAAAGCGGGCATCGGACATGGCCGCCAGGGCCAGGATGCCGGCGCGCACCAGCACATTTTTTTTCATTGGACTGCCAAGCTTGCTGCTGCGCAGCTTGAGCGTTTTCAGCATCAGGAACTCCAGCATGGGCAGGGTGAAGCTTTGGCGCGCCTTTTTTGATTTCCTGGGTTTGAACCGGGTGTCTGATGGCCTGGAGGCCACCGCGACGGGTTCGACCCCAGGCGTGATGGGGTCCGTGTTGGTCATGCGATGGGCCTTAATAGACTTCCGGCACCAGAATTTCATTGGGAACCGGCAGGCGAACGTAGTCTTCGTTGCGCTCACGCGGCGGCAGCATGATGGGCGGGTGCGAGATTTCGTGGTATTCGAATTGGCTCAACAAGTGGTGAATGCAATTGAGACGCGCTTTTTTCTTGTCATCTGCCTGCACCACCCACCAGGGCGATTCCGGAATGTGGGTGCGCTCGAACATGACCTCCTTGGCCTTGGTGTACTCCTCCCAGCGGCGGCGTGACTCCATGTCCATCGGGCTCAGTTTCCACTGTTTCAGCGGGTCGTGAATGCGACCTAAAAACCGGATCTGCTGCTCTTCGTCAGAAACGGAAAACCAATACTTGATCAAGGTGATGCCCGAGCGCAGCAGCATTTTTTCAAATTCGGGTACCGAGCGAAAGAATTCTTCGTATTGCTCGTCAGAGCAAAAACCCATGACGCGCTCCACGCCCGCCCGGTTGTACCAACTGCGGTCAAACAGCACCATCTCGCCAGCGCCAGGCAGGTGTGCCACATAGCGCTGGAAATACCACTGGGTTTGCTCGCGGGCGTTGGGTGCCGGCAAGGCAGCCACCCGGCAGACCCGCGGGTTCAGTCGCTGGGTGATGCGTTTGATGGTGCCGCCCTTGCCGGCGGCATCGCGTCCCTCGAACAAGATCACAATTTTCTGGCCGGTCTTGACCACCCAGTCCTGCAGTTTGACCAATTCACCTTGCTGCCGGAACAACTCGCGGAAGTACTGTTTTCGGCTGTTACGGTAGGCATCGGACGCCACGTCCAGGTCGCTCTCGCCCGTTTCATCAAAATTGCGGTCTTCAAGTTCGAGCTCAAACTCTTCGTCGTTGCTGTCGGCCAGATCGCGGCGGATGCGCTGGATCAGTGTTTCTTCATTCAGTTCCAAGCTTGACTCCTGCGTGTTTTGAACGGTTCAGGCTCAGACCGACTTTGGAACTGACGCAGCCGGGGCAGCGTTGACCAAACCCTGAGCCACGGCGCTGGAATCGAGCAGGCGCAGTTTGCTGGCATAGTGTCGGTCCAGTCGCCATTCGTTCAGGATTTCAAGCGCGAGTTCAAAGCGCTTGTCGTCGAGTGCATACAGTTGTGCGACCGACAGGGTGGTCTCGCTTTCGAGCGCCAGCACCAGCGCTGCAATGATTTTTGCGGCGGCATCGTTGGGGTTGTTCTCTATCAGTTTGCGGGCTTTTTTGATGGCGAGCATGGGTCAATTCCATTCGACAGGGTTAAGGATGGCCCAGACATTGCATGCGATTGATAAAAAGCATGGCAGAGTGGGGAGCCGTTGTTATTCTTTTACTTGAGCATAGCCGACACATCACCTTTTTTTGATGACAGTTCAATGACACTTAAATGTTGTTGGATTCATTTCGATGAATCAAAAAAAAATGGCGGACTTGTCACTAATTTGACTTATTTCGGTCGTAAATTAGCCATTGTCAACTTACACAGGGTTCGTCAGTTTTTGCAAGATGACAATGTGCTGGCGCTGGATGTCGCGGGTGGGGGGATTGCAATCGGGTTTATTATTCTGACGGCTAACGGCAGGGCCCGGCCGCCGAACAGCGTTGTCGATTTTTTGCGTATGTTTTTCGGTGAACTCGACAAGCATGAGTCAAACGGCACTATTTTCATGAAGCCCGCGCGTTAGGAAACAGAAGACGACATGACCAGCATGTTTCGGTTTAGCAACACGGACAATGAGGACAATAAGGAATTTACATGAGCGAGAAACATTTATCTAGTCAATTCGACAGCGAACTCAGTGCTGTCTCCACCCGCGTGATGGAGCTCGGCGGCCTGGTCGAGTCGCAGATTCGCCAAGCCATTTACGCTTTGTCGCAGTTCAGCGTGGAAGTGGCCGACCAGGTCACGGCCGCCGAGGCCAAGGTCAACACCATGGAGGTCGAAATTGACCGCGAGCTCTCTAGCATCATCGCCCGGCGCCAACCCACCGCGCGTGATTTGCGCCTGTTGATTGCGATTTCCAAGGCCACGGCCAATCTGGAACGTGTGGGGGATGAGGCCGAGAAAATTGCCCGCATGGTGCGCTCCATCATTCAAAGTGGCGCGCCGCGTTCACTGCCTTCTCTTGAGCTGCGCGTGGCCGCTGACATGGCTTCGGGCCTGTTGCGCAAGGCACTCGACGCCTTTGCCCGACTCGACACCACGGCGGCGCTGGCGATCCTCAAGGAAGATGACCTGATTGACCAGGAGTTTGACGGCTTTGTGCGCAAGCTGATCACCTACATGATGGAAGACCCGCGCATGATTTCGCCCAGCCTTGACTTGCTGTTTTTGGCCAAGGCGATTGAGCGCATTGGCGACCACGCCAAGAACATTGCCGAATTGATCATCTACATCGTCAAAGGTGCCGATGTTCGTCACACACCCATGTCGCATATTGAGTCGGTGGTGAAATGAGGCGCTTGCCCGGTGTGCTGATTGTTGAAGATGAACCAGCCATTGCTGAACTGATTTCTGTCAATCTGCGCCACAACGGGTTTCGGCCACTTTGGGCCATGGACAGTGCCACTGCCCAGGCTGAGCTGGATGCAGTGTTGCCTGACGTGATTTTGCTGGACTGGATGCTGCCCGGTGAGAGTGGCTTGACCCTGGCCAAACGCTGGCGGGCGCATCCCCGGACCAAGACGGTGCCGATCATCATGCTCACGGCCCGGGGGGATGAGGTGGACCGGGTGGCCGGGTTGGATGCCGGAGCTGATGACTACATTGCCAAACCGTTTTCCACCAAAGAGCTGCTGGCGCGTATCCGTGCCGTGCTGCGCCGACGTGCGCCGGAGCAGGATGAGGGCCAGACCACGCTTGGCAAGCTGAGTCTGGATGCCGCAACCTACCGCGTCAGTTTTGACGGTCAACTGCTCAAACTTGGCCCGACCGAGTTCAAGTTGCTGCATTACCTGATGACGCATGCCGAGCGGGTGCACAGCCGCTCACAACTGCTCGACAAGGTCTGGGGAGATCATGTTTTCATTGAAGAACGCACGGTGGACGTGCACGTCAAGCGCCTGCGTGAGGCGCTGGGCGAAGCTGGCGCCATGGTTGAGACCGTGCGTGGTGCTGGCTACCGGTTGACCGTGCAAGCCATGGTGGCAGGCCAGGTTTGAATCAGGCGCGCTGATGCTGGGCCGGTTCATACTTTATCTGTGCTATTTGTCGGCCGGTTGGGGCTTGGGCGCCTGGATTGATGTGTATTGGCCAAGGAGCGATGCCAAAATCCTTGGCCTGGTGTTTGCCGCGGCTTCGTGGATGCTTTTTGACAGTGTGCGCGCCGCCCAGTTTTTAAACTGGTTGCGACTTGATCAAGCCACCGAAGGCGGACCCAATGCGGGCGCCTGGGGTGACATCACCAGCCGCGTCAGGCGCATGTTGCGGGCGCGTGAACGCCAGACCGAGGACAGCCAGACGCGTTTGCAAGACTTTTTATCTGCACTGCAGGTTTCGCCCAATGGCGTGATGCTGCTTGATGGTGACGCCCGAATCGAGTGGTGCAACCAGACATCGGCGGCACATTTTGGTCTCGATCTTCAGCGTGACCTGATGCAGACCATTGGCAATCTGGTGCGTGAGCCCGGGTTTTCCAGTTACCTGGCCAAGGGCGATTTTGGCAGCAGTCTGACCATGCCGGGGCGTGACAGCAGCGTGTCAAGGCCAGTCACCTTGTCGGTGCAGCTCCACCCTTATGGCGACGGTCGCAAATTGCTGCTGTCGCGTGACATCACCGTGCTGGAGCAGGCTGAGGCCATGCGCCGCGACTTTGTGGCAAATGTGTCGCATGAAATTCGCACCCCCCTGACAGTGCTGGCTGGTTTTGTGGAAACCCTGCAAACGCTCAGGCTGGAAGATTCCGAGCGTCAACAGTATCTGGCGCTGATGGCGCAGCAGGCTGACCGCATGCAGACTCTGGTGAACGATTTGCTGACGTTGTCAAAGCTTGAGGGCAGTGCCCCGCCCGGGGTGGACGCTCAGGTGGCGGTGCCAACCCTGATGCGCGAGCTTGAGAATGATGCGCTGGCGCTGTCCCAGGTCATGGGTGAGGCCGACGAGACAGACCACCAGTTTGTTTTCGACTGTGCCTTTGATGGTTGCCTGGCTGGCACGGCGAGCGAGCTGCGCAGTGCCATGGGGAATTTGGTCAGTAACGCCGTGCGTTACACCCCTGCCGGCGGTCACATCACGGTCGCTGTGCAGCAACGGGCCGACGGTTGCGTGGTTTTTTCGGTGGCGGATACCGGCCCGGGCATTGCGGCTGAACACCTTGGCCGCCTGACAGAGCGCTTTTACCGGGTGGATCGCAGCCGCTCGCGTGAAACTGGCGGTACCGGCCTGGGCTTGGCCATTGTCAAGCATGTGGCGCAGCGACATGGCGCCAGCTTGCTGATTGAGAGCACGGTGGGCAAGGGCTCGGTGTTCAGCCTTGTTTTTCCGCAGCAGCGGGTGGTTCCGGTTGCGACAAGCGTCTCTTATACAGCCAAATAGAGTCTTTTCGTTCTGCCGGGTGGCCCATCGAGCGCCGCAGTTGCCACACCTGGCTGTCAGTGATGTCCGCACGCCTTGTCGCAGTGTCAATATCTGCAATCAACCACTGGCAGGTGTTGTGAGAGTCAAGCGCTTTCAGTTGGAGTTGGCCCTGGAATTGCAACGCCGCAATTTGACTCCGGTTCAAGCCCAGTGTTGCCACACAGCCAGGTGATTGCGGCATGGCTGATGTGGCCAGTTTCACCATGGGTGTGTAGCTGCGGGCGAAATCCAGCAGCGGCAGCCACAAGGTCATCAGCAGCAACCAGCTCAGTGCCGCGCCACCGGCAGGCAGCACCACGCTTTTCCAGATCGCAGACTGATGCCGGCCCACGCGCCACTTGACCAGCCAGGCCCAAACCAAGGTGGCGGTTAGCGCCATCACAAAGGGGGCCAGGGAAAAGCTGTGCTCAAAGCCTGGCACCAGCCGCGCCACGTTGGCGGCGGGTTTTGCCGGGAAGCCCGTCTGCATGGAAATCCAGACCACCCAGATCACCAGGGCACTGCCGGTGAAAAAAATCAGGGTGAACCAATCGATCAGCGCCCCAACACTGCGGCTCAGCGTGGGCAGGGCAAAAGCCGCCAAAGCCGCCAGCGCGGGCAGCGCCAGCAACAGGGAGCGGTCGGCGGCATGGGTGGTCAGCGTGGCGACGCTGGCTACAGCCACAAACCACATCGGCAACCACAGGTGCAGGCCGGTGAAGTGAATGTTGAATATTTGGCGGCGCCAGCGCCAGAGTGTCCAGATGGCCAGCGGCCAGGCGGGCCAGGTAAACCACAAAAAAAGACGGCCCAGACGTTGCCATTCAGCCAGGTTGGCCTGGGGCAGGTCAATGCGCCAGTGCCATAAGTTCAAATAGCTGGCCAGCAGGGCGCAGCCCAGGGTCATCAGCGCCAGCCCGATGGCCCGCCATTTTTTTTGGTGGCTCTCGGTTGTTGGCGCCAGCAGGTAGAGGGCGGTGCCGCCCAAGCCCAAAAACAAGGCCATGAAGGGCGCGCCAGAGAGTGTCAGTCCCAGCAGCCCGATGGCGGCGCTCAAGCCTGGGGCAAAGGGGCGGTAGGGCAGGGCAGCCATGGCGAAAAAAAGCAAGGCAGTGAAGCACAACTGTGTCAGTGCCGGTGTGGTTTCATGGGCGAGTTGGGCCAAGCCCAAACAGGCAATGAAGGCCAGCAAGCCACCATCGGCTATGGCCCGGGCGTAGTCGGTGGGCTGTGCTTCACCGCCAAAGGCAAAAGGCACCGGTTGCGCCATCGGGCTGCGCGCCAGGTAATAGGTGCCATACCAGGTGCCCATCAGCGCCAGCACCAGCAGCCCTATGAAAGGCAGGCGGCTTGCCAGGTCGGGCGCCAGCCACGCGGGGGCCATTTGCATTGCCCAGGCGCCCAGCCAGTAGGGCAACAAGGCATCGAACTCGGGTGCCATGCCGCCCAGCATGGGTTGCCACCAGTCAGTCGCGCCGCGGGCCAACTCGGTCATGTAGCCATAGCTGCTGATGTCATCGCGCTTCCAGGGCGCACGCCCGAAAAAACCAGGCAGCACATAGGCCAAGCAAAACAGCAGCAGTGCGAGGCGCGGCAGGCGTTTGACGCCGGCTTGCGTAACGATGGCAGGTGTGGGTTGATTCACGGTAAGCAGCGACTAGAAGCTTGGGCCAGTGCAAAGAAAAAAGGCAGCGCGGAATGACCCGGCTGCCTTTGGCAAAGCGCTGAAGGCTGCTTTTTACTTGGCAGCGGTCTTGCCGAAGCGGTTGCGGAAGCGCTCCACACGGCCGCCCATGTTGTCCACGGATTTTTGTGTGCCGGTGTAGAAGGGGTGCGACTCGCTGGAGGTGTCAAGCTTGTAAAGCGGCAGCTCGCGGCCATCTTCCATTTTGATCATCTCTTTGGCATTGGCGCAAGAGCGGGTCACGAACTTGAAGCCATTGGACGAGTCCAGGAAACAAATTTCGCGGTAGTTGGGGTGAATGCCGTCTTTCATGATTTCTCCATCAGTTGCGTTAGCCGCGCCGGCCCTTGCGCAACCCATTGCGCAATTGAAAGCCGTTCGTACTTTTCGCCAAAACGTTAGATTATAGATCAGCCAAAGTGTTTGAAATGATCAACCGCCACGACGCATCATGTCGAAGAACTCGCTGTTGGTTTTGGTGGCGCGCATTTGCTTGAGCACCATTTCCATGGATTCGACTTCGTCCATGTTGTACAAAAACTGGCGCAGGATGCGTGTTTTTTGAAGAATGTCGGGGGGCAGCAACAACTCTTCGCGGCGGGTGCCGCTGCGGTTGAGCTGAATCGAGGGGAATACACGCTTTTCGTACAGGCGGCGGTCGAGGTGAATTTCGCTGTTGCCGGTGCCTTTGAACTCTTCAAAAATCACTTCGTCCATGCGGCTGCCGGTGTCGACCAGGGCTGTGGCAATGATGGTCAGCGAGCCGCCTTCTTCCACATTGCGGGCCGCACCCAGAAAGCGTTTCGGGCGCTGCAGCGCATTGGAGTCGACACCGCCTGTGAGCACCTTGCCCGAGGACGGCACCACGTTGTTGTAAGCGCGCGCCAGGCGGGTGATCGAGTCCAGCAAAATCACCACGTCTTTTTTCAGTTCGACCAGGCGCTTGGCGCGCTCGATCACCATTTCAGCCACGTGCACGTGACGGGCGGCGGGCTCGTCAAAGGTGGAGGCAATCACCTCACCCTTGACGGTGCGCTGCATTTCGGTCACTTCTTCGGGGCGCTCGTCAATCAGCAGCACCATCAGGTAACTGTCGGGGTAGTTGGCGGAAATGGCGTGCGCGATGTGCTGCATCATCACGGTCTTGCCGCTCTTGGGCTGCGCCACGATCAGGGCGCGCTGGCCCTTGCCGATGGGGGCGATGATGTCGATCACGCGGCCGGTGATGTTTTCTTCGCCCTTGATGTCCTGTTCCAGCTTCATCTGGATCTTGGGGAACAGCGGCGTCAGGTTTTCAAACATCACCTTGTGTTTGTTTTCCTCGGGGCCGCCGCCGTTGACCTTTTCCAGCTTGTTGAGCGCAAAGTAACGCTCGCCGTCCTTGGGCGTGCGCACTTCGCCTTCAATCATGTCACCGGTGTGCAGGTTGAAGCGGCGCACCTGGCTGGGGCTGATGTAGATGTCGTCTGTGCTGGCGGTGTAGCTGGTGTCGGGGCTTCGCAAAAAGCCAAAACCGTCGGGCAAAATTTCCAGCACGCCATCGGCAAAGATCTGCTCACCGGCACGCGCACGCTTTTTGATGATGGCAAACATCAGCTCCTGCTTGCGCATGCGCCCGGTGTTTTCTATCTCAAGATCTTCGGCTTGTTTGAGGACTTCTGACACATGCAGTGCCTTGAGTTCATTTAAATGCATGGAGTGGCTCGGTGTGTTTTTTGGAATCTGCCAGGTGGGAATATTGTGACGCTACGGACTTGTAATGGTTCAAGTCGCATTGGCTTGGCGCCTGTGGCTCGAGCTGACCCTGGATGGGGGGCAGCGAGTGCATTTGATTATGACAGGAAAAAAACCCGACCAGAGGGGCCGGGCTGGACAAACAGACGCTGGGGCCTGGCAACTGCCGGTCTATGCCAATTGTTGGTCAATGAAGGCGGTCAGTTGGGCCTTGCTCATGGCGCCCACTTTGGTGGCCGCCAGTTGACCATCTTTGAAGACCATCAGGGTGGGGATGCCGCGAATGCCGAATTTGGCAGGAATATCGCGGTTTTCATCAACGTTCATTTTTGCAATTTGCAGCTTGCCCTCGTAGGCTGCTGACACTTCGTCCAGGATGGGCGCAATCATTTTGCAGGGGCCGCACCACTCGGCCCAGTAATCGACCAGTACGGGCACACTGGATTGCAGTACGTCGCCTTCGAACGATGCATCGGACACATGTTTGATCAGTTCACTGGCCATTTTTTTTCCTAAATTGAATGTATGAAATGAATAAAGTTGTGAAATTGTGACAGAAACCAAAACCGTGCACCATGAACCGTCCTTCTTGGTGCTCTTGCCGCTGGACCTTCAGTCGTCGTTTCATCTTTTGGAAACAGTTCTAATGGCCGCATCTTAAAAGTGCAGGGTTCATGATGAAAAAAGTAGTGGTTGTGGGTGGCGGTCCGGCCGGTTTGATGGCCGCCGAGGTGCTGTCAGGCGCGGGCGTGCAGGTGCTTTTGCTGGATGCCATGCCCAGCATTGGCAGAAAGTTTTTATTGGCAGGCAAGGGTGGCTTGAACCTGACCCACGCCGAACCTGCCGACCTGTTTGCCAGCCGCTACGGTCAACGTCGTCCACCTGTAGAAGCCATGCTCAAGACCTTTGACGCCGCCAGCGTACGGGCTTGGGCAGCCTCGCTCGGTGTGGAAACTTTTGTTGGTAGCTCTGGCCGGGTTTTTCCGGTGGACATGAAGGCAGCGCCCTTGCTGCGCGCTTGGCTTGCGCGCCTGCGCCACCCCAAAAGTGGTGTTCCGGTGTCTTTTTTGATGCGCCACCGCTGGACCGGCTGGCATCAAGCTGAGCCAGCAGCGGCAACGACTGATGCACCGACGAAAGCTATTGAGCTCGACTTTGAGACACCGCACGGCCCTGTTCAGGTGCAGGCCGATGCCGTCGTGCTGGCGCTGGGTGGCGGCAGTTGGGGGCGCCTGGGTTCCAACGGTGCCTGGGTGCCCTGGCTGCAGGCCCGGGGTGTGGCCGTGGCGCCGCTGCAGCCCGCCAATTGCGGTTTTGACGTGAACCAGGGCTGGAGTGAACACTTTGCCAGCCGGTTCGCGGGTCAGCCGTTCAAGTCGGTGGGCATCACATTCAGCAGTGCGCAAGGTGTTGAATTTGCCCGCAAGGGCGAGTTTGTTGCGACCGCGACCGGACTTGAGGGCAGTTTGATTTATGCCGTCTCGAGCTTGTTGCGAGATGAAATTTTGGCCGGCGGATCGGCAACGTTTTATCTGGACTTATTGCCTGATATGCCGCTTGAGCGGGTGTTGGCTGAGGTGAAGCACCCGCGCGGTTCACGTTCGCTGTCAAGCCACCTGAAAAGCCGTTTGCACATCGAAGGCATCAAGGCGGGCATTTTGTATGAGTTGCTGGCTAAGGAACAATTGGCGCAGCCACAGGAGCTGGCCCAGGCGATCAAGGCCTTGCCTATCACTGTCACGGCGGCTCGCCCCATCGACGAGGCCATCAGCAGTGCCGGTGGCGTGTTGTTTGAGGCCATGTCCGGGCAGCTCATGCTGGCGGCTTTGCCAGGCATTTTTTGCGCGGGTGAAATGCTCGACTGGGAAGCGCCAACTGGGGGCTATTTGTTAACCGCCTGCCTTGCCAGCGGCGTGACTGCAGGGCAGGGTGTTTTGGCCTATTTGGAAAAATAAAGGCGCGTTAGCACGCAGTGATAGATTTGTTGAGATGGTCCTGGCGACAGTCAGGACCACGCAAGCTCAACGCTCATAATTATGAATTCAGTTTTACAACCACAGGAGACAGCCCATGACCTCATACGCCGAATTTCACCAACGATCTCTTTCCGACCGCGACGGTTTTTGGGGTGAGCAAGCCCAGTTGGTGGACTGGAAAGTCCAGCCGACCCAAATTTGCGACTACAGCAATCCGCCGTTTGCCAAGTGGTTTGTGGGCGGAGTCACCAACTTGTGCCACAACGCGGTGGACCGTCACCTCAAAGACCGCGCCGACCAGGCTGCGCTGATTTTTGTCTCGACCGAAACCGATCAGGAAAAGGTGTATTCGTTCCGTGAATTGCACGCCGAAGTGCAGCGCATGGCGGCGGTCTTGAAAGAGCTGGGTGTATGCAAGGGCGACCGGGTTTTGATCTACATGCCGATGATTGCCGAGGCTGCCTTTGCCATGCTGGCCTGCACCCGCATTGGTGCGATCCACTCGGTGGTGTTTGGTGGTTTTGCTTCCGGCTCGCTGGCTTCCCGCATCGAAGATGCCGAACCCCGCGTCATCATCAGCGCCGATGCTGGTTCCCGTGGCGGCAAGGCGGTGGCTTACAAGCCGCTTCTTGATGAAGCCATCAGTCTTTCCAAATACAAACCTGAATCGGTCCTGCTGGTGGACCGTGGTCTGGTGCCAATGACGTTGGTGGCGGGGCGTGACAGTGTGTGGGGGCCGCTGCGCGAAAAGCACTTGAATACAGTTGTTGAATGCGAGTGGGTTGACGCCACCCACCCCAGCTACACCCTTTACACCAGCGGTACCACCGGCAAGCCCAAAGGCGTGCAGCGCGACACCGGTGGCTATTGCGTGGCGCTGGCCGCCAGCATGAAGCATATTTATGCCGGCAACCCCGGCGAAACCTATTTTTCGACCAGCGACATTGGTTGGGTGGTGGGCCACAGCTACATCATTTATGGTCCTTTGATCGGCGGCATGGCTACCATCATGTATGAGGGCCTGCCCACCCGCCCGGACGGCGGCATCTGGTGGAGCCTGGTCGAAAAGTACAAGGTCACCGTCATGTTCAGCGCGCCGACTGCCGTGCGCGTGCTCAAAAAACAAGATCCTGCCCTGCTCTCCAAATACGACTTGTCAAGCTTGCGCGCCCTGTTTCTGGCGGGTGAGCCGCTTGACGAGCCCACCGCGCAGTGGATCAGCGAGGGCTTGGGCAAGCCGATCATCGACAACTACTGGCAGACCGAAACCGGCTGGCCCATTTTGTCGCTCTGCAATGGCGTTGAAAAAGCGGTCAGCAAGTTTGGCTCACCGGGCAAGGCGGTTTACGGTTACGACGTCAAATTGCTCGATGACCAGACCGGTGAGGAACTGATTGGCCCCAACCAGAAAGGTGTGGTTGCCGTTGAAGGCCCGCTGCCACCTGGCTGCATGCAGACGGTATGGCGCGACGACGAGCGCTTTGTCAACACCTACTGGAAGAGTGTGCCTGGCAAACTGGTTTACAGCACCTTTGACTGGGGTGTGCGTGATGCCGACGGCTACTACTTTATTTTGGGTCGGACCGACGACGTGATCAACGTCGCAGGCCACCGTTTGGGCACCCGCGAGATCGAGGAAAGCATTGCGGCACACCCGAATGTGGCCGAGGTGGCGGTGGTGGGTGTGGCCGATCAGCTCAAGGGCCAGGTGGCGATGGCTTTTGCCGTGGTCAAGGACGCCAGCCTGGTGACCGACGAAGCCAGCGCGCTCAAGCTTGAAGGCGAGATCATGAAAATGGTGGACCGCGACCTCGGCGCCGTGGCCCGCCCGGCCCGTGTGCGCTTTGTGACCGTGTTGCCCAAGACCCGCAGTGGCAAGTGTTTGCGTCGCGCCATCACCGCCGTGTGCGAGGGCCGCGACCCTGGCGATCTGACCACCATGGATGATCCCGCTGCCTTGCAGCAGATCAAGGATTTGATCAACGCCTGAGCTTCGGAACGCCCCAAGTTCAGGCGTTGTTTGTAAGGATTGTGCTGCCTTTCGGTGGCACAATCTTGTTTTCTGTCAGGCCCTTCCAACGCCACTGTCGCATCCGCCAAACGGTCAAGCCGTGACGCGGGAGGTTAATCAACCATCAGCTTTAACCAGCCAAAGTTTCCCCAAGGGAAATGAAAGTCAGCGAAACATGAGTGAGACCAACACGGTTTATCAAGCCTATCAGGCGAATACCTACCTTTTCGGTGGGAACGCCCCATACGTCGAAGAGATGTATGAAAACTACCTGGCCAATCCAGGCAGCGTGCCAGATACTTGGCGTGAGTATTTTGATTCCCTGCAAAACGTTCCCGCGGTAGATGGCAGCAACGCCAAAGACGTGGCGCACCAGCCGGTCATTGATGCCTTTGCGCAGCGCGCCAAGGCCGGTGGCACTAAGGTGGTGGTGGCCAGCGTGGATGCGGAAATGGGACGCAAGCGCACCGCGGCGCAGCAGTTGATTGCCGCCTACCGCAATGTGGGCGCCAGTTGGGCCGACCTGGACCCCCTGAAACGCACTGAGCGCCCGAATATTCCTGAGCTCGATCCGGCCTTTTATGGCTTCAAGGACGCTGACCAGGAAATTGTGTTCGATACCAGCAACACGTTTTTCGGCAAAGACAAAATGCCCTTGCGTGAGCTGCTCAATGCGCTGCGCGAAACCTATTGCGGCACTGTGGGCGCCGAGTACCAATACCTGACCGACCAGACGCAAAAGCGCTGGTGGCAGCAAAAGCTGGAAAGCGTGCGCAGCAAGCCTTCATTCAACGCCGACCAGAAGAAACACATCCTCGGCCGGCTGACTGCCGCTGAAGGCCTCGAGCGCTTCCTGCATACCAAGTATGTGGGTCAGAAGCGGTTTTCCCTGGAAGGTGGCGAGAGCTTTATTGCCGCCATGGACCAACTGATCCAGCAAGCCGGCACGCTGGGCGTGCAGGAAATCGTGATCGGCATGGCCCACCGCGGCCGCCTGAACGTGCTGGTGAATACGCTGGGCAAATTGCCTGCTGATTTGTTTGCCGAGTTTGACCACACCGCCCCCGAAGACCTGCCAGCCGGCGACGTCAAATACCATCAGGGTTTCAGCTCCGACGTGATCACCCCCGGTGGCCCGGTGCACCTGAGCCTGGCGTTCAACCCGTCGCACCTTGAAATTGTCAATCCGGTGGTGGAGGGCTCGGTGCGTGCCCGCATGGACCGCCGCTCCGATCCAACCGGCCGCCAAGTGCTGCCGGTGCTGGTGCACGGCGATGCCGCATTTGCCGGCCAGGGTGTCAACCAGGAAACGCTGGCCTTGGCACAAACGCGCGGCTACAGCACTGCGGGCACGGTGCACCTGATCATCAACAACCAGATCGGGTTTACCACCTCGGACCCGCGTGACTACCGCTCCACGCTGTATTGCACCGACATCGTCAAGGGCGTCGAAGCCCCGGTGATGCACGTCAATGGCGATGACCCTGAAGCCGTGGTGATGGCCATGCAGTGGGCCCTCGAATACCGCATGGAGTTCCGCAAGGACGTGGTGCTTGACATCATTTGTTTCCGCAAACTCGGTCACAACGAGCAGGACACGCCCGCGCTGACCCAGCCCTTGATGTACAAAAAAATTGCGGCCCACCCCGGCACCCGCAAGCTTTACGCCGACAAGCTGGCCGCGCAAGGCCTGGGTGCCACGCTGGGCGACGACATGTTCAAGGCCTTCCGCGTCGCGATGGATGCCGGCAAGCACACGGTGGATCCGGTGCTGACCAATTTCAAGAGCAAGTACGCGGTGGACTGGACGTCCTTTCTGGGCAAGAAGTGGACTGATGCCGGCGACACGGCCATTCCCTTGGCCGAGTGGAAGCGTCTGGCCGAAAAAATCACCACCTTGCCGGCCAGCCTGACGGCGCACACGCTGGTGAAAAAGGTGTACGACGACCGCGCTGCCATGGGCCGCGGCGACATTCCGGTGGATTGGGGCATGGGCGAGCACATGGCCTTTGCCTCGCTGGTGGCCAGTGGCTACCCGGTGCGCCTGAGCGGCGAAGACTGCGGCCGCGGCACCTTTACCCACCGTCACGCGGTCATCCATGACCAAAAGCGCGAAAAGTGGGACGAAGGCACCTATGTGCCGTTGCAGAATGTGGCCGAAAACCAGGCCCCGTTTGTCGTCATTGACTCCATCCTGTCAGAAGAAGCGGTGTTGGGCTTTGAGTACGGCTATGCTTCCAACGACCCCAACACCCTGGTGATCTGGGAAGCCCAGTTTGGCGACTTTGCCAATGGTGCCCAGGTGGTCATTGACCAGTTCATTGCCTCCGGTGAAGTCAAGTGGGGCCGTGTCAATGGTCTGGCCATGATGTTGCCGCACGGCTATGAGGGCCAGGGCCCGGAGCACTCCTCGGCGCGGGTCGAGCGTTTCATGCAGTTGGCGGCCGACACCAACATGCAACTTGTGCAGCCCACCACGGCCAGCCAGATTTTCCACGTGCTGCGCCGCCAGATGGTGCGCAACCTGCGCAAACCGCTGGTGATCTTCACGCCCAAGTCGCTGCTTCGTCACAAGGACGCAGCGTCGCCCCTGGCTGAATTCACCAAGGGTTGCTTTCAGACCATCATCCCCGACCAAAAGGCGCTCAAGGGCGACAAGGTCAAGCGGGTGGTGGCTTGTTCTGGCAAGGTGTACTACGACCTGGCCAAGAAGCGCGAAGAAAGGGGCGGCGATGACGTCGCCATTCTCCGGGTTGAGCAGCTGTACCCGTTCCCGCACAAAGCCTTTGCCACCGAGCTGAAAAAGTACCCCAATGCGACCGAGGTGGTGTGGACGCAGGACGAGCCGCAAAACCAGGGCGCCTGGTTCTTTGTGCAGCACTACATTCACGAGAACATGCTTGAGGGGCAAAAACTGGGTTACTCCGGTCGGGCAGCTTCGGCATCGCCGGCTGTGGGCTATTCGCACCTGCACCAGGAGCAGCAAAAAGCACTGGTAGAAGGCGCTTTTGGCAAGCTGAAAGGCTTCATCCTGTCGAAGTAAGGCAGAACCCGAACAAAACCGTTCAGGCGGGCGCGTGTACGCAGCCTGAACCCTCAAGCTCATTTTTGAAAGAATTGTCATGGCAATCGTAGAAGTCAAAGTCCCGCAACTGTCCGAATCCGTGGCCGAAGCCACCCTGTTGCAATGGAAGAAAAAAGTCGGCGACGCTGTCGCTGTGGACGAAATCCTGATCGACGTCGAGACCGACAAGGTCGTGCTGGAAGTGCCCGCACCTTCGGCCGGCGTGATCGTCGAGATCATCGAGCCCGATGGCACCACCGTGGCTGCAGAGCAACTCATTGCCCGCATCGACACCGAAGGTGTGGCCGGCGCTGCCGCGCCAGTGGCTCCTGTCGTGGCTGCCATGGCTGCGGCCTCTGCGGCGTCTGCACCTGCAGCAGCTGTGGCGGTTGCGGCAACAAGCAACTCGATGGCCGGCGTGGCCATGCCAGCCGCGGCCAAGCTGATGGCAGACAACCAGCTTGCTGCGGGTTCTGTGGCCGGCACTGGCAAGGATGGCCGTGTCACCAAGGGTGACGTGTTGGCTGCTGTGGCTGCCCCCAAGGCAATGCCTGCCCCCGCCATGCCGGCGGCAAAACCGGCTGCCCCGTTGCTGGCGCAGGTGGCAGCACCTGCCAGCAGTCTGGCCGCGCAGTTGGCCGGCCGCCCTGAGCAACGCGTGCCCATGAGCCGTCTGCGCGCCCGTGTGGCTGAGCGCTTGCTGCAATCGCAGTCCACCAACGCCATCCTGACCACGTTCAACGAGATCAACATGGCGCCGGTGATGGACATGCGCAAGCGCATGCAGGACCGCTTTGAGAAAGAGCATGGCGTCAAGCTGGGCTTCATGAGCTTCTTTGTCAAGGCGGCAGTGCACGCGCTTAAAAAGTTCCCGGTGCTCAATGCGTCGGTGGACGGCACCGACATCGTCTACCACGGCTTTTTTGACGTTGGTATCGCGGTGGGCTCACCGCGTGGCCTGGTGGTGCCAATTTTGCGCAATGCCGACCAGATGAGCTTTGCCGACATCGAGAAGAAGATTGCCGAATTTGGCGTCAAGGCGCGTGACGGCAAATTGGGCATGGAAGAAATGACCGGCGGCACCTTCTCGATCAGCAATGGCGGCACCTTTGGCTCCATGATGTCCACGCCCATCATCAACCCGCCGCAAAGCGCCATTCTGGGTGTGCACGCCACCAAAGACCGCGCCATGGTGGAAAACGGCCAGGTGGTGGTGCGCCCGATGAACTACTTTGCCATGAGCTACGACCACCGCATCATCGACGGCCGCGAAGCCGTGCTGGGGCTGGTGGCCATGAAGGAAGCGCTGGAAGATCCGGCCCGTTTGCTGTTTGACATCTAAATACCAGTAGTTCGCTTTAACCCGCAGCGCGCATTGGGTATCTGACTCCGCGAATGTCCCCCGGCTTGGGGCTGTGCCCCAAGCCTCCTCCCTGACTTCGCTACGTCAGACACCCACCACACGCCGCTAGTCGCTGTCGGGTTCGTTTCATCAATCGGAGTGGCAGTTAGTCTTATCCGTAAGAAAGTACAAATATGAGCAAGCAATTTGATGTGATCGTGATTGGTGGCGGCCCCGGTGGCTACATTGCCGCCATTCGTGCCGCCCAGTTGGGCAAAAATGTGGCCTGTGTCGACGAGTGGAAAAACGCCAAGGGCGGCCCGGCACCAGGTGGCACCTGCACCAACGTGGGCTGTATTCCGAGCAAGGCGCTGTTGCAGTCGAGCGAGCATTTTGAGCAGGCCAGTCACCACTTTGCCGACCATGGCATCACGGTCAAGGGCCTGAGCATGGACGCTTCCAAGATGGTGGCGCGCAAGGACGCCGTGGTCAAACAAAACAACGACGGCATCCTGTACCTGTTCAAAAAGAACAAGGTCAGCTTTTTCCATGGTCGTGCCTCGTTTGTGAAAGCAGTGGATGGTGGCTACGAGATCAAGGTAGCCGGCGCCGCTGAAGAAACGTTGGTCGGCCAGCAGATCATTGTGGCCACGGGTTCCAACGCCCGCCCGCTGCCGGGCACACCGTTTGACGAGTCCATGGTGCTGTCGAACGAAGGCGCGCTGGCGCTGACCGACGTGCCGAAGAAGTTGGGTCTGATTGGCTCGGGCGTGATCGGTCTGGAAATGGGCTCGGTCTGGCGCCGACTGGGTTCCGAGGTCACTATTTTGGAAGGTTTGCCAGACTTTTTGGGCGCGGTGGACCAGCAGATTGCCAAGGAAGCGCACAAAGCCTTCGTCAAGCAAGGTCTCAAGATCGAACTCGGCGTCAAGGTGGGCGACATCAAGGTTGGCAAAAAAGGCGTGAGTGTGGCCTGGACCAATGCCAAGGGCGAAGCCCAGACGCTTGACGTTGACAAACTGATCGTGTCGATTGGCCGTGTGCCCAACACCATTGGCCTGAACGCCGAAGCGGTCGGCCTGAAGCTCGACGAACGGGGTGCCATCGTGGTCGATGGCGACTGCAAAACCAACCTGCCTGGCGTCTGGGCCGTGGGTGACGTGGTGCGCGGCCCGATGCTGGCGCACAAGGCCGAGGAAGAGGGCGTGGCGGTGGCCGAGCGCATTGCCGGCCAGCACGGCCATGTCAACTTCAATACCGTCCCCTGGGTCATCTACACCAGCCCCGAGATTGCCTGGGTCGGCCGCACCGAGCAGCAACTAAAAAGTGACGGCGTGGCTTACAAGGCCGGCACTTTCCCGTTCCTGGCCAACGGCCGCGCACGCGCGCTGGGTGACACCACCGGCATGGTCAAGATGCTGGCCGACGCCACCACCGATGAAATTCTTGGTGTTCACATCGTCGGCCCGATGGCCAGCGAACTGATTGCCGAGTGTGTGTTGGCCATGGAGTTCCGTGCCAGCAGCGAAGACATCGCCCGCGTCTGCCATGCCCATCCGTCTTTGAGCGAGTCCACCAAGGAAGCGGCGCTGGCTGTCGACAAGCGCACCCTGAACTTCTGAGTTGGCACGACGATGACTGCCCGGGCTTGACTCACAAGTTCAGGCAGTCATTTTTTTCTGCGATCGGTCCCAAGTGACAGTTAAAAAAATCTACCAAGCCGAGCTGCTGGCCCGCGGCTACACCTCAGACCCGGCGCAATTGCGCGCCGTGCAGGTGCTCGAAACCTGTTCGCGCGAGTGGGGCAAGTACCGGGAGCAGCGCTCCAATGCGCTCAAAAAACTCATCAATCGCCCGCCCATTCCGCGCGGTGTTTACATGTACGGTGGCGTCGGGCGCGGCAAGAGCTTTTTGATGGATTGCTTTTACAGCGCCGTGCCCCTGAAACGCAAGACACGGCTGCATTTTCACGAATTCATGCGCGAGGTGCACCGTGAGCTGGCCAGTATGCAGGGCACGGTGAACCCGCTGAACCTGTTGGCCAAAAGGATTTCGGAGAAGTATCGCCTGATCTGTTTTGATGAATTTCATGTGTCAGACATCACCGACGCCATGATCCTTCACCGCTTGCTGAAGGCCTTGTTCGAACACGGCGTTGGCTTCGTTACGACCTCCAACTTCAAGCCTGATGACTTGTACCGTCAAGGGTTGAATCGTGAACGCTTTTTGCCGGCTATTGATTTGTTGAATGCCCAGCTCCATGTCATCAATGTGGATGACGGCACCGACTACCGCGGCAAGACTCTGGCCCAACTTGAGCTTTACCACACGCCACTGGGCACTGCTGCTGAAGACGCCATGCAGGATGCGTTCGGGCGCTTGGCAGAAACCCAGGACGAAGACCCGACCCTGCAGATCGAGGCACGAAAGATTTATGCGCGTCGCAAGGCCGGCGGGCTGGTGTGGTTTGACTTCAAAACGCTCTGCGGCGGGCCGCGCTCACAAAACGATTATCTTGAAATTGCGACCCAATTCCATACCGTGCTGCTCAGCGACGTGCCCCACATGCCACCCCGGATGTCGTCCGAGGCACGCCGTTTTACCTGGCTGGTGGATGTGCTGTATGACCGCCGGGTCAAGCTGATCATCTCGGCGGCGGTCCCTGCCTCCGAACTGTACACCGAGGGCCTGATGGCCAACGAGTTTGCCCGCACCGTGTCACGCCTGCAGGAGATGCAGTCTGCTGAGTTTCTTGCTTTGAGCCGTCGCGATGTCGACACCTGTTTGACATGAGTCGCTGTCCTGTTTTTCTTTTGCTGTGTCTGCTGGCTCCCGCCATCGTGGCAGCGCAGGGACAGGCCGTGCAAGCACCCATGTCTGCGGCGCCACTGCTGGTGCCTGATGAGCGCTCCCGGATTCAGCGCTCACGCTTGCAAGCAATGGCTGATGCAGAACAGTCCAATGCCGCTTGTTATCAAAAGTTTGCGGTGTCAGATTGTCAGCGTCAGGTGCGAGCCAATAAACGTCTTGTCATGGATGAGTTGCGGCGACAGGAAGTCATCTTGAACGACCTGGCGCGCCAGGGCAAAGCCTTTGAGGCGCTCAGAAAAATCGAGGAAAAGAGTATGGGTGGCGCCAAACGCCTTGAGATCAATCCTTAAAAGAGGCCAGCAGACCATGACGGTCTGGTCGCTCAATGGGGCAGAGGTTCAAATTTGACAATGACCAGCGAGAGGTTGTCGCCTGAGCCCTGGGCCCGTGAACGGGCTTTTTCGATCAGGAATTCGGTGGCTTCCCGTGGTGCCAGCGTGTCCAGGACATTGCCCAGTTCGACCTCATTGAAATAATGCCACACGCCATCGCTGCAAGCCAGCAAGGTGTCGCCCGCGCGCATCTGCGAGATGTGATCAAGACTGATTGGCGGGTCATTTTCGGAACCCAGGCAGCCCGTCAGAATGTTTGATTTTGGATGGTTATGGGCCTGCTCCTGCGTAATCTCGCCACGGGCTACCAGGAGTTGAACGTACGAATGGTCCAATGTGCGCTTGATCAACTGCTTGCCCTGGAAGTGGTAAATCCGGGAGTCTCCCGCATGGAGCCAATGGCAGTCTCCGTCCGGGTTCAATAAGAAGGCGACGATGGTGCTGTGCGGTTCCTGCTCAGCCGAGATGGCGATCAGTTTGATGACGGTATGTGCTTCCGTGAGCAATTGTTTCAGGATGAACTGAGGGTCGTCGGTTGTCGGGTCGTAGCGCTCAAAAAGTTGGCGCGCTGTCATCATGACCTGGTCAGAGGCCATGCGGCCACCGCTGCGCCCCCCCATGCCATCGGCCAGTACGGCCAACAGGCAGCCCTTGACTCGTGGGTGGCTGAGCACCATGACCTGGTCTTGCTGGTAGTCCCGATCTCCCTTGTGAATCCCGGTTGAGGCCGTGAGTCGGTAGCCTTTGGATTTCATGCAGTTACCAAATCTTCCACCACGGATCGTTACTTGATTTGAAGCCCTGCACGAGATAGGGGGTTTGCGGGAAGTTTTTCTCGAGCACACGCTGGCTGTCATCACGCAGCGCGGTCATGCCAAGTGCTTCATAGGATTTGACCATGATGAACAGGGCTTCTTCAAGGGCTGGAACCCCTTGATAATCCGAGATGGCAGTTTGCGCACGGTTGATGGCCGCCAGGTAAGCGCCACGCTTGAAATAATAGCGCGCCACGTGCACTTCCGATTGCGCCAGCGAGTTCACGATGTAACTCATGCGCTGGCTCGCCTCGGGGGCATACTTCGAGTCAGGGAAGCGGGCGACAAGTTCCCTGAAGGACTCAAACGAATCTTTGGCGGCTTTTTGATCGCGTTCGGCCAAGTCCTGGCGCGTCAAGGCAGAAAACAGGCCGAGGTCATCATTGAAATTCACAATGCCCTTGAGGTACAGCGCGTAGTCGAGGGCCGGACTGGCAGGATGCAGCTTGATGAACCGATCCAATGTGGCGATGGCCAAAATGGGTTCGCCCGCTTTGTAATGGGCATACGCCTTGTCAAGCTGAGCCTGCTGCGCCAGAGGCGTGCCGGCCGCCCGACCTTCGAGCTTTTCGAGCAGCAAGACGGCCTTGTCGTAGGCGCCGCTGCTGAGCTCGTCTTTGGCCTCGGCATAAATCTTGTTGGGACTCCATTGCGCGGTGGGGTCCGGCGTGGTGGTGGAGCAAGCGCTTAGAAAGACAACGCCCACCGCCAACATCCGGGCGCAGACGGCAGATAATTTGGCATGAGGCATAGCGAAAGACTTTCTTGAAAAAAACAAATTTAATTATATCGGGCGCCCTGCCCATGGAAGAGCTCGATGGCGCATCGGTGTTGGAGCTTCAAGCCGAGCAGCGGCTCCTGGGTTTTACAGCCGCCCAGCATGGTATGCGATTGGATCGTGCCCTGGTTGACTTGGTACCAGAGTTTTCGCGTAGTTATTTGCAACAACTCATTGAGGCAGGCGGGGTCCGGATCAACGAGCAGGTGATGGTCAAGGCATCGCACAAGGTGAAGGTGTCCGATACGGGCGTGATTGAGCTGCGCCCGACCCCGCAAAGCCAGGCCTTCAAGGCGGAGGCCATGGCGCTTGATGTGGTTTATGCTGACGCGCATCTGCTGGTGATCAACAAGCCAGCTGGCCTGGTGGTTCATCCCGCACCAGGCAATTGGTCCGGCACCCTGATGAATGGACTGCTGGGCTACGATCCCAAAGCTTTCGACATGCCGCGGGCCGGTATTGTGCACCGCCTTGACAAGGACACCAGCGGGCTGATGGTGGTGGCGCGCAGCCGGGCGGTGATGGACGCGCTGGTGCGCGCCATTGCGGCGCGCGAGGTCAAGCGCCAGTACCTGGCCATCGGGCAGGGCACCTGGTCGGGAACAGCCAAGCGTTCGGTCGATGCCGCCATTGGCCGCGATCCGGTCAATCGCTTGCGCATGGCGGCAGTTGATTTGAACCTGCATCCTGGCAAGACGGCCAGAACCGACTTTGAACTCCTGGCAGGTGGCGTTCAGGCTTGTCTGGTGCGTTGCACCCTGCATACCGGTCGCACCCACCAGATCCGGGTGCACATGGCGCAACTCAAGCATCCCTTGCTCGGCGACGCGCTTTATGGTGGCACCTTGGGGCTTGGCATGACCCGGCAAGCCCTGCACGCATACCGTCTCGCCTTTGAACACCCCATCTCTGGCCAGCCACTGTCTTTTTCTGCCCCAGTGCCCCAAGATTTTTTCAGCGCGCTAACCGATCTGGGCCTAAAGTACAATCCAGCCGATATTTAAACGCTTGTATCAGTGCCTTGATCAGCGTACGCGTCGCCGATAGTTCGTTCGGCTTGTGGCGCACCTTCCATTCTTTACCTTGAAGCCTTCGGGCGTCTCAGCCTCAACACGTCGACACCATGAAAACGCTGGATGCCAGGTGCATTCTTGAAGCCGCCTTGGTTTGTGCCCAACAACCCATGTCACTGCGCGACATGCAGCTTCTTTTGGGTCAGGTGCACAGCACAGCTGAACTTCGCCTGGTGTTGAATGAATTGCAGCAGGCATGGTCGCAGCGAGGCGTTGAATTGGTGGAGTTGGCCAGTGGCTGGCGCTTTCAGAGCTGTGCTGAAATGCGGATTTACCTGGATCGCCTGTACCCCGAGAAGCCACCCCGATACGCCCGGGCCACGCTCGAGACACTGGCCATCATTGCTTACCGCCAGCCTGTTACCCGGGGTGACATTGAAGATATTCGGGGCGTGACCGTCAATTCCCTGACGATCAAACAGCTTGAAGACCGGGGCTGGATTGAAGCGATCGGCCACCGTGACACGGTCGGGCGACCAGCCCTTTTGGCCACAACGCGTCAATTTTTGGATGATTTGGGGCTGTCTTCTCTGGATCAGTTACCCGTGTTGGATGCGTCAGGGTCGGGCATTGAGGGCTTGGGTCGTGCGCTGGAGGCAAGTCATGGCGAGGAGGCCACGGCTTTCACGCCAGAGCTGGATTGGTCTGCAGAGGCCCCGGTTGCCGCAGCGTTGGATGAATTGTCGAATTTGGAGTCAAAGGAATCAAGATGAAGCATGAAGAGGCAAGCCCCCCGGAGTCCACCGCCATCCGGTTCGAGGACGTGGTCTCGGGTCAATTTGATGCCGAAGACACGCCCGACGCCGCCCCGCTCAAACGGGTGCTGCCACCGCAGCCGGAATCGCCCAAGTTGCACAAGGTGCTGGCGCAAGCCGGCATGGGCTCGAGGCTGGAGATGGAGCAACTGATCCTGGAAGGGCGCATCAGCGTCAACAACGAGCCCGCGCATGTGGGTCAGCGGGTTCAGTTTGGCGACCATGTCAAGGTCAATGGCAAGCCGATCCGCTTCCGGATCGAGCCGCCACCGGCCCGCGTCATCGCCTACCACAAGCCAGCGGGTGAGGTCGTGTCGCACGACGATCCGCAAAACCGGCCCACCGTTTTTCGCAAGCTGCCCAAGCTGTTCCAGGGCAAGTGGCAGTCGGTCGGGCGCCTGGACCTCAACACCGAGGGCCTGCTGCTGTTCACCAGTTCGGGGGAATTGGCCAACAACCTGATGCATCCGCGTTTTGGTCTGGAGCGTGAATACGCCGTGCGGGTGCTCGGCGCGTTGAACCAGGAAGAAAAGAAGCGCCTGCTGGAGGGTGTCAAGCTCGACGACGGCATGGCCAACTTTGGTTCCATCGAAGAAGGCGGTGGCGAGGGCTCGAACTGCTGGTACCGGGTGACCATTTCCGAGGGTCGCAACCGCGAAGTGCGTCGCATGTTCGAGGCCGTGGGCCATGCTGTGAGCCGCCTGATTCGCATCCGCTACGGTGCCATGGTGTTGCCGCGCGGGCTCAAGCGGGGCGCCTGGATGGAGCTTGACGCCGGTGACATCAACGCACTGACCCAAAAAGCCAGAAATTCTGCCGCCACGGCTGCCCTGGATGCGTCTGCGCCGCTGGCCGACGAGGGCATGACGCGCGAGCGCCCACCGCGCCCGCCCTTGCGCGGCCGTCGCCCGGTGGGGCGAGCCCCAAGCGTCCGCGTCAACAAGCCCAGCAACAACGCTGCCGGCAACGCACAGCCCGATCCGCTGAAAACCAATTTTGGCTACATCGGCGCCGACAGTTACAACCGGCAACGCCAGGAACAGGGCAGCAAACGCGGTGCGGGTTCGGGGTCGTCCGGCGGACGGCGCGTCGGCAAGGGCCGCTGAGCCGGCACACTGACACCCTGAGCGGGTCAAGGTGACACCGTTCAGGTTAACATCCAAGGCTTTGACCAAGGGGTCAAAAAATTACATTTATCAGGAAAAACCATGACTATTGAACGCACTCTCTCCATCATCAAACCCGACGCTGTTGCCAAAAACGTGATCGGTCAAATTTACGCCCGTTTTGAAGCCGCTGGCCTGAAAGTTGTGGCTTCCAAGATGGCCCATTTGTCGCGTGGTGAAGCCGAGGCTTTTTACGCCGTGCACAAAGCCCGCCCGTTTTTCAAGGACCTGGTCGACTTCATGGTCTCCGGCCCGGTCATGATCCAGGCGCTGGAAGGCGAAAACGCTGTCTTGAAGCACCGCGACCTGATGGGCGCAACCGACCCGAAAAAAGCAGCGCCCGGCACCATCCGCGCTGATTTCGCCGACAGCATCGATGCCAACGCCGTGCACGGTTCTGACGCGCCTGAAACAGCCGCTGTGGAAATCGCGTTCTTCTTTGCCGGCATGAACGTTTACTCGCGTTAATTTCTGGCATGACGGCTAATCTGCTTGATTTCGATCTTGAGGGCTTGGCCGTCTTTTGTGAACGGTTGGGGGAAAAGCGTTTCCGCGCCGTCCAATTGTTTCGCTGGATTCATCAAAAAGGGGCCAGCCAGTTTGATGACATGAGTGACCTGGCCAAATCACTGCGCGAGAAGCTCAAGGGCGTCGCGCACATTCAGGCGATGCCCGTGGTGTCGCAACACATGTCGGCCGATGGCACCATCAAATGGCTGTTTGATGTCGGTGATGGCAATGCGGTCGAGGCCGTTTTTATTCCCGAAACCGATCGCGGCACGCTGTGCGTGTCGTCGCAGGCCGGTTGTGCGGTCGGTTGCCGTTTTTGCTCGACTGGCCACCAAGGCTTCAGCCGCAACCTCACCACGGCTGAAATCGTGGCGCAACTCTGGTTTGCCGAGCATTTTCTGCGCAAGCATCTGAAACGTGACGAGCGCGTTATCTCCAATGTGGTGATGATGGGCATGGGCGAACCCCTGCAAAACTACAACGCCCTGATTCCGGCCCTGCGTGTCATGCTCGACGACCACGCCTACGGCTTGTCGCGGCGCCGGGTCACGGTGTCCACCTCGGGCATTGTCCCGATGATCGACCGGCTGGCGCAAGACTGCCCGGTGGCCCTCGCCGTGTCTTTGCACGCGCCCAATGATGCGTTGCGCGACACCCTGGTGCCGCTGAATCTGAAATACCCGTTGGCCCAGCTGGTGGCAGCTTGCCATCGCTACCTGGCCCACGCGCCGCGTGACTTCATCACCTTTGAGTACTGCATGCTCGATGGCGTCAATGACACCGATGCCTGCGCGCGCCAATTGGTGGAGCGAATCCGCGCCCACCCAGGCGCCTGGTGCAAGCTCAATCTGATCCCGTTTAATCCCTTTCCCGCCTCGGGCTTGTTGCGTTCCAGTCCGGAGCGCGTGCAGGCGTTTGCCCAGATTCTGAATGACGCCGGCATCATCACCACCATCCGCAAAACCCGCGGCGACGACATCGACGCCGCCTGTGGCCAGTTGGCGGGTGATGTCAAGGATCGCACCCGGGTGATGGTGCGCATGGAGCGCAACAGAAAGCTGCGCTCGCCCGCCCTGGCGGCTTCGGAACTCCCGGTTTAAGGATCTGCTCTATGAATGGTTCAAGGTCTTTTTTCAAGTCTGGTTTTCGCTCGTTGAGTGCGCTACTGGTGCTGCTCGGAGTGGCCCTCCTGGCAGGCTGCGCCAGTGGCTCGGCATCAGATCGCGCCAATGCTGGTCTGGCTGACCTGGTGACCGATTCAGACGAGTCCAGCGACCGCAAAAGAGCCCGCATCCGGGTTGAACTTGCGATGGGTTATCTGGAGCAGGGCAAGACCAACATCGCGCTCGACGAGGTCAAACTGGCGCTGCTGGCCGACCCTGACTTTGCCGATGCTTACAGCCTGCGCGGCCTGATTTACATGCGCCTCAACGAATTGCCTTTGGCTCAGGAAAGTTTTATGAAGGCGCTCGCCGTGCGACCCCGTGACCCCAACATTCTGCACAACCTGGGTTGGTTGAAGTGTCAGCAAGCACGTTATCCTGAAGCCATGGCCGATTTCTCACAAGCCTTGGCCAATCCCGCCTATGGCGAGCGCGCAAAAACCCTCATGGCCCAGGGTCTGTGCCAGATCAGGGCGGGGCAGCGACCTGACGCTGAACAGAGCTTGCTCAGAGCCTACGAATTCGATGCTGCAAATCCTGTGACCGGCTACAACCTGGCAAACCTCCTGTTTCAAAATGCCGAGTTTGCCAGGGCGCAGTTTTACATCCGCCGACTCAACAACAGCGAATGGGCCAATGCGGAGTCGCTCTGGCTTGGCATCAAGGTTGAAAACCGAATGGCTGATCGCGTCGCCATGTTGCAACTGGCCACCCAGTTGGAGAAGCGCTTTCCGCAGTCGAAAGAGGCAGATGCTTATCGGCGCGGTGCATTTGATGAGTGAAGAAGAAACGATGGATCAAGTTCAGCAGGCCCCTGGCGCCGCATTCAGTGCAGCCACGGCGGGTGTTTTATTAAAAACTGCGCGTGAGGCACAGGGGCTGCATATTGGCGCTTTGGCGGTCATGTTGAAAGTGCCAGTGCGTAAGCTCGAAGCGCTCGAAGCCGATCGCCATGAGGCCTTGGGCGATCTGGTTTTCACGCGGGCGCTGGCAGCCAGTGTCTGCCGGGTGCTCAAGATCGATCCGGCTTCGGTCCTGGCTGCCCTGCCGCACTCTGAAATCCGGCCCATGAAGACCGATGAGTCCGGTCTGAATACCCCGTTCAGGGCAGGAGGGGTCGTTTCGGGGCAACTCTTCAAAAGTCGCTTGACCAGTCCCATGGGATTGGCCGTGGCCTTGTTGCTGTTGGGTATTTTGCTGCTGGTCATGTGGCCTGAGCGCGAAGCGCCAGACCTTGTTCCGATCAGCGGGTTGCCGACCCATGAGACCGAGGTGTTTCGGCCAGAGCCTGCCGATGATGCCCCTGTTGCACCGGCACCTGCACTGCAGGCCAGTGATGTGCCGCTCACCCTGGCGCCTGTTGCCATGGTTCAAGTCGCTCCCGCTGCGCCCGTGGAGAGCCCGAGCGGGGGCCCGGCCATCCTGTCGCTGCAATCACGCGGATCGTCCTGGGTGGAGGTCACAGATGCGCAAGGGGTAGTGCAATTGCGCAAAATCCTGGAGCCTGGCGAAGAGGTTCGGCTGCAAGGTCCGTTACCCTTGTTGGTGGTGCTGGGTCGCGCCGATGAAATTGATGTGCGTGTGCGCGGTGAGCGTCTGGATTTAAGTTCCGTGACCAGAACCAATGTGGCCAGATTCGAGGTGAAGTAATGCAAGATGAACAGCCGATAGCCATGGCCATCGCGGCGCAGCGCAACTCGCGCCAGGCCCGGATAGTCTGGGGTAGCCGATGTGTGACCGTGGGTGGCGACGCCCCGGTCCGGATCCAGTCCATGACCAACACCGACACGGTGGATGTGATTGGCACCGCCATCCAGGTCAAGGAGCTGGCCTTGGCCGGCTCCGAATTGGTGCGAATCACCGTCAATACGCCCGAGGCTGCGCAGGCCGTGGCGCCCATTCGTGAGCAACTCGATCGCATGGGCATTGACGTGCCGTTGGTCGGCGACTTCCATTACAACGGCCACCGCTTGCTGACCGATTACCCGGAGTGCGCCCAGGCTTTGTCCAAGTACCGCATCAACCCGGGCAATGTGGGCAAGGGTGACAAGCGCGACCGCCAATTTGGCGCCATGATCGAGGCTGCCATCCGCTGGAACAAGGCGGTGCGCATTGGCGTCAACTGGGGCAGCCTGGACCAGGAACTGCTGGCCAGCCTGATGGACCAGAACAGCCGTCGCAGCCAGCCCTGGGGTGCCAAACCGGTCATGTACGAAGCGCTGATCACGTCGGCGCTTGACTCGGCCCAACAGGCGGTTGACTTGGGGTTGGATCCGAACCAGATCATCCTGTCGTGCAAGGTCAGCGGCGTGCAAGACCTGATTTCGGTGTACCGTGAATTGGCCAAGCGCAGCAATTACGCCCTGCACTTGGGCCTGACCGAAGCCGGCATGGGCACCAAAGGGGCGGTGGCTTCGGCAGCGGCCCTGTCTATTTTGTTGCAACAGGGCATTGGTGACACCATTCGGGTGTCGCTCACCCCGCAGCCAGGCGAATCGCGCACCCAGGAGGTGTTGATTGCCACTGAAATTTTGCAGTCGCTGGAGCTGCGCTCGTTCGTGCCCAGCGTCACGGCCTGCCCGGGTTGTGGCCGTACCACCAGCACCACGTTCCAGGAACTGACGCAGCAAATTGAAGGTTTTTTGCGCGCCCAGATGCCGGTCTGGCGCACCAAATACCCTGGGGTCGAAAAAATGAAAGTGGCCGTGATGGGTTGCATTGTCAACGGCCCTGGCGAAAGCAAGCAGGCCGACATCGGCATCAGCCTGCCTGGCACGGGCGAGGCACCAGCCGCGCCGGTCTTTATTGATGGCGAAAAACGCATGACCCTGCGTGGCGATTCAATCGCCCAGGAGTTCCAGGCGATTGTTGAAAACTATGTTGAAAAGCGTTTTGGTGCGCCAGCAGCAGCCACGCCTTGATTCGAATTGTCATGACCGAACCCACCAACCAAAAAATTGAAAAACTGACCGCTGTCAAAGGCATGAACGATGTGCTGCCGCCAGAGTCGGCAGCTGTCGAATGGTTTGAGGCCAAAGTGCGTGCCCTGATGGCGCGCTACGCCTACCGCAACATCCGCACGCCCATTGTCGAACGCACGCCCTTGTTCATTCGGGGACTGGGTGAGGTGACCGACATTGTCGAAAAGGAAATGTACTGCTTTGAGGACCGCCTCAATGGCGACCCGCTGACCCTGCGCCCGGAGGCCACGGCCGGTGTGGTGCGTGCCGCGCTGGAGCACAACCTGCTGTATGACGGTGGCAAACGCCTGTACTACATGGGCCCGATGTTTCGCCATGAGCGCCCGCAAAAGGGCCGTTACCGCCAGTTTGACCAGATCGGCGCCGAGGCGCTGGGTTTTGCCGGGCCGGAGGTGGATGCCGAGCTGATTTTGATGGCACAAGCGCTGTGGCAAGAGATCGGTCTTTGTGATGTGCGCCTGGAGCTCAACAGCCTGGGCCAGGCGCCCGAACGGCTGGCGCACCGACAAGCGCTGATTGAGCACCTGGAGCAACACGCCGAGCTGCTCGACGAGGACGCCCGGCGGCGCCTGCACAGCAACCCGTTGCGCATTCTGGACACCAAGAACCCGGCCATGCAGTCGCTGGTGGAGGCTGCGCCCAAGCTGCTTGACTTTTTGGGTGCCGAGTCGCTGGCCCACTTCAAGACACTCACCGACATTTTGCAAGCCAACGGCGTGGCCTACACGGTGAACCCGCGCCTGGTGCGCGGCATGGACTACTACAACCTGACCGTGTTTGAGTTCACAACCGATCGTCTGGGCGCACAAGGCACGGTCTGCGCAGGTGGGCGCTATGACTATTTGTTTGAGCAATTGGGCGGCAAGCCGACCCCTGCCGTGGGGTGGGCGTTGGGGGTGGACCGGGTGCTGGCGCTGGCCCGCAGTGCCGGCCTGCCCGAGGTAGCACCGCAGCTCGATGCCTATGCCATCATCACTGATGCCCGGGATCTGCCCGTGGTGTTGTCCACGCTGCAGCTTTTGCGCGCGGCGGGTGTCAGCGTGCAGATGCACGCCGGCACCGGCGAGGCCATGGGCAGCATGAAGAGCCAATTTAAACGGGCCGACAGCAGTGGCGCACGCTTTGCCCTGATTTTTGGCGAGGATGAAATCAAGGCAAACCAGGTCACGATCAAACCTCTGCGCGACGCCAGTGCCACCCAGCAACGGCATTCACTGGCCGACGTGGCGAGTTGGGTCGCCACCCTACAATTAGCCGCTTAACGAAATACCCTTATGGCCACACAATTAGACCTTGAAGAACAAGAACAGCTTGACCAGATCAAGCACTTCTGGAAGCAGTACGGCAATGCCATCACCTGGGTGCTGATTGTGGTGATGGGCTCTTTTGCCAGCTGGAACTTTTACCAGTATTGGCAGCGCAGCCAGGCGCAGCAGGCGGCAGCCCTGTTTGACGAAGTCGATCGTGCCGTGCTGGTGGCAGACCCGGCGCGCATGGACCGTGTTTTCAGCGACATGAAGGACAAATTTGCCTCCACTGTCTATGCGCAGCAGGCGGGCCTGCTCGTGGCCGGGCAGTACGTCAAGCTTGGCAAGTCTGATGCTGCCAAATCGGCGCTGGCTTGGGTGGCTGAGCAATCTTCTGATGCTGGTTACCAGGCCCTGGCGCGCTTGCGACTGGCCGCCATCGCGATTGAATCGAAAAACTTTGAAGAAGCCTTGAAGCTGTTGAACATGGCGTACCCGAGCAGCTTTGAAGCGCTGGTGGCAGATCGCAAGGGCGATGTCTTCATGCTGCAGGGTGACAAGTCCAAGGCGGTGGTTGAATACGAAAAGTCCTATCGTCTGTTTGACCCGCAGACCGAGTACCGTCGTCTGGTGGAGGTCAAGCTCAATGCCCTGGGTGTGGATGCCGAACCTCAGGATCAAGCGGCCACTGCGGCCAGGAAGTAAAAATCATGGCAATTATTTGTTCCCTCGTGAGCTTTCGCCGAGTCCTGGCGCTTGTTGTGGTTGCAGCCTTGTCCGCCTGTGCCAGCGGCTCCGGCGCGCTGAAGCCTGCAGACTTGGGCGCCAATCCGGCTTTGCTGGGAGTGCGCACGGCCTGGACCAGCAAAATCGCGCCGATCGACTTTCCCTTGCAGGCCAAGGTGATTGGCAACACCTTGGCGCTGGCGGGTGCTGATGGCGCCGTGCTGTCGCTCGATGCGCGCACCGGCGCGGTGTTATGGCGCGCCCAGGTGGGTGCACCCATTGCCGCCGGGGTCGGCAGTGACGGTCGCTTCAGCGCCGTGGTCACACGCGCCAACGAACTGGTGGTTCTTGACGCTGACCAGCAGCTCTGGCGCGCAGCTTTGACTTCCCAGGTTTTCACCGCGCCGCTGGTGGCCGGCGAGCGCGTGTTTGTGCTGGGTGCCGATCGCAGCGTGGCGGCCTTTGACGCCAGGAGCGGCCGCAAGCTCTGGCAGCAGCAGCGGCCCGGTGATGCGCTGGTTTTAAGCCAGGCGGGTATTTTGACAGCGGTGGGCAACACCCTGGTGGTCGGGCTCTCAGGCCGTTTGGTCGGTATGAATCCGCTCAACGGCAACGTCTTGTGGGATGTTGCGCTTGCCGCGCCGCGTGGCACCAATGACATTGAGCGACTGGTCGATTTGGTTGGCGGCTTTAGCCGTCAGGGCAATGAATTGTGCATGCGCGCTTTCCAGACTGCCGTGGGCTGTGTTGATGCGCTTCGCGGTACCGCGATCTGGAAACGTCCCGCTTCCGGCGCCGTGGGCCTGCAGGGTGACGATCTGCAGCTTTATGGGGTGGAAAGCGATGGTCGCGTGCTGGCCTGGCAGCGCGCCACTGGCGAGCCGGTTTGGGCATCGGACCGCCTGCTTTACCGCAACCTGAGTGCACCGCTGGTGTTGGGGCGCTCGGTGGTGCTCGGTGATGCCACCGGGCTGGTGCACTTTTTGTCGCGTACTGATGGCACGCCCCTGACCCGCTTGACAACCGATGGTTCAGCGATCGAGGTCACACCGGTCGCGGCGGCTGGCACCCTGGTGGTGGTGACGCGCAATGGCGGCATCTACGGTTTTCAGCCTGAATAACACCGATTTTTCTCACGGATACCACTGAATGAAACCTGTTTTGGCATTGGTCGGGCGACCCAACGTTGGCAAGTCGACCCTGTTCAATCGGCTGACCAAGTCGCGTGACGCCATCGTCGCCGACTATGCAGGTTTGACGCGTGATCGGCATTACGGCAACGGCAAACTGGGTAAGCACGATTACATCGTGATCGATACCGGTGGCTTCGAGCCCGATGCCAGCGCCGGCATCTACAAGGAAATGGCCAAGCAAACGCGCCAGGCGGTGGCCGAGGCCGACGTGGTGATTTTCGTGGTCGATGCGCGTGCCGGTGTCTCGTCGCAGGACCATGACATTGCCAACTACCTGCGCCGTTTGGGCAAGCCCTGTGTGATGGTTGCCAACAAGGCTGAAGGCATGTTGGCTGGTAGCCAACTGGTTGAGTTTTATGAACTCGGCTTTGGCGAAGTCCTTGCTGTTTCGGCGGCGCACGGCCAGGGAATTCGTGAGTTGCTGGATCAGGCCTTGCTGCCCCTGCAGCCTGCAGAAGATGATGCCCCGGAAGCCGAGCAACCGGGCGTCATCAAGCTGGCTGTGGCCGGGCGCCCCAATGTGGGCAAGTCCACCCTGATCAATGTCTGGCTGGGCGAAGAGCGCCTGGTGGCCTTTGACCTGCCCGGCACCACGCGTGACGCCATCTCGGTGCCGTTTGAGCGCAACGGCCAAAAATTTGAATTGATCGACACTGCCGGCCTGCGCCGCCGTGGCAAGGTCTTTGAGGCCATCGAAAAGTTTTCGGTGGTGAAGACCCTGCAAGCCATTGAATCTGCCCATGTGGTGCTGCTGCTGATCGACGCCACCCAGGGTGTCACCGACCAGGATGCCCACATTGCCGGCTACATTCTCGAAAACGGCCGTGCCGTGGTGTTGGCCGTCAACAAGTGGGATGCCGTGGACGACTACCAGCGCGAACTGGTCAAGCGCTCCATCGAGACCCGCTTGCCCTTTTTGAAGTTTGCCAATTTGCACTTCATCTCGGCGCAAAAGCGCCAGGGTCTGGGACCTTTGTGGACCAGCATTGCGCAGGCCTACAAAGCGGCCAACTGCAAGATGTCCACCCCGATACTGACGCGGCTGCTGTTGGAGGCGGTGCAGTTTCAAAGCCCGCAGCGCGCCGGCATGTACCGGCCCAAATTACGTTATGCGCACCAGGGTGGCATGAACCCGCCGGTGATCGTGGTGCACGGCAACTCGCTGGAGCACGTCACCGATGCCTACAAGCGTTTTCTTGAGGGGCGTTTCCGCAAGGAGTTCGATCTGGTCGGCACCCCGTTGCGCATTGAATTCAAAACTTCGAGCAATCCGTTTGCGGACAAGGTGGCCTGACCTGCCTTGTTTTTAATTGCCTCCGGATTTCTTGAGGAATTAGCCCCGCTCCCTGCCGGATGCGCGATGGTGCTGTGGTATCGTAGACGCTTCTTAAATTTCACAACACGGAGAATATCGTGAATAACAAAGGCCAACTCTTGCAAGATCCATTCCTGAACACATTGCGCCGGGAGCATGTTCCTGTGTCAATTTATTTGGTCAATGGCATCAAGCTTCAAGGTCAAATTGAGTCGTTCGATCAATATGTGGTTTTGCTGCGCAACACCGTGACCCAAATGGTTTACAAACACGCCATTTCGACCATCGTTCCCGGTCGGGCCGTGAACTTTTCAGCCGCAGAGGGTGAACAACCTGCAGCCGCCTGACCGCAGCATCACCCCCACCTTGCTGGTGGGGGTTGATTTCGGTCTTCCCTTCTTTGATGCCGAACTCGAAGAACTTGGTCTGCTTGCCCAGACTGCCGGTTTGACGCCGGTTGGGCGTGTGACCTGCAAGCGCAAGGCCCCCGACGCCGCGCTCTTCATCGGCAGCGGCAAAGCCGACGAAATCAAGCAACTTGCGATCCAACTCGGCGTGCAGGAGGTTTTGTTTGACCAGAGCCTGAGCCCGGCGCAGCAGCGCAATCTGGAGCGCCACCTGGAGCTGCCGGTGAATGACCGCACCTTGCTGATCCTTCAAATTTTCGCCCAGCGCGCGCGCAGCCACGAAGGCAAGCTGCAGGTCGACCTGGCTCGCCTGCAGTACCTGAGCACCCGCCTGGTGCGGCGCTGGTCGCACCTGGAGCGCCAAAGTGGCGGCATCGGCATGCGTGGCGGTCCGGGTGAATCACAAATCGAGCTGGACCGGCGCATGATTGCGGACAGCATCAAGCGCATCAAGGAGCGGCTGGTCAAGGTCAAGCGGCAACGGCAAACCCAGCGCCGCCAGCGCGAGCGCCGCGATGCCTTCAATATCTCGCTGGTGGGCTACACCAACGCCGGCAAGTCCACGCTTTTCAATGCCTTGGTCAAGGCGCGTGTCTACGCTGCCGACCAATTATTTGCCACGCTTGACACCACCACCCGTCAGCTGTACCTGGGTGATCTCGGGCGTGTGATCTCCTTGTCGGACACCGTCGGTTTCATTCGGGACTTGCCGCATGGCTTGGTCAACGCGTTTCAGGCCACCTTGCAGGAAGCCGTGGACGCTGATCTGCTCTTGCATGTGGTTGATTTTTCCAGCCCCAATCATCTGGAGCAGATCGCCGAGGTGCAGCGCGTGCTGTCGGAAATCGGCGCGGGCGATATTCCCCAGATCCTGGTGTTCAACAAGCTCGATCAGGTCGAGCCTGCGCTGCGCCCGCCTGCGGTGCAAGATGTTTACGATCTGGCCGGGGTGCCAAGCCCCCGAATTTTCTTGAGTGCACAGACCGGTGACGGCGTGGCTGCGTTGCGCCAGTTGCTGGCGGACAAAATCCAGACGCCTGACGCTGCACCGGACTTGCAGCCTGATTTCCATGCAATTCATGAGGCTGACCCCGATTTCGGCACAATGTAGTCAAAACAAATACGAGTGATTCGATGAAACTTCAACGACCGGCTTTTAGTCTGGCTTTATTGCCATCCCGACTTCGGGGCATGTTCAACCTCAACGACCCGCGCTGGGGACGCGCCGATGACAAGCCTGGCGCATCCGAGCCCCAGGATTCTGACCCGCCCCCTGAGCAAAGGCCGCAGGACGTGCCGCCACCCAATGCGCCGGACCGCGGTCCGCGTCGCGGCGCCAATCAGGGGCCGCCCGATCTCGACGAGCTGTGGCGAGATTTCAACCGCAAGTTGGGCGGTCTGCTCGGCAACGTCAAAGGCGGCAACCGGGGTGCAACACCGATTCGTGGTGGCGGCAATGGCGGCGGCGGCGGTGGTGGTGGCGGCAATTTCCAGCCCGATATGAAGAGCGCCGGCATTGGTGTGGGTCTGGTGGCTGTTGTGGCCGCTTTGATCTGGCTGGGTACCGGCTTCTTCATTGTGCAAGAGGGTCAGCAAGCGGTCATTACCCAGTTTGGCAAGTACAACAGTACCGTGGGCGCTGGTTTCAACTGGCGTATGCCTTACCCGATTCAGCGCCACGAACTCGTTTTTGTGACGCAGATTCGCTCTGTGGACGTGGGCCGCGACGTGGTCATCAAAGCCACCGGGCTGCGCGAGTCGGCGATGCTGACCGAAGATGAAAACATTGTCGAAATCAAGTTTGCAGTGCAATACCGTCTCAACGACGCACGCGCGTTTTTGTTTGAAAGCAAAAACCCCACCGATGCTGTGGTGCAGGCCGCTGAAACGGCGGTGCGCGAGGTGGTCGGCAAGATGAAAATGGACAGTGCCTTGTCTGAAGAGCGCGACCAGATCGCACCGCGCGTGCGCGCCATGATGCAGACCATTCTGGACCGCTACAAGGTCGGTATCGAGGTGGTGGGTATCAACTTGCAACAAGGCGGTGTGCGTCCGCCAGAGCAGGTGCAAGCGGCCTTTGACGATGTGCTCAAGGCTGGCCAGGAGCGCGAGCGTGCCAAAAATGAAGCCCAGGCTTACGCCAACGACGTGATTCCGCGTGCCGTTGGTGCAGCATCGCGACTGAAAGAAGAGGCCGATGCCTACAAGTCACGTATCGTGGCCCAGGCCCAGGGTGATTCGCAGCGCTTCAAGTCGGTGCTTGCCGAATACCAGAAGGCGCCCCAGGTTACGCGTGACCGCATGTACATCGACGCCATGCAGCAAATCTACAGCAGCGTGACCAAGATCATGGTCGACTCCAAACAAGGCAGCAACCTGCTTTATCTGCCGCTCGACAAGCTGATCCAAATGACCGGGCAAGTGACACAAGATACTGCGGCCATGCCGACATCGTCGCCCAGTCCAGCCAATGCCGCTGCTGCCATAACGGACGCCCGCGCCCGTGACGCGGCGCGTGACCGTACCCGTGAAACCCGCTAGGAGCCAGGCATGAACCGCTTAGGATTTATTTTTTCAAGCCTCCTTTTTGCGCTGGCTATTCTTAGCTCGATGCTCTTTGTGGTGGATCAGCGCCAGTTTGGCGTGGTGTTGGCGCTGGGACAGATCAAGGAAGTGATCACCGAACCCGGTTTGAACTTCAAGTTGCCGCCACCGTTTCAAAACGTGTCTTACATCGACAAGCGCCTGCTCACGCTCGACAGCACCGACAACGAGCCGGTGCTGACCGCCGAGAAGCAGCGGGTGGTCATTGACTGGTACGTGCGCTGGCGCATCTCCGAACCCACCGAGTACATTCGTAACGTGGGCACCACCGAGGCGGCTGGAGCCAGCCAACTCAACCGCGTGGTGCGCAATGCGTTTCAAGAAGAGGTCAACAAACGTACCGTGAAAGAATTGCTGTCGGCCAAGCGCGAAGAGGTCATGGAAGACGTCAAGGCCGAGGTGCTCAGCCAGGTGCGCGGCGCCAAGCCCTGGGGTGTCGATGTGATCGATGTGCGCATCACCCGGGTCGACTATGTGGATGCCATCACTGAGTCGGTCTACCGCCGTATGGAGGCAGAGCGCAAACGGGTTGCCAACGAACTGCGTTCGACCGGCTTTGCCGAAGGTGAAAAAATCCGCGCCGATGCCGATCGGCAACGCGAGGTCACGGTCTCCAATGCCTACCGCGATGCGCAAAAGTTCAAGGGTGAGGGCGATGCCGAGGCGGCCCGCTTGTACGCAGAAGCCTTTGGCCGCGACCCCCAGTTTGCCCAGTTTTACCGCAGCCTGGATGCCTACAAGTCCTCGTTTGCCAGCAAGAACGACGTGATGGTGCTCGATCCTTCAAGTTCCGAGTTCTTCAAGTCCATGCGCGGTGGCCTCACGGCGAGCCCCAAGAAATAAAGCCTGGCGCTGGTTTGGATAGCACCACCTTTTGGCTGGCCGTGGCGCTGGTGCTGGTGATTGAGGGGTTCATGCCCTTCATGTCACCGGGTACCTGGCGCCAAACCTTTCTCCAGATTCTCAAGCTCAGCGATGGGCAGTTGCGCTTTTTTGGCTTGTGCAGCCTGTTGCTGGGCGTAGCGCTGATTTGGTGGCTGGCGTGACGAAATACCGAACTTTTGCCCGGTAAAATTGCGTCTTTAACAGCACCTCAAATTCACATGTCTGCCTGGGTTCTGCCCGATCACATTGCCGATGTCCTGCCTTCCGAGGCCCGTCACATCGAAGAACTTCGCCGCGACTTGCTCGATACCGCTCGCAGTTACGGCTACGAGCTGGTCATGCCGCCTTTGTTGGAGCACCTTGAATCCCTGCTGACAGGTGCCGGATCCGCGCTTGACCTGCAAACCTTCAAACTCGTCGATCAGCTCTCCGGGCGCATGATGGGCTTGCGCGCCGACAGCACGCCGCAGGTCGCACGCATTGATGCGCACCTGCTCAACCGCAGCGGGGTCACCCGCTTGTGCTACTGCGGCCCGGTGCTGCATACCCGCGCCAGCGCGCCTCATGCCACGCGCGAGCCCTTGCAATTGGGTGCCGAAATTTATGGCCATGCCGGGCTGGAGGCTGACATAGAAATATTGAAGCTGGCCTTTGACTGCCTGCAGGCGGCCAAGGTGCAAGCGCCCAGCATTGATCTTGCCGATGCCCGTTTGGTCAAGGCACTGCTTGCGACGGTGTCGCTCAGTCCTGCGCGGCTGGCCGACGTCCACACGGCACTTGCTGCCAAAGACAGCGCTGAGCTGGCCGTGCTCACCCGTGATCTGCCGCAGGCGGTGCACCAGGGCTTGCTGACGCTGGTGCAGCTGTATGGCGATGAACGGGTTTTGTCCGAGGCCGAAAAAACCCTGCCGGCCCTGCCCGCAGTGCGTGAGGCGCTGCAAAGTTTGCGGCTGTTGGCGCAGCATTTGCCGGGGGCCAAGCTCAGTTTTGACCTCGCCGACTTGCGTGGTTACGCCTACTACACCGGTGTTCGCTTTGCCATCTATGCACCCGGTGCCAGCGATGCCCTGGTGCGCGGTGGTCGCTATGACGAGGTGGGTGCGGTGTTTGGCCGCAACCGGCCTGCTGCAGGTTTCAGTCTGGACCTCAAGGCCCTGGTTGCGGTGGTCGCGCCGCGGGCTTTGCAAGCGGCCATTCGCGCCCCTTGGCGCGACGACGCCAGCCTGTGCACGGCCATCGCCGCCTTGCGCTCACGCGGCGAGATCGTGGTCTGCGTGCTGCCGGGCCACGAAAGTGAAGTTGATGAATTCCACTGTGACCGCGAGCTCATTGAAGCGGCGGGGCAGTGGCTTGTTCAAGCCATGCATTGAAACTACAGAGAATTAAAAAATGACCGCAATCAAAGGACGTAACGTCGTTGTCGTGGGCACCCAATGGGGTGACGAAGGCAAGGGCAAGCTGGTGGACTGGTTGACCGAGAGCGCCCAGGGCGTGGTGCGCTTCCAGGGCGGCCACAACGCGGGCCACACGTTGGTCATCAACGGTGTCAAGACCGCGCTGCACCTGATCCCCAGCGGCATCATGCGCCCGGGCGTCAAGTGCTACATCGGCAACGGTGTGGTGCTGTCGGCGGCCAAATTATTTGAAGAAATTGCCGGGCTGGAAAAAGTGGGTGTCGACGTGCGCTCGCGCTTGCGCATCAGCGAGGCTTGCCCGTTGATTTTGCCGTTTCATGCGGCACTGGATGTGGCGCGCGAGGCTGCCCGGGAGCAGGGCGGCAGCGAAAAAATCGGTACCACCGGGCGCGGCATTGGCCCGGCCTACGAGGACAAAATTGCCCGGCGCGCCCTGCGTGTGCAAGACCTCAAGTTCCCCGAGCGTTTTGCCAACAAGTTGCGCGTGCTGCTCGACCTGCACAACCACGTCCTGACCACCTTTCTGGGCTCCAAAGCCTTTGACTTCGGCCCGACGCTGGCGCCCTACATGAAAGATGGTGAAGTCGAGTTTGACGCGGTCTACAACGAAGCCATGCGCCATGCCGAACTGCTCAAGCCCATGATGGCCGACGTCTCGCGCGAGCTTAATGACGCCCACCTGAAGGGTGAGAACCTGCTGTTCGAAGGCGCGCAGGGCACCTTGCTTGACGTCGATCATGGGACTTATCCGTTTGTGACCTCCAGCAACTGCGTGGCCGGCAATGCCGCCGCAGGTGCTGGTGTCGGCCCCGGCCTGCTGCACTACATTTTGGGCATCACCAAAGCTTACTGCACGCGCGTGGGCGGTGGCCCGTTTCCGACCGAGCTTGACTGGGAAGTCGAGGGTACGCCGGGTTGGCACATGAGCACCGTGGGCGCCGAAAAAGGCGTCACTACCGGGCGCAGCCGCCGCTGCGGCTGGTTCGATGCGGCCCTGCTCAAGCGCTCGGCCCAGGTCAATGGCTTGAGCGGCTTGTGCATCACCAAGCTCGATGTGCTGGATGGCTTGAAGGAACTCAAGCTGTGCACCGGCTACGAACTCGACGGTGAAGTGACCGACATTTTGCCCATGGGTGCTGACGACATTTCGCGCTGTGTTCCCGTCTACGAAACCCTGGAGGGCTGGAGCGACAGCACTGTGGGCGTCACCCAGTATGATAAATTGCCCATGGCGGCCCGGCTTTACCTGCAGCGCATTGAGCAGGTTACGGGCGTGCCGGTGCACATTGTGTCGACCAGCCCGGACCGCGATCACACCATCATGATGCGCCATCCTTTTCTGGCCGATTGATCCCGACGCAGCTGTTTTTCATTCGCATCCGATCCACGTTAGCAACGATTAAACAAGGGGCAATTATGTTGACTGAAGACGGCAAGCATCTGTATGTGAGCTATGACGAGTACCACGGCCTGATCGAAAAACTGGCCATCAAGATATTTCAGTCGGGCTGGGAATTTGACACGATTCTGTGTCTTGCGCGGGGCGGCATGCGCCCGGGCGATATCTTGTCGCGGGTTTTTGACAAGCCGCTGGCCATCATGTCCACCAGCTCTTACCGCGCCGGTGCTGGCACCCAGCAGGGCAACCTTGACATTGCCCACTACATCACCACGCCCAAGGGCGAAATAGCCGGCAAGGTTTTGTTGGTGGACGACCTGGCAGACTCGGGGCTGACGCTGAACGCCGTGATTGAGCAGCTCAAGAACAATTACAAGCCCATCACCGAGCTGCGCAGTGCCGTGATCTGGACCAAGTCCTTGTCCAAATTCACGCCAGATTATTCGGTCGAATTTTTGCCAACCAACCCCTGGATTCACCAGCCCTTTGAGGGCTATGACAGCCTGCGTCCTGAGCATTTGATCAAAAAGTGGAGCGTCTGACCGACACCGTTTTTTGCCATGGCTGAGCGCACCACCACCCTGATCCATCATCCCTATTTGCCACCTGCAGGCTTTGCCGCGCCGCAGCCCGGGGTATTCAAAGCCTCAACCGTGTTTTTCCCCAACGTGGCCGCCATGCGCCAGTTTGACTGGAAAGACAAGTCGGCCTACACCTACGGACTGCACGGCACGCCCACCACTTACACCCTTGAAGAACGGCTTGCGACTCTGGAGGGCGGCGCTCAATGCCTGCTGGTGCCCAGTGGCCTGGCCGCCATAGCCACGGTCTGCCTGGCTTTGCTCAAGAGCGGTGACGAAGTCCTCATCCCCGACAACGCCTATGGCCCCTCCAAAGCGCTGGCCGAGGGCGAGCTGATGCATTGGGGCATCACCCACCGTTACTTTGACCCGATGGACCCGGCTGACCTGGCCGCCAAACTGACTCCGCAAACCCGGCTGGTCTGGCTGGAAGCCGCAGGCTCGGTCACGCTTGAGTTTCCCGACCTGCGCGAGCAGGTGCGTGTGTGCAAGGCGGCCGGCGTGCTTTGTGCCCTGGACAACACCTGGGGTGCGGGCCTGGCCTTCATGCCGTTTGACCTGCAGCCGGGCCAGTTGCCCGCATTGGCTGTGGACATCAGCATCCATGCCCTGACCAAGTACCCCAGCGGCGGCGGCGATGTGCTGATGGGCAGCGTCATCACCCTCGATGAGCGCCTGCACATGCGGCTCAAGCTGTGCCACATGCGTCTTGGGCTGGGTGTGGCTGCCAATGATGCCGAGGCGGTATTGCGGGGCTTGCCCAGCTTGCCACTGCGTTACCGCCAGCATGATGAAACCACCCGCAGCCTGGCGCAGTGGTGCCAGCAGCGTGACGAGTTTGCCCAGGTGTTGCACCCCGCCTTGCCCGCATCACCAGGCCATGCGCATTGGCAGGGTTTGTGCGGCAACGACTTGGGTGCGGCGGCCGGCCTGTTCAGCGTGATCTTCAAACCCGACTTCAGCCAGGCCCGGGTCGATGCGTTTTGCGACAGCCTGCAATTGTTCAAAATTGGCTACAGCTGGGGCGGCCCCATGAGCCTGGTCATGCCTTACCAACTCGAGACCATGCGCAGCCAATGGCCGGCGCATCTGCAGCGCGGTATTCTGGTGCGCTTTTCCATCGGCCTTGAAGCTGCCCCCGACTTGCAAAACGACCTGCTGCAAGCCTTGCAGTCAAGCACCTGAATACCAGCGGGCGGTTCGTCATGCCGGGCAACATCGCCCGGGCGGCTAAAATGCGGGCATTAACTTGAAAGCACAACTTGGCAACACCTAATTACGGCTACGAAAAGCGTCAGAAAGAACTGGCGAAAAAGAAGAAAAAAGAAGAGAAACTCAAAGAAAAAGCCCAGCGCAAAGCGGGCGAGGGCGGCCCTGAGGGCCAGCAAGACGAGCCCGATCAGACCACGCAAGACACGCCAGCCGCCTGAGTCTTCAGGCCGGCCAGCTCACACCCTTCTTCAAACCAGCATCCGGCTTGCCAGGGCGTTCATGGCCTGGTCTGAGCGGTCGGTCGGCGTCAACTGACCGGCCTGCGCAAACTGCACAAAATTGCGCTGCATTGACTGCGCATAAGCCGGGTCGTAATGCTGGGTCAGCAACTCCATCACCACCGTGGCAAAGTCCCCATCGCGGGCCAAGCCTTGCCAGCGTTTCACCACCTCGCGTCCCTTGAGCTCGGTGAGCTTTTCCAGCCGTTCGCAAAAATAGGTGATGTCGCGCGTCAGGTAGTCATAGTCTTCCAGCAACAGCGCCACGCGCTCGTCGTCGGACAGTTGCAGGTTCTGGCAAGGGCTGTTGCGCATCGCGTCCATCAGGGCGCCAGGCACTGCCAAATTCCCCACTTTTTTGCTCTCGCTTTCAACATACACCGGCACCGCCGGGTCAAACTGGCGCAGCTGCGCCCAGAGCAGGGTTTCAAAACACTTTTGGGTCGGTTGTGGCAAGCCCGGCACGGCGCCCAGCACCGAACTGCGGTGGTTCGCCAGCGCCTCCAGGTCCAGCACCTGGGCGCCTTGCGCGGCCAGCGCCTGCAGCAAGCGGGTCTTGCCACTGCCGGTCGGGCCGCACACCACCCGAAACGACAGCCCGGGCACACGCGCCACGGTGTCTTGCACCAGCGCCGCACGAAAAGCCTTGTAGCCGCCCTCGATCAGCGTGACCCGAAAACCAATCTGGCTTAAAACAAGTGCCAGCGAGCCGCTGCGCTGGCCACCGCGCCAGCAGTAGGCCAGCGGCTGCCAGTCACGCGGTTTGTCGATCACCTGTTGCTCAATGTGGGCTGCGATGTTGCGCGCGGCTTTTGCAGCACCGCGCTTGCGGGCTTCAAAGGGGTTGACCTGCTTGTACAGGGTGCCAATCTCGATGCGTTCGGCGTTGTTCAGGGTGGGCCAATTGACGGCGCCGGGCAAGTGGTCGGCCTGGTATTCGTCTTCGCTGCGGGCGTCAATGATGGCGTCAAAGTCGGCCAGGCGTGCCATCACCTCGGTAGCGCTCAAGGGGGTCAGACTCATTGCAGCGCTTTCTTGAGTGCCGGCCAGACATTGGCCAACATGCGCGGCTGGGCTGCCTCCGTGGGGTGGATGCGGTCGGCCTGAAACCAGCGCATGCTGTCAGGCGTGTCGGCCAGGCCCTTCAGGAAAAAGGGCACCAGCGCAGCTTGCGAGGTGCGGGCCACCTTGGTGAAGGTGTCGGCAAAGCGCTGGGCGTAATCCCGGCCGTAGTTGGGTGGCACCTGCATGCCCAGCAGCAGCACCTGCGCGCCGCTTTGCTGGGCCAGACGCGTCATGGCCAGCAAGTTGTCTTGTGTGGTGTGCAGCGGCAGGCCGCGCAGCGCGTCGTTGCCCCCCAACTCAATCACCACCAGTGTGGGCTGGTGCCGGATCAGCAAGTCGGGCAGGCGGGCACGCCCACCGGCGCTGGTGTCGCCGCTGATGCTGGCGTTGACCACCTGGGCGCTGATCTTTTCGGTCTCCAGTTTTTGTGTCAGCAACGCCACCCAACCGGTGCCGCGCCTGAGCCCGTACTCGGCGCTCAGGGAGTCGCCCAGCACCAGGATGGTGTGCTGCGTGGGCATGGGCCGGGCTGCGTCTGCCACCGCGCTGCGGTAAATCCCGCCGCTGGCAAGGAGTGCCGCCAACGCGATACAGTGGCGGCGGTTCAAATAGTTTTGTTGCAAAGAAAAATCCATGTCTGAAGTCATTATTTCGGTAGAGCACGTTTTCAAGTCGGTCACCGATGCCACTGGCACCCTGGAGATTTTGCAGGACATTGACTTTGCCCTTCGCCCGCGTGAAACAGTGGCTATTGTCGGTGCTTCAGGTTCGGGCAAAAGTACCCTGTTGTCGATCATCGCCGGGCTTGACACCCCCAGCCAGGGCACGGTGCGTCTGGCCGGGCAAGATTTGTTTGCCATGTCCGAGGATGAGCGCGCTGCCTTGCGCGCCGAAAAGCTCGGTTTTGTGTTCCAGAGCTTTCAGTTGCTGGGCAATTTAACCGCCCTTGAGAACGTGATGCTGCCGCTTGAACTGGCGGGCCGGCGCCAGGCGCGCAAACTGGCTACCGACATGCTGGACCGCGTGGGCCTGGCCCAGCGTCTCAGGGCTTACCCCAAGGTGCTCTCAGGTGGCGAGCAGCAGCGGGTGGCATTGGCCCGGGCCTTTGTGGTGCAGCCCTCGGTCCTGCTGGCCGACGAGCCCACCGGCAGCCTGGACTTTGCCACGGGTGAAAAAATCATGAGCCTGATGTTTGACCTGAACCGCGAACTGGGCACCACGCTGCTGCTGGTCACCCACGACCGCGCCATGGCCGAGCGCTGCCAGCGCAGCATCACCATCGAGGCGGGGCGGGTGCTGGCCCAGCCGGCCTGACGCTGCGCCAGGCGGCGCCGGCCCGCTTGGGCTGAGCGCCTTCAGGGCACAATGCTTCAATGAAAAATTCCCCATTTTTGACCCGTTCGGGCGCTTTCTCCCTAGTTGGCGTGGCCTGGCTGGTATTTAGCCAGGGGCTTGCAGCCCAGACCTCCCCGGGAGTTTCCGAAAAAGATTTTCTGGACGACATGCCGATCATCCTGTCGGTGTCGCGCATGCCGCAGCGGCTGGACGAAACACCGGGTGCGGTCACCATTCTTGACCGTGACTTTATTCGCAGCTCGGGGGCGCGTGACGTGGCTGACTTGCTTCGGCTGGTGCCGGGTTTTCAAAGCAGCACCTCGTTTGAATCCGACGCACCGCAAGCCAGTTACCACGGCGTTTATGGCTATTACTCGGCCCGCATCCAGGTGCTGGTCGATGGCCGTTCGGTCTATTCGAGTTTTTTTGCCGGCAGCGTGGCACCGGGCCTGATGACGGTGGCGCTGGACGACATTGAACGCATCGAGGTGATGCGCGGCGCCAACTCGGTGGCGTACGGCGCGCGCGCCATGCTCGGGGTGGTCAACATCGTGACCCGGCACAGCGCCGACATACTGGGGCCATCGGCCACGCTGAGCCGCGGTGAAAACGGCATTGAGGACACCCGCTTGGGCCTGGGCTGGCGCACCGACAACAGCACCCAGCGGCTTTCTGTGGACGAGCGTGGTGACGAAGGCCTGACCGGCGCCAATGGCCACAACCGGGTGCAGCGCGTCAATTTCAGGTCGGACTGGCAGGTGTCCTCCAGCAGCAGCCTGCAGTTCAGTACCGGCTGGATGGACATGGCTTCAGGGAAGGGTCTTGCCAACAAACCAGGTGCAGGATTTCGTGACACCTCGTTTGAGAATAAATTCGTCCAGGTTGACTGGAAAGAAGTTTTCAGCCAAGACCACGACCTTGTGCTTAGCTTTGCACATAACCAAGAAACCTATACCGACGTCAATACATTCCCTTATAAAGCTCCTTACTTCAGTGCGACCGTGGACGGCAGCGGTAGCGCCAGCAATTATTCTCTTACCGCGCAACATACCTTGCGCCTGAGTCCGTCGCTGCGCATGGTTTGGGGTGCCGAGTTGCGGCGCGAGTCGGTCACTTCGCCGCTTTTTTTTAATACGGCTGACGCTTTTTTGGACGACTTCACGCGCGTGTTCGCCCATGCCGAATGGCGTCTGCGCCCTGACCTGCTGCTCAACGGTGGTGCCATGGCGGAGCACAGCAGTGTCAATGGCTCCAGCCTGGCCCCCCGGCTGATGTTGAATTGGCACGTCACCCCCGAGCACACCCTGCGCGCTGGCATGACACGCTCGTTTCGCCCCCCCAGTGCGTTTGAGCGCCAGGCTGATGTTCGGTACTCGGCCTTCGACCAAACGACCAAGGTAAACGATTTGGTTCGGGTCAGCTTTTTAGCGCGGGGCAACGTTGTGCCAGAAACCGTGCTGACCCGTGAGTTGGGTTATCTGGGCAAATTTTTGTGGCTGGCATCGACCCTTGATGTCCGTCTTTTTGATGAGAAATTTACCGGTTTTATCGACGGTGTTCCCTATTTGGCAGCAGTCGGCGGTAAAACCTATGCGCCCTACGATTATCTCAACGTTGACAATTTTTCCATCCGGGGTCTCGAACTGCAATGGAGTGGCCAGCCCTGGCCGGGGGCGCAACTGGGTGTTAACCAGACGCTGACTCGGTTGACGTTTGACAAACCACCTTCTGAAACCAGTTTGGTGGTGGCTGTGCCCAAGTCCACCAGCACCTTGTTCCTG
>CAZIGL010000019.1:0-37197 GCA_964538895.1 uncultured Rhodoferax sp.
AGATTTACCGCAGGTTTCATTGGGGAAACTCGGCTTTTTGGGGGTGGAACTTCAGCTTAACTGCGTTCGCAATGACGGGACTGTTCATGGAAGGGGGCAACGCGACGCGGCAATCCATGGCTTTGGATTTTTGTGCATTACATTTCCAAAAACAAGTTACAACACACGTCCATGCAACCCGCTGTTTACATCTTGGCCAGTCAAGCCCGCGGCACGCTTTATGTGGGTGTGACGTCCGACATGGTCAAGCGGGTCTGGCAACACAAGAACGATCAGGTCGCAGGATTCACCCGGCAGTATGCGGTCCACACACTGGTGCATTTTGAATTGCATTCCAGTATGGTGGATGCAATAACTCGCGAAAAACAACTCAAAGCCGGATCGCGAACGAGAAAAATTGCGTTGATCGAAAAGCTGAATCCGTTGTGGATCGATTTGTATCCGGGACTTCTCTAGCGCAGACATGGATTGCCGCGCTTCGCTCGCAATGACAGCCCAGTCACCATTGAGCCACCCAGAGACGCCGCGCCCCCTGCCCACCCCGTCATGGCGAGGCACCCCTACCCGGCCCGCTACCGCACACGGACCTTGAAAAGAGACTTCGTCACTGCGAGCATAGCGCGGCAGTCCATGCATTCAGAAGTCATGGATTGCTTCACTGCGTTCGCAATGACGGGACTGTTCATGGAAGGGAGCAACGCGACGCGGCAATCCATACGTGCAAGACAGCTAGTCCCCCCAGGGCAGCATCAGCGTCAGCAGGCGCAGTTTGTCAAATTCGGGCTCAAATTGGTCAATGATGGCCTGCGGGTCGGGGCACAGGGTGGTGTCGCTGATGATGCCAAACTGCACACCGCCGCCATAGCTCAGAATCGACACCCCCAAGCCCACGCTGCCCGATTGCGGCACCCAAACCAGGGGCTGCTCCAGGGTGGAGCCGCAAAACTTGAGCTTGTCGCGCGGCCCGGGCACATTGGTCATCACGGCCGTGGTTTTTTTGGAGAACAGGCTCAGCATGGCATCCTGGGCCGACTTGACCACCATGCCCGCCACGGCCAACAGCGCGTAGCTCAGCAGCGGCTGCATGCTGCCCTTGAGCGCAGTCATGCGGCGGCGTACCTCAAACACCCGGGCCAAAGGGTGGGCCATGCCAATGGGCAGCACCACCGGCGCCAGGCCAAACTGGTTGCCCAGCTGGTAGGCTTGCGCCATGGGCCGCAGGTTGACCGGCACCATGGCCCGAATCTCCTTGCCCTCCACCACATCGCCCTGCGCCCTGAGGTACTGGCCAATGGCGCCGGCCACACAGGCCAGCAGCACATCATTGATGGAGCAATGCAGTACCTTGCTCACGGCGCGCACCTCATCCAGCGGAATCGGCTGGCACCAGGCCACCCGCTTGGCGTGCCCCGGAGTGCCCTTGAGCCGCGTGGGTGAATCGTCTGGCATCAGGGCCAGCGCGGCGCCATCGCGCAGCACCTGGTAGGCCATTTTGGCCAGCTCGGCCGACCCCGACACCCCCTTGTCAAGGCCTTTGACCATCCATTTATCAAACAGGGTTTTGGGCTGACCGATAGCCACAAAAGCCTGCGCTGCGCTGTCGCCCGCCACATCCAGCGCCTTCACGGCAGCCCCGGTGAACGGTTCAATCACGGTATGCGACAGCCATTCTTCGGCGGTCTCCCAGCTGGTCCCCTGCGATGGTTTGGAAAGCTGCCGGGGTGGCTCGTGGCCACCATCGACCAGCGACTGGATCACGGCAATCAGCGCCAGACCGTCGGCAATGCAGTGGTGAATGCGCACCAGCAGGGCTGACCCGCCCTGGTAATGCTCCACCAGCCTGAAGTCCCACAGCGGGTAACGCGGGTCAAGTGGTTGCAGCGCCAGCTCGGCCAGGCGCGCTTGCAAGGCCTGTTGCGGATGGTTTTTAGCCAAAGGCCCCAATTTTTCGCGCAGCACATGGCGCCTGATGTCAAAACTGGTGTCTGTCACCCAGCTGGCGCCGGTGGCATCCTGCACCACCTTTTGACCAAAGCGCGGGTACTTCAGCAAGCGCTCTTCAATGCGCTGGCAAGCATCAAGGTAGCGCACGGCCGGCTTGAGGATCCAAACCCCCAGGATCATCATCAGGTTGCTGGCGCTGTCCATGCGCAGCCAGGCGGTGTCGACCTTGCTCATGCGCTCGTGCACCGGGCTGGCGGGCTGGCTTTGCGGATCTTGCGGCGCTTGGCGGGAAGGGGAACGGGGCAAACGTGTGACCATGACAGCTCTTTTGGGAAGGTTCTCTATTTTGAGATCAAAACGCCCATTAAGATAAGGCTCGTCAACCCTGATACAAGCTCTTTTTAACGGATCAAAATTTCACCATGTCTGACCTGCAAGCCCAATTTGAAGCCGCCGTCGCCAATTCCAAAAACTTGAGCGAACGCCCCGACAACATGACCCTGCTCAAGCTGTACGCGCTTTACAAGCAAGCCAGCACAGGCGACAACGCCGAAAAGAAACCCGGCTTTACCGACATGGTGGGCCGCGCCAAATGGGATGCCTGGAACACCCTCAAAGGCACTCCCAATGCGCAGGCCATGCAGCAGTACATTGACCTGATCGAGTCGCTGAGCTGAACGTTTTCGTCATTGGAGCCCCGCGACGCGGCAATCCATGAACCCTGGATCGCCACGCTTGGCTCGCAATGACAGTCCTATGACGCGCAGCGACGGGCTACGCTTCAGCGCGTTTTTTTGTTCTCATGCTTCTTCGCGGGCGCTGCCAGCAACGCGTCGAGGTTCTTCACAATCTCGGCCTCGATCGTGCCCTTGAACGCACCGAGCAAAAACCCCAGCTGGGCGCGCAACTCGAAGTGCGTTTTGGTCACGGTCAAACTGCCCTTGACGCCAGAGCGCGCAAAGTCGACCTCGTCGCTGTGCTTGCCCTGGGCGTAATTGCATTGCATGGCAAATTCCTCTTCGACTTGCTCCGCCCATTGAAAGGCAATTTTGCGCGCCTTTGCCAGGCCCAATGCGTGTTCGCGGACGATGTTGAGTTCAGCCATGGTGCCCTGGTGTTAAAAAATTATCTTTACGGTGAAGCGGACGAATCGAGCGGCTCCGCTGCCCACTGTTTCAGCTGTTGCTGCCGCGCTTTCATGGGCTGCTTGGCGAGTTTCCTGACCGCATCATAAAACGCGGGCCAGTTGCGCCCTTGGCGCACAAACAGCGCCTCAAAGCCTGGCACCAGTTCGTCGTATGCGGCCTGCGCACCAAAAGTGGCATTGTTGGCCTGGGCCACCCAGGCATCAAAGCCGCTGTAACCGCCCCAACTCGCCTTGAGCTCGGCATAGGCGGCCCTGAAGTCCTGCATGGTTTGCTGCTTCAGGGCGGCCTGGTTTTCTTTGGCGGTGGCTTGCGGACCATCGGTGCTGTAAATTTGCTTGAGTCGACCACGCGTGCTGCGCGTCAGCGCCCTGAACTGCTGGCGGCGCGCATCAAACTCGGCATAGGCCTGCCTGGCCTGCGGACCGGCTTGCTGCGCCAGCCAAAGGGCGCCGCCCAGGCGCTCGACCGCAGTGGCAAATGATTCGTTGAACATGGTGTCGTCAGGCACATACAGCACCTGGTGCGACAACTCATGGAACAGCAAGCGCGCCACCTCGCCCTCCGGGTAATGGATAAAGGTGTTGAGCAGCGGGTCGCCACCCAGCCAGTTCATCCAGCCCAGCGTGGAGTAGGCGGGCACGCCATAAACGCTGGCCTCCAGCCCGGCCACACGTTGCACCTGCGCCTCGGCCTGTGCATCTGCCTCAGAAAAATAACCCCGGTAGCCGACACAACCCGCCACGGGAAAGCACCAGGTTTTCAGCGTCAAAGAAAACTCGGGCGCTGCCACCACGTTCCACACCACATGGCGGCGCTGCAGGTCGGCGTAACGCTGGTAGCTGGCGTTGTCGGGCAGGTGCAGTTCAGTCACCGCAAAACGCCGCATGTCGCGGGCGAGCGTGAGGCGCTGCTGCAAAGCCAGCGGCGTGGTGCTGTCAGCCAGCCAATGCTCTAGGGGCCGCGCTGCCTGCATCAATTGCACGTGACCCGATACCGATTGCCAGTAATAGCGCGTATCGGCACAGCCCGTCAACCCCAGCAGCAGGCAGGGGACTAACATGAGTCCTTTAAAACGATTCAACAAAGCGAGGAAACGCATGCTTTACAAATTCAAATCCAAAGTCACCGGGGATGTGATTATGTTGCAAGCCAATGGCCAGCGACTGCTGGAGATCATTGGCAAACACACGGCCGCAGCGCCCAGCACCAAGGGCATTTTGCTGCCCGAGCAGATGCCGCAAGCGCTGCAGGCGCTCAAGGACGCGGTGCAGCTTGAAGAAGTTCAGCAAAAAGAAGCCATCGCACAGGCATTGGCCGACAACCTGCCCATGCCCCACTTCGAGGCCATCGGCCTGCGCCAGCGTAGCGTGCCCTTCATCGACATGGTCAACCAGTGCCTCAAAGACGACGAGGCCATCACCTGGGGCGTTTGACCTGCAATAAGCTCGTCCTTGCGAACGCCGTGAAGCAATCCATGCCCCCGGACTGCATGGACTGCCGCGCTACGCTCGCAGTGACGGAGACTTTGTGCAAGGTCCGTCTGCGGTATCGAAACGGGTACGGCGGGCTCGCAATGACAACCAATAGCCCTAAGTTGCCGTGACGGCTAGCTATTGGTAGCTGCGCGCGTCCTCGATCACCTTGCCGTCGTTGGGCAGGCTGCCCGGCAGCACCACTTCAACCTGGCCGCGCAGCTTGGTCACGTCGCGAATGGCTTCCATCACTTTGGCGGCCAAGATGTCAGGTCCGCTGCAAGCGGTTTCGACCTTGAGCGTCATCTGGTCGTTGGCCATCTCGCCGCTCACCACCAGGCGCGCCTTGGTGATCTCAGGAAAGCGCTTGGCAATGGTGTCGACCTGGCCCGGGTGCACAAACATGCCACGGATCTTGGTGGTCTGATCGGCCCGGCCCATCCAGCCCTTGATGCGCACATTGGTGCGCCCGCTCGGGCAAGTGCCAGGCAGCACCGCCGACAGGTCGCCGGTGCCAAAACGGATCAGTGGGTAAGTGGGGTTGAGCGTGGTCACCACCACCTCGCCCACTTCGCCCGGCGCCACCGGGTCGCCGGTGCCGGGGCGCACAATTTCCAGCAGCACGCCTTCGTCCAGCACCAGGCCCTCGCGCGCTGTGGTTTCGAAGGCGATGGAGCCCAGGTCAGCGGTGGCGTAACACTGGTAACCGGCAATGCCACGCGCGGTGAACCAGTCACGCAGGCTGGGCGGAAAAGCCTCGCCGCCGAACATGGCCTTGGTCAGGCTGGGCAGCGCCACCCCCATCTCGGCGGCTTTTTCCAGGATGATCTTCAAAAAACTGGGGGTGCCGATGTAGCCCGCGGGTTGCAGTTCAGCCATGGCCTGCACCTGCTGCTCGGTCTGGCCGGTGCCGCCCGGAAACACGGTGCAGCCCAGCGCATGGGCACCGGTTTCCATCATCGAGCCGGCCGGCACAAAGTGGTAGCTGAAGCTGTTGTGAATCAACTCACCCGGACGAAAACCGGCGGCAAAAATGGCGCGCGCCATGCGCCAATAATCTTTGGCCGTGCCTTCGGGCTCGTAAATGGGGCCAGGGCTGGCAAAAACGCGTGGCAATTGGGCGCCGAACCCTGCGGTGCTGAAGCCACCGAACACGCTGGCGCCACTACTGCGGCTGCTCAATTGCAGCGCCAGCAGTTCATGCTTGCGCGTCACAGGAAGCCGTGCCAGCGCCGCGCGGGTGGTGATGTCGGCGGGATTGACGTCCTTGAGAATCCCGGCAAAGGCCGGTGAAGCCAGCTTGGCATGTGCCACCTGCAGCGGCAGGGCTGCCAGCAAAGCCGCTTCGCGTGCAGTTGGGTCACGCGCCTCCAGCGCATCAAAAAAATCGCTCATGTTTGTATTCCTGAAAAACAAATAGACAAGCCAGGGAAATCGCCAATATCAAGCCGTCATCGCGAGGAGCGCGGCGGCGTGGCGATCCATGTATTTGGAAGTCATGGATTGCTTCACTTGTGTTCGCAATGACAACCAGAACAGTGCCGTCCCGATCGTCAAGCGAGCCAGCGCTTGCGGCGCTTGTAGCTCTTGACATCCTTGAAGCTCTTGCGCTCGCCACCGCCCATACCCAGGTAAAACTCTTTCACATCTTCGTTGGTGCGCAGGTCCGCGGCGGCACCGTCCATCACGATGCGGCCCGACTCCATGATGTAGCCGTAGTCGGCGTACTTCAGGGCCATGTTGGTGTTTTGCTCGGCGATCAGGAAAGTGACCTTTTCCTTCTCGTTCAGGTCCTTGACGATGTTGAACACCTCTTCCACGATTTGCGGCGCCAGGCCCATCGACGGCTCGTCGAGCAGCATCATGCTGGGGTTGGTCATCAGGGCGCGGCCAATCGCGCACATCTGCTGCTCGCCGCCCGAGGTGTAGGCCGCTTGCGAGGTGCGGCGTGTTTTAAGGCGCGGGAAATAGGTGTAGACCTTGTCCAGATTGGCCGCGATCTCGCCCTTGTCGGTGCGGGTGTAGCTGCCGGTCATGAGGTTGTCTTCGATGGTCAGGTGGGCAAAGCAATGGCGGCCCTCCATCACCTGCACCACACCCCGGTTCACCAGGTCGGCGGGCGTGAGGTTCTCGATGCGCTCGCCGCGCAGCTCGATGCTGCCCTTGGTGACCTCGCCACGTTCGCCTTGCAGCAGGTTGGAGATGGCCCGCAGCGTGGTGGTTTTGCCCGCGCCGTTGCCCCCCAGCAAAGCCACGATGCCTTGATCAGGGACCTGCAGGGACACGCCCTTGAGCACCAAAATGACGTGGTTGTAAATCACTTCAATGCCGTTGACGTTCAGAACAATTTTTTTGTCGCTCATGGACTTTGCCTTTGCTAAATGGGAGGTTCACGCCAAATGAAACCGCTGCGCGCAAGGGTTTCATTTGGCAGCCAGGCCCGCCGCTTGCGCAGCGGGCCTGGCACCTGATCAGGACTGGCAGTCCGCAGGGGTGCGGCGCGTCAGTTTCTTCTCGGCAGCGTACTTGTCGGCAGCGGCTTTCACCATGGGCTTGATGATCTGCTCATCTGCCTGGTACCAGTCGCTGGAGAACTCCCACTTGCTGCCGTTCCAGGTGTGGATACGGGCCCAGGCGGCACCCATGTGGTCGGCGCACGAGGTGGAGATCGGACGCAACACGCCCTTGAAGCCCAAGGCATCGAGCTTGGGCTGGGTCAGGTTCAGGTTTTCATAGCCCCAACGCGCTTGCTCGCCGGTCATGACTTTGCCCTTGCCGTACTTATCCTGAGCCTGGCGAACACCTTCTACTGCAAACATGGCGCTGAACATGCCGCGCATGTAGAGCACATCACCCACTTCTTCCTTGGAGCCTGTGCCCAGGTTTTTGGCGTGCAATTTTTCCAGCACCTCTTTCACCACAGCAGAGCCTTTTTCAACGCCGTGCTGCATGGCGATGGCGTTGTAGCCTTTGGCGCCCATGCCCACGTCTTTGACGTCGGGCTCGGCACCTGCCCACCACACGCCGTAAATGTTTTCACGGGGGTAGCCAGTGGCTTGTGCTTCCTTGAGCAAGGTGGAGTTCATCACGCCCCAGCCCCAGTTGACGACGTAGTCAGGGCGGTCACGGCGAATTTGCAGCCAGGTGGACTTTTGCTCCACGCCGGGGTGGGTCACGGGCAACAGGCTCAACCTGAAGCCATGCATGGCCGCACGCTCTTGCAAAATGGGGATGGCTTCCTTGCCAAACGGGCTGTCGTGGTAGACCAGTGCGATGTGCTTGCCCCTGAGCTTGTCAGCACCCCCTGCTTTTTTGGCGATGTCCTGAATGATGACGTCACCGGCCACCCAATACGTGCCGGCCAATGGGAAGTTCCACTTGAAAACACCACCATCAGCCGACTCGCTGCGGCCGTAACCTGCGGTGATCAGGGGAATCTTGTCGCTGGGGGCTTTTTCGGTCAACGCAAAGGTGATGCCGGTCGACAAGGGCTGGAACACCGTGGCGCCGCCGTTTTTGCCCTTCAGGCGCTCATAGCACTCCACGCCGCGGTCGGTGGCGTAGCCGGTTTCGCACTCTTCAAAGCTGAGCTTGACGCCGTTGATGCCGCCGCGCGCATTGACCAGCTTGAGGTAGTCAACATAGCCGTTGGCCCATGGCACGCCGTTGGGGGCGTAAGCACCCGTTCGGTAAACCAGCACGGGAAAAAACTGCTCTTTGGTTTGGGCCGTGGCCACGGTGCTGACCAGAGCACTGGCAAGACCGGCAGCCGCCACTGTGGTGGCAAGGACGAGTTGACGAAGCTTCATGGTTTGTCTCCTGTTAATAAAGTTGGAAGCACTTGCGAAAAACACGTTTTGAACATCAATGAGGGAAAGGCCACAGGCGCAGCTTCTGCTTGGCCACCGACCAGAGCTTGGCCAGGCCGTGCGGCTCAACGATCAGGAACCAGACGATCAGGGCGCCAAAGATCATGAACTCGGTGTGCGACACGGCCGCCGTGGAAATGCTGACCCCGACCAGGGCACCCACCCAGGGCAAGAACTGGTTCAGGAAAATAGGCAAGATCACGATGAAGGCAGCACCAAAGAAGCTGCCCATGATGGAGCCCATGCCGCCAATGATGACCATGAACAGCAACTGGAAGGAACGGTCGATCGAAAAGGCTGCTGGCTCCCACGAGCCCAGGTGCACAAAGCCCCACAGGCCGCCGGCCACACCGACGATGAAAGAGCTGACGGCAAAGGCGCTGAGCTTGGCATACACCGGGCGGATGCCAATCACGGCGGCCGCCACGTCCATGTCGCGAATGGCCATCCACTCGCGGCCAATGGCCGAACGCACCAGGTTTTTGGCCAACAAGCCAAACACCACCAGGAACGACAGGCAGAACAGGTATTTTTGCAAAGGCGACTCAATGGACCAGCCAAACACGCTTAGGTTGGACACCGAAACCGAGCCCGAGGCACTGTTGTTGGTGAACCAGCCGATGCGCAGGAACGCCCAGTCGCAAAAGAACTGCGCCGCCAGCGTGGCCACCGCCAGATACAGGCCCTTGACCCGCAAACTCGGAACGCCGAAGAAAATGCCAACCACCGTGGCGAAAAAGCCCCCGGCCAGCAGCGCCACGACCAAGGGCATGCCATCAATGCGGATGTAGGTGTTGTAGGCCATGTAAGCCCCCACCGCCATGAACGCGCCCGAGCCCAGTGAAATCTGCCCGCAGTAACCCACCAAAATGTTCACCCCCAACGCCGCCAGGGCCAAAATGAGAAAGGGAATCAGGATGGCACGGAACATGTATTCATCGGCCAAAAATGGCACGCCGACGAAGGCAAAGGCGAGGAAGGCCAGAATGACCCAGCGGTCTTGCGCGATGGCAAAAATCTGCTGGTCGCTGCGGTAAGAGGTCTTGAATTGACCGTTTTCTCTGTAAAACATGTTTTTCTCCTTACACGCGGTCAATGATTTTTTCGCCGAACAAGCCTTGCGGACGGAACAGCAAGAACACCAGTGCCAACACGTAAGCAAACCAGATCTCGATGCCCCCGCCCACATAGGGGCCCAGGTACACCTCGGACAGTTTCTCGCCCACACCGATGATGAGGCCGCCGATGATGGCGCCCGGCACCGAGGTCAGGCCGCCCAGAATGATCACCGGCAAGGCCCGCAAAGCCACGGTGGTGAGTGAGAACTGCACACCCATTTTGGAGCCCCAGATGATGCCGGCCACCAAGGCCGTGATACCAGCCACAAACCACACAATCACCCAGATGCGGTTAAGCGGAATACCAATGGACTGCGCCGCCTGGTGGTCATCGGCCACTGCACGCAAGGCGCGGCCGGTGCTGGTTTTTTGGAAGAACAGCGACAGCACCACCACCAGCAAAGCCGCAATGCAAGCTGCATAGACGTCTTCGAGGTTGACCAGTACGCCACCGGGGAAGACCGATTCCAACAAAAACACCGGGTCTTTGGGCATGCCCACATCGATCTTGTAGATGTCGCTGCCAAAAATCGTCTGGCCCAAGCCGTCCAGAAAGTAGGTAATGCCCAGCGTGGCCATCAGCAAGGTCACGCCTTCCTGGTTGACCAAATGGCGCAGCACGAGGCGCTCGATCAGCCAGGCCAGCACAAACATCACAGCCGCTGCCAGCACAAAGGCCACCAGGTTGCCCAGAAACTTGTCTTCCAGACCCAGCCAGCCCGGAATCCACTCGGAAAACCGCGCCATGGCCAAAGCGGCAAACAGCACCATCGCGCCTTGCGCAAAGTTGAACACGCCCGAGGCCTTGTAGATCAGCACGAAGCCCAGGGCCACCAGCGAATAAAGCATGCCGGCCATCAGGCCGCCAAGCAGTGTCTCAAGAAAAAATGCCATTATTTATCTCCGCTACTTTAATGACTCGTGCCCAGATAGGCGCTGATCACTTCTTCGTTGTTGCGCACTTCTTCGGGCGTCCCGTCGCCGATTTTTTTGCCGTAATCCAGCACCACCACGCGGTCCGAGATGTCCATCACCACGCCCATGTCATGCTCGATCAGCACGATGGTCGTGCCATATTCGTCGTTCACATCCAGAATGAAGCGGCACATGTCCTGCTTTTCTTCCATGTTCATGCCCGCCATGGGCTCGTCCAGCAACAGCACTTGCGGCTCCATGGCCAGGGCGCGACCCAGGTCCACCCGCTTTTGCAGGCCATAAGGCAGCTGGCCCACCGGCGTTTTGCGGAACGCCTGGATTTCCAGAAAGTCGATGATGTGCTCGACAAACTCGCGGTGCTTTTCTTCTTCGCGCTGGGCCGGGCCGATGCGCAAGGCCTGCATGAACAGATTGCTTTTGATGTGCAGGTTGCGGCCCGTCATGATGTTGTCGATCACGCTCATGCCCTTGAACAGCGCCAGGTTCTGGAACGTGCGGGCAATGCCCATCTCGGCCACCTGGCGGCTGTTCATGTGGGCAAACTTTTGCCCCCGGAAAGTGATGCTGCCCTCTTGCGGCTGGTACACCCCGTTGATGCAGTTGAGCATCGAGCTTTTGCCCGCGCCGTTGGGGCCAATGATGGCGCGCACCTCGTGTTCACACACGTCGAAAGAAATGTCGGTCAGCGCCTTGACGCCACCAAAGCGCAAACTGATGTTGTTGACGTCCAGGATGACGCCGCCGATTTTTTTGCTCATGCTGCTGCCTTCACGGGTGTGAATGTTTTGGCGTCGGAGATTTTCAGAGTCGCGCTCACGCTGCCGCTGCGGCCGTCTTCGAACTTGACGATCGTCTCGATGAATTGCTCGGTCTTGCCTTCGTACAGGCCATCCACCAAAGGCTTGTACTTGTCGGCGATGAAGCCACGGCGCACCTTGTTGGTACGGGTCAGCTCGCCGTCATCGGCATCCAGCTCTTTGTGCAGCACCAGGAAGCGGCTCACCTGGCTGCCAGCCAGCATGGTGTCCACGCTGAGGTCGGCATTGACCTTTTCAACACATTCCTTGATGAGCTGGTAAACCTCGGGCTTTTGCGCCAGGTCGGTGTAACCGGCGTAGGGCAGGTTGCGCCGCTCGGCCCAGTTGCCCACGGCGTCAAAGTCGATGTTGATCATCACGCACACTTTTTCGCGCTGGTCGCCATAGGCCACCACCTCCTTGATGTGCTGGAAAAACTTGAGCTTGTTTTCCACGTACTTGGGGGCAAACATGGCGCCATCATTGGCGCCGCCCTTGATGCGGCCCACGTCTTTGACGCGGTCGATGATCTTGAGGTGGCCATGGGCATCCAGAAAACCGGCGTCGCTGGTGTGGTACCAGCCGTCGGCTGTGAGCACTTCGGCGGTGGCTTCGGGGTTCTTGAAATAGCCTTTGAGCAAGCCCGGTGACTTGACCAGAATCTCGCCGTTGTCGGCCACCTTGATCTCCACGCCTGCGCACGGCACGCCCACGGTGTCGGCGCGCGCCTCGTGGTCGGGCTGCAGACAAACGAACACAGCGGTCTCGGTGGACCCATACAACTGCTTCAGGTTGACGCCAATCGAGCGGTAAAAACTGAACAGGTCCGGGCCGATGGCCTCACCGGCGGTGTAGGCCACGCGCACCCGGCTAAAGCCCAGGTTGTTGCGCAGCGGACCAAAAACCATGAAGTTGCCCAAGGCGTACAAGGTCCGATCGACCAGGCCGACCGATTTGCCATCCATCAGCGTGGGCCCGACGCGCTTGGCAACATCCATGAAATAGTGGAACATCTTGCGCTTGAGGATGCCAGCGTCTTCCATGCGAATCATCACGCTGGTCAGCAGGCCTTCAAACACCCGTGGCGGCGCAAAATAATAGGTGGGGCCAATTTCTTTGAGGTCGATCGTGACCGTGGCAGCGGATTCGGGGCAGTTCACCACATAGCCGCAGCTCAGCCACTGGGCATAGCTGAAGATGTTTTGCCCGATCCAGGCCGGCGGCAAATAGGCCAGCACGTCCTCCAAGTGGGTCAACTTGTCGAAGTCAGCGCCGGCACGGGCGCGATTGAGCAGGGTGTCATGGGTGTGCACCACGCCTTTGGGGTTGCCCGTGGTGCCCGAGGTAAAAAACATGGCCCCGACATCGTCGGGCTTGACCCGGTCCACCGCATGGTTGAAGAAATCAGGGCTTTGCTCGGCAAACTTTTTGCCCTCGGCAATCAAGTCATCGAGCGACTGCAGACCGGGTTCGTCGTAATTGCGCAAACCCCGCAGGTCGTCAAAGAAAATGTTGCTGAGCTGCGGGCACTGCTCACGAATCTCCAGCAACTTGTCAACCTGCTCCTGGTCTTCGGCAAAGGCAAAGCACACATCTGCGTTGTTGAGCGGAAAAACACATTCCAGCGCGGCAGCGTCCTGGTACAGGGCAATGGGCACGGCACCAAGCGATTGCACCGCCAGCATGGTGGCATACAGGCGTGGCCGGTTGGCGCCAATCACCACCATGTGATCATGCTGACGCAGCCCTGCCCGGTGCAGGCCGCAGGCCAGATGCGCCACCATGGTGGCCAGCTCACCCCAGGTAATGGCCTGCCAGATGCCGTATTCCTTTTCGCGCATGGCCGCATCGTTGGGGCGCTGGGCAGCGTGGTTTAACAGTAATCGGGGAAACGTCGTTTGCATCGCTACACCTTGTCTCTGAATCATCACAGCTGGGTTCAATTGCCCCGGCTGCGGGCATGACCGAATAATAGAACCCGATTTGACGTTATGTTGTCGTTTGGACGACAATTTAGACGATTCCAGGTAGGTGTTTTCCCTGCACCCCTGCGCTTCAGCCAACTCCGGAGTTTGCCCACATGAAACCTGAAGTCAACCTTTTTCAGCGCCGCCGCCCCTTGACGGCGACCGAGCTGGACGTGATTCCGTGGCTTAAATTGCTCTCGGCACCCGAGCGCGAGCGCGCCGTGGAAGACCTCAAGGTCACGGATGCCAACGCAGGCGATTTTGTCTGCCGCACCGGGCGCCCGGTGACCTACTGGTTTGGCGTGGTCGACGGCTTGCTGAAAATGAGCACCGACAACATCGACGGCCAGACCATGACCTTCACCGGCATTCCGCCCGGCGGCTGGTTCGGCGAAGGCACGGCCCTGAAGCGCGAGAGCTACCGCTACAACATCCAGGCGCTGCGCAAAAGCCTGGTGGCCGGCCTGCATGTGGACACCTTTCACTGGCTGCTGGACCACTCGATTGGCTTTAACCGCTTTGTCATGAAGCAGCTCAACGAGCGCCTGGGCCAGTTCATTGCGGCGCGCGAGATCGACCGCATGACCAATCCCAACATCCGGGTGGCGCGCAGCCTGGCGGCCCTGTTCAACCCGGTGCTCTACCCCGGCCTGGGTGCTGTGCTGCGCATCACCCAGCAGGAGCTGGCGTATCTGGTGGGTCTGTCGCGCCAGCGCGTCAACGAGGCCCTGACGACGCTGGCCGAGCAGCATGCCATCACCGTCGAATACGGTGGCCTGCGGGTGACCGATCTGCAGGCTTTGCGGACCCATAATTTTTAACGAATTTGTGCTCCAGCCGGGCCGGCATGGCCTCGGCACCTACCTGCGCATCAGCGCTTGCTGCAGTGCTTTGGCGCGCTCAAACCCTGGTCTTGATTGGTTTCAGCGGCGTGCCAAATTTCTCACGCAAGGGTGCATGGCCCAGCGGCGGAAAATCAACCAGGATTTCGGTGACCTTGCGGTCGGGAATCTGGTCGAGCAAGTGACGAATCAGCGTGAGGCGGCCGGCGCGCTGGTCATTGAAGTCCACCAGCGTCCAGGGCGAAAATTTGGTGTGGGTGGCCTCCAGCATGTCGTCTCGCGCCTGTCCGTATTCGGCGTATTTTTCTCTGGCTTTGAGGTCAATCGGACTGAGTTTCCAGCGCTTGAGCGGGTCGGCCAGGCGCTCGGCAAAACGTTCCTCCTGCTGCGCCTGGTCCACCGTGAGCCAGTACTTGAACAACAAAATGCCGTCGTCCACCAGCATCTTTTCAAACACCGGTGTCTGCTTTAAAAAGTCTTTGGTCTGCTGTTCCGTGCAAAAGCCCATGACCCGTTCCACGCCCGCGCGGTTGTACCAACTGCGGTCAAACAGCGCAATTTCGCCAGCCGCAGGAAGGTGCGGCACGTAGCGCTGAAAGTACCACTGGCTTTGCTCGCGCTCGCCGGGTTTGGCCAGCGCCACGGTGCGGCACTGGCGTGGGTTCAGCGTGTCGGCAATGGCAGAAATCACGCCGCCCTTGCCCGCCGTGTCGCGGCCCTCGATCACCACCAGCAAGCGCTTGCCCGTGTGCACCAGCCAGCGCGCAAGGTCATTGAGTTCAAGCTGCAGCGGCTCCAGCTTGTCGAAGTAATCGCTCTTGCCCAAGGTGGCGGGCTTGCCGTTTTTGGATTTTTTCATGATCTCATCTTAGCGGAGCCTGGGCGTGTTTGCGCCTTATTGACCAGCCAGTGCGTGCCCCGGCTTCGCTATCGGCTCGGGGGTGCTGACATCACTCATTCCCAAACGTCCCCAAAACGGCACGCGCAGCGCTGGTGCATTGAAGTCAAGCCCAAAATTCAGCCCCAGCACATTGACTTCCAAGCCCTCCTGCAGCCCCAGGCTGACGCCAAGCAGGCCCAGCAGGGAAACTTGCACGCCAGAGCCGGAAGGTGATACGCCGACCGGACTGGACAGCGGGCGGTAGTCCTTGCCGATGGCGTTCGCCGGCAAGTCGAGCTGGAGCGCCGGCACCTGTCGCCCGATGTGCGCCAAAAAGGTGTTGCTGTTGGGGCCTGGGTAGCTGCGGTATTCGTCGGGGTGGGGGTAGCTGGCCACAGCGGCTTCGATGTCAGCGATCATGGCATCAACGCCGTCGCCCCGATGGTCCACCAATAGCTCGGGGGTTGACCCGTACCAGAGACCGTCAGGCACGGCGTAATTGCGTTGCACCACCTGGGGTGCGCGCCAGCCCACCACGTCATAACGTGTAAAAGTGACTTCGCCCTTGCGCTTGTAGATGATCCATGGATGCACCGCAAAGAAACCGCGCCAACCGTAAGTTGGCGCCACATAGACTTGAACAATGGCGAGGTGGGTGAGCTGCGCAGGGTCCGGCGCGATGCCAGCGGAGTGTCTTGGCGCAGTGGCCCAACTCCTGCCCGGGACCTCGGCAGCTTTTGAGCTGCCCTGCGCCAGGCCGGTTTGCGCAACAAGGGCAAGACAGACGACGGCAATGGTGCGCATCAGGCAAGAAAGATGTTTCAAGATGACTCATTATCCGGGGCGGCACAAGTCCTTGCTGTCGACGCGCCATGAAACACGACGGAACATGCTGAAACGCGCCGGACATGGCCCGGAAACCTCCCATTTTTAAGATACGAATCACCGAAGCCCACCCGGCTGATGCCTTCGTTTGAACAACGATGGCCATGAATCGGGCGAGCTGAAGGTATTTTTATTATTCTTAAAGGAACAAAGACATGAAGAAAGTCATTCAAGCTGCAGTCATCGCCTCCGCACTCGCCTCGTTGTCGGCCTTCGCACACCACCCGGCTGAAGCCATCATCGATGCAGATACCTGGGCGATGATCGACGCGAACCTGCTGGAAGCAGATTCACCCCATCTTGCTCTTGATTTGGATGCCATGGGCCCGGCCAATAGCGACAGTGTGAGCGGTGGCAGCGGCTCTGGCTCTGGCTCTGGCTCTGGCTCTGGTGGTGGCTCTGGTGGTGGTGGTGGTGGTGGCTCTGGTTCAGGGGCTGGCGGCAGCCGTCGCTAACTCCCTCTTGTGAACAGCGCATTTTGGCGGTGGATCGGCCAGGCACTGCCTTACTGCGGGCGCGGCGCGGGTTTCTACGTGGGTTGAGGGCTCTTCCAAGGGGCGATACTTGGCCTCATGCGGTTGAAATGTCTATCCGTGACCTTGATTCTGGTCACGCACGAGATGGCATTTGCCCGAAAAGTCAGTGACCGGGTGGTGTTCATGCACCAGGGGCTGATCCATGAGTCGGGCACGCCCGATGAGATCTTCAACCGGCCGCAGACCCCGGAGCTGCGGCAGTTTTTGTCGGCGGTGCGGGAGTAATCTGGCGTGCTGGGCACGGGGTCATCGATTCCAGATAGGCTCGATACTTTCTGCCAGACCCGACGATGTGACCGACCCACCAGAGGGATAGGAAGCGCTGGAGTTCGATTTTTTCAAAGTTCTCTGTTGTGATGATTTCGTTCGCCAGATAGTCGAACTCGTCATGCTCGTTTTGATGTTCCTCCAGCATCGGATAACCGCTTTGGGTCAGCAACGCCTCCTCAGTGGCGAAGTGCTCCGTTGCCTGGGCCATGAGTGTGGTGAAGGTTTGGTGGAACTCCAGGTCGCTCTCTTGTGAGGCGTTAGAAATGCAGTCGGCCAGGACGTTGCACTGCGCCAGGATATTCTGGTGCTCACGATCCAGGGTTTCATGGCCCATGCTGTAGCTTGGACTCCATTGCACACGGTTGGGCATAGCTTGCTCCTCTCTGGAAAAACTGAACTTAAAAGCCCAGTGACTCGACGACGGCCACCAGGTCGGCGAAACTTGCCTGTTCGAGCCTTGCCGCCAACGCGACTTTGTCCAATCCGGCGCACTCGAACTTCGTCATGGTGACCTCGAAAGCTAGTTCCTCGATTTCCAGCGGCGACATGAAACCGATGTGGCAAATGTGTGCAAGACAACTGCGCTCCGCCTCGGTGAGTTCGAGCCCGTGGTTTTTCAGTATTTCCAGATAGCGTTCGGCGGTGCGGTTCAGTTTGCCGCTGATCTCCAGGGTGTTCTTTTGCCCGTCCGCCAGAATGGCAAGCGGGGGGCCAAAAAAGACGTTGGTTTTTCCGACATGTCGCGTCTTCTCGGATGCCGTCAGGGCAGGGGCAATCCAGCTCGGGTCGCCCCTTTCGCCCAACGGGCCGGGCGGCAATGCGGGTTCGTCCGGGCTGGCGTCGCCGTCAGTGTTGTGCAACGCCATGGACCAGTTCGTGTTTGGCGTCTTTCATGCCCTTGGGTAGCTGGGGTGGAGTTTCGGGTGCTATCTGGATGAAGCCTCGGTTGCGCGCGCCGTCTTGCACGTTGTGCGGGTTATGGCATTCGGTGCAGGTAAACCAGCGCTTCTTGCCGGTGCTGGCCCACTCGCCAATGCGCTTGCCGTGAATGCCGTCACGCCAGTCGCGCATCTTGTCGCCATGGCATTTGCCGCACAACAGTTGGGGCTGGTCAAAACTGACAGGGTCGCCAAAGTTGTCCACCAGTTTGTTGCGCTGGGTGGTGTGGTGGCAATCCATACACCAGATGCGCTCACGACCGTGCTGCAGGTTCTGAAGGTCGGGCACCATGCCTGCCATCGTCGGGATGGGGGTTGGCTTTTTACTTGTTGGCAGCTTGGGCGGGTTGAATTTGGGTCCGACACCGTTATGACACGCCACGCCGCACAGTGGCATCAGGGCGAGCTTCTCGGAGCGCGGTTTGACCACCGCATGGCCTGGAGGAATCTTTTCCAAAAGGGGCATTTGGCCCATGGGTACGGTGCCGTCAAACGGGTCGCCCCACCATAGCACTGCACCTGTTACAGGGGAGCACTTGACGTTGGGCCAGCCAGGCTGAAGGTCGCGCTTGACGACTTCGGATGCGCCCTTGCGGCTTTCAAAGCAGGTTGTTTCGGGCGTAGCTGCTGGCTGGGCAACAGCAGAAGAGATCAGCCCGCAGCAGAAGGCCAGAATCATCGCGCTGAATGTAATCTTTTTCATGGTGCATGCCTCATGGTGATCCGCTGGCAGCAGGCTTGCCGCTGCCCGAAAAATCAGTTGACGTCTTCGCTGCACTGCCTTTGTAAGAGACTTCACCCATCAGGATGCCGATCGCACCCTTGAGCAAGATGGTCAGAATGAGGAAGCCGATGGCCCAGTTGCCAAGACTCATCAGCACCTCGATGAAGGTGGGGTAGTACTCGGTCACTTCGCCGATGGGTGTGGGGATAAAGCCGGGCACGATCAGCCCCATCCCCTTCTCGATCCAGATGCCGACAAAAGCCAGCACGCAGGCAATGGGCAGCAGTTTGTAGTTGGTTCGCACGCTGGGAATCAGGAACATCACGAAAGCAATGATCATGAAGGCCAGCGAACTCCAGAACCACGGCACCAGACTGGTCAGGCCATGCAGGCCGAACATCAGGTAGTACAGGCCGTTGGCATGCTCGGTGCGTGCATACAGCTCAACCACGATTTCCGACATGGTCAGGAACAGGGCCAGGCCCAGGCACCAGGTAACGATGACGGCCAGCAGGTTAATGGCGCTGTCCTGAATCCACATGCTGGTGTTCTTGCGGATGACCATGAAGGCCAGGATGATCAGGCACGGGCCTGCTGCAAACGCCGTGGTGATGAAGCGAATCGGCATCATGCTGTGGAACCACATGGGGCGCGCAGGCATGGTGGAGATCAGAAAGGCCGTAACCGTGTGGATACTCAGCGCCCATACGATCGAGATGTAGACCAGGGGCATGAAGATTTTATTGTTGACCGGTACACCGGTGTATTTCGCATAGAGGTAGTAGAACCCGCAGGCGAAATTGAGCACCAGGTAGCCGGTGAGTGCCAGCACGTCCCACGCCAGCATGGAGCCTGGCAGGTTGAAGACGCCGACAAACGGAAGCATGTGCCAAAGCCGGTCCGGGCGGCCCATGTGGGCAAAGACAAACAGCATGACCATGCAGACCGCCGATATGGCCAGCATCTCGCCCAGCACGGTTACTTCATGCATGCCCTTGTGGTGGTAGACGTAGGCGGGAAAGACGATGGTCACCGCACCGGCGGCCACGCCGACCAGGAACACCAGGTTGGCGAAGTAGAGACCATCGTGGATCTGGCTGGTCATTCCGGTGACGATGAGGCCCTCGGTGTTCTGCAGGTAAAAGGCGTAGAGAGCACCCGCGCTCAAGAGGGCCAGAAAACCCATCCAGGCGTAAAACTTGATGCCGCCCTTGAGGACGTAGCGGGTGTAGTCGGTGGTGAATTGAATAAGCTTTTCCACAATCGGGCTCCTCAATCGTAGAAGTAGAAGAACTTCGGAAACGTATTGAGCTCGGCCTTGAGCCGGAACACGTTTTTCCGGGCCAGAATCATGCTCACTTCGCTTTCGGGGTCCAGCAGGTTGCCGAACTTGCGCGCGCCCACCGGGCAGACTTCGACGCAGGCCGGGTAGCGTCCCTGGCGTGTGCGTTGGAGGCACCAGTGGCACTTTTCAACCACGCCGCGCATACGCGGCCGGTTACCCAGGTAGTGCGTCACCGGGTTCATCTCGTCCTTGGGCAGCACCGGGGTGGTCAGGTTGATGCGGCGCGCCCAGTATGGGCAGGCGCCCATGCACATGCGGCAACCAATGCACCAGTTGTAGTCGATCACCACCGGGCCATCGGCCTCGCGGTAGGTGGTTCGCACCGGGCACACTTTGACGCAGGGTGGCTTTTCGCACTGCATGCAGGCAATGGGCATGTAGGTGGCGTCTTTTTCCGGAACGGCCTCAGGCTCATAGTGGTACTGGCCCTCCAGAACCTGACCGGCAGGGGTGTAGGCATTGCCACCGACCTGAATGCCCAGTCCCTCGGGGTACCCCTGGTTCATCTTGTCCTGTGCGAATTCGCCGCGCTCCATTCGGAGCACCTGAATCCACTCAATGCGCTCCCCGGGACTCTTGCCGCGTGTCTGGTTGTTTTCTTCGACGCAGGCCTTGACGCAGCGCCGACAACCTATGCACTTGCGGATGTTCAGGGCGTATCCCATCAGAACACCCGGCAAGGCCTCGGTAGTGTCGACCGTCACTTTCTTGCTGTACTGGGCGGAATAGCGTCGCTCCAACCGTGCGCGCGACTCGGCCTTTTCTTCAGGTGTCATCAGCCGGTAGTTGGTCTGGAAATGCTCAGCCCATTCGGTTGTGGCCTTCGGTTCGTCGGTCTGGGTCATCAGCGCCGCGGCGCCCATGAGGGACGACATGCTCAACATGCCTCCAGCGGCCAGAAAGTTGCGCCGCGAGTTTGCTGGGGTCGTTACGCAAGTCGCTGCCGCATCGGGGCAGGCCGAGCATGCAGGCGACGGCGCTGGTTGGGAATCGGGTGTCGGGTTCTTTTTGGGATTCACAAGCGTTCTCCAGTAACTGGATTCCCATGGTAGGGCACATCGACAATCCCAATGTGACATGGATCAAGTGATCGTTGATCACTGAATTCAGTGGTGCAGACAGAGCGCTCGTCTCGTCAGCGGCACCAGTGGCGCCATGGCCCCGCGGTTAAGGCGCCAGGCGCTCGCGCAGCCACTGGCCATCAGCCAAAAGGGTATAACGCAAGCGGTCGTGCAGACGACTTTTTCGCCCTTGCCAGAATTGCCAGTTGTCGGGCCTGAGTCGGTAACCGCCCCAGTGCGGCGGGCGCGGGGGCTGCAACAAAAATTGTGCGGCGTATCTGGCAGCATTGGCCACCAACACGCCGCGTCCCGAGATGACCTCGCTTTGTGGTGATGCCCAGGCGCCCAGACGCGAGTCCAACGGGCGGGTTTGATAGTAGGCATCGCTTTCTGCGGCGCTTACCTTTTCAACAATACCTTCGATGCGTACCACGCGCTCCAGCTCAACCCAGTGAAATTGAAGTGCTGCAAAGGGGTTGCCCGCCAGTTCCAGCCCCTTGCGGCTCTCGTAGTTTGTGTACCAGGTGATGCCTTGTGCGTCATATCCTTTGATCAGCACCACGCGGGTGGATGGGCGCAGATTGCGACCTATCAATATATTGGGATTTGGGCACCCATAGGATTGCTAGTATTGCGGGTGATGCAAGGTCTAGCCGTCGGGGGTGAATATTCCTCATCGATCGTTTTTATGATTGAGCGTGCACCACAGGAGCAGCGGGTTTTTTTGCCCGCCTTCAGCCACTCACATCAGCACCACATCGCGCATGGCCACGCCGCTGGCCATGCGGTCAAAACCACGGTTGATGTCGTCCAGCGCCAGATGCTCGCCCATCAGCCGGTCCACCGGCAGTTTGCCGCGCTGGTACAGGTCGATGTAGCGCGGGATGTCGCGGGCGGGCACGGCCGAGCCGATGTAGCTGCCACGTAGCGTGCGCTCTTCCGCCACCAGTTGCACCGGGGGCAGCGCAAAGCGCTTGTCGGGGTGCGGCAGGCCGGCGCTGATGGTGCTGCCGCCGCGCCGGGTGATGCGCCAGGCCAGTTCCATGGCGGGTATCGCACCGGCCATCTCGAACGCGTAGTCAACCCCGCCCTTGGTGAGTTCACGCACTTGTTCGGCGGCGTCGGGGGCGCTGGCGTTGATGGTGGCCGTGGCACCGAGTTCGCGTGCCAGCGCCAGTTTGGCGTCATTCAGGTCCAGCGCCACCACTTCGCGCGCGCCGCTGGCCACGGCGGCCAGCAGGGCGCTAAAGCCCACGCCGCCCAGACCCAGCACGGCGGCAGTGGTGCCAGCCTGCAATTTGGCCGTGTTGATGACGGCGCCCACGCCGGTCAGCACGGCACAGCCAAACAGGGACGCTTCGGCAAAACCCAGGTCGGTGTCGAGCTTGACGCAAGAGCGGCGCGAGACCACGGCGTAATCTGCAAAGCAGGAGACACCGATGTGGTGGTTGAGCGGCTGCCCGTTCAGGTGCAGGCGCCGCGCGCCCGACAGCAGCGTGCCGGCACCGTTGCTGGCCGCGCCCGGCTCGCACAGGGCCGGCCGGCCTTCCGAGCACGGCAGGCAGCAGCCGCAACTCGGCATGAACACCAGCACCACCCGGTCGCCGACCTTGAGGTCGGTCACGCCAGCGCCGCATTCGACCACTTCGCCCGCCGATTCATGGCCCAGCACCATTGGCATCGGGCGCGGCCGGTCGCCTGAAATGACCGACAGGTCGGAGTGGCACAGCCCGGCCGCGCGGATGCGGATCAGCACCTCGCCCTGGCCCGGCGGGTCAAGCTCGACCTGGCGAATCTTGAGTGGTTGACTCTGGGCGTAGGGCGCGGGCGCGCCAATGGTTTCCAGCACGGCGGCACGAATCTGCATGGTGTACTCCTGGGGCTATGGCGGCACAGTTTAGAAGTTTTTGGGCAAGTTGATCGTCAAACGCCGAGGCTGTGCAGCACCACCGTGCCTTTGGGCGTTTTCAGGGTCGCAACCAGGTTGGCCGGGCCGCTTGCCAGCGTCACCCCGGAGAGCCCGATGGCCTCATACGCGGCCTGCAACTTGTCGGCGCTGGGGTGGGTCACGGCCAGGCTTTGTAGCGACACGCCCGAGCGCGGCAGGCTGTTGCGCGGGTGCAGGCGCAGCGGCTCGGCGTCGCCAGCCTTGCCCCACTGAATCAGGCTGGGCAAGGCGCCGTCGAACAGGCGTTGGCCGTCTTCGCGCACTGTGATTTGCCACTGCAACAGGCCGCGGCGGGAGTGGCGGCTGGCGTGGGCGGCCGGACCGCGCTCGATGCCCTGGGCTTTCAAGGCGCTGCGGGCCCCCTGGAGGTCGTCGGTATTGGCCACAAAATGGATCAAACGCGGCTCCGTTGCGACGGCGGTTTGCAGCGCGGCGTCGTCCATGTCAAACCAGCGCCTGGCCTCTGTGTTGGCAGGCTTTTTGGCCGCAGGGTTGATGGCGATGATTTCAAGGTAGGCCAGCGGGTAGCCCGGCGTGGCAATTTTGAACAGGCAGTTGTGCGTGCCGTACTGCGCGTGTTCACCGCCGGGTGCGGGGGTGACGCCCAGCATGGCTTCGCACCACTGCACGCCTTGTTCCAGGGTTTGGGCCATGACGACCAGATGATCAAGTTGTGTTTTCATGGGTCAACCATACCATTGAGGGCCAGCAGCGTGTTAAAACTGCATGACTTTGGTATAAGTTGCGCAACACCGCAAGCACGCACCACCGCATTTCGATTAACCTGAGACTTTGTCTTACCATGAACGAAAAAATACACACGCTCAGAGACACCGGCCTCAAGGTCACCGGGCCGCGCCAGACCATTCTGGAGTTGTTTCAAACGGCGACGCAACGCCACATGAGCGCCGAAGACATCTACAAAATACTGCTGGCCGACAAGGTCAACATCGGCCTGGCCACGGTCTACCGCGTGCTGACGCAGTTTGAGCAGGCGGGCATTTTGAGTCGCAGCAATTTCGAGAACGGCAAGGCCGTGTTTGAGCTGAACGAAGGCAAGCACCACGACCATATCGTCTGCATGGACTGCGGCCGGGTCGAGGAGTTTTTTGACGCCGAGATCGAAGCCCGCCAGAAAAAAATTGCCAAGGCGCAGGGCTACGAAATTGAAGACCATTCGCTGAGCCTGTATGCCCGCTGCATCAAAAGCGCGTGTCCGCATAAAAAATAAAACCAGCCGGATCAAATGCTAATGAGAATGATTCGTATTAGAGTAAACTCAAGCCATTCATTCACTCTCGGAGTTTTTTTCATGGTTCGCTCTATCGGTAAATTTTCGCTGGCACTTCTGGGTTTGAGCATGGGCCTGGCCCAGGCGGCCGACCCTGTTTTGAATCTGTATTCAGCGCGCCACTACCCCACCGACGAGGCGCTGTACAGCGGGTTCACCCAAGCCACCGGCATCAAGATCAACCGCGTGGATGCCGACGATGCCGGCATTCTGGCGCGCCTGAAGGCCGAGGGCAGTGCGTCCCCGGCGGACGTGATCTTGCTGGTGGACGCGTCGCGCCTGTGGCGCGCTGAGGTCGATGGCCTGTTTCTGCCGGTCAAGTCCAAGGTGCTCGAAAACGCCGTCCCCGCCAATTTGCGCGCCAAGCCGTCTGACAACGGTGGCACACCCTGGTTTGGCCTGTCGACCCGGGCGCGCGTGGTGGTGTACGACGCGAGCAAGGTCAGCGCCGTGGACGTGGACAGTTACGAGAAATTGGCCGACCCCAAGCTCAAGGGCAAGCTGTGCATCCGTTCGGGCGCGCACCCCTACAACCTGAGCCTGTTTGGCGCCATGACCGAACACCTGGGCCCGGCCAAAACCGAGGTCTGGCTCAAGGGCCTGGTCGACAACATGGCACGCTCGCCCAAGGGTGGCGACACCGACCAGATCAAGGGTGTCGCGTCGGGCGAATGCGCCGTGGCGGTCACCAACTCGTATTACCTGGCGCGTTTGATGCGGTCAGTCAAACCCGAAGACCAGGCGGTGATCAGCAAAGTCAAGGTGATGTTCCCGAACCAGGCCAGCTGGGGCACCCACGTCAACATCGCCGGTGGCGCCGTGGCGCGCCATGCCAAAAACCAGGCCAATGCGGTCAAGTTTCTGGAATACCTGGTGAGCCCCTCAGCACAGAAGCATTTTGCCGACGGCAACAACGAATGGCCGGTGACCAAGGGCGTGCAGTTTGACAACCCGGCCCTGCAAGCCATGTCGGGTGGCAATTTCAAGCGCGAACTGGTGCCGATCAGCGCGATCGGCATGAACCAGATCAAAGTGCAGCAAATGCTCGACCGGGTGGGGTTTAAATAGATTGGGTCTGGCTGGCGGCTTTGGTTGCAATATGCACTGCCAACGCCGCCACCAAAGAACGCAGCCCGGTCATGGCTTGCTGCAAATCAACTCGCGCAGCGCCACCACCTGGTTGCTTGGCCCTTCAGAGCGGACTTCAAGCATTGGGCTGTTTGTCATCAAATAGCCCAGTGATTGTTTCAGTGCGAACGGGTAGATAACCGGCAGAGACTGCAGCGCAGAAAGCGAGACAGCCTTGCCTTGAAATCGCAATGCCGCCTCAACAAGCCAGGCGATGGCTATATCCTTGGTGATTGATTTGGTGGGCAAGCGGACCAATCGCGTGCCTTTCTGCAGGCGCTCAATCGCACCCCAGCTGGCTTGGGTTTGAATCACGTATTGAACTGATCTTTTCATGGATTGACGGTCGCCATACACCTCAATCATTCGACGGTAAATCTCTGATGACGTACAGTCCCCCTGAATTGAACTCAAACGTCCAATGAACTCTGCAACTCGCCCAAAAAATGGGTAGGTGGCGATCGCTGCACCCCATGCAAATGCCGTCAGCTCTGAGGGATCTTCGGTGCCCTTGAAAAGCTGCACACCACGATCGATGAAGTCAACCAAATCAGCCCTCGGTTCAAGCGCAAGTGTGTTCAACTTTGTTCGTGTCTTGGCTTTGGCCTCCTTGCCAAGGCCAGCGGCATCCAGCAGCGCGTTCAACTCATCGAGACTGGCCATGTCTGCGCGTACCTTCAGCGCAGCAGTCACCCAGTCCAGCTGGATGAACCGGTCAAAGCCAATTTGAGGGACAGTTGGATTCATTCAGATCAGCTCACACGACTAATTTTTACGAAGGGCACCAACAACTCTTCGACTGAGATGCCACCATGTACGACAGCCGGTTCGCCTTGGGGTAAAAAGGCGGTGCGTCCACCTGCGAATAAAGCCATGAAATTCGCCGGTAAACCAGCGATGTCCAGCCGGAATGTGTTCGGATGCGCTGCAGCAGACTCCGCCACCAACGTCTCGCTTCGGTACGTTCGTACGCGTTCACCGCGCATTTCAGGTGCCACCCCTTGATTTGGGCGTCCCTGGCCAATGGCTTCGACATTCCCGTGATCGGCTGTCAGATAGATGTGGAAACCCTTGTCGATAAGTAGCATGAACAAGCGCTCCAGGAACCCCGTTTCGCACCAGCCTTCAATCTGGTTGGCAATGCCACGTTTGCCAAGCACGGCACCGTGCACGATCTCGTCCACTGTATCCACCACAAGGCCCGCAACCTTGAGTGACGGACCAGACAAGGCAGCATCCAGCTCAGCCAATTGGTCATTGCGTTTGATGCCTTTGCGGTAAAAGACCTCATTGGCTCGCAGCCCTTGGTCTTGCCAAAACCGTGACCATTGGGCCGGTTCGGGTGCAGTGGTCTCAAGGGTGTCTGAAAATTCACGGGGTTTGAGCCCGGAAAAAAACGCCTGTCGGGACACCGACCAAACCGGCGTGACAAGCTGGCCCAGTCTCGGTAAGAGGACTCCAGCGTTGGCATTGACTGGAGAATGCACTTGAGGCCTTCCGCCACCAGATTGCGCAAAGCCAATGGGTCTTGAATGATGCCAACTCGCGCCCAATCTGGAATTTCTGACGGTGGGCTTTGTACTGCAAGTGGATGGAGCAGTCCGTCCAAGAACATGGCGTCGATGATCACCCGCACGTCCGGGTGCTCAAACGGAACGTCTACCTTGCCAAAATGCACAAAGGACGACTCCTCTCCAATTCGCGTTCCGTGGATGCCCAAACCCGATAAATACCGATACCAAGCCGCCTGCACCAGCCGAAGCAGTACGCCCTTGGACGAAAACAGTTCAGCAATTGGCAGACCTTTGAGCACGGCCTGATCACTGAGTACGTGGGCAACATGTTCCGCCAGAACCACCGGCAGGCCAGTGTCAGCGCCTTGGCAGGTCCTGCTTTGCCGTCATCCCAAGCACACCGATAACGATTTTCATACTTAGCCCGGAAGGTGACTGAATCTTCAAACGTCAGCAACTCAAAGCCACGTTCCCGCAATCTGGCGAGCACCTGCTCATCCAGCAAAACGTCATCGGGGTCGGCAGCAATCCATAGCCGCGCAACGTCTTCAGGAAACTCTTTAAGGATGTGGTCAAGCCATTGGCTCATGCATCTCTCCCCTCTCGCAGGGGTTTACTCCGCTGGGTCAAAAAGTAGCGCTGCTTGCTGCTGGTGGGCTTGTCCGGAATCGTCATTTCAACCAAACCCAGCTTCAGCAGGGGTGTCAGAACGGCCTGTCTGAACTTGCTGCGGTTTGTGCGCCCGGTCCACGCCATCAAGGTCGCGATGTCGTGCGTGCCACTCATCCTTGACAACAAGGACACTTGCTCAGCACTCAGTCCCGACTTGGTCCCGACTTGGTCCCGACTTGGTCCCGACTTGGTCCCGACTTGCGAAGTGAAGCGCTGTCGCACCGCTTCGGGTAACTCGAAACGACTCTCGCTGACCGGTCGTAAGAGCTGCTGCAGCACCAGATGATCTGCCACTGCCCGGGCTTGCTGGGTGGTGATGGTGCCGAGGCTGCGAATTGCCGTCAGGTTCAAGTGCTCACCCGCTGGCAGTGACAGCGCCAATGCCAGCACATCCGTCTGTTCATCAGTCAATTTGGCGTCCAGGGTTTGGATGAATTGGCGCAGGGCGTCGGTTACCAGCGGCTGGTTGAGTAGCACAAGTTCAAAGTCTTTGCGTGCCGCATCATTTTTAAGTTGAGGTGGCATCCGTCCCAACTCATGCCAATTCCGAAATATGGCGCGTATACCCGTGCCTGCCTGATCCGATAAACCGATGCGGCGAAACGCCTTGACGATGGCCGGGTTGCGAATCTCTTTTTCGGTCGGGTCCAGCAATTCGGCCTCGGTCGCAAAGGCATCGCCGGGGTTCCAGAAAACGGTTCGATCGACAAAAATTTTGACGGACGCCTTGCGCCCATGGTCACCATAGTCTTGATGGATGAGCAAGTTGATGGCGGCCTCCCGGAAAGCCACGTAGTCGGGCGGATCATCGTTGCGTCGCAGCGTCGCCGGATCGATGGAAAACGGATGCTCGGCGATGCGCATATAGCGGGCTACCAGACCCTGCCAGGTTTGAAAGATGTTTTCTTCAAACACATAGCGGTCGTGCCAGCGCTGCTCTGCCGACCATAGGTCAAATCGTGTGTCGATGCGTTGATAGTCCAACACCGGCCTGGGCAGTATCTGCCGCACAAACCGTCCAGTGCCAAACAACAGCACGGCCGCCCGCGTGGGCAACAAGACACCGTCACGTTCAACAATGAAATTCCAATTCAGCAAAAACTCAATGGGGTCAGCAATCGCAACATGCTCCGAATTGCGCCGGTCAAACTGTGCCTGGTACCACCTGACCGTTTCCAGATCGAAACACTGGTCAACGGGTATATCCGGCAGCGCCACACCATCAAAGCGCTCCTGTGCCGCATCGCGCAACAAGCGTTCCAGCTCACTGTGGGTGCATTGCTCATCACCGGCACCGCGACGGATATAGCTCTGACGTGGATCGCCCTTGAGATAGATTGGCTTGTCTGAGCGCGCTGCCTGCGGCACGTAGAAAGCAAACACGTGTTTACCCTCCAACTCAAACTTGTGTGGTTCCACGGCAATGCCCCGGCTGAGCTTTTGCCCACCACGCAGCACTCCCAAGAAATCGTTTTGAACCTTGTCCGGCTCGTCCACTCCTGTCGCCTGCAATTGATGGTCATGCTCGCTGACACCAAATACCAGCCACCCACCGGACGTATTGGCGAAGGCCGAGACGGTCTTATAGGCATCCTCAGGCACGCCGCGTTGCGCACGTTTGCACTCAAAATCGTTCCACTCGAAACCATCGAGTCGTTTGAGCAATTCTTTCTGGTTCATAGGCCTCCCACCCGAAGCATCATTACCGCGTTCAGGTCTGGAACGCTGGCTTGCGCCTCGTCCAAGGCAGCAAGGCGCATTTGGTGCTCGGCATTGAGCCGTTTGCGGCGATGTTCTCGCACAGCGGGCAAACCAATTCGCCCGATGGCCTTACTGCGTGCCTCAAAGGCATACAGTGCACGTTCACGATCTTCCTTGAGCCCCATGCGGTGCTCACCAAGCATTTCTGCAAACATCCGCTCACCCTGGTTTTTTGCGGCTGCTAGTGATGTATCAAACCAGCTTGCCGCTTGTTCTGCAGTGGTGGTTCCTTTGATTTCGATCGACTCTGTTAACAGCAGGTCCCAAATGCGCTTGGCGGTAGGTATAAAAGTGCGGCCATCATCGGTCGCAAACACGGGCAGAAACCGCTTGCGTTTAAAGCCGTCCGTCCACTTCACGCGCCACGAATCTCCAGACTTCAAGGCACTGCCACCGCGTGCAGGCAACCCGGTGGTGATGGCGCGCTCCAGCCAAAACTGTGCAGGATGATCACGCCACTTGCGTGCGGCATCGGCATCCAAGGTATGCGCGTCTGTCAGCAGCTCGCTGTTTTTACGTTCATCGGCAACCTTGTCACGCACCTGATCGATCACAGCATCACAAGCCTTTTCAATCGAAGCAGGATCCTGAAGCCCTTGCAGGAACAGTTCGTCAAAGATCGGTTTGGCATCGGCAGAATCCATCACATCGGAGGCCTTATCAACACCAAACTCCTGCGCAATGACTTCGAGTTTGGTCTCCAGCACCTGCCGAACCCGGTGTTCCACCGTGTCTTCCAGCACAAAGTTGATGGCGCGCACCACATGGCGCTGGCCGATACGGTCCACGCGACCAATGCGCTGCTCAGGTACACGCAATCAACCAACTCGCGCCGCGTGAATACCGCCCCGCGTTGACCGCCATTCGAATCATGGGCGAGACTGTCCACCGCCTCAGTCATGGGGCACATGCCTTCGAGTGAGGCTTGGGTGACCAGGAGGGGTTGCATTGGGCGACTTTTAGGCGCTAATTGGTGGTGGGGTTTAAATAAGGTCGCCGTGCGGCCCGGCCGGTTCAGCCAGGCTGACGTAGACGTTCTGCACATCGTCATTGGCATCAATGGCGGCTAGAAAGGCTTCTACCTCATCAAGCTGCTCCGGGCTCAAGCTGCTGGGATCCACCGGGTTCTTCGGTTTGTAGCCCAGTTTGGCCGACAACACGTTGAAGCCCTGCGCGTGTAAAGCCCGACTCACGAGGTCGAGGTCGGTGGGGTCGGTCAAAAACAAGGTGGTGCCGTCTTCGTCGCCGGGCTCGAAGTCCTGCGCACCGGCCTCGATGGCGGCCAGTTCGGCGTCGGCGTCTTTGCTGAGGGGTTCGGCCTCGATCATGCCGACATGGTCAAAGTCCCAGGCGACCGAGCCCGAGGTGCCCAATTGCCCCTTGCGAAACAGCACGCGCATCTCGGGTGCGGTGCGGTTGAGGTTGTCGGTCAGACATTCGACCATGACGGCCACCTGGTGGGGCGCGAAGCCTTCGTAAATCACATGCTCGAAATTGACGGTTTCGCCGGTGAGCCCGGCCCCTTTTTTGATGGCGCGGTCCAGCGTGTCCTTGGGCATGGAGGCCTTGCGCGCCTGCTCCACCAGCAGGCGCAGGCGCGAGTTGGCAGCGGGGTCGGCGCCGCTGCGGGCGGCCAGCATGATGTCTTTGGACAATTTTCCAAACACCCGGCCCCGGGTGTTTGCCGCTAATTCCTTGCCTTTTGCTTTCCACTGCGCGCCCATGTCTGAAGTTCCTTGTTGTGATGACCGAAAGAGGGCTAGGTTATACACCCAGACACAGACGGCGTTGGCAACGCCCCCTCAGGGCTGCGCTGTGCGCCATCCGGGCTGCAAAGGCGGGGCAGGGGCCGTGACACAATTCAGCTCTGACCGCGTCACCGCGCAAGATGGCCCTTGATGCGCGAGATAACCACAACCAAAAGGAACCCCATGCGCTTATTTTCCTGGACCGAGAAAAGTCCTGACATCCTGCTACAAGGCGGTGTGATCGGCCCCGACGAGCGCCTGCCCTGGGCGCAAACCACCGTGATGGGCATGCAGCACGTGATTGCCATGTTTGGTGCCACCGTGCTGGCGCCGATTTTGATGGGGTTTGACCCCAATCTGGCCATTCTGATGAGCGGCATCGGCACGCTGATCTTCTTTGTTATCACTGGCGGCAAGGTGCCCAGCTACCTGGGTTCGAGCTTTGCCTTCATCGGCGTGGTGATTGCGGCCACCGGTTATGCCGGTCAGGGCCTGAACGCCAACATGGGGGTGGCGCTGGGTGGCATCATCGCCTGCGGTGCGCTTTACACCGCCATTGGTGTGCTGGTGCAGGTGTCGGGCACCGGCTGGATCGAAAAGCTGATGCCCCCGGTGGTGACCGGCTCGGTGGTGGCCGTGATCGGCCTGAACCTGGCGGGTGTGCCGATCAAGAACATGGCTGCCAGCAACTTTGACAGCTGGATGCAGGCCGCCACCTTCATCAGCGTGGCGCTGGTGGCCGTGTTCACCCGCGGCATGGTGCAGCGCCTGCTGATTCTGGTCGGCCTGCTGGTGGCCAGTGTGCTTTATGCGGTGCTGACCAACGGCTTGGGCCTGGGCAAGCCGATGGACCTGAGCACCCTGTTCAATGCCGCCTGGTTCGGTATGCCCGGCTTTACCGCCCCGGTGTTCGACTCGAAAGCCATGCTGATGATCGCGCCGGTGGCCATCATCCTGGTGGCTGAAAACCTGGGCCACATCAAGGCCGTGACCGCCATGACCGGCAAGAACCTCGACGTTTACATGGGTCGCGCCTTCATTGGCGACGGTATTGCCACCATGGTCAGCGGCAGCGCCGGCGGCACCGGGGTCACCACCTACGCCGAAAACATCGGCGTGATGGCCGCCACCAAAATCTATTCAACCGCCATGTTCCTGGTGGCCGCCTTGCTGGCGATTGTGCTGGGCTTCAGCCCCAAGTTCGGCGCCGTCATTCAGACCATTCCGCTGCCGGTGATGGGTGGCGTCAGCATCGTGGTATTTGGCCTGATTGCGGTGGCCGGTGCGCGCATCTGGGTCGAGAACAAGGTGGATTTCTCGGACAACAAGAACCTGATCGTGGCCGCCATCACCCTGATTCTGGGCACCGGTGACTTCACCCTCAAGTTCGGCGACTTCGCGCTGGGTGGCATCGGTACCGCCACCTTTGGCGCCATCGTGCTGTACGCGCTGCTGAACCGCCGCTCATCCTGATCGGTTGGGGTCAGAGCACGTCGCTGCGCGAGTGGTCTGACCCGCAAAGTGTCAACTTACGCGGGTAGCTCAAGCACTGCCCGCAAGCCCCCCAGGGGTGAGTCGGCCAGCGTCACCTGGCCGCCGTACAGCCGGGCCAGGTCGTCCACGATGGCCAGGCCCAGGCCAGATCCGGGAACCTGCTCGTCGGCCCGCACGCCGCGCTGCATGACGCGATCATGCTGATCAGCGGCCAGCCCCGGGCCGTCGTCATCCACCGTGATGATCAGGGCGTCGGCATGGCGCCGGGCCTGAATGTCGACCCGATGCGCCGCCCATTTGCAGGCGTTGTCGACCAGGTTGCCCAGCATTTCCTGTAAATCCTGCGTTTCGCCGCGAAAGCCCAGCGCCGGTGCAAACGGGCCCGCCGTCAGCGTCAACTGCCGTTCGGCATGGATGCGGCGCATGGCGCGCACCAGGCCGTCCACCACGGGTGGCAAGTCTGTTTTGGCGCCGGGCAGGCGCGTGCTGGCGGCCACCTGGGCGCGGCTCAGGTGGTAGTTGACCTGCTGGCGCGCAATGGCCACCTGATCGCTGACCAACTGCGCCAGTTTGGCCGTGGCGGGACTTTGCGCATGCGCGGCATCCGCCGCATTGGCCAGCACGCTCAGAGGAGTTTTTAGCGCGTGCGCCAGGTTGCCGGCATGGTTGCGTGCACGGGCCACGACATCAGCGTTTTGTGCCAACACCTTGTTGAAGTCATCAATCAGCGGCATGAGCTCGATCGGAAACGTCCCTTCAAGCTGCTGCGTCTCGGCTTGACGCACTTTCCCGAGCGCGGACTGAAGTGCGCGCAAGGGCGCCAGACCCACCCGCACCTGCACCACGGCAGCCAGCATCAGGCCTGCCGCCAGCACCCCCAGCGCCAGCCAAAGCAGGCCGTTGAAGCGTGCCACTGGCGCCTGCATCAGGCGTTCACTGGCTGCAGTCATCAGGCGAAAGCGGCGGGCTTGGCCGTCCGGGCTGTCCTCGATACGCAGACTGCGCTCAACGACCCCCAGCATCTGGCCTTGCGGCCCCATCACTCGGTGCTGGTGTGTGGCGCCGTCGTTCAGGATGTCTGCGGGCAACGCCAGCACATGGTCCCAAAGCGAGCGCGAGCGCAACTGGCCCACGGCCTGCGGGCGCGCGGCGGCGCTGTCGGCCCACTGATCGATCTGCCAGTAGTAGCCCGAATAGGGCCGGCTCAGACGCGGGTCACTGAGCGCCAGCGTGAGCTGCGGGCGGCCCTGCGCATCCAGCGTGAACTGGGCGCTGAGCTGGTCGAGCTGGCTGGTCAGCTCGGCATGAAACTGGTCGCTGACGTGTTGCCGAAACAAGCTGCCCAGACCCCAGCCGGCCACCAGGACCGAGGCTGCAATCCAGAACAAGGTGCCCACCAGCAGGCGTACCCGCAGTGAGCGGCCTGAACGCAACAGCTTCATGCCGGTTCGACCAGGCGGTAACCCAGGCCGCGCACGGTCTCGATCATGCCGCCAGGCAGCTTCTTGCGCAGCCGGGCAATGAAGACTTCGACGGTGTTGGAGTCACGGTCGAAGTCTTGCGCGTAAATGTGCTCGACCAGCACGCTGCGCGACACCACTTGGTTGCGGTGGTGCATCAGGTAGGCCAGCACGCGGTACTCGTGGCTGGTCAGGCTCAGCGCCTGGCCCGCCACCACAGCACGGCTGTGGCGGGTGTCCAGGCTCAAGGGGCCGCACACCAGCTCGGCGCTGGCATGACCGCCGGCGCGTCGGATCAGGGCGCGCAGGCGCGCCAACAGCTCCTCCATGTGAAAAGGTTTGCCGAGGTAGTCGTCGGCGCCAGCGTCGATGCCGGCCACTTTTTCATGCCAGCCGTCACGCGCGGTGAGAATCAGCACCGGCATGTTGCGACCCGCCGCACGCCATTTGCGCAACACCGAAATACCGTCCATTTTGGGCAGCCCGAGGTCGAGCAACACCGCATCGTAGGGTTCGGTGTCGCCCAGGAAGTGAGCCTCCAGGCCGTTGTCGGCCAGGTCCACCGCGTAACCCGCGGCGCGCGTGCCTTCGGCCAGCTGCGCCAGCAAGGTCGGTTCGTCTTCCACAATCAGGATGCGCATGACTGGCCCTTGTGTGTTGTGATCATGTCAGTTCTTCACCTTGCGGCTGATCACGGCGCCGGTGCGTGCGTCAACTTCCAGTTTGACCAGGGCACCGTCCTTGCGCAACAGCTTGACCTCGTAGACCCAGCGTTCCACGCCGCCCTGTTGCTCATGCTCCAGCTCCACGTCAAGCACCTGGCCTGGCTGCTCGCGCTCCAGACGCGTCAGGATGGTGCCCAGCGGCAGCACCTTCCCGGCTTCCAGCGCCTGGCGGGCGCGGTCATGGTCGCCGTCGGCCCAGCTCAGGCCGCTGACGCCCATGAGGGACACCGTGCACAACACAGCCAGGCACACGCGCCAGGGCCGACGTGCTGCGCCGATTCGGCTTGATCTGGTTGAATTCTGGTGTTGCATGGCTGGGTGACCTGATGGAACTGACATGTTGAAGCCTGCTTTTATACCCTGTGAATCTGAACGCAGGATGAACAACTGATTCACCTTGCGTTCAGTTCGGCGTGTGCATAGTCGCTCCCATACCCACCGCAAAAGGAAGCAAGCATGTACCCCAACCTGACCCTCACCCTGCTCATCGCCGTCTTGTCATTGAGCCTGAGCAGCATCAGCTTTGCCGGCCCGCGGGATGATCTGATGGCGCACTATGCCAGCGCCGCCAAAGCGGCCGACCCGACATTCAGCGGCTTTTCTGCCGGTCGCGGCAAGGCGCTATTTCTGCAAACCTTTACCGGGGGCAAGCCCGACACTCCCATTTGCGCCACCTGCCATGGCCGTGACACCCGCGCGCCAGGGCGAACGCTGACCGGCAAGGCGATTGAGCCGGTTGCGGTGTCGGTGTACCCGACCCGCTACACCGATCCGGTCAAGGTCGAGAAGTGGTTCAAGCGCAATTGCACCGAAGTGATGGGCCGCGAATGCAGCGCGCGGGAAAAAGGCGACTGGTTGAGCTTCATGTTCGCCCAATAATTTTCAACACCCCAACCCCAAGGAATTAGTCATGAAGATATCCTACCGTCCGCTCGCCCTGAGCCTGCTCGTCATCGGCTTCTCTGCCCTGGTTTTGGGACGTGCCCAGGCCGGTGGTGACCACTTTTATGCGCCGGTCACCGACGCCGTGGTCAAGGAAGAGTGCGGCGGCTGCCATTTGGCGTTTGCGCCGTCCATGCTGCCGGCCCGTTCCTGGACGCGCATGATGGCGGACCTGGCAAACCATTTTGGTGACGACGCCAGCGTGGACCCGGTCACCGCCAAAAAAATCACCGACTACCTCACCGCCAATGCAGCTGATCAGGCGGGCACGCGTTACGGCAACAAGCTGCTGCGCGGTGTGTCGGTTGCCCAGGCCCCGCTGCGCATCACCGAACTGCCCCGCTGGGTCAAGGAACACCGCGAAGTCAGGGCCTCGGAGTGGAGGCAAAGCTCGGTGCGCAGCAAGGCCAACTGCACCGCTTGCCATACCGGTGCCGAGCGCGGCTATTACGAGGATTGAGTATTTTGAGGAATCACCATGAAAACCTTGTTCGCTAGCTTGATCGCGCTGCTGGCCCTGGCCTGGGGCTGGGACATCGCCCAAACCCCGGCGGACCCGAATGTCCACGCGCTCTGGCTGGTACGCCAGCAGCTGTTGTACCTGAGCGGCCTGCTGTCGGTGGCCATGATGTCGCTGGCCATGTTCTTGTCGACTCGGCCGGTCTGGCTGGAGGCCCCTTTCGGCGGCATGGACCGCATTTACCGCAGCCACAAATGGGCCGGCATTCTGGCGGTCGGCCTGGCCGCGCTGCACTGGCTGGTCGAGATGTCTGACGACATCCTGAAAGCCCTGATTGGTCGGCAGGGCCGGGTGCCCGAAGACGTGTTTGCCGGCTTGCTCGACGTGCTGCGTGACCTGGCCGAAGACATGGGCGAGTGGGCCATTTATGCGCTGCTGGCGATGCTGGTGATCACGCTGTGGAAGAAGTTTCCGTACCGGCCCTGGCGCTTTTTGCACCGCGCCATGCCAGTGCTTTACCTGATGCTGGCCTTTCATGCGGCCCTGCTCGCGCCCACGGGCTATTGGGCCCAGCCGGTGGGTGCGCTGCTGGCCATGCTGCTGGCCTCAGGCGTCTACGGTGCGGTACACACTCTGTTGGGTCGCATCGGCAAGGCCCGCGAAACCTTGGGCGAGATCATCGCGGTCGAGCCGCTGGCACCCGATGTCACCACGGTGGTGTGTCGCCTGGGCCCCATGTGGCGAGGCCACCGCCCGGGCCAGTTTGCCTTTGTCAGCTTTGATGACCACGAGGGCGCGCATCCGTTCACCATTGCCAGCGCCGACCAGGGCGACCAGACGGTCAGCTTCCAGATCAAGGCGCTGGGCGACTACACCCGCAGCTTGCCGCAGCGCCTGAAGCCGGGTCAAAGCGTGCGTGTGGAAGGGCCTTATGGCCGCTTTGACATGGGGCGGCGCCAGCGGCGGGCGCGGCAGATATGGATTGCCGGCGGCATTGGCGTGACACCTTTTCTGGCCTGGCTGGAATCCCTGCAGGCCGCGCCCGACAAAGCGCCGGCGGCCGAGCTGCATTACTGCACCCGCGACCAAGCCACCGATGCCTTTGCGGCGCGCCTGCTGGCTTTGTGTGCCACCTTGCCCTCGGTGCAACTGCACATCCATGACGCGCGTCAGGGTGCCAAATTGACGGCTGCGGCACTGAGTGTGTCAGGCAAGACGGAAATCTGGTTTTGTGGCCCCGCCGGGCTGGCCCATGCCCTGCGCCAGGGTCTGGCGGCGCTGGGCTGGCGGCCCCGTTTTCACCAGGAAGCCTTCGAGATGCG
>CAZIGL010000019.1:37297-53981 GCA_964538895.1 uncultured Rhodoferax sp.
AGCCGGGCCTCGTAGTCGGCGGCGTCGCCGTAGTCCAGAAACCGGTTGTAGTGGCCATGGGTGCCCAGAATCTTGTGGGCATGCTTGATCGGACAGAAATAGGCTTCGGTGCGCGCCAGAATTTCGCGCATGTAGCCCATCAGCCCGTTGCCGTATTCACAGTAGAAGCAGTGGAATTTCTCGATGAAATTGAGGTACTGCAGCTGGGCCCGGTCATACACCAGGTAGTCGCCGCGGCGCACCTTGGTGATGCCGTAAATCGGAAAGCAGCTCCACTGGTAAAAACTCACGCACAGGTCCAGCAACATCAGCGGAAAAATCATGCCGTAGATGATGGGGCCGGTGATCAGGTTTTGCGGCCGATTGGTCACCAGCCAGCGGAAGAAGTTCTTCTTTAATTTGCGGTGCGCCGCCTTGATCGAGTCCTCGAACTCGACCCGTTTTCCCTTGATCTCGAAAAACATGCGGCTTTCCTGCGCATGAACGGCCTCTTTCAGGTCGGCCTCCAGCGCAGCCATCTGCGCCAGCAACTCGTTGATGCGATCGTTCATGCGACTTTCCTGGGCGTGTCGGTTTAAACCGCCGCCAGGGCTTGCGTCAGGTCGGCCAGCAGGTCGTCGATGTGCTCGATGCCAATCGACAGGCGCACCGCGTCCTCGGGCACGCCGGCCTTGACCAACTCGGCCGGTGACAGCTGGCGGTGTGTGGTGGAGGCCGGGTGCGTGGCCAGCGACTTGGCGTCGCCAATGTTGACCAGGCGCGTGAACAGTTGCAGCGCATCGAGGAACGCAGCACCGGCCTTGCGGCCGTCGCCAGGCGCGGACTTGACGCCAAAGGTGAGCAGGCCACTGGCCTTGCCGCCCAGGTATTTTTGCGCCAGCGCATGGTCGGGGTGGCTCGGCAAACCGGCGTAATTGACCCACGCGGCTTTCGGGTGCGCTTGCAGGAATTGCGCCACCTTGATCGTGTTGTCGTTGATGCGGTCCATGCGCAGGCTCAGGGTCTCGATGCCCTGCAAAATCAAAAACGCGTTGAACGGCGACAGCGCCGCGCCGGTGTTGCGCAGCGGCACCACGCGGGCGCGGCCAATGTAGGCGGCAGCACCGAGGGCTTCGGTATAGACCACGCCGTGGTAGCTCTGGTCGGGCTCGTTGAGGCGTTTGAAGCGCGCCTTGTGCTCTGCCCAGGGGAACTTGCCCGAATCCACAATGGCGCCGGCAATGCTGGTGCCGTGGCCGCCCATGTACTTGGTGAGCGAATGCACCACGATGTCGGCACCGTGCTCAAACGGGCGCAGCAGGTAGGGCGTGGCCACCGTGTTGTCCACAATCAGCGGCACACCATGGCGGTGGGCGATGGCTGCAATGGCCGCGATGTCGGTCACGGTGCCCTGCGGGTTGCTGATGGACTCGATGAACACCGCCTTGGTCTTGTCGTCAAACAGCGGCTCGAAGCTGGCCGGGTCGCGCGGGTCGGCAAAGCGGGTGGTGATGCCCGACAGCGGCAGTGTGTGTGCCAGCAGGTTGTAGGTGCCGCCATAGAGCGCGGTGCTGGCAATGATGTTGTCGCCAGCCTCGGCAATGGTCTGGATCGCGTAGGTCACGGCGGCCTGGCCCGAAGCCAGCGCCAGCGCCGCAATGCCGCCTTCGAGCGCGGCCACGCGCTGCTCCAGCACGTCATTGGTCGGGTTCATGATGCGGGTGTAGATGTTGCCCGGCACCTTCAGGTCGAACAGGTCGGCGCCATGCTGGGCGCTGTCAAAGGCATAGGCGGCCGTTTGGTAGATCGGAACCGCGACCGCTTTGGTGGTGGGGTCCGGGCTGTAACCCGAGTGGACGGACTTGGTTTCGAATTTCCAGGACTGGGACATGAGCTAGCTCCTTGTGGTGTTGAAATAAGTGTGTGAAACGCGAAAGCAGGCTGGATGGTAGCGCCTGTCAGGGCGCGACAAACACCCGGGCCCGGCGCGGCGTGAGTACCAGCGTGTCGCCCTCCTTGAAGTCGAGTTCGCGGTAATGCTGGGCCGGGATTTGGGCTTCGATGATGTCGCCGCTGCCGCTGGCCGAACTGTCCAAAGGCAGCAGTTCGAGCCGGGCAATCGGCCCGATCACCATGGCGCGGGTCAGTTTGGCGACAATGCCGCGTGCTTGCTCCGCGGCGCTGGCGCCCACCACATAGCGCTGCACATCAAGGTCGTGCGGGCGCACATAGGCAAAGGCCTGGCTGTCCTGCACCGCGCTGTGCTCTGGCGTGGCCAGGCGCAGGCCGTGGTGGTCCCCGCCGATCAGCATTTCACCTTCATGGGCGCGGCCATGGAACAGGTTCACGTCGCCCAGAAAACCATACACAAACGGGCTCGCCGGGTGGTCCCAGACCTCTTGCGGGGTGCCGATCTGCTCGACCTTGCCGGTGTTCATCAGCACCACGCGGTCAGACACTTCAAGTGCCTCTTCCTGGTCGTGGGTGACAAAAATGCTGGTCACATGCAGGTCGTCGTGCAGGCGGCGCAGCCAGCGGCGCAGCTCCTTGCGCACCTTGGCGTCCAGCGCGCCAAACGGCTCATCGAGCAGCAGCACCTGTGGCTCCACCGCCAGCGCGCGCGCCAGGGCGATGCGCTGGCGCTGGCCGCCCGACAGCTGCGACGGGTAGCGGTCGGCCAGCCAGTCGAGCTGCACCAGGCCCAGCAGGTCGTGCACTTTTTGTTTGATCACGGCCTCACTCGGGCGCGTGGCCCGGGGTTTCATGCGCAGGCCAAAGGCCACGTTGTCAAACACACTCATGTGGCGAAACAGCGCGTAATGCTGAAACACAAAGCCGACATTGCGCTCGCGCACATGGGTGTCGGTGGTGTCTGTGCCGTTGAACAGGATGTGGCCCTGGTCGGCGGTCTCCAGCCCGGCAATGATGCGCAGCAGCGTGGTCTTGCCGCAACCGGACGGTCCCAGCAGGGCGACGAGTTCGCCGGACTCGATGTTCAGGCTCACATCACGCAAGGCGTGGAAGTTGCCAAAGTCTTTGCTGACGTTACGGATTTCTATGCTCATTTTTTTGTTCAATCAAGTTTCGTCATTGCGAGCGAAGCGCGGCAATCCAGGGGTTCATGGATCGCCACGGCCTGCGGCCTCGCGATGACAGGTTTAACAGGGTGCTTTCCATGTCAGGCCGTTGGCCGCTCTGGCGGCAGTACGGCCGCAGCCTTCTGGTCGCGCTCGAACCGCCACTCCACCACCGACTTGACCAGCAGCGTCAACAGCGCCAGCAAGGCCAGCAGCGAGGCCACGGCAAAGGCGGCCACCGATTGGTATTCGTTGTACAAAATCTCCACGTGCAGCGGCAGCGTGTTGGTCTGGCCGCGAATATGGCCCGACACCACCGACACCGCGCCGAATTCGCCCATGGCGCGCGCGTTGCACAAGATCACGCCATACACCAGGCCCCACTTGATGTTGGGCAGCGTCACATGCCAGAAGGTTTGCCAGCCGGTGGCGCCCAGCACAATGGCCGCCTGTTCTTCGTCGGTGCCTTGTGCCTGCATCAACGGAATCAGCTCGCGGGCGATGAACGGAAAGGTGACGAACACCGTGGCCAGAATGATGCCGGGCACGGCGAAGATGATCTTGATGTCGTGCTCGGCCAGCCACGGGCCGAACCAGCCCTGCGCGCCAAACATCAGCACATAAATCAAACCCGCCACCACCGGCGACACCGAGAACGGCAGGTCGATCAGCGTGGTCAGGAAGGCCTTGCCCTTGAACTCGTACTTGGCCACGCACCACGCCGCCGCCACGCCAAACACCAGGTTCAGCGGCACCGCCACGGCGGCGGTGATCAGTGTCAGCCGAATGGCGCTCCAGGCATCGGGTTCTTTTAATGCTTCCAGCGCGGCGGGCAGGCCCTTGCGCAGGGCTTCGGTAAACACCGCGGCCAGCGGCAGCAGCAGAAACAAAAAGACCAGACCGAGCGCCAGCGTCAGCAGCGACCAGCGCACCCAGGCGGGCTCGGTGGTGCCGGCCCTGGCTTGGCTGCGATTGAGCGCGCTCATGACTTGCCCCCGGCGCGGCGGCGCTGCCAGCTTTGCAATCCATTGATGACCAGCAGCAGCGCAAACGAGATGACCAGCATGACGGTGGCCACGGCGGTGGCACCGGCGTAGTCGTACTGCTCCAGCTTGCCGATGATGATGAGCGGGGTAATTTCAGAAATCATGGGCATGTTGCCTGCAATAAAAATAACCGAACCGTATTCACCCACGGCGCGGGCAAAGGCCATGGCAAAGCCGGTCAGTAAGGCGGGCGCAATCATCGGAAGAATCACATACCAAAAGGTCTGTAAGCGCGAGGCGCCCAGGCAGGTGGCGGCTTCTTCGAGTTCTTTCTCGGCATCTTCCAGCACCGGTTGCACCGTGCGCACCACAAACGGCAGGCTGATGAAGATCAACGCAATCACGATGCCGTTGCGGTTGAACGCCAGCTGAATGCCCATGGGCTCCAGGTACTGACCCAGCCAGCCATTGCCGGCCAGCAAGGCGGTGAGCGAGATACCGGCCACGGCGGTCGGCAGCGCAAAAGGCAAATCCACCAGCGCGTCGATGATCTTCTTGCCGGGAAACTCATAGCGCACCAGCACCCAGGCCAGCAGCAGGCCAAAAAACACGTTGAACAGGGCCGCCAGAAACGAGGCGCCAAAGGTCAGCCGGTAGGAAGCCAGCACGCGCGGGCTGGCCACCGCCGCCCAGAACTCGACCCAGGTCAGGGTGAAAGTCTTGAACAGCAGGGCTGTCAGCGGGATCAGCACGATGAGGCTGAGGTAAAACAGCGTGTAGCCCAGCGTCAGATGGAAGCCGGGCAAGACGCGTCTGGGCGCGCGTTTGGCTGGCGACGCATGCGGCTGCGGTGACAAGGGAAGCGTTGCGGTGATCATGTGGAAGAGGTGGTTTGCCCGGAAGTTGTCATTGCGAGGAGCATCGCGACGCGGCAATCCATGCAGTCAGGAGTCATAGATTGCCGCGCTACGCTCGCAATGACGGCCCTACTTCAAGGTGTAAATCTTGTCAAACTGGCCACCGTCGTTGAAGTGCACTTTTTGCGCTTCCGTCAGCGTGCCAAAGTAGTCGCTCACCGCAAACAGTTGCAGCGGCTTGAAGGTGTTGCTGTACTTGGCCAAAATCTTGGCGTTGGTGGGGCGAATGCCGTGTTTGGCGGCAATCTCCTGCGCCTCGTCCGAGTACAGGTAATTCAGGTAGGCCTTGGCCAGTTCGCCCGTGCCTTTTTTGGCCACGGTGCGCTCCACCACGGCGACCGGGTTTTCGGCAATGATGCTGATGGACGGGTGAATGGCGTCGACCTTGCCGGCGCCAAATTCGCGGTCCACCGACACCACCTCCGACTCAAAGGTGATCAGCACGTCGCCAATGTTGCGCTGCAAAAAGATGGTGGTCGCGTCGCGCCCGCCCTTGGCCAGCACCGGCACGTTCTTGAACAGCTTGCTGACAAAGTCAAACGCCTGCGCGTCGGTGCCGCCGGTCTTGCGTACATAACCCCAGGCGGCCAGGTAGGCCATGCGGCCGTTGCCACCGGTTTTGGGGTTGACCACAATCACCTTGACATCGGGCTTGATCAGGTCGTTCCAGTCCTTGATGCCCTTGGGGTTGCCGTTGCGCACCAGGAACAGCATGGTCGAGCTGGTGGGCGCGGCGTTGTTGGCAAAACGCTTGGTCCAGTCTTTGGCGACGATGCCACTTGACGCCAGAAACTCGACGTCGGTGGTGGTGTTCATGGTGACCACGTCAGCATCCAGACCGTCGTTGACGGCGCGTGCCTGGGCGCTGGAGCCGCCGTGCGACTGGTCGATCTTGACGTCCTTGCCGGCGGTTTTTTTGTAGTTGGCGACAAACGCCGCGTTGAAGTCTTTGTAGAACTCGCGCGACACGTCATAAGACGCGTTGAGCAGGGTTTGCGCAGCGACCAGCTGGGACGCTGACAGGGCGATGCCGGCGATGGCGAGGCGGATTGTTGGTTTGAATTTCATCAAAAGTCCTTGAAGGGGTTGAAGTTTGAAAAGTGGTTAAAAGGGGTGTCAGGCGGCGGCCAGTTCCGGCTGGTGTTGACAGCGCGCTTCTTGGGTCAGGGTTTGCAGCAGTGCCAGCCCCAGCGGCCAGGGGCCAAAACCTGATTCCAGGTTGATGTGGCCGGCGTTTTGCAGGCGCACAAATTCGCTGCCCCAGGCCCGCGCATAGGCGCCGGCGGTGCGCACCGGGCAGCAGGGGTCGGTGTTGCTGGCCACGATGATGCTTTTGAACGGCAGGGGCTGGAAAGGCACCGGCGCAAAGTCGTTCAATACGCTGCGACGCTCCGGGTCCGCCGGCGCCACCAGCAAAGCTGCGGCAATGCGCGCCATCGCCTCGGGTGGCAAATGGGCGGTGGCAATGCAACCCAGGCTATGCGCTGCAATCACCACCGGTTGTGCTTGCGCCAGGATGGTTTGTGTGATGGAGGCCACCCAGGCTTTGCGCGACGGGCTGAACCAGTCATCCTGCTTGATCCGCACCGCACCCGGCAACTCATCGGCCCACAGGCTTTGCCAGTGGCCAGGCGGCGAGTCGCGCCAGCCGGGAATGATGATGATCGGGACCATGGTGTGGTGTTGCGGAGAGGCGCCGAAGTTGAAAGAAATCGGATTGTGGGTCCCAATACTTAAAACGCAAACAACTGATTTTTCATTTGTTTATTCATAAATCGATATATCAATATGAAAATTCTTGGCAGAGCCACGCCATTGACTTGATCACGCAGTGAGCGTGGTTGGTGGTTAAGCAAGAAGACAAGAATTGCGGAGATCCGTGCCAGCTTTTTTGACGGTTCTGCAGCGTTCCTGACATAGGTCTGCCCGAAATGCTTGCGCCAGACCCGACATTCACCCGGTGGTCCGACCTTACTCAATCTGGTATGGATTCGGAGTGTCGCTGGACCCGCCATCGACCATCCGCAGTGAATCGCTGTTGTGTCAAATTGACTAAGCCAAGAACGGATCGATCAGCTTTGTGCCCGTTCCTGCAAAGTCCGCAACGTTGCGTGTGACCACTGTCATTCCATGCTCCAAAGCCGTGGCAGCAATCATGGCATCACGTTCAGACTTCGGGTCTGGCACATGCATAGCCGCGCATAAAGTGGCTGTGGTTCCTGAGAACGGCAATATACGATCTGCAAAGTTTGCCTTCACCCCATTTAGCCAGATGCGCAATGCACTACCTTGTGGCGGTGTGCGGCGCTCCAGCGCCAAAACCCCCTTTTCCAGTTCCAGGATGCTGATGGCGGAAATAAACAAATGGCTGACCGGTTTGTCCGCAGCCCATGCACGCACTTTCAGGGACTGATTCGGTTTTCCGTGACGCAACTCCGAAATGACGTTCGTATCTAAAACATACATGGTTGCCGGCCTCAAAGTAGATCAGCGACACTTATTTCTACCCGCACCTTCTTTGGTTCGAACTCTATGCCTTCGCCACCCGGAATTGAGTCCATTAAGTCCAAAAGTGATACTTCCTGCTTTCCTGTGAGCTCGTAATAGTCCTGAATTTTGAGCAAGGCAAACGCCGGTCGCCCCCTGTCGGTGATGAAAACAGGACCTTGCGCTGCTGCCCGTTTGGCGGCGCCAACATCTCGGGTGAACTCACGACTTGAACAGGTGTGCACGCTCATCTTAACTCTCCTGATTGGCTAATGTTTGTATGTTATGACAAGTTTGGAAAAAGTCAAGAGAAAGGCCTACAGTCATCTAACTGTCGGCTGCTTTCCTGCCCGGTTAGCAATGTGTAGACGATGAGCATCGATTCAGTATGAAACCGTGCTGCACTTTGCCAATCCCGCCTTCAACGGCTTCTGCCTGGAGTTGAACTGGGCATCCGGATGACAGCCTTGACTTACTTTTTCAGGTAAATCTGGTCAAAGTGAGCACCATCGGCAAAATGGTCCTTGGCCGCTTTGGCCCAGCCGCCAAAGGCTTCGTCGATGGTGAACAGCTTGAGCTTGGGTAACTGCTTGACGTACTTGGCCTGGAATTTTTCGGAAACCGGACGGTAGAAGTTTTTCCCGGCAATGTCCTGGCCCGCATCGGTATACAGGTAGTCCAGGTAGGCGGTGGCCACGGCGCGGGTGCCTTTCTTGTCGACGTTCTTGTCGACCACGGTCACGGGTGGCTCCGCCAGGATGCTCAGGGACGGGTAAATGATGTCAACCTTGCCGCCAAACTCTTTTTCCAGCAGGTGGGCTTCGTTTTCCCAGCTGATGAACACATCGCCCTGGCCGCGCTGGGCAAAAGTGATGGACGAGCCGCGCGCACCGCTGTCAAGCACCGGCACGTTGGCATACAGTTTGCCGACAAAGACCTTGGCTTGCGCCTCAGTGCCGAGCTTGCGCTTGGCAAATTCCCAGGCCGCCAGGTAGTTCCAGCGTGCGCCACCCGAGGTCTTGGGGTTGGGCGTGATGACGCTGATGCCGGGTTTCACCAGGTCATCCCAATCCTTGATGCCCTTGGGGTTGCCCTGGCGCACCACCAGCACGATGGTGGACGTGTAGGGCGATGCGTTGTGCGGCCACCGCTTTTGCTGCAGCAAGCAAGTAATCACAATGCGTTCACGAGGGTGTTCATCTACGGTCGTCGGCCATTGACTGGTATCTGAACGCCAATTGTGGAACGAGAATGGGAGTCAATGGTTCGCACTTCGGGACTCTGATGCAGCGTCAGGTGTCATGACAAAGACGACGGCACCCAAACGCAAGGCCAATCATCTTCAGCACTATTTTGGAATTCCCACATGGAAATAAAAGTTAACTTTCTCGACAAACTTCGCCTGGAAGCCAAGTTCGATGATTTCACGGTGGTGGCCGACCAGCCGATCCGCTACAAGGGCGATGGTTCGGCGCCGGGCCCGTTCGACTACTTTCTGGCCTCATCGGCCTTGTGCGCGGCCTACTTCGTGAAGTTGTACTGCGACACGCGCAATATTCCTACCGAGAACATCCGGCTGTCGCAGAACAATATCGTCGATCCGGAAAACCGTTATCAGCAAATTTTCAAGATCCAGGTCGAGTTGCCGGCGGATATCTCTGCCACAGACCGCCAGGGCATTTTGCGCTCCATCGAGCGTTGTACCGTCAAAAAAGTGGTGCAAGCCGGGCCCGAGTTTGTGATTGAAGAGGTGGAGAATCTGGACGCCGACGCCCAGGCCTTGCTGACCCTGGCGCCGGCTTCGGAGGCGAGCACCTATATCGCAGGCAAGGATCTGCCCTTGGAGCAAACCATTGCCAATATGTCGGGGGTGTTGGCGGGCTTGGGCATCAAGATTGAAATCGCCTCGTGGCGTAATTTGGTGCCCAACGTGTGGTCGCTGCATATCCGCGACGCGCACTCGCCGATGTGTTTTACCAATGGCAAGGGATCTAGCAAGGAAAGCGCGTTGGCGTCGGCGCTGGGCGAATATATCGAGCGCCTCAACAACAACCATTTTTACGCCGGGTCGTTCTGGGGCGAAGACATCGCCAACGCGGCCTTTGTTCATTATCCGAATGAGCGCTGGTTCAAGCCGGGTCGTAAAGATGCGTTGCCAGCCGGAATTCTGGATGCGAATTGCCTGCAAATTTACAACCCCGATGGTGAGCTACGTGGCTCACATCTGATTGACACCAACTCCGGCAACGTGAAGCGCGGTATCTGTTGCCTGCCCTATGTGCGCCAATCTGACGGCGCGGTGGTGTATTTTCCGTCCAACCTGATCGAAAACCTGTTTGTAAGCAATGGCATGAGCGCCGGCAATACGCTGAGGGAGGCGCAGGTGCAATGCCTGTCCGAAATTTTTGAGCGCGCCGTCAAACGTGAAATTCTGGAGGGCGAAGTCGCTCTGCCGGATGTGCCGCACGATGTGCTGGCGAAATACCCCGGCATTCTGGCCGGCATTCAAGGCTTGGAAGAGCAGGGATTCCCGGTGTTGGTCAAGGACGCGTCGCTGGGCGGTGTCTACCCGGTGATGTGTGTCACCTTGATGAACCCGCGCACCGGCGGTGTGTTTGCCTCGTTTGGCGCGCACCCGAGCCTGGAAGTGGCGCTGGAGCGCAGCCTGACGGAATTGCTGCAGGGGCGCAGTTTTGAAGGCCTCAACGATTTGCCTGCGCCCACGTTTACCAGCGAGGCTGTGACCGAGCCCAACAACTTTGTTGAACACTTCATTGATTCCAGCGGCGTGGTGTCGTGGCGCTTTTTCAGCGCCAAAGCCGATCACGATTTTGTGGAGTGGGATTTTTCCGGCCAGGGCGACAACGCCAACGCCGAAGAAGCCGCGACCTTGTTCGGCATTCTCGAAGGCCTGGGCAAAGAAGCCTACATGGCGGTGTATGACCAGTTGGGCGCCACGGCCTGCCGCATCCTGGTGCCGGGTTATTCGGAGGTGTATCCGGTCGATGATCTGATCTGGGACAACACCAACAAAGCCCTGTTGTTCCGTGCCGATATTTTGAACCTGCATCGCCTGGACGATGCCAGCCTGGAAGCCCTGCTTGAGCGTCTGGATAACAACGAGCTCGACGACTACTCGGACATCGCCACCTTGATCGGCATCGAATTTGACGAGAACACGGTCTGGGGCCAGCTAACCGTGCTGGAGTTGAAGCTGCTGATTCAGCTCGCCTTGCAGCAATTCGAGGCGACGCAAGAACTGGTGGGCGCCTTCTTGCAGTACAACGACAACACGGTCGAGCGCAAGTTGTTTTATCAGGCCTTGAATGTGGTGCTGGAGGTGCGACTCGATGACGAGCTGGAACTGGCGGATTACCTCGTCAATTTCCGCCGGATGTTTGGCGAGCTTCGGATGGACGCGGTGTTGGGCTCAGTGGACGGCAGCGTGCGCTTTTTTGGCTTGACGCCAACGAGCATGAAACTGGAGACGCTCGACCGGCACCAGCGCCTGATCGACAGCTACAGCAAATTGCACACAGCACGGGGCAATGTAGCGGCTGCGTCCAGCTAGGTTTACATGGCGTCCCTGCGAAGATGACGTTCATCCCGTAATGGTGCAACGCCCCCCGAGTGAGTCTCGTGGCGGGATATTTTGCGCATAAGCAAGCTACTTTTTTGTTTCTTGGTGTCAGCCGCAATCACACGGTCAAGGGCAAACCCCTGCCGCAGGCTGTAAGCAAAGCAGCAACACTCAAAGTCAAAAGACTTTTTCCATAAATCATTTTTTCCCCCTGAAAAGTTGTGTGACAGACAAAGCGAGCGAACTGTTCATTGGCCGTTGTAAAGGTTTGCTGACGTCAGTTCCAACACCGGCGCACTTGAGTGCGTCTCAATCTACTTAAAAATCGTTGATTTTTCTATCGTTTTTGGCAAATAATAATTAAATTTGTCGTTTTGTGGAATTTTGCTGTGATTGCGGCGATTTTAACGTATCATTCACTTTCAAGTCCCCGTGGAAGAGTGAGCTCATAGAAGCTTTAACTCCATCCCACAAACGCAAAACCGCAATGGTTTGCTCAGTGCTGCGTGAGTGCAGTTACGAATCGATTTCGATTTCGCAAATGACCGGAAAATAAAGTCTGACTGTAATGTTTTTGCCGAAATTTTTTGGCAAAAACATTGGAGGGCGGTCCGGTTCAGTTGACTGTTTAAGCAGCAACATTAAGAAGTCGTACAGTGAACCACATTTACCGCCTTGTTTGGAACCACACCACTAACACCTGGGTCGCTATTGCTGAGAACTTTCGTGCGCGAGGCAAAGGGGCCAGCCGCAAGCTAGTGGCTTCTGTTGTCTTGGCCCTTAGCGCAGGGGTAGTAGCCCACGCCGGGCCTGCTGGGGGTGTTGTGAGCTCTGGCGCAGGACATATCGCCCAAGACAATACGACGACAACGATCACCCAGACAAGTCAAAACCTGGCCATCAACTGGCAGAGTTTCAACGTAGCAAGCCAGGAAACAGTAAATTTCCTGCAGCCCTCTGCCAGCGCAATCGCAGTAAACCGAATTCTCGATACCAATGGCAGCCAGATACTGGGACGCATCAACGCCAATGGTCAGGTTTACCTCATCAATCCCAATGGCATTTTGTTTGGGCAGGGCGCGCAGGTCAATGTGGGCGGGCTGGTTGCTTCTACTTTGGGAGTTTCCGACACAGCCGCGTTTTCCAATGTCAAAAGCTTTAGCGGCTCTGGACCTGGAAGCGTCGTGAATCTGGGTGTGATTAACGCCGCTGAAGGCGGCTACATTGCACTTTTGGGGACCACGGTCAGCAATTCAGGCATTCTTGATGCCCTGAAAGGCGGGGTTGCCATGGGTGCTGGCAGCAACATAACCCTGACCTTTGCCGAAAACAGCTTGGTCAGCATGCAAATTGACCAAAGCACTTTGAATACGCTGGTGGAAAACGGTGGTTTGATCAAGGCTGACGGCGGCATGGTGGTTCTGAATGCTGGCGCCAAGGAATCGCTGCTGGCCAGCGTGGTCAACAACACCGGCGTCGTTCAAGCCCAAACGGTTGAGAACCGCAACGGCGTCATCACGCTGCTCGGCGGCATGGTGGCGGGCACGACCACGGTCGCTGGCACGCTGGATGCCTCTGCGCCTAACGGCGGTGATGGTGGCTTCATCGAGACAAGTGCTGCGCATGTAAAGATTGCTGATGGGATCGCCATCACAACGTCTGCTGCCAACGGCAAAAGCGGCACTTGGTTGATCGATCCTGCCGACTTCACCATTTCAGCCGTCGGCACCGGCACGGTCACCGGCGACACGCCGTCGGGCGATATCTCCAACACGACGCTGCAAACCGCCTTGGGTGCCGGCAATGTCACCATTCTTTCCTCTCAAGGTTCTACTGCTGCAGGATCGGGCGACATCAATGTCAACGCCGATGTGGCCTGGAGCGCCCATACGCTCACGCTGACCGCCGCGCACAGCATCAATGTCAATGCGGTGATGACAGCGTCTGGCACTTCAACTTTGGACCTCAATACCTCGACCACCAATGGTGGGGATACAGCGGTTGCTGGCGGCACTGTCAATATGGGCTTCAAACCTGATGGTTCATTTGCTGGTTCTATTGAATTTGGCACTCGCTCGGGTACAGAATTATTAAAAATTAATAACCTTCCCTACACCGTCATTAATAATTTTGGAATCATTGGCAGTACCACTGTTGGCGACTTCCAGGCGATGGGCACAACAGGCAATTACGCGCTTGGAACAAGCCTTATTGCAACTGGGATTGCCACAAACGGTATTGCCACTTTCACAGGAAACTTTGATGGTCTAGGTCATACCATTACTGGGGTAAATATCACCTCTGCCGCTGCTGCTGGTTTATTTGGTACGGTTGGTTTGGGGTCATACATACAAAACGTAGGTCTTATTGGTGGCAGGGTGGCTGGAGCCGTCAATAGTGGTGGCTTAGTTGGATGGAACTACGGAAATATTTCAAATAGCTACAACACGGGAAATGTATTTTCAATCGGTGGCGGCCAAGGTGGTTTAGTAGGTAGCAATGCCGCAGGCACGATTGACAATAGTTATGCCACAGGCTCAGTGGAAGGGGCGGTGAACGTAGGTGGCCTAGTTGGAGAAAACGGCTCCGGTTTAATTACCAATAGTTATGCAACGGGTGCGGTAACAAGCACAGCCGCTGGTGTCGGTGGCTTGGTAGGCTACAGCACCACAGGGCATATCTCAAATAGCTACGCCACTGGCATCGTGAAGGGCGCAACTGGTGTTGGTGGGCTTTTAGGTGGCGGCACTTCAGGCAATGTTACAAATAGCCATGCCATAGGTGCCGTTACTGGAACAACGAACACCGGTGGACTGGTAGGGTCTATCACATCCGGGGTGGTAAGTGCCAGTTATTCGACCGGCAACGTAAGCGGAACGACTTCAACCGGCGGATTGGTCGGACTCACGACAGGCTTGGTGACTCAAAGTTACGCCACAGGCAATGTGACCGGATCCACAAACACTGGCGGTTTGGTGGCTAATACCACCGGCGGCGTGAGCGATTCATACGCAACGGGTACCGTGATTGGCTCAGCCGGTTCCAGTGGTGGCTTGGTGGGGATTACAACGGGACCAGTGGCAACAAGCTACGCGGCCGGTTCATCCGTCAGCGGAATCACGAATGGGTTAATTGGGACCACCTCGGTGCCCGCCCAAGTTACTCACAGCTACTACGATAAAACATTGAACAATGGAGTCGGAACTGGAACTCCCCTGACGACGGCGCAGATGCACACGATGTCGAGCTTCGCAGGCTTCGATATTGCGAATGTCGTCGGGAGCAGCGCCGTCTGGCGCATTTACGAAGGCGCAACCAATCCCTTGCTGCGCAGTTTCCTGACACCGATCACGCTCAGTTCAGCCTACAGTGGGACCGCCAAGGCCTTGACTTCCCCGATTACTATCGGCGACTACACGGCCAATATCGCCAACCCGATCAGCGCCAACATCAATACCAGCCAGGCCGGACTCACATTAAGCAGCACGACGACGCCAGGCACAATGACCACCATGCTGAGCAACGTCAGCAGCGTCCAGCAAGGCTATGACATCAGTTATGCCCCAACCACAATCACCGGCACCGGCAGCGCAGCGAATGACCTGAATATCAGCCATACCATTGACTGGAGCAGTGGCACCCTGAGCCTCGTTGCGCACAACAACATCAACTTCAACGAAACGCTTAACGGCTCAGGTACAGCCAAGCTGGCACTTGAATACGGGCAAGGTGCAGTTGCGGCAGGTAATCTCGGTGATTACAACGTCAGTTTTGATCATCCGGTCAATCTGCCAGCCGGTCAGAACTTTACAACCAAGCTGGGCTCGGACGGCGTTACCAAAATTTATACGGTGATTACGACGCTTGGCGCTGTTGGTGACACGACCAGTCCGCCTGTGTTGACAACTTTACAGGGTATGGCTGCTGCCACAAACTTAGGTGGAAATTTTGTACTGGGTAATAATATTAATGCTTCAGATACAAGCTTAAATACTTATAACGGGGACGCAGGCTTTGTTCCAGTTGGCACTTTAGCATTTCCATTTTTAGGTTATTTTGATGGCTTGGGGCATACGATTACCGACCTGAATTTAGATATGGGTGCGACAGCTAATGCTGGTCTTTTTGGTTACACCCTGGGTCCAACACGCATACAAAATGTAGGGTTGATTGGCGGCAGTATGAAGGGCGGTGCAGCAACTGGTGGTTTGGTTGGCTACAACGATTCTGGACTAATACGAAATAGTTATAATACTGGCAATGTGACAGGCGCTGTTTTTACTGGTGGGCTTGTCGGCCAAGACATTTCAGGAACTATTATTAATAGTTATGCAACTGGAATAATAGTTGGCGCAGCCCAAACCGGCGGATTGCTCGGTGGGGGAACCACAGTAAATATTATCAACAGTCATGCAACTGGTAGTGTCCACGGTGCGGCAAGTACAGGTGGACTCGTTGGTGCCATGACAACAGGAACAGTAGATAACAGCTATGCAACAGGTGACGTGCTTGGCGGTGCTGGTACAGGTGGTTTGGTCGGAACCATAACAACTGGACCAATCATCAAAAGTTATGCTACTGGAGCAGTGGCCGGAACTGTAGCTGGCGTACCTAATGCTGGTGGTGCTGCTGGTGTCGGCGGGCTTGTTGGGTCAACTGCTGGTTCAGTAAGTGTGAGTTATGCCAGTGGTACGGTATCTGGCGGAGCAGGGGTTGGTGGCTTAATCGGAAGCTCTACTGGTCAGACGCTCAATACCTATGCCACAGGGGAAGTAACAGCTAATAGTAATGCTGGTGGCCTGATTGGCGACACGACGGGATCTGTTCAAAATAGTTATTCTTCAGGTGTCGTAAGTGTTCCCGCAGCACCCGGTACAACTGGTGCATTGCTGGGCACCAGCACAGTAGCGGCTAGTAATAACTTTTTTGATAATCAATCAAATCTGGGCATGGCTGGAGTTGGCGCACAAAGTATTCCCGGTGGGGTTACTGGCATGAGCACAGCCAACATGATGTTGCAGGCGAATTTCACCACCACGACTGATGTTAATAACTATACATCTCCCAAATGGGATTTTGCGGATATCTGGATTATCCTGCCTGAGACCATGCCGTTTTTAAGAACGTTCATGAAGTCCGTAGTAGTTACTGCAAATAGCAACACCAAAACTTATGATGGCTTGACGAATGCCAGTACAGTCAGCTATTCAACAACCCCAACACCAGCATTGGGTGGCACATTGAGTTACAGCTACGTAAACAATGGCGTGACGACTTATGTGGATCCTAGTAATGCTGGTAGTTATTCAGTAACTCCAGCAGGATTGATATCAACACAGCAGTATCTAGTCTCGTTCGAAAACGGGAATTTGATAATAAATCCACTCGCCTTGACCGGCGGCACGATCTCCAGTGCGACCTCGGTCTATGGCAGTCCAACGACGGTGGGCACATTAAGCTTCGACAACACGCCTGTTGGTGGCTCTGCCGTTGGCACGGCGACGCTGGTGAATCCGACTTACTCGACTGGCGGTTTTGTCAATGCCGGCAGCTATAACCAAACAGCGGCTGCATCCACGACGGGCAACTACACCTATGCAGCGGTCACGACACCGACCGCCAATGATGTCGTCACCCCCTTGACGATCACAGCCAGCG
>CAZIGL010000019.1:54081-72163 GCA_964538895.1 uncultured Rhodoferax sp.
GTCACGACACCGACCGCCAATGATGTCGTCACCCCCTTGACGATCACAGCCAGCGCCACCACCAACGCCTCGGTCTATGACGGCACTACGCTTGCTTCTGTGAACGTCACCCCGGACGGCATTTTGACCGACGACCTGGTGACGGCGACTGGCATCGGCAAGTTGTTCAGCGCCAATGCGGGCAGCAACACCGTGGCCGTGAGCGGCATGACCTTGGCCGGGGATGATGCGGACAACTACGCCCTCGCCAGCACCAGCGTCGCCTCCACGGACGTCACCACTACAGCCCTGGCCTTGACTGGCGGGACCATCTCCAGTGCGACCTCGGTCTATGGCAGTCCAACGACGGTGGGCACATTAAGCTTCGACAACACGCCTGTTGGTGGCTCTGCCGTTGGCACGGCGACGCTGGTGAATCCGACTTACTCGACTGGCGGTTTTGTCAATGCCGGCAGCTATAACCAAACAGCGGCTGCATCCACGACGGGCAACTACACCTATGCAGCGGTCACGACACCGACCGCCAATGATGTCGTCACCCCCTTGACGATCACAGCCAGCGGCATCACCGCCGCCGATAAAGTCTATGACGCCACCACCAGTGCCGTCCTGGACGGCAGCGCCACTGTGACCGCGCTGGGCACCGACGTGGTCACCGTCATCTCCACGGTCGGCACGTTTGATACCAAGGACGTCGGCACCGACAAGGTCGTGACCTGGAGCGCCACCCTGGCCGGAGCCGATGCGGCCAACTACAGCGGCATCAATCAGGCTGCGCTCAGTGCCGATATCACTCCGGCTCTGCTAACGGTAACTGAAGCCTCTCCGGCCTCATTCGCGAATCAACTCAATCTTTCTTGTGAGCAGCAAGATATTTTTTCTATGTATCGTTATAACTTGCCACCTGATTCAAAGGAATGGATTTCATCCAATAATTGCGTATCAAATAATGGCGATCTTGCATTTAGAGTGCTAGACGGCGGAATCAGATTACCGCTGACCTTTATAAGCTCGGAAAAATAAATATCATGACCTATTTTCGGTTATCAATGGAGAAGTTCTCTTCCAAATTTTGCGTGATTTTGCTTGCAGCTTCACCAGTGCTTGTGATTGCAGCCGAGGCGACTATTCCAAACGCGGGTTTGATACTTAACGAGGTTCAATCCGAATTTCCATCCTTGACTACGCCTAAGTCCAACGGACTACTCATAGAAAAGTTTCCCAAGCCTACTGTTTTCCCCGTAGAAAAATTCTTTGTTAAAACCATAAAAATAATTGGCAATAAAAGAGTTGGCACTCAGATTTTGCAAGCTCTTGTCAAACAGGCAGAAGGCAAAACCCATACCCTTGCCGAATTAGACGAACTTATTTCTAGAATTACGAATTATTACGCCGAACATGGCTATCCTTTGGCAAGAGCAATTATTCCGGCACAAACCATTCAATCAGGAATATTAGTAGTTCAGATTATCGAGGCACGCTATGGCAAGATTACCCTAGACAATCGAAGCAGAGTGAATGCCCCCTTGCTGGAATCGATACTATCGCCTTTAAAGACAGGGGACGACGTGACTCAAGCTGAACTTGATCACGCTTTATTGTTGCTTGCAGACGTTGCCGGTATTGGTGTAAATGCCACCTTGAAACCTGGCGAGGAAATAGGAACCTCTGATCTGTTGGTGATCGCACAACAAGCCCCAATGATATTCGGACGCTTGACGTTAGATGGTTATGGCAACAGTTTTACTGGACGAGAACGTCTGGGTGGAGCGCTTAGCATCATCGATCCGTTGAATCTAAAGTTAAGCGATACGTTGAGTTTTAGCGGCCTCAGTTCAGGTTCGGCACTGAACTACGGTCGGATTGCTTATGAAACCATCTTAACTGGCACTGGCACCCGATTGGGAGGTTCCTACTCTTCATTGCATTATTCCTTGGGCGGCACAGTAACATCTTTAATGGCCAATGGCAACGCGACGGTGACGAGTCTTTGGCAGAAACAACCCCTGATTCGGAGTCAGAACTTAAATTTATACGAACAACTTCAGTATGATTACTTGAAACTGAGTGATTCCAACGCCACATTTAAGTCAGAACGACACTTGAATAATTTGACATTAAGCATGAATGGCGACATGCGGGATGATTTATTTTCACCAAGTGCCACCAATTTTTCTGTCGCACTGACTATGGGGCAATTGGGTTTTGATGATGAAGCAGCCATGGGCGAAGATGCAATTAGCACAAGAACACAAGGTGCTTTTAAGAAATTGAATGTCAACCTGTCTCGCATACAAAAAATTGGCGCACTCAGTGGGCTATATTTCACATTTGCGGGTCAATGGGCTGACTCCAACCTTGACCCCTCCCAAAAGATCTCCGCGGGCGGACCATATTCGGTAAGAGCATATGAAACAGGAGCCATATCAGGCGACACTGGTTATTTGTTTACCGCAGAATATCAATATGATCTAGGAGCAGGTTTAAACGGGCAATGGAAAGTCATTGGTTTTATGGATGTCGCTAACATTACAGTTAATAAAACACCCTGGCCACCAATTGGCAATAACAATGCGATTATTAGCGGGATCGGTGTGGGTATCAATTGGAGCGGTCTGGACCAGTGGAATGCAAGGCTACACCTTGCAACCCCAGTTGGAGCCGTGCCAGAGTTGGTGGAAAACACAAATTCGACACGTGCATGGATAGAAGTGACCCGCGGGTTTTGAGCTCGTCACTGCAGGCCACCGCTCCCGTCACTGCGAGCGCAGCGCGGCAGTCCACCATCTCACGCTGAGCAGCTCGTACAAATCAAGCGCAAATTGGCGTAGTTCAAACCCCGGTAAAAGCCTTAACGAGCGCAACCTGTCTTCAGCAGAACTGCACTGACAAATGCTCGAACGTAGCCTGCGGCATCACGGTACGGCCGGTCTTGATGAATTTAACCAGCCCAAACTCAGCCATGGTGTGCAACGAACGCGACACATTGGGCGCGTGCTTGCCTACCACCTTGGCCAAGGTGTCCATCGAGTCAGGCTGTTGGTCACGCACCACTTTAAGCAAAGCCAGGTTTTCGTCAGATAAAACCCGAGCCATTGCGGTAACGGAAGGGAACCACACATTGGGTTCGTCAGCATCGCGTGTGCGCGTTCCGGCGGCAATGGCCAGAGACCGCGCCCGTTGCTCTTGCACTGTTGCAATGCCCACTTTCAATACTTTGTTCATCGTGATACCTCTTTCAAAACGCGATCCACCTCGGCATAAAAATCACTGACCAACCGATAGGCCGTATCGAATTCATAAAGCACGCCGCCATCTGTGATGTGACGGTGTTTGTGATCGTATGGGTACTTCTTGCCAGCATGCAAGGTCAAGCTGTACTTGATGCCGTGTGGTCGCTCAGGAGTGACTGCCACACGTGAGACATCCATCTTGACCCAATAGCCATCATCGTTTTGAAATTCGATGTTGCCGTCCAAGCCGAGCAGGTAGTCCAACCCCGGTGCTTTTGATTCGTGTGAACTCATGCAAAGGCATATCACGGATAGATATTCTTTGAGCGTGGCTTTTCAAAAGCAGGTTCCACAAAGTAGCTTCTCGTGTCTAAACCAACGGAATTCAAAGTGGACCGCCCCCGTCCCTGCGACTGCTCCCAAGGCTGCTGGCTGGTGGGTGTCGCCAATGGGCCGCACCTCGTGACCGTGTGACTTGCATTTTTAATAAGTGTAACTACAATAATCCATGACAAGAATTAGCTTTGACCCTGCTAAGGATTTATCCAATCAGTCAAAACATGGTTTGTCGCTGGCGCTGGCCGAGGGGCTTGAGTGGGACACGCTCGAATGCAAGCCCGACACGCGCCGCGACTATGGCGAATTGCGCCAGCTTGGTTATGCAATTGCAGGAGATCGCCTGTATTTCATGGTGTTTGTCGACCGTCCTGCTGGTGCGCCGACTGAGCGCCGCATCATCAGTCCGAGAAAAGCCAACAGCCGAGAGGTCAATAGTTATGAAGCAAACAGTTAAAACCCGAAGTGGCCGCGTGCTGGTGCTGCCAACGCCAGCCGAAGATGCCGCTATTGCCGCCGGCATAGCCCAAGATCCCGACACCTACGAGCCGAGCGCCCTTGAGCTTGGCATGATGCGCCGCCCTGGTCGACCGCTGGGCAGTGGCACCAAGAAGCAAATCACCCTGCGCCTTGACGCTGACGTGGTGGACAAATTCAAGGCATCCGGTAGCGGCTGGCAGACCCGAATCAATGACGCTTTGAAAAGCTGGGTTCAGACTCACGCATGAAGATTTACACCCCAAGACCGTAACCAATAGATTGCCACGCTACGCTCGCAATGACGCAGGACAACCGTCCCTGCGCCCCAAGTCCGTCACTGCGAGCGCAGCGCGGCAGTCCGCCAGCGTCAGGCGCAGTTGCCGCAAATGGCGCTCATAGCCACCGCCTTGCACCTGGCGCCATTAGAGCGAACAAGCGATCTGGCCGACAGCTTTCAAGGCATCGTCAAAGCGCTGATCACCGGGGTGACCATAGTTCAGCCGCAGGCAGTGGCTGAAGCGGCGGTCGGGGGAAAACAGGTGGCCCGGTGCAAGGCTGATGCGTTGGGCCAGTGCCATCCGCAGAAGCTGCAAAGCGTCAACCTGAGCGGGAAGCTCCAGCCACAAAAAATAACCTCCTTGCGGTCGGGTGACCCGAGTGCCAGCCGGGAAGTGGTCGGCAATCAGCTGCAAGGCCAGCGCCTGCCGGGCCGCCAGCGTCAGGCGCAGTTGCCGCAAATGGCGCTCATAGCCACCGCCTTGCAGGTAGTCTGAAATGGCCAGCTGCGACGGAATCGCGGTGGACAGGGTGGTCATCAGTTTCAGGCGCTGCACTTGGACGGCAAAGCGGCCCGCGGCAACCCAGCCGACCCGATAGCCCGGCGCCAGAGATTTGGAAAACGAGCTGCAGTGCATCACCAGTCCTTGCCGGTCATAGGTCTTGGCGGGCGGCGGACGGTTCAGGCCAAAGTACAGCTCGCCATACACATCGTCTTCGATCAGCGGCACCTGATGGCTGGCCAGCAGCGCCACCAGGGCCTGTTTGCGCGGCTCGGGCATCAGGCTGCCCAGCGGGTTCTGGAAATTTGGCATGAACCAGCAGGCTTTCACCGGGTGGGCCTGTAGCACGGCCGCCAGCGAGGCCAGATCGACGCCGTCACGCGGGTGGGTGGCCACCTCGACGGCGCGCAGCTTGAGTCGCTCCAGTGCCTGCAAGGCCGAGTAAAAGGTGGGCGACTCCACCGCCACCACGTCGCCGGGCTGGGTCACCGCCTGCAGACAAAGGTTCAGGGCTTCCATGGCGCCGTGCGTGATGACCACCTCGCCCGGCTCCAGGGCTGTGCCGTTGGCTGCATAACGCAGGCTGATCTGGCGCCGCAGGCGCTCGTTGCCTTGGGTCAGGTCTTCCACCATGCGGGCGGGCGCCAGTTTGCGCATGGCGGGGGTCAGACAGCGCGCCAGTTTGTCCAGCGGGAACAGCGCCGGGCTGGGAAAGGCCGAACCCAACGGCACCACATCAAGCTGGCGGGTCGACTCCAGCACCTCAAACACCAGCTCGCTGATCGTGACCGGGGTGGATTGGGTGCTGGGGAGTGCCGTGCCTGGCTCGGCCTGCAAGGGCTGGGCTTGCGGCAAGACGTAGTAGCCAGAGCGCGCGCGGACAACGATAAGCCCCTGGTCTTGCAGCAGGTAGTAGGCGGCAAAAAAGGTTGACGGACTGATTTGGCGGCTGGCGCTAGCCTGGCGCACCGAGGGCAGGCGGTCGCCGGGGCGCAGGGTCTGGGCCCGGATCAGGCTGGCAATTTCCTGGGCGTAGCGTTCATAACGTTTCATGGCAACTGAGATGGTTTTTTTCTGAATAACTGAATCTACCATTTCAGTTGGATTTGCGACATGCTTGGGCATGGTAAAAAAAATCATTTCCATCCTGCCCGCCACCGATACGTTTGCCGCTGGCAGCCTGCTGCTCATTGAGTCCAGGAACAAGATTTACGTCCGCGCCGTGACCGGATGGTTCGCGGCCTGGCGCTGGGCGCTGGTGTGGGCCACCCAAGGCGTGTTCTATGGCTTGCCGTGGTTGCCATGGAATGAGCGCCAGGCGGTGCTGTTTGATTTGGGTTCACAGCGCTTTTTTCTGTTTGGCCTGGCCCTGTACCCGCAAGACCTGATCTACCTGGCGGTGCTGCTGGTGCTGGCCGCCTTGCTGCTGTTTTTTGTGACGGCGGTGGCCGGGCGCATCTGGTGCGGCTTTGCCTGCCCGCAGACGGTGTACACCGAAATTTTTCTCTGGGTGGAGCGTCGGCTGGAAGGCAGCCACCATGCGCGCAAACGCCTGGACGCCGCCAGTTGGACGCCTGAAAAACTGGCGCGCAAGGGCGGCAAACAGGCCGTCTGGTTGCTGATCAGCGTGTGGACCGGGTTCACCTTTGTGGGCTACTTCACGCCGATTCAAACCCTGTGGTCCGAGGCGCTGGCCCTGGGCTGGGGGCCCTGGGAGAGCTTCTGGATCGGCTTTTATGGCCTGGCCACCTATGTCAACGCCGGCTATTTGCGCGAGCAACTGTGCAAACACGCCTGCCCCTATGCGCGTTTCCAGGGCGCCATGATGGACAGCGACACGCTGGTGATCGGTTATGACGCCGCGCGGGGCGAGGCCCGTGGCTCACGCGGGCGCAGCGCCGATCCCAAGACGCTGGGTCTGGGTGACTGCATCGACTGCAGCTTGTGTGTGCAGGTCTGCCCCACCGGCATCGACATCCGCGACGGCCTGCAAAGCAACTGCATCGGCTGCGCCGCTTGTATTGACGTCTGCGACTCGGTCATGGACCAGATGAAATACCCTCAGGGGCTGATTCGTTATTCCTCCCAAAACGGCCTGACCCATGGCTGGGACAAGCCAACCCTGCTGAAGCGGGTATTGCGCAAGCGCGTGCTGATTTACGCCACCTTGCTGCTGGCGGCGGTGCTGGGATTTGTCGCGAGCGTCAGCCAGCGCAGCCCGTTTCGTTTTGATGTAGCGCGCGACCGCGGCGTGCTGGCCCGGGTGGTCAACGACGGCGCGGTGGAAAACGTCTACCGCCTGCACGTCATGAACGCCACCGAGGAGATTCAGCGTTATCGGGTGACCGTGTCGGGCCCGGCCGGGCTGGCGTTGGTCCAGCCGCTGGAACTGGATCTGGGCCCGGTTGAAGCGCAGACGATTCCGTTGGGGGTGCAGTTGCCGTTTGCTGCCGCCGCAGCACTGGCCGGCCAGACCCTGCCGATCCAGTTGGAGGTCACTCGGCTCGGGCCGGAAGACAGCCTGGTGCGGGTGCAGGAGAAGACTACTTTTCATGTGCCTCGGTGAGCAATTGGCATGGCAATGCACTTGCATAACCATTTGATTTGATCATCCAGCGCAAAGGAAAGCACCATGCCCGCCATTCTTGAGGCCGAGTCCACACTGACCGAACGTTACCAAACCACGGTCCCAGAAACAGTTCGCCGCGCACTCCGGCTGGGCAAGCGCGACAAAATCCGCTTCACGATCCGTCCGGACGGCGATGTCGTCTTGACGCGCGCTGCGCTGACCCATGCTGACGACCCTGTGATGAGCCAGTTCCTGAACTTTTTGGCAAGTGACATGGCAGCACATCCTGAGCGGCTGGCCGCCATCGACACTGGCATTTGACGTGATCCCGCAAGATCCGGCGCGGGCCGAGTACCGGCAGGGAGATACGCTCGGTGAAGATCATAACCATTGGTTCCGCGCCAAATTTCTTCAACAGTACCGGCTCTTTTTTCGATACCACGCCCAGAGCAAGGTAATCGTCTTTGCATGGGTGAATGACGCAGATACCAAACGCACATTTTTTAGCTGGCTCGCTGCGGCCAGCCTGAACGCCACGCCCTTGGTTTCGACCGCGCACTACCAATTGCTGGTTGGTCTGAAGCTTGAAGAGGTTGATCCCAAGGAGGTCAACGTGGTGAACCTGCGGCCATCTGGGAACTCTCGGCGGCATGCAGCAATGGGTCGGCATTGCCATGGGCAGCTCGCGCGTGGTGCGCGGCATTTTTGATCCGCCGCTGGAGTTTTACCGGCCCTTGCCGCCTCACACCCGGTTGCGAGGTGTGCAGCGCAGTGGCCACGTCGGTCAGGTTGAAGCCGCAGCGCACCGTTTCACGGATCGATTTGAGTTGCTGGAAGTTCATGGTGGACACCCGTGGCTTACTTTTTCAGGTAAATCTGGTCAAAGTGAGCACCATCGGCAAAATGGTCCTTGGCCGCTTTGGCCCAGCCGCCAAAGGCTTCGTCGATGGTGAACAGCTTGAGCTTGGGTAACTGCTTGACGTACTTGGCCTGGAATTTTTCGGAAACCGGACGGTAGAAGTTTTTCCCGGCAATGTCCTGGCCCGCATCGGTATACAGGTAGTCCAGGTAGGCGGTGGCCACGGCGCGGGTGCCTTTCTTGTCGACGTTCTTGTCGACCACGGTCACGGGTGGCTCCGCCAGGATGCTCAGGGACGGGTAAATGATGTCAACCTTGCCGCCAAACTCTTTTTCCAGCAGGTGGGCTTCGTTTTCCCAGCTGATGAACACATCGCCCTGGCCGCGCTGGGCAAAAGTGATGGACGAGCCGCGCGCACCGCTGTCAAGCACCGGCACGTTGGCATACAGTTTGCCGACAAAGACCTTGGCTTGCGCCTCAGTGCCGAGCTTGCGCTTGGCAAATTCCCAGGCCGCCAGGTAGTTCCAGCGTGCGCCACCCGAGGTCTTGGGGTTGGGCGTGATGACGCTGATGCCGGGTTTCACCAGGTCATCCCAATCCTTGATGCCCTTGGGGTTGCCCTGGCGCACCACCAGCACGATGGTGGACGTGTAGGGCGATGCGTTGTGCGGCAGGCGCTTTTGCCAGTCCGCCGGAATCCAGCCGCCGTTTTTGTGGATGGCGTCCACGTCGCCCGCCAGCGCCAGCGTGACCACATCGGCCTCCAGGCCGTCGATCACGGCGCGCGCCTGTTTGCCCGAGCCGCCATGGGATTGCTTGATGGTCACGTCCTGACCGGTCTTGGCCTTCCAGTGTTTGATGAAGGCGGCGTTGAACTCGGTGTAAAGCTCGCGCGTCGGGTCATAAGACACGTTGAGCAGGGTCACGGCCTGTTGGGCGCTGGCGCCCCAGGCGGCACCCGCCAGCAGGGCGGCAGCCGCGAAGTTGAGCGTGCGGCGGGAAATAAAAGCAGTTCCTGATGTCATGGTGGAGTCCTCAAAAGTCATTGCCAAAATGCAACGAAACGAATTCTGAGGGCCACAAGTCAAAACTGGAACTACTGATTCATCACTTCTTAATTACCAAAACATCTATGTGGACCTGTTGTGTGGTCTTAACCCATGGGGTCCTGGACGAGCGGCGCATGCAAGACTGGCTTGGCAGCCAGTTTGCCTTGCCACCAGATGAACAGCCCCGATCCGATGACCACGGCGCAGCCGAGCACCATGGGGCCGTCAGGGCGCTCGCCAAACATCACCACGCCCAGGCCGATGCCGAACAGCAGCCGGGTGTAGCGAAACGGCGTCACGGTGGAGATGGCGCCACTGCGCATCGCCTTCATCAAGGCGGAATAGGCAAAGACGCCAGCCCCGACTGCGGCCGCCAAGCCGAGGGTGTTCGCGGTCGTTGGCCAGACAAACGGCTTGCCGTCCCACCACGAGAACAGCACGCCGGCGACCAAGACGGTCAAAAATCCGTAAAAGCCCAGATGCCAGGTGCTCAGTGCCGCAGGCGCCGCACGGCTCGCCAGGTCGCGCCCGGCAAAGCCCAGGGTGGCGACCACGGCCAGCAGAGACACGGCCGAGAAATCGTCGGTTGCCGGCTGCAGGATGATCACCACCCCAACCAGGCCGACCACGATGGCGCACCAGCGCCGCCAGCCGACGGTTTCGCCAAAAAATGCCATCGCGCCCAGCACCACAATGATGGGTGTCGCCTGCAGGATGGCGGTGGCGGACGACAGCGGCGTGAGCGCGATGGCCAGCACATAAAACAATCGGCCGACCAGTTCGCACACCGCGCGGACCAGCATCACCCTGGAAAACGCTTGCGCGATGAGCAGCCGGGAGCCACTGCGCCGCGTCAGGCCGGCAAACAGCAGGGCCCCGCCGGCGCCAAACAGCAGCAGCACTTGCCCGACTGGCAGCTGTTGCGTGGCGACTTTGATGAACGCATCTTCGACCGCGAACGCGGCCATGGCCGCAATCATCCAGACAATGCCCGTGAGATTCGCGCGGTGAAGGGCCTGTGGTGCGGGCATGGGCTTGTTCAGGCGCCCGGGCCCTGGATGACACTGCCCTTGGCCAGCAAGTCATCGATGCGCGCCATCACCTGCAAGCCGGTGATGGAGTAGGGGTCGAATTCGGGCCACTCGATTTTTGTGGCCGGGTCAACGTCAGACAGGCTGACGTGCGCCATGGACCAGTTCTCATAGCGTCTTTTGGCAATGCTTTCGCAGTGGAGCAACTCCACTTTGGTGTGCCGCTGATCCGCATAGATGCGCGCATACAGTTGGGTAACCATGCTGCGCTCACCTTCGAGCGCCTGCAAAAACACCCCCTGGCCCTGGCACAGCACGCCGGTGATGCCGTGAGCCTGGTTCCAGGCTTGCGCCTTTTTGAGGATGGCATGGGTCATGGTGGTGGTTTGCGGACCCACCGCAGTGCTCAGGTAAATGATTCGGATCAGCATTTTTTCACTCTTGTTAGTTGATTCTGATAAGTCGGCAATGTTAGCGAGTCGGGCCGGATGGGATCTGCAGGGAGCAGATCCGTGCGTGCTGCGTCAGTCGGCATGGGCTTGCGGAAAAGCCGCCTGCAAACGTGCCAGGTAAAAGTCGGCCTCTGCCTCGCGGCCCAGCAGCCTGGCGCTGTTGATGATGACCTGCGCCACACGCGCCTCGGGCGAAAAATGCAGCATCTCCTTGGCCAGCCGGTTCATTTGTGCCGCGTTGGCAGGGGTCAGCTCGGTCAGGGTCAGTTCGGCAAAGCGCAGCTGGTCCTGAAACAGCAGCACCTGCCGGGTCTTTTCCAGGGTGTTGGTGCGGTAGGTTGGGGCGCGTTGTTCTAGGGGCAGATAAATCTGACTGGCCAGATGGTATTGCCAGCCGGCCAGCACGCAAAAGGTGATCACCATGCCCGCCATAGCCGCTTGCAGGTAAAGCGCCAGCGCTTGCTGCGCCCGTCTGCGCGCGGGCAGCAGCAGCCAGACAGACAGGACGGCGGCCATCTGAAACGGGCCGTACCAGAGCGGGTATTCCAGCAGGCTGTGCAGCACAATGACCGCCAGAACAGCCCAGGCCATCTGCCGGGTGGCATCAATCTCGCGCCAGGGCCGGGCGCGCAAGATGAGCCACAGCGCGCCGCCGCACAGCAGCAGCGCCAGAGGCAGGCCCAACTCCACCGCCAGGTGCAGGGGCAGGTTGTGGGCGTTGTCCAAAATGTCGCAAAAGCGCGCCCCGGGGTAGAGCGTGATGAAGTGCGCGTAGTCCAGCTCGCCCCAGCCCCAGCCCAGCCAGGGCTTTTGGGCGATCAGGTGCAGCACATTGCCCCACAGGGTGAGGCGGCTGGCGCACACGGTGTCGCCCGAGCGCAGGCGCGCCCAGGCGCCGCTGTGCAAGGGGTCCAGCCCGGCCAGCCACGGCAGCGCCCAGTTGGCCACGGCGTAGCTCAGCACGGTAGCCAGCAGCACCCACGGCCATGCCGATGCGGCCTGCGTTAGACCCCTCAGACGCCAACTGCGGCGCTGCCAGACCAGGGCCAGGGCCACCACCACGAGCAATTGCAACAAACCCGTGCGCGACGAGGACGCGGCGTTGCCAACACCCAGCAGCACGGCCAGCGCCAGCGCCGGTGCCAGGCCAAGCTGGCCCGCCTGCCGCCCGGGCCTGGCTGGGGGCGCTTGCATCACCCACCACAGCAGGGCCACCAGCCCAATGTTGATCAGGCTGGCAAACTGGTTGCGTTGGCGCAGGTTGCCATAAGCCAGGCCCGCATCAGGGTGGTTGGCCCACACCCCCAGCCAGCCGCTGGCGCCAAAATACTGCAGCAAGCCGATCACCGCACTCAGGCCAGCGGCCGCCAGCCAGGCACCGGCCACGGCGTGCACCCAGCGTTGTCGTTGGTCGGGCGTGTTGTCACCCAGCTGCAGTAGCAACAAGCCAGCCCCACAGCCCCAGGCAAACAGCAGGGGCGCGACGGCGGCGGTCGGCCCGGGCGAAAACGGATTGAGCCAGGGCAGCGTGATAAGAATGGCAACAGCAAACAAGCGCATAAAAAGGGGAATCAGACGCCGTAAAAATCAGGATGGGCGATTCTCGCAGTTGCCACGCCGGGCGCAGAAGGGCTGGTGTGCGGCGCTGTTTTGAAAGCACGGCAAAATCGGCATTTATTGAACGAACGTCAACATGACCAAAGCCAAAAAAATTGCTGCCATTGTGGGCGGCTCCTCGGACGAGGTTGAAGCCGCCTTTTATGAGGCGCTGCAAACCGCCGACCTGGAGCGGCTGATGGCTTGCTGGGCGGACGAAGACGAGGTGGTGTGCGTGCACCCGGGTGGCCCGCGCATGGTTGGGCTGGGCGCGATCCGCTCGGCCTTTGAAGCCATGTTCAACAACGGCGTCATCCGCGTGCACCCCGAAGGTGTGCGCAAAATTGAGGCACTGGGCAGTGCCGTGCACAGTGTGCGCGAGCGCATTGAAGTTCTTACCCCGGATGGCCCGGTGACTGCGGTGGTGATTGCCACCAACGTGTACCACAAGACCGCACAAGGCTGGCGTCTGGTGGCACACCATGCCAGCCCGGGGAGCTCGCGTGAGCCCCACGACATTACCGAGAACGCGCCGGTTTTACATTGAAGACTTCGGCCGCGATGCACTACCTTGCGCCTTGGTGGCTGCCCGGTGGCCATGCCCAAACCATCTGGCCCGCGCTGCGGGGCCGTTCTGGCTACCGCCCGGCGCCAACCTACCGGCGCGAACGCTGGACCACCCCGGATGAAGACTTTGTTGACGTGGACTGGCGCGATGGCCCCGCCAACGCGCCTTTGCTGGTGTTGTTTCATGGCCTGGAAGGCTCATCGGGCAGCCATTACGCGTTGGCCTTTGGTGCGTGGGCGCACGCGCGGGGTTGGGGTCTGGCGGTGGTGCATTTTCGGGGTTGCAGCGGCGAAATCAACCGAGCACCGCGCGCCTACCATTCGGGTGATTTTGAAGAAATTGGCTGGATTCTGGCGCGTTTGCGCTTGGGCCACCGCGGGCCTCTTTTTGCCGTGGGCGTGTCTTTGGGCGGCAATGCCCTGCTGCGCTGGGCCCAAGAGGCGGGCAGCACAGCAGCAGGCGTGGTGCAGGCGCTGGCCGCTGTCTCGGCGCCGGTCGACCTGGCGGCCAGCGGCCAAGCCATTGGCCGGGGCTTGAGCCGACAGGTCTATACCCGCATGTTCCTGCACACCATGAAGCCCAAGGCGCTGCAAAAACTGGCCCAGTTTCCGGGTTTGTTTGACGCCCGGACCCTGCACGCGGCGCAGGACCTGTATGACTTCGACAATGTCTTTACCGCACCGCTGCATGGTTTCAAAGACACCCGCGACTACTGGCGGCGCGCGTCGGCCAAACCCCGCCTGGCCGACATCCGCCTGCCCGCCCTGGTGGTGAACGCCTTGAACGACCCGTTTGTGCCGGCCAGCAGCCTGCCCCGGCCGGGCGATGTGGGCGCTTTTGTGACCCTGTGGCAACCCGCCCAGGGCGGCCATGCGGGTTTTATGGCCGGGCTGCCGCCGGGTCATCTGCAAACCTTGCCCGAGACCGTCGGCAACTGGTTTTTGACGCAAGCCTGAAAGGATCAAAAATGGACGACATCGTCAAACAAGCCATGAGCAAATGGCCTAACGTGCCCAACTGCTATGGCTGGTTGGGGCTGGATGCGCGCGGCAACTGGTACCTGCGTGACGAACGGGCCCAGGCCGCAGGCACATTTCAGAGCGGCCTGCCAGGCAGCAAGGGCAGCTTGCTGACGCACGAGAAACTGATCGATTTCATTGCCCGCAACTACTTGCCAGACGCACAAGGCCAATGGTTTTTTCAGAATGGTCCGCAGCGCGTTTATGTGGAACTGCAGGCCACGCCGCTGGTTTGGCGGGTGCAGCCAGACCACAGCGTCAAAGACCATCTGGGCCGTGCGGCTGAGGTACAAGGTGTCTGGCTGGATGAATCGGGCTATTTGTACCTGGCGTCAGGCGCTGGCCTGGGGCTGGTGCACACCCAGGACATGGGCCTGGCGGCCGAAGCTGTGGAACTGGGCCTGTGGCTGCCACAGGCCGTGTTGAAAAGCGACCTGCCCGGCTTGTTTGGCTTTGTCAAAAGCCCGCAAGCCGGACAAGAAAAGTAGCACCCTGGGGCTTATTTGGCTTCAGCGTCTGCCGGCGCTGCGGGCTCTTCAAACGTGGCACCTGCGGCATTGGCCATGTACACCACGGCGCGGCCGATTTCAAAGTCGGCAAAGGCGCCGCCACCTTGTGGGCCCATGTTGCCCTTGCCCTTGAGGGAAGCGGCCAGCAGCGCTTCGTAACCCGTGGCGTTACGCGGTGCCCAGGCACCTGCATCAGCAAACTTGGGTGCGCCCACCAATCCGGCGGCGTGGCAGGCAGTGCACTGGGCCTGGTAAACCTCTTCGCCGGTTTTGGGTGCGCGCGAGGCCTCGCCCAACTCCAGCACGCCCACCTTTTGAATGCGGCCCATCACGGCTTCTTCCGACATGCTGGCGGCTGCCTGAGCGTCACGCTGGCCACCATCACAGCCGACCAAAAAGCCCGCCAGCAACACTGGCAAACCCAGCAGAACCAGTATGTTTGGGGTCTTTTTGATTGCGCTGGCCTCTGCGGCGGGGCGGGCGTTGTGGTCTGCAGTGATGTGGTGGTCGCTCATGATGGCCTCGGTAAATGTTGGATTCAAAACAGCCTCAAATTATAGGGACGACGCCTCTGAGGCCCCATTTTGGCGCACCGGTAAACCAGTCTCAGCCGCCGGGATCTGGGGGGAATGTGCTTTGAGCTGGGTGTGTAACGCAAGCAATCCCGGTGGATCGAGCGCTTCGAGTCAGACCGTTGCGTCGCCGCAGGCACAATCGCGCCATTCCCACATTTGCCTCAAGTAAGGAACCCGACTCATGTCACTCAACAAAGAAGTGCTTGCCGCGCTACAAAAAGCCGGTGCCGCCGTGTTTGATGCCGATGCACAGCTCAAGCTGTCGGTCAAGAACTACGGCGAACGTGTTCAGGCGGCCGTTGCTGCCAATCCGTTTCACCTGGGAAACGACACGCTGTTCGAGAACTGGAAGCTGGTTGCACGGCTGTCGAAAACGGTCGCGGCCATGGAAGAAGATCTGAAAAATGTGTACCAGATGGCTGACGCCCTGAGCGACGTCGAGCCGGCCTTGCCAGAGCTGATGCCGGCCCTGTCGGCTCCAGCGCCGCAAACCCCGGCCGAAACGGTCTCGGCATTGGCAGCGGACAGCCGTTTGGCTGCCACCGACGTCAAGATCAAAAAGAAGAAAAAAACCACGACGGCCAAAGCGGGCCCGCTTGCGGCAATGCCGTTGCCTGGCAATTCAGACAGGTTACTCAAGCATTTGCGCTATGTCTTGAAAACCCAGAGCTTTGCGCCGCTCAAGCAGACCGCTATTGCCAAGGCCACCGGCATCCCGCTGGGCTCCATGACGGCATTGCTCAAGCGCCTCGTGGCGGCAGGGCATCTTCAGGCGGATGGCTCCGGCATGTTCAAACTGGTGCGGTAAAGCCCCTGCGGCACCGTGTCATGAACCCGTTGCAAGCAGCGCTGCACCGCCTTTACCTGCCGCATGACGCGCAGCCCGAAGGCCAGAACGAATCGGACCCAACCATTCGCCTGATTGACGCCAACGGGCAGGTTCGCACGCTGGTGGTGGAAGTTGCCCGGCAGGCCGGTTGGGCCGGGGTGGCGGCGCTCTGGCAAGGGGTTCAAAACGAGCTTGATCTGCCTGCCCCCGCCATTGCGGTGAGCGGGGTGGACAGCTATCAGGTCTGGCTCTCGCTGGCCGATCCGGTGCCGCTGGCACAGGCGCTGGCGTTTCTGGCGGCGCTGCGCTTGCGCTACCTGGGCGCCATCGCCGCCAAACACATCCGTCTGCAACCGCAAGCTGACGACCCGGCAGCGCCGACGCAAGGTGTCAGACGGGTGCCTGCGGTTCAGGGCACATCCGGGCGTTGGTCGGCGTTCGTGGCCGCTGGCCTGGCCAGCATGTTCGCCGACGAACCCTGGCTTGACCTGCCGCCCAACCCCGATGCCCAGGCCAAGCTGCTGGCAGGCATCAAAAGTATCCAGCCCGCCGAATTCAGGCTGGCACAGGAGTGGCTCCAATCGGCTCATGCGCCAGCGGCCGCTGCGGTGGTGCCAGTCGTGGCCGATGCGAGCCACCCGGTACAGGATCCCAAGTGCTTTCTGCTCGCGGTGATGAATGATCACGCCATCGAAATGAGCCTGCGCATTGAGGCCGCGAAGGCGCTCCTGCCTTACTGCGAACCTGATGAAAGTGCACCCCATGTCTGACCCAAACAGCTACACCCCGCCCAAGGTCTGGGCCTGGAACAAGGCCAACGGCGGCCGTTTTGCCAACATCAACCGACCCGTCGCGGGGCCCACGCACGAGCGCGTGCTGCCGCGTGGCAAGCACCCGTTGCAGCTGTATTCGTTGGGCACGCCCAACGGCGTCAAGGTGACGGTCATGCTGGAGGAATTGCTGGCGCTTGGCCACAGCGGCGCCGAATACGACGCCTGGCTGATTCGCATCAGCGACGGCGACCAGTTCGGCAGTGGCTTTGTCGAGGTCAACCCCAATTCCAAAATTCCGGCGCTGCTGGACTGCAGCACGCCAGAGCCAATAAGGGTGTTCGAATCCGGTGCCATCCTGATGTACCTGGCCGAAAAATTTGGTGCCTTGTTGCCAACCGAGCCACGCCAACGCGCGCAATGCCTGTCGTGGCTGTTTTGGCAAATGGGCAGCGCGCCGTTTCTGGGCGGCGGTTTTGGCCATTTTTATGCCTACGCCCCGACCAAAATCGAATACGCCATCGACCGCTTTGCCATGGAAGTCAAGCGCCAGATGGATGTGCTTGATCGCCGGTTGAGTGAGAGCCCTTATGTGGCCGGTGATGCCTACACCATCGCCGACATCGCCATCTGGCCCTGGTATGGGAACCTGGCCAGAGGCCAGCTCTACGAGGCGGGCGAATTCCTGCAGGTGAGCGACTACCCCCATGTGATCGCCTGGGCCGAAAAAATAGCCCAACGCCCCGCCGCCCAGCGTGGTCGCATGGTCAACCGCGTGACCGGGCCGCTGGAAACCCAGTTGCACGAGCGCCACGACGCCAGCGACTTCGACACCCGCACGCAGGACAAGCTGCAAGCGCAAGCCTGACCCGCCTCAATTTTTCTGGAGTTTTTTATGCCACGCCCGATTCTTGACGAAACACATCTCCATCCGGCGATCCGCAGCAAGGTCGCCGGCCACCAACAGGCCATCGTCCAGCAGGTGATGGCAGCGCTCAAGGACAACGCGGTGGTGGTGATTGGCATGGGGTGGAACCCCTTCCCCAAGCAGGCTTGCAAGGCGCTTGACCAGGTAAACCAGCCGTACAAGTACCTGGAGTTCGGCAATTATTTGAATACCTGGCGCGCGCGCAATGCGCTCAAGATGTGGACCGGCTGGCCCACCTTTCCGATGGTGTTCGTCAAAGGCGTGCTGGTGGGTGGTGCCAGTGAGCTCAAGGCGCTGATAGGGCGTGACGAGTTGAAAAAGCTGTTGATTCAAGCTGATACATAGCCCGACTCACAGGCCTTGAGGGTCGGGACAATTTGTTCCTGTGCGAGAATACCCCCTTGCAGATTCCCAGCAACATGCGGCTGTAGCTCAGTGGATAGAGTATTGGCCTCCGAAGCCAAGGGTCGTGGGTTCGATCCCCGCCAGCCGCACCATTC
>CAZIGL010000020.1:0-44446 GCA_964538895.1 uncultured Rhodoferax sp.
CTATTTTTGCAGCAGCAAATGCGCCAGTGCCTTGCCCGACACCAGCGACACGCCCTGGGCCTTGGCAAAACGCTGCGCCGTGTCGCTGACCGGGGTCAGACTGAGGTAGATGCATTGCTGCGCCTCTTGTGCCTCTTTGGCGGCCACCAGGTCGCGCAGTGCCTCGACCCCATGGATGGCGGCTTTCCAGCGCTTGCAGCTCACCAGCGTCCGCTGCGTGCCCTTGACCACAGAAAAATCGGCCGCCGCGCCGTTGAGCCGCGTCACAGTAAAACCCTGCTCAACATAGACTTGCCCCACCAGGGCAGAAAAATCCCGCCACGACATGGCACCCACCCGGGTCAGTATTTCGGAGACGCGGGCCGCGCTGGGCGCGCGCCACTGCTTGCGCGCAGCCAACACGGTGATCACCAAAAACGGAAACCCCCCCATCACCCCAAAAGCCACATATTCCTCGGGCAACAGGGCAAAGGAAAGCAGCGTGAACCCGGCCACGATGAGCAGACTGATCCACCAGGGTGAGCGCAACAAAATCGCAAACAGCGAGTTTTCGGACATTTTCAATTTCATGGGGCTGGCTTGTCTAGGGTTGCTGGGTTTGAAAGCGGTTATTGTGCCTGTGTGAGGCGGGCAAGGATGACAATCATTGCCCTGAATCAGTTGCAATCAAAAACAGGTCAAGCGCACCCATCCGGCGGCAGCTGATTTCACTGCGCTCTTCAGCCGTCCCGCACGTCCGCAGAATTCAACCTATAAGCAGGCTGCCCTGAAACTAAAGTGCACGGTGCCGGGTGCGTGTTAACCTTTCCGTATCGCAGATACAAAGCGCCTACCAGCCACTGCCAGGTCCTATGCCACCCTGGAGGAAAAGAACCGTTTTGATGACGAGCGAGAGCTCAGACAAGCGTTGCAGATTCATCTGGCACGTCAAAAATGACGGCACCCAGGCAACCCAATCCGTCAGACTTGTTGGCCCTGGCCAAGGTGCTGGCAGATTTTGATGTTGCGTATGTGGTGATTGGCGGCGCGGCCATGGCGCTGCACGGCTTTGCCCGCATGACCAAAGACATTGATCTGCTGCTGCCCGTTGACCCGGCAAACAATGCCCGGCTACTGCGTGCGCTTGAGTCGATGCCAGAAAACGCCGAAGCCTTGTCACAACTTCAACCGGAATGGATGGACAAAGGCCACTCCACCGCCCTGGAAGGTGAAATTTATATTGACCTGCTTTATGTGGCCGCGTCCAAGTCTTTTGAAGAACTGCGCAAACACATTCAAACGGTCATGTTCAACGGTATACCTGTAGTGACCCTGGACGTTGATGGCATGCTGCAAACCAAACAGACCACCCGCGAATCAGATATATCCGACCGCTTGAAGCTTGAGAGACTGAAGAGCGCGATTCGGGAATTGGCCGGAAGTGAATGCGGTGGGATCGGGGAAGCGTGATTGGATTAGTCACGGTTTTCCATGGTCGCCGCAGGTGGCCATTGCAGCGCCACATGTATGACGCGCAGGATGCGCACTGAATCGGCGGCCACGTCATAAATCAGGATGTAATTGCGATGCACAACCAACTCACGGGTTTCAGGGACACGCCCCTGTCGTCCCAGGCCGGGGTGGTCAATCAAGTATTTGGCTTTGTCAGAAAACAGTTCATCGAGCGACAGCGCGGCGGCCGGGTTATCGGCCTCAATGTAGTCATAAATGGCATCACGATCTTGGACCGCCTCTGGCGTCCAGAACAACTGCATCATTGAGCAACTTCGAGCCGTTGACGTGTGGCCGCCCGCTTGGCGGCAAATTTGGCTTCAACTTCTTGTGCAGGAATCAGACGGCCCGCGTTGGCCGAGTCCAGACCGACTTCAACCTGATGACGAAACCAGGCATCGTGAGCACTTGAATCCTGCTGTTGCTTGACAAACTCACGCATGTAATCACGCAACAACTGGGCAGCACTGCGGTCGCGGGTTTTTGCGGCTGTCGAAAATTCGGCTTTCAGCGCATCATCAACACGAAACGTAAATGTGGCTTCACTCATGTTTTTGACCTCGATGTGTTACAAACGAATCTCAATATAACACGCCGTTTCTTCGGCGCTGACTTACTCCGCCGTCTGTCGCCCTTCAACTGAACTTCATCGAGAGAATGAAGGAACAGACCACGGTTTTCGGTTAAACGTGGACCGGCGCTTATTTTTTATTTTTCATTTCAGTATCGTCACCAAACGGTCGGCGCAAAGCCGTCGGGGTTGCCAATTTCAATGCTGTCGCCGTTTTGGCGCAACACAAACAGGCCATGCCGCAAGGCGTATTCTCTGACGACATCGCTCATGACCATGGCGGCTACTGCACCAAGTGCCTGGTGTTTTTGTACAGCGGCAACAGGCGTTTGAGCTTTTCCATGCGCTGCAGGTGCTCGTCCACATGCTCTTCGGTCAGCTTGCTTTTGCATTCCACCGCCACCAGCGTGCCGTCATTGACCACCAGCAAATCAATCTCTTTGGCTTCGCCGCCACGCTTGGCCTCCACACCTGGGTACACCTCATGAACCTCCATCCCACGGGCTTGAAACAGTCGTACCACGGCGGGCAATACCATGTGCTCAACAAACTCACCCAAGCGGTTACCAATGTCACCGAGTCGTCCCTACTGGTGCAAGCATGCAACGCCAGTGGCGCAACAAATACCCCGGCTTGCGCTGCGCTTCATCCGGGCTACAAGCCGGGTCAACATGACACGCAGAGGAATAGGTTCAAACCGCTTCCCGAACAGGTCAAAACCCGGTCGCTGACCGCCTGCAGCGCGCTTTGCCTGGCTGCAAGAAAACTGGGGGCGCTGCAAGACAGCGCGTCTGTTTTTTACGCTGGTACACAGTGCCCACCTGCCACTGCCAGGTCCTATGCCACCCTGGAGGAAAAGAACCGTTTTGATGACGAACGAGAGCTCATGCAAGCGTTGCAGATTCATCTGGCACGTCAAAAATGACGGCACCCAGGCAACCCAATCCTGCAGACTTGTTGGCTCAGGCCAAGGTGCTGGCAGATTTTGACGTTGAATACATGGTGATTGGCGGCGCGGCCATGGGCGTTGGGTGTCCACCTGCCCCACCCCTTCTGTATGCGCCTGCGTTGGGTGGGTTTTGCGGGATCAGGAGTCGCGATTGTCTGAGCGTAGCGAGTTCGAGCGACGCCCCTGCAAAACTCACCCAGCGCAGGTTGCCTGGAGCGCAAGCGGAAGGCCGCAGACAGTAGGGTCGCTTTTCTTTTGCTTACTTTTCTTTGGCGAAGCAAAGAAAAGTGAGTCGCCCGCCGGGGCGAAACCCGGCTCCAAAACCCTGCCTATCTGACACGCGTCCCCAACCACGCCGCGCCCACAATCAACACCCCCGCCAGCCCCACCGGCCAGGTCAAGGCCCGGTCGCTGACCCACAGCAGCAGTGACGTGGACAGCAGCGGCGTCAGGTAACTCAGCAGGCCGATGTGGCGTGCGTCACCCATCTTGAGCGCCTTGTCCCACAAAAAGAAGGAGCCCCCCAACGGCCCCAGCCCCATCAAGGCAATCAGGCCCCAGTCGCGCAGGCTCAAACTCACAGCGGGCTCCATCAGCGCATGGCACAGCAGCGCCAGCAGGCCCGAGACCCAGGCAAAAGTGCCAATGGCTGCGGTATCAAAATGCGGCACCCGGCGCGTCAGCAGCGAGTAGGTAGACCACATGAAGGCCGAGGCCAGCGCGGCCAGATAACCCCAAAGCCATTCCCCCTGAAGACCCGCTGGCGCACTGGCGTCCCCACCAGTGCTGCCCAGGATCACGATCACGGCCCCGGCAAAACCAATCAGTCCGGCCACCACATGCTGCCAGCGCATGACCAGCCCGGGCAACAGCACCGGCGCCAGCACCACAATCAGCAGCGGCCACAGGTAGTTGATCAAATTGGCCTGCACCGGTGGTGCATTTTGCAAGGCGACAAAGAGCAAAAAGTGGTAGCCGAACAGGCCATAGACACCGAGCGCCAGTGTCGGCAGCGGCACCCGCCATGCCGCCAGCTTGAAGTTGGAGAGCGGCAACGCAATCAGGCCACCGACCATCAGCGACAGGCCGGTGAGCAAAAACGGAGGCACATGGCGCAGTGCCACCCCGAGCGTGGCCAGGCTGCCCCACATGGCAATGGCAGCCAGCGCCAGCAGCTGGGCGCGCGCATGCAGATCGGGCTTCAAGGGCGCTGGTCGGTGGATGGCTTTTGCCACAGGTTGATGCCGCCTTCGACCGCATGCTGGTCAATGGCCTGCAACTCCCCGGCGCTGAACGACAGCTGGCGCAAAGCCCCGGCCAGCTCGCTGATTTGCGCGGCCGAACTGGCGCCGATCAGGGCGCTGGTGACGCGGGGGTCGCGCAACACCCAGGCGATGGCCATTTGCGCCAGGCTCTGGCCACGTGCTTGCGCCAGGTCGTTGAGGGCGCGCACATGTTTGAGGTTGGCTTCGCTCAAAAAGTCGGGCTTGAAGGAGCCACCGCCGGGGCGGTTGATACGCGCGTCCTGCGGCGTGCCGTTCAGGTATTTGTCGGTCAACAGGCCCTGCGCCAGCGCGCTAAAGGCAATACAACCCATGCCGGTGTCCGCCAGTGCATCGAGCAGGTCTTCCTCGATCCAGCGGTTCATCAGGCTGTAGGACGGCTGGTGGATGAGTGGGCGCACGCCCATGCTGCGCAGCAGGGCGGAAGCCTCGCGCGTCTTGCTGGCCGAATAGCTGCTGATGCCGACATACAAGGCCTTGCCCTGCTGCACCGCGCTGGCCAGCGCGCCCATGGTTTCCTCCAACGGCGTGTCGGGGTCGAACCGGTGCGAATAAAAAATGTCGACATAGTCCAGCCCCATGCGCTGCAGGCTTTGGTCGAGGCTGGCCAGCAGGTACTTGCGCGAGCCGCCGCCCGAGCCGTAGGGGCCGGGCCACATGTCCCAACCGGCTTTGCTGGAGATGATGAGCTGGTCGCGGTAAGGTTTGAAGTCGCGCTGGAGGTGCGCACCAAAGTTTATCTCGGCGCTGCCGTAGGGCGGGCCGTAGTTGTTGGCCAGGTCAAAGTGGGTGATGCCCAGATCGAAGGCCGTGCGCAGCATCTCGCGCTGGGTCGCCAGCGGCGTGGCGTCGCCAAAGTTGTGCCACAGGCCCAAGGAAATCGCGGGTAATTTAAGGCCGCTCTTGCCGCACAAGCGGTAGGGCATGGTGTTGTAGCGCGCGGGACTGGCTTGGTAGGACATGGGGGGTGATGCAGCTTGAAGGGCTGCATGCTAGCACCCGCCTTCAAGCGCGTCGGGCATCCTGCTTGATCAGGTCGGCGGCTTTCTCGGCGATCATGATCACCGGGGCATTGGTGTTGCCACCCACAATGCGCGGCATGATGGACGCATCGACCACGCGCAAGCCCTGCATGCCGTGCACACGCAGCTCGGCGTCCACCACGTCTTGCTCGCCCGGGCCCATGCGGCAGCTGCCCACCGGGTGGTAGATGGTGTCGGCCAGCTTGCGAATGGTCTGCGCGATCTCGGCATCCGTTTTCGCATTGCCCGTGGCAGCCAGCTCGCGCCCGCCAAATTGCGCCAGTGCGGGTTGCTGCAGGATGTGGCGCATCAATTTAAAGCCGCGCACCATGCGCGCCAGGTCGTCGGGTTCACTCAAAAAAGCCGGGTCCACCAGTGGCGGCGCCAGCGGGTCTTTGCTGGCCAGGCGCACACTGCCACGGCTTTGCGGCTGCAGCAGACACACATGGCACGAGTAGCCGTGGCCCAGCGTGGTGGTGCGGCCATGGTTGATGAGCTTGCCAATGACAAAGTGCAGCTGCAGGTCGGGGATGGCCTCTGCGGGGTCGCTCTTGATGAAGCCACCGGTTTCGGCAAAGTTGGTGGTCAGTATGCCGCTGCGCTGCTTGCGCCACTCAAGAACACCTTTGAACATGCGCCAGGCGCCGCCGGGCGAAACACCAAACAGCGCTGTGGCGCGCGGTGCGTCCACCACCTGCACCATGTCAATGTGGTCGTGCAAATGCTGGCCCACGCCGGGCAGGTGGTGAACCAGCGCGATCTGGTGCGCCTGCAGATGCTCACGCGGGCCGATGCCCGACAACATCAAAATCTGCGGCGACTGGATCGCCCCGGCGCTCAGCAGCACCTCGCGGCGGCACTTCAGGCGCCGGGTCTGGCCCTCGTGCACATACTCCACGCCGACGGCGCGCTTGCCGTCCAGCAGGATGCGGGTGGTCAGCGCGCCGGTGAACACCTTCAGGTTGGGCCGGGACAAATTGGGCGTGACATAGGCTTTGGCGGTGCTGACGCGCTCGCCATTTTTGTGCGTCACCTGGTACGGCCCCACGCCCTCTTGCAGTGCGCCGTTGAAATCAGGGTTGCGCGGGTAGCCCGCCTGCTCGCCCGCCTGCACAAACAGCGCGCCAAAGGGGTTGGGGTTGCGCAAGTCCATCACATTGAGCGGGCCGCCTGCGCCATGAAAGTCATCGGCGCCGCGCTCGTTGTGCTCGGCGCATTTGAAGTAGGGCAGCACCTCGGCATAAGACCAGCCAGGGTTGCCCTGGGCGGCCCAAAAGTCGTAGTCAGCCGGGTGGCCGCGGGTGTAGACCATGGCATTGAGCGAGCTGGAGCCACCCAACACCTTGCCACGCGGCTGGTAACCGGCGCGGCCGTTCAAGCCGGCTTGCGGCACGGTGCTGAGGCCCCAGCCCGACAAACCAAACTTGGCCATGACCGCCAGCCCCGCCGGGCAGTGGATCAAGACGCTGCCGTCTGGCGGGCCAGCTTCGAGCAGCGCCACCGAGACATCGGGGTCCTCAGACAGACGGCCAGCCAGCACGCACCCCGCCGAGCCGCCGCCGATAATGAGATAGTCAAACATCAAGTTTTTCCGGGTTCATTACAGTTAACGAGCCAACCCACGTTAGCGTAAAAAAACCCCGACTGTTAGAGGTTGAACCCAAAATCGGTCGCAAAATGGCACTTGCACTTACCAATCTTTTGATACTGAGGCGATGATGACCCGAGTCGACACGTTGTTCCCCAAAGAAGATGCGAAACATCCGTTCCACGGATTTGACAAGACCGCTGCCGGCGGCCCGGACAAGGCGATGGCCTTCAGTTGGCCAGCGCCGCCTTTTGCCACTTACCAGGCACCCGAGCCCTGGCGTGAGCCCAAGGAATGCGATATCGAGGGCCTCAATGGCGCCATAAGGCGCTGCTCGCTGATCACCCTGGATCCGGTACGCAAAGTAGCTGTCATCCAGATCGAACAGAGCAAAACCCCGGTATCGGTGCCGTTCGCGCAGTTTTTGCGGATCACCCTGAAGAAATTGCTACACCCACACGAGATCAGCACCAGCGAGCAGTTTGCAGACATTCTGGGCCACCGTGCCACGGTCGACTACCACCTGGTGCTAAAAAACAGCGAGAAGTTTTCGGGCCTGACCATCGGCTGTGTCGAGACCCATTTCGGCCTGTTTCTGTTCCCGCCCGTAGGCGATGAAGGGTCGATCGAACGCGTATTCATACCGCATGACGCCTTCAGCAGTTTTACCTTGGGCAGCCACATCGGAAAAGTGCTGATCGACCAGCAGATCGTCACAAAGCAACAGGTGGATCAAGCCGCAGAAGAGCAAAGCTATTTGCGCAACCGAAAGCTGGGCGACTACTTGCTGGACACCGCCGTTTTGTTTCCAGAGCAACTGGTGGAGGCGCTGGCGCAGCAGTCCAAAATGCCGATGATTCGGGTTGGTGAAGCGCTGACCCTGCTGGGCTACATCAGCGACGACCAGCTCAAACTCGCTCTCGAAAAGCAAAAAACAGAGCGATCCGTGCCTTTGGGCGAACTGCTCATCAAGATGGGGTTTCTGACGCGCCACGATCTCATGACCGCGCTGGCCCGCAAGATGGGCTATCCGGTGGTTGATGTCAAGCTGTTCCCGGTTGAAGACGCGGCCCTCAAAAAGATCCCGATGAGCACCGCCCTGCGGCTCACCGTGATGCCCCTGATGCTGCGCGACAACATGACCGTGGTGGCGGCGGTAGACCCGACCCAGCGCAAGATGCTTGAAGAGCTGGAGTTTTTGGTGCAGGGCCGGGTCATTGCCACGCTGGGTGATGAGATTCAGATCAAACAGAAAATCCGCGAGACCTACGAGAAATTTGGCCTGCACCACAATGTGCTTGAAGAAGAACTCGACCTCCTTGAAGACACCACCTCGGAGCGGACCAGCTCCAGTGAATTGCTGGAATCGATGGAGCTCAGCTCCGGCGATGAAGCGGCCGAAGACGACGAAAAACAAATTGAGCAATCTGACAACACGCTGGTGCGCCTGATCAACACCATGATCATCGAGGCCCACGCCCGGGGCGTGTCCGACATCCACGTCGAATCGCAACCGCGGCGTGCCAAGGTGCGCATCCGCTTTCGCAAGGACGGCATGTTGTCGCCCTACCTGGAGTTGCCGCACACCTACCGGGCAGCGCTGGTGGCGCGCCTCAAGATCATGGCTGACCTGGACATTTCCGAGCGCCGCAAGCCCCAGGACGGCAAAATCAATTTCAGCAAGTTTTCCAAGAAACACCGGCTCGAACTGCGCATTGCCACCGTCCCCACGGCCAACGGCCTCGAAGACGTGGTGATGCGCCTGCTGGCATCCAGCAAGCCCATTGCCATGAACAAGCTTGGGCTCACCGAGACCAATTACATCCAGCTGCTGGAAGCGATTTCACGGCCCTACGGCATGGTGCTGTGCGTGGGCCCCACGGGCTCGGGCAAAACCACCACGCTGCATTCGGTGCTGGGCCACCTCAACACGCCTGACCGCAAGATCTGGACCGCCGAAGACCCGATCGAAATCACCCAGCCCGACTTGCGCCAGGTGCAGATCAACCCCAAGATCGACTGGACCTTTGCCAAGGCCCTGCGCTCCTTCCTGCGTGCCGACCCCGACATCATCATGGTCGGTGAGATTCGTGACGTGGAAACGGCCCAGATCGCCATCGAGGCCTCGCTCACCGGGCACATGGTGCTGTCGACCCTGCACACCAACAGCGCGGCCGAAACCGTGACCCGGCTGATCGACATGGGCATGGACCCGTTCAACTTTGCGGATTCCCTGCTGGCGGTGCTGGCGCAGCGTCTGGCGCGCAAGCTGTGCACCTCCTGCCGCACCGCCGAGCGCGCCAGTGACGACTATGTCGATGAACTGCTGCATGACTACCTGCACGCTTTCCCTGAAGCATTGCGCCCAAACCGCGAGGAGGTTCTGGCGCAGTGGCTGCATGACTTTGGCAGTGATGGCGCACTCAGGCACTACAGCGCCCCAGGCTGCCCCAAATGCATGAATACCGGCTTGTCGGGACGCATCGGCCTGCACGAGTTGATGAGCGTCAACCCGGGCGTGCGGCGCCTGATTCAAACTGGCGCGCGCTCCGAGCTGGTGCAGCTCGAAGCATTTCAAACCGGCAAATTTCGCACCCTGCGCCAGGACGGCATCAGCAAGGTGTTGGCCGGGCTGACCACCATTGAAGAGGTTCGGGCCAATAGCAATGCCTGAGCGCACGGCTGCTGCCGCCCACCCCTACCAGTCGCTCACTCCCGATGTGGTGATGGACGCGCTGGCCAGCGTGGGGCTGTTTGGCGACGGCCGGCAAATGGCCCTGAGCTCCTATGAGAACCGCGTCTACCAGTTGCACCTGGAAGACGGAGGCGTGGTGGTGGCCAAGTTTTACCGCCCACAGCGCTGGCGTGATGATCAAATCCTGGAAGAACACGCGTTTGCGCAAGAGCTCATGGCCGCCGAGATTCCGGTGGTCGGGCCGCTCAGCCTGCATGGCAGCACGCTGCACCACTTTGGTGGTTTTTCCTTCAGCGTGAGCCCTTGGCGCGGCGGACGTCTGCCCGAGCTCGACGACCCCGACGTGCTGGAATGGGTCGGCCGCTTTCTGGCGCGCATCCACGCGGTAGGCGCGGTGCAGCCATTTACGCAGCGGCCCACGCTTGACCTGGCCAGCTTCGGCTTGGCCTCGCGGGAATGGCTGCTGGCGCATGACCAGGTGCCGCTGGACGTGCAGTCCAGCTGGGCCAAAGCCTCGCAGCAAGCGCTTGATCTGATTGCCACCCACACCAGCCTGACCGGCGCAACCGCCCCGGGCGAGGCGATCCAGCTAATTCGCCTGCATGGCGACTGCCACCCCGGCAACATTTTGTGGACCCCCCTGGAGGTGCCCGCCAGCGCCGGGCCGGGGCCGCATTTTGTCGACCTGGACGATGCCCGCATGGGGCCGGCGGTGCAAGACCTCTGGATGCTGCTCAGTGGCGACCGGCAGCAACGCAGCCGCCAGTTGGGCACCCTGGTGGACGGCTATGAGCAGTTTCGCCCTTTTGACCGGCGTGAGCTGGCTTTGATCGAACCGCTGCGCACCTTGCGCCTGCTGCACTACAGCGCCTGGCTGGCCCGGCGCTGGGATGACCCGACCTTTCCCCGGCACTTTCCCTGGTTTGGCTCCAGCGACTACTGGCAGGGCCAGGTGCAAATGCTGCAAGAGCAGATCGAGGCCATGCAGGAAGAGCCGCTGGTGGTGTGAAAACGGCTTCGGCCAAGGGATTGCGCTAGGGGTTTACCCGCGAAAATCCTAGGACGGTGCACCTAATGCAAGGGCTCTGGTGGCGCAGGCCGGGTAAATGCTGCAGAATAGAACGGTCGTACTATTTAACCAGCCGCACCATGCCATCCATCCACGCCACCACCACCAGCGAACGCGCCGACAGGCCTTCCAGCGGCGCGCGTGCGCTGCAAAAAGGCCAGCAAACCAAGCAGGCCATCATCGATGCCGCGCTGGGCCTGGCCGAGCAGATTGGCCTGGAGGGTTTGAGCATTGGCGCTCTGGCCGAGGTGACGCGCATGAGCAAATCCGGCGTATTTGCCCACTTTGGCTCGCGCGAAGAGCTGCAGATCTCGGTCATTCGCGAGTACTACCAGCGCTTTTCCAGCGAGGTGTTCTTTCCGGCCATGGATGCGCCACGTGGCCTGCCGAGGGTGCGCGCCCTGTTTGCCAACTGGATGAAGCGGGTCGCCATCGAGATCCAGTCGGGCTGCATTTTCATCAGCGGCGCGGTCGAGTTTGACGACCGCCCCGGCCCGGTGCGCGACGCCCTGGCCAGTTCGGTGCAAGCCTGGCTGGCGGCCTTGCACCGCGCCGTGGCGCTGGCAAAAGAAGAGGGGCATCTGGTACCCGATGCCGACGAGGCGCAAATGGCGTTCGAGATCCACGGCCTGATTCTGTCGCTGCATTACGAAGCGCGTTTCCTGAAAAACCCGGGCGCCATTGCCCGCGCCCACACCGGCTTTGAGAACATTCTGCTGCGTTACGGCAAGAGCGTCAAACGCAGCACCAACCCTTCCATCTGAATCCAACTATTGTTCAAGGAGAACCCACCATGGCCATCTACACCCCTCCGCTTCGCGACATGCAGTTTGTCATGCACGAAGTCCTCAACGTCACGGCCGACCTGCAAGCCATGCCGGTGCATGCCGACATGGACGCCGACACCATCAACGCCGTGCTCGAAGAAGGTGGCAAGTTTGCCGCGGAAGTGCTGCTGCCGATCAACATCAGTGGCGACACCGAAGGCTGCACATTCGATGTTGCCAGCCACGCCGTCACCACCCCCACGGGTTACAAAGCCGCTTACCAACAGTACGTGGCAGGTGGCTGGGCCGCGCTGGCCTGCGAGCCCGAGTTTGGCGGCCAGGGCCTGCCCTTGATCGTGAACCAGTGTTTTTACGAGATGATGAACTCGGCCAACCAGGCCTGGGCCATGTACCCGGGCCTGACCCACGGCGCCTATGCCGCGCTGGTCACCCACGGCACGGTAGAGCAAAAAGCCACCTACCTGCACAAGATGACCAGCGGCGAGTGGACCGGCACCATGTGCCTGACCGAACCCCATTGCGGCACCGACCTCGGACTGATGCGCACCAAGGCCGAACCGCAGGGCGACGGCACGTACAAGCTCACCGGCAACAAGATTTTCATCAGTGCCGGTGAACACGACCTGACCGACAACATCATTCACCTGGTGCTGGCGCGTCTGCCTGATGCGCCCGCCGGCATCAAGGGCGTGAGCCTGTTCATCGTGCCCAAGTTTTTGGTCAACGCCGATGGCTCTTTGGGCGCGCGCAATGGCATTTACTGCGGTGGTCTGGAACACAAGATGGGCATCAAGTCCAATTCCACCGCGCAAATCGTGCTCGACGGCGCCGTGGGCACCCTGGTAGGGCAGCCCAACAAGGGCATGCAGGGCATGTTTGTGATGATGAACGCGGCGCGCCTGGGGGTGGGCAACCAGTCGCTGGGCCTGACCGAAGTAGCGTTTCAGAACGCGCTGGCCTATGCCAAGGACCGCCTGCAGATGCGCTCGCTGACCGGCCCAAAGGCACCAGACAAAGCGGCCGACCCGATCATCGTGCACCCCGATGTGCGCAAGATGCTGCTCACCGCCAAGGCCTACGCCGAAGGCGGCCGCGCACTGATGTGCTTCAGCTCGATGCTGCTGGAAAAGGAATACCACCACCCCGACGAGGCGGTGCGCAAGGAGTCGGGTGAAATGCTGGCCATGCTGACGCCCATCGTCAAGGCCTTCACCACCGACAACGGCTGGACCGCCACGTCAAGCTGCCTGCAGGTGTTTGGCGGCCACGGCTACATCAAGGAATGGGGCATGGAGCAGTTTGTGCGCGACGCCCGCATCAACATGATTTACGAGGGCACCAACACCATCCAGAGTCTGGACCTGCTGGGCCGCAAGGTCTTAAGCAACAACGGCGCCACCCTCAAGAAATTCGGCAAGTTGATCGGCGCGCTGGTGGCCGAGGAAGGCGTCAACGAAAAGATGGCCGAATTCATCACCCCGATCGCCATTTTGGGCGAGCAAATGACCAAGTTCACCACCGAGCTCGGTTTCAAGGGATTCCAGAATCCTGATGAGGTGGGCGCGGCCGCCGTGGACTACCTGCGCGTGGCCGGTCACATGGTGTTTGGCTACTTCTGGGCGCGCATGGCGCAGGTGGCCTTGCGCCAGATTGCTGCTGGCAATAACGACCCGTTTTACGTGGCCAAGCTGCAGACGGCACGCTTTTATTTCGCCAAACTGTTCCCGGAGACCGCCACCCTGATGCGCACGGCACGCACCGGCAGTAAAGTGCTGATGGACACCGATGCCGCGCTGGCTTGATCAATCACTCAAGGAAAAATGAACATGTCTCGTTTTAATGTCAAAAAAGTCGCCGTGCTCGGCGCCGGTGTGATGGGGGCGCAAATTGCCGCCCACCTGGTCAATTGCAAAGTACCGGTCATTTTGTTCGATTTGCCAGCCAGAGAAGGGCCTAAAAATGGCATCGTCACCCGCGCGGTGGATGGCCTGAAAAAGCTCAAGCCGTCCCCACTGGGCGTGGCCGAAGACGCCACATTGATCCAGCAGGCCAACTACGAAGAGCACATGGAATTGCTGAAGGGTTGCGACCTGGTGATCGAAGCCATTGCCGAGCGCATGGACTGGAAACTCGATCTGTACAAAAAAATCGCGCCGTTTGTGGCGCCGCATGCCATCGTCGCATCCAACACCTCCGGCCTGTCCATCACCAAACTCAGCGAGGTGCTGCCCGAGGAAATCAAACCGCGCTTTTGTGGCATCCACTTTTTCAACCCGCCGCGCTACATGCTGCTGGTCGAGCTGATCAACACCCCCACCACCGAACCACACATCCTCGATGACCTGGAGACCTTTGTCACCAGCGCTTTGGGCAAGGGGGTGGTGCGCGCCAAGGACACGCCCAACTTCATTGCCAACCGGGTCGGTGTGGCGGGTATGCTGGCCACCATGAAAGAGGTGCAGAACTACGGTCTGAGTTATGACGTGGTCGACGATCTGACCGGCAAAAAACTGGGCCGCGCCAGTTCGGGCACCTTCCGCACCGCCGACGTGGTGGGCCTGGACACCATGGCCCACGTCGTCAAGACGCTGCAAGACACCATGAGTCTGGAGACCGATCCGTTCTACGCCAGCTTTGCCACCCCCGAGGTGCTGAAAACCCTGCTGGAGATGGGCCACCTGGGACAAAAAACCAAGGCTGGTTTTTTCAAAAAGGTCGGCCGCGATGTCATGCGTTTTGACCTGGCCTCCAAAACCTATGTGCCCGCCGGGGAAAAGGCCGATGAGGTGTACAGCCGCATGCTGAAAAAGCCCGCGGCTGAACGCCTGCAACTGCTGCGCAACAGCGAGGGCGCACAAGGGCAATTCCTGTGGGCGATTTTGCGCAACGCCTTCCACTATGCCGCCGTGCATCTGGCCGAGGTCGCCGACAACGCGCGCGATGTCGACTTGTGCATGCGCTGGGGCTTCGGCATGAAACAGGGCCCGTTCGAGCTCTGGCAGGAGGCCGGCTGGCTCAGCGTGGCCAACATGGTCAAGCAGGACATCGACGCCGGCAAGGCGCTGTGCAACGCGCCGCTGCCCGATTGGGTGTTCAAGGGCCCGGTGGCCGACGCCGGAGGTGTGCACACGCCGCAGGGCTCATGGAACCCGACCACCGGCCAATTTGTGCCGGTGCGCAAGCTGCCCGTGTACGCGCGTCAGCACTTCCCGGAAAGTGTGCTGGGCGCACAGGCACCCACTGCCGCCCGAGCCGGCACCACCCTGTTCGAGGACGAGGCCATGCGCCTGTGGACCCTCGATGACGAGGTGGTGATTGCCAGCATCAAAACCAAGATGCACGCGATCGGCCCGGACGTGATCGCCGGCCTGCTGCAGGGCCTGGCACTGGCCGAAGACAGCTACATGGGCATGGTGATCTGGTCCAACGACGAGGTGTTCTCGGCCGGAGCCGACCTGCAAGCCATGCTGCCAACCTTCATGACCGGGGGGGTCAAGGCCATTGCGCAAGCCGAATACGAGATGCAGCAAGCCATGCTGAAGCTGCGCTACGCCAACGTGCCGGTGGTGTCCGCCGTGCGTGGCCTGGCGCTGGGCGGCGGCTGCGAACTGGCCGCCTACACGGCCCGGCGCGTGGCGGCGATGGAGAGCTACATCGGCCTGGTCGAGGTGGGTGTGGGACTGGTGCCCGGCGGTGGTGGCCTGGCCTACATTGCCCGCCGCGCGGCCGAAAACGCAGCGCACTCGACGGGCAAGGACATGCTGCCCTTCCTGACCGAGGGCTTCACCGCGGCCGCCATGGCCAAGGTCGGCACCAGCGCCCACGAGTCACGCAAACTGGGTTACCTGCTGGAGAGCGACGTGATCGTGCCGCACAAGGATGAGCTGCTGTTTGTCGCCCTGAACGAGGCCAAAGCCATGTTCGACTCGGGTTACCGCGCGCCGCTCAAGCGCCTGTTCCCGGTAGCCGGGCGCAGCGGCCTGGCCACCATCAAGGGCTCATTGGTCAACATGCGCGACGGCGGCTTCATCAGCGCCTATGACTACTTCATCGGTTGCCAGATTGCCTGGGTGGTGTGTGGCGGCGATGTCGATGCCGGCAGTCTGGTTGACGAAGACTACCTGATGACGCTGGAACGCCAGGCGTTTGGTACCCTGCTGGGCAACCCCAAAACGCAGGAACGCATCATGGGCATGATGTCAACGGGTAAGCCCGTGCGCAACTAACAACCGATCAAGAGACACTTATGAAACAAGTTCAAGAAGCCTATATCGTCGCGGCCACGCGCAGCCCCATTGGCAAGTCGCACCGCGGCTATTTCCGCAACACCCGGCCGGACGAGTTGCTGGTCAAGGTGCTGCAGTCCGCGCTGGCCCAGGTGCCGGGGCTGGACCCGGCTGCGATCGAAGACATCGTTTGCGGCTGCGCCATTCCCGAAGGTCCGCAGGGCCTGAACATTGCCCGCATTGGCGCGGTGCTGGCCGGGTTACCGGTGAGTGTGGGCGGTGTCACCATCAACCGGTTTTGCGCCTCGGGCGTCACCGCGATCCAGATGGCCGCTGACCGGATTCGGGTCGGCGAGGCTGACGTGATGATCGCCGCCGGTGCCGAGAGCATGAGCATGGTGCCGATGACTGGCAACGCGCCGTCGTTTTCGCCGCTGATGTTCGCGCGTGACGAGGACGTGGGCATTGCCTATGGCATGGGCCTGACCGCCGAAAAAGTGGCCACGCAGTGGAAGATCAGCCGTGAGGCGCAGGATACCTTCGCGCTGCAGTCGCACCAGCGCGCGCTGGCCGCCCAAGCCGCGGGGTATTTCAGCGCTGAGACCACGCCCATCGAGGTCATCGACCGCTCACCCAATTTGGCAACCGGCGAAGTCGTCGAGAAAAAGCGTGTGGTCACGCTTGATGAAGGCGCGCGCGCCGACACCTCGCTTGAAGGTCTGGCCAAGCTGAAAAACCCGTTTGCTGCGCGTGGCACGGTCACGGCGGGCAACAGTTCACAAACCTCGGACGGTGCCGGTGCGCTGATTCTGGTCAGCGAAAAAGCGGTCAAGCAATTTGGCCTCAAGCCGCTGGCGCGTTTTGTGTCGTTTGCCGCCCGGGGCGTGCCACCGCAGTTCATGGGCATCGGGCCGATCGAGGCCATCCCCGCCGCCCTGAAAAACGGTGGGCTGACGCTGGACCAGATCGACTGGATCGAGCTCAATGAAGCCTTTGCCGCGCAGAGTCTGGCCGTTACCAACACGCTGGGGTTGGACCCGGCCAAGGTGAATCCGATGGGTGGCGCCATTGCGCTGGGCCACCCGCTGGGCGCCACCGGTGCCATTCGCGCCGCCACCGTGGTGCATGGCCTGCAGCGCACCGGCGGCAAATACGGCATGGTCACCATGTGCATCGGCATGGGCCAGGGGGCGGCCGCGATTTTTGAGCGTGTCTGAGTTTGGCGCTTGAGTCTGATAACCTAGCGGCCATGAAAAATTTGACCACTGACCTCTTACTCGACACCGCCGACGGCGTCACCACCCTCACGATCCACCGGGTGGCGAAGAAAAATTCGTTCACCACCGCCATGTACGCCGACATGGCCGACGTGCTGGAGCAGGCGCAAGTCGACGCCAGCGTGCGGGTGCTGGTGATTCAGGGCCATGAGACCATCTTCAGCGCGGGCAATGACATTGCCGACTTTCTGCAAACGCCGCCCTCCACGCTGGACGCGCCGGTGTTTCGTTTCATGCGCGCCATCAGCAGCTTCAGCAAACCCATTGTGGCGGCCGTGTGCGGCCCGGCGGTGGGCATTGGCACCACCTTGCTGTTCCATTGCGACCTGGTGTATGCCGGTGACAACGCTGCTTTTTCCATGCCGTTTGTGAACCTGGGTGTCTGCCCCGAGGCCGCCAGCAGCCTGCTGGCGCCGCAGCGCATGGGTTACGGCCGCGCCGCCGAGGCGCTGCTGCTGGGTGAGCCTTTTCTGGCCGAAGCCGCCCTGGAGATGGGCCTGGTCAGCCGCATCGTGCCACCCACCGAGGCCAATGCCCTGGCCCAGCGCCAGGCGCAAAAACTGGCCGCCAAACCCATGGCGTCGGTGCTCGCCAGCAAACGCCTGATGAAGCAAGGGCAGGCTGATCTGGTGGCACAGCGCATGGCCGAAGAGGGCACACTGTTTGGCCAGATGCTGACTGAGCCCGCCGCAAGGGAAGCTTTTTCTGCGTTCATGGAAAAGCGCAAACCCAATTTCAGCGCCTTCTGATGCGCGCCACCTTTGCCACCGTTGCGCTGCTGCTGGGCCTGGCCCTGGGTGTCCCTGTGCAAGCCCAAACCCCCGGCGAGGTGCCCGTGGGTGGTGTGCTGCGCGAAGCCACCATGCGCGGGCTCAATGGCCCGGACCAAAAGCTCTCGGCCTTTCGCGGTAAACCCCTGGTCATCAACGTCTGGGCCAGCTGGTGCCCGCCCTGTATCGCAGAGATGGGCTCGCTGGAGCGCCTGGCCTGGAGTGACCTGGGTCTGCAACTCACCGTGATCGGGATCTCGACCGATGACTACCCGCAAAACGCCAAATCTTTCCTGATCAAGAGCCACGCCACACTGAACCATTACATCGACCGCCAGCTGGAACTGGAAAACATGCTCGGGGCCAATCGCCTGCCGCTTACACTGCTGGTCGATGCCAGGGGCCGGGTGCTCAGCAAGATTGTTGGTGCGCGCGAGTGGGACAGCCCACAGTCCCAGCAGTTGATCCGCCGCACGTTCGGCGCTTCTCTTGTCGCCAGTAAAAAGTGATTTTTAACCAAAAGGAGACAGTCCATGCGTTCATTCAACCATTTGAAACAACCCCTCGCCGCCCTGACGCTGGCCTGTGCTGCGCTGGCCTCCTGGGCGCAGCCGCTGGAGGTGGAAGGTATCAAACTCGAAGCCACCAGCCAGGTGGGGCCTGCCAAGTTGCTGCTCAACGGGGCCGGGTTGCGCACCAAGGTGTTCTTCAAGGTCTATGTGGCCGGCTTGTACACGCCCCAAAAAGCCACTAGCGCCGCCCAGTTGCTGGCGCAAACAGGCCCGCGCCGCGTCGCCATCACCATGCTGCGCAACGTCGATGCCGAAAGCTTCGCCGGCGCGCTCAACGATGGCTTGCGCGACAACCACACCGAGGCCCAGTTTGCCGCCATGAAACCGCGAATTGACGCGCTCAACGCCAATCTCAAGGCCGTGGGCGAAGCCAAAAAGGGCGACCTGATCCATTTCGAGTTTGTGCCAGACGCGGGCACACAGGTCACGGTTAACGGCCAGGCACGCGGCAGCGTGATTGCGGGCGAAGACTTTTTCACCTCGGTGCTGCGCATCTGGCTGGGCGACAAACCGGTGGACGCCAACCTCAAGAAAGCCCTGATTGGCAGTTGATCCATGCTGGCTGGCTTCGTTGCCACAGGATTCCCGATGACCCCAGCCACCACTGCGCCCCGTGAGATTGAATTTGAGCCCGAATTCGTGGCCGGTTTGACCAAAGTATTTGAAGAGCTGATCGTTTTCAATCAAGTGCTGGGGCTCAAAATCACGTCGATCCAACCAGATCAGGTGCGTGCGCGTATCGACATGAAGCGTGACCTGGTCGGCCATTACGCCTACAACCGCATTCACGGCGGTGTCATCAGCGCCGGGCTGGACGCCCTGGGCGGCCTGGCAGTGATGGCGGCCATTGGCGCGCGCCACATGAACGAGACACCGCAACAGCGCCTGCTGCGTTTTGCCAAGCTCGGCACCATCGACCTGCGCGTTGACTACCTGCGTCCGGGCATTGGCGAGTGGTTTGAGTTGCGCGCCGAGGTGATGCGCCTGGGCTCGCGCGTGGCCTCCACCCGCATGGAGTTTTTGGGCGCCGACGGGCGGCTGCTGTCGACCGGCTCGGCGGCCTACATCGTGTCGTAATCAGGCCGCTGGCTTGGGCACTTCGCGCGGGCGGCCTTCGTCGTCAATGGCCACGTAGGTGAGCGACGCCTCGGTCACCTTGATGTACTGCCCCTGTGACCTGAAGTTTTCGGCATAAACCTCGATCTTGACCGTGATCGAGGTGCGCCCGATGCGCACCAGCTTGCCGTAAAAACTCAAAATATCGCCCAAGCGCACCGGCTGCTTGAAAATGAACTCATTCACCGCCACCGTGGCCATGCGGCCATTGGCGTAAGGGGCGGCAATCACCGCGCCGGCCAGGTCCACCTGTGCCATCACCCAGCCGCCAAAAATGTCACCGTTGACGTTCAGGTCGCGCGGCATCGGGATCACCTTGAGCACCAATTGTTCATCCACCGGCAATGAAACAGCTGGCGGCGTGACGGTGGCTTGGGGGTTTGCAGACATGGGCACAATCCTTACTTAGTGTTGGAGACAGCGCGGCTTGCTTTGCGTGCGCCGGTCTGTCCCACAAATAATCAGGATTGTCCCTTATGCGAAGCCACTCAGCCAGCCGTCATGGCGGCACCACTCCAGCCAGCACCAACGAAGCCACATCCGCACCCGTCCGCTCGGACTGGGCCACCCTGCAGCGCCTGTTCCCCTACCTTTGGCAATACGAATGGCGCGTGATCGCCGCGCTGGCCTTCATGGTGGGTGCCAAACTGGCCAACGTCAGTGTGCCGCTGCTGCTCAAGGAGCTGGTCGACACCATGAACCCGAAGGGGCCGATCGGTGTCGAAGCCCTGCTGGTGGTGCCGCTGGGCCTGCTGGTGGCTTACGGCCTGCTGCGCCTGTCGACCACGCTGTTTGCCGAACTGCGCGAGCTGATTTTTGCCAAGGCCACCGAGGGCGCGTCCCGCTCCATCAGCTTGCAGGTGTTCCGGCACTTGCACGCCATGAGCCTGCGTTTTCATCTGGAACGCCAGACCGGCGGCATGACGCGCGACATCGAGCGCGGCACGCGCGCCGTGCACGCGCTCATCAGCTACTCGCTCTACAGCATCTTCCCGACGCTGATCGAGGTGGCGCTGGTGCTGAGCATTCTGGCGGTCAAGTTCGACATGTGGTTTGCCTGGATCACCATCATCGCGCTCGTCCTCTACATCACCTTCACCATTGTGGTGACCGAGTGGCGCACCCAGTTCAGAAAGGAGATGAACGAGCTCGACAGCACCGCGCACAGCCGGGCCATCGACTCGCTGCTGAACTACGAGACCGTGAAGTATTTCAACAACGAGGAATTTGAGGCGCGCCGCTACGACGAGAACCTGGAGCGCTACCGCAAGGCCGCCCTCAAGAGTCAGACCACGTTGAGCCTGCTCAACACCGGCCAGCAGCTCATCATTGCCGCCGGCCTGGTGGCCATGCTGTGGCGCGCCACCCAGGGCGTGGTCGACGGCCGCATGACGCTGGGCGACCTGGTGATGGTCAACGCGTTCATGATCCAGCTCTACATACCGCTGGGTTTTCTGGGCGTGCTGTACCGCGAGATCAAGCAGGGCCTGACCGACCTGGAAAAGATGTTCACCCTGATGGAGCGCGAGCGCGAAATTGCCGACGTGCCGGGCGCGTCTGCGCTGACGCTGGCACCCGACAGCGCCAGCGTGCGCTTTGCGCATGTGAACTTTGCCTATGACCCGGCGCGGCCGATTCTGCACGACATCAGCTTTGACATCCCGGCGGGCAAAACCGTGGCGGTGGTCGGGCCCTCGGGCTCGGGCAAGTCGACGCTGGCGCGGCTGCTGTTTCGGTTTTATGACGTGCAAGGCGGCCAGATTTTGATTGCCGGGCAGGACATCAAGCAGGTGACGCAGGCCAGCGTGCGCCAGGCCATTGGCATCGTGCCGCAAGACACCGTGCTGTTCAATGACACGGTCGAATACAACATCGCCTACGGCCAGCCCGGCGCCACCCGCGAGCAGGTCATTGAGGCGGCGCAGTCAGCGCACATCCACAGCTTCATTGCCGCCACGCCCACGGGTTATGACACCATGGTGGGCGAGCGCGGCCTGAAATTGTCGGGCGGCGAAAAGCAGCGCGTGGCGATTGCCCGCACGCTGCTCAAAAACCCGCCGATTTTGATTTTTGACGAGGCCACGTCGGCGCTGGACTCGGCCAACGAGCGCGCCATCCAGGCCGAACTGCAAAGCGTGGCAAAAAACAAGACCACGCTGGTGATCGCGCACCGCCTGTCCACGGTGGTGGATGCGCACGAGATTCTGGTGATGGAAGCCGGCCGCATCCTGGAGCGCGGTACCCATGCGGCCTTGCTGGCTGCGAACGGTCGTTATGCGCAGATGTGGGCGCTGCAGCAAAGCGCAGAGTAGCCTACCCTGGCGTACGCGATGACCGGTAGCGCTTACTTGCCGCGTCCGCCACCGCCACCGCCACCGCCGTTACCGCCACCCTTGCCGGAGCCTTTGCCACCGGGGTTACCACCACTGTTGCTGGCATTGTTGCTGGCACTGGTGTCGCTGCGGCTGCTTGCGTTGGCACTTTGGCCGTATTGGCCGGACTCTGCGGCCTTGTTGGCTGCGTTTGGTGTTGCCGGTTCGGCGCGGTTGGCGGCACTGACGACAGCGCCAAGACTGAGGCCCAGGCTGTTGGCGATCTGGCCCCAGCCCATGCCGGAATCACGCTGCGCCTGAATGCTGGTTTCGGCGGTCGAAAGCTGCGCTGGGGTGGGTGCAGTCACACCGGTTTTGGCCAGACTGGCTGTGGCCAGATCGGTGGTGAAGCTTCGGCTGGGCGAGGTTTGCGCCGAGACACCATAACTGCCCAGCAATGCGGCAGACAGGAGGGCAACCGCCAGGGATTTTTGAGTCAATGTCATGATGTGCTCCGGGGAATTGAATGAAACGGCAGTCTAAACCCGCTGCGCCATGCGCGCAAACCCGGCTTGTAAGCAGTTGTTCATCTGGCTGACACCCATCAGGGCCGCATCAGGTCCTCGATCGCATCCACCACCAGCATGGTGCCCAGCGCCACCAGCAGCAGGTCGTTGGCCACACGCACATACTTGTACCCCTCCGGTGGCAGTCCGATCTGCGAAATCACGCCCCTGGGCACCGGGTACTGGGTCAGGGATGCGGGCAAGGGCTGCCCCCGGGACCATTTCTTGGCCTGACCGGGCGGCAGGCAGCCGTTGTTTTTCTTGGCCAGCCCCGGGGGGCAACGCCCTTTGGCCTGCAGGCCGCCGTAATACTGCAACACCGCCTGGCGTTGTTGGTCTTGAAAGTAGGCACCGATCTGTATCGCCGGCCTGGCTTGCGCCGGGGGACTTGATGCGTTGGGACCCGCCTGGCCAGCCCAGTCCGGCTTGGCCGCCATGGCCGCTGTCGATGCGCCCAAAAGTGCTGCAATGATCAGTGATGTCACCTGCTGTGATCTCATGATTCAATCCTCCAAAAAATGTGAACCGGTTCATCATATTGCCAATAGGACCGGTCGCCGATGCTGACAAATGTCAGGTCTTGGTGTGTTTTGCATTTTGCCTTTGACCTAAACTTGCAGGCATTCGTTCCCCCTGAAAGAGAGTCTGTATGCACTACCGCCACCTTGGCAAGAGCCAGTTGAAAGTATCAAGCCTGTGCCTGGGCACCATGATGTTTGGCGACCAGACTGCGCTGGCAGAAGCAACGGCCATCGTGGCTGATGCCCGCGCCCGTGGCGTCAACTACATCGACACCGCGGACGTGTACAGCAAAGGGGGCTCGGAAACCATGGTGGGTCAGCTGCTCAAGGGGCAGCGCCACGACTGGGTGCTGGCCACCAAGATGGGCAATGTGATGTCGGAGCGGGTCAACGAGGGGCACTACTCGCGCAGCTGGATGCTGCGCGAGATCGCGGCCTCGCTGGCGCGCCTGCAGACGGATCACGTGGACATCTTGTACCTGCACCGTGACTTTGACGGCATGAACCTGGAAGAGCCCCTGCGCGCGCTCGACACCATGCTGCGCGCAGGCCAGATTCGGGCTTGGGGTGTTTCCAATTTTCGGGGCTGGCGCATTGCCGAGATGGTGCACCTGGCTGCGCGCTTAAGCATGCCCGGGCCGGTGGTGTGCCAGCCATATTACAACTTGCTTAACCGCATGCCCGAGGTGGAGGTGCTGCCGGCCTGCGCGCATTACGGCATTGGCGTCACACCCTACAGCCCGGTGGCGCGCGGCGTGCTCACCGGCAAATACCTGCCGGGGCAAGCGCCCGCCCCCGACAGCCGTGCCGGCCGAGGCGACCCGCGCATCGCCCAGACCGAGTTTCGCGAAGAATCCATGTTGATTGCGCAACAGCTCAAGGCGCACGCAGAAAACCGGGGCATCAGCCTGGCCCAGTTCGCCACCGCCTGGGTGCTGGCCAACCGCTTGGTCAGCTCGGTCATCGCCGGGCCGCGCACACTCACGCAATGGCAGGACTACCTGCCCGCGCTCGACTACGCGTTCACCGCAGAAGACGAAGCGCTGGTGAACAGCCTGGTCAAACCCGGCCACCCCTCCACACCCGGCTACACCGACCCGAGCTACCCGGCCACCGGTCGGCACCAAGCGGCCTGAACGCTGGCGCTGCCCACTACACTCAAGCGCCGCTCATTTTCCAATACTTCCCCCATGGATACTTTTGTTCTCTTCGTCCTGATGGCTATCGGCGTGCATGTTCTCAAAACACGCGAGCAAGCCCAGCGCATTGCCTTGCTGGGCAGCTATCTGGGGCAGTTCCAGATAGAAAAACTGATGCAGGATGTGCTTGGCGGCTACCAGCGCGCGCTCGGCGAGACCGACAGCGAGCGCCAGGCACAGGTGTGGCGCCATCTGGAAACCACAGAACAAACGCTGAGTGAGCAGTTCAAGCGCTTTGTCCTTGAATTTGCCAAAGTTCCCGAACCGCAAGCCAGGCTCAGCCGCTTGCCGCTGGCCCTGCCTTTTGTGGCGCAGTATGTTCCGGCCAGCACGCTGGACCTGCGCAAACTGCTCAGTGTGCACGCCCATGGCATCAGCCAGGCCGCACAAAACAACCCGGCCCAGCCCGCCAAAATCAAGGCCTTCACGCTGTCGGCCGAGTTGATGCTGATGCAGCACAGCTGCCACTGGTTTTGCCGCTCCAAAATGGTGGCATCGGCACGCTTGGTGGCGCGCCACCAAACCACTTATGCCCAGGTGCTGGCGGCTGTGGCGCCGTCAACCCGGAAAGCCTATCTCCAGCTGACCGGAAATTGAGCGGCGAGCATCCTAAGCAGCCTGGTCTGGGTGACAATCTCGTTCTATGGAAACCAAATGGCTTGAAGATTTTGTGAGCTTGGCTGAAACCCGCAGTTTCAGCCGTTCGGCGCAGTTGCGCCATGTGACGCAGCCGGCTTTTTCCCGACGTATTCAGTCGCTGGAGGCCTGGGCCGGCTCCGACCTGGTGGACCGCAGCAGCTACCCCACGCGCCTGACACCGGCCGGTGAAACCCTGCACGACCAGGCGCTGGAAGTACTGCAGGCGCTGCAGACCACACGCGCCATGCTGCGCGGCCACGCCACCGCGGCGCAGGATGTGATCGAATTTGCCGTGCCGCACACGCTGGCGTTCACGTTTTTCCCGGCCTGGGTGTCAACCCTGCGCGAGACCTTTGGCCCCATCAAAAGCCGTCTGATTGCGCTCAATGTGCACGATGCGGTGATGCGTTTGGTGGAAGGCAGTTGTGACCTGCTGATTGCTTACCACCACCCAGCCCAGCCCAACCAACTGGACGCGGACCGCTACGAAATGGTGAGTCTGGGTCAGGAAACGGTGGCCCCCTACACCAAACCTGACGCGCACGGCAAGCCCCTGTTTGAGCTGCCTGGCAAGGCCGGCCGGCCACTGCCCTACCTGGGCTACGCCCAAGGCGCCTACCTGGGCCAGATGGTGGAGTTGATCCTGAAAAACAGCAGCGCGCCGATCCACTTTGACCGGGTCTACGAGACCGACATGGCCGAAGGCCTGAAAGCCATGGCGCTGGAAGGCCACGGCGTGGCCTTTTTGCCCTTGAGCGCGGTGCGCAAGGACCTGCGCGCAAACAAGCTGGTGAGCGCCGCGCCGCCCGAGCTCAAAAGCTTGAGCCTCACCATGGAAATACGCGCCTACCGCGAACGCCCCAGCAACCGCGAAGCGCTCAAGCCCACGCACGCTGCCAGCCGATCTGGCGTGGATGTCCAAAAGCACAATGCGCAAGCCCTGTGGGACTACCTGGTCGCCCACCACGGCGCGCTTTGATTTCCCTTCATGCCATGACCAACACCCTGACCCTGACCCGCCCCGACGACTGGCACCTGCATGTGCGCGACGGCATCGCCCTGCGCACGGTGGTGCCGCACACGGCCGCCCAGTTTGGCCGCGCCATCATCATGCCCAATTTGCGCCCGCCGGTGACCACCACCGCGCAGGCACTGGCGTACAAGGCGCGCATACAAGCGGCAGTGCCAGTCGGGCTGGCGTTTGAGCCGCTGATGACGCTGTACCTGACCGACATCCTGCCGCCCGATGAAATTGCCCGCGCCATTGAGGCGGGCGTGGTGGCCGTCAAGCTCTACCCGGCCGGCGCCACCACCAACAGCGACGCCGGCGTGACCGACCTGCGCAAAACCTACCCCACGCTTGCGGCCATGCAGCGCGCCGGCATGCCACTGCTGGTGCACGGTGAAGTGACCTCGCCCGAGATTGACCTGTTCGACCGCGAGGCCGTGTTCATCGACACCCAGCTGATCCCGCTGCGCCGGGATTTTCCCGAGCTGAAAATTGTGTTCGAACACATCACCACGCGCGAGGCCGCGCAGTACGTGACGCAGGCTGACCGGTTTGTCGCAGCCACGGTCACCGCGCACCACCTGCTGTACAACCGCAACGCCATCTTCACCGGCGGCATTCGCCCGCACTATTACTGCCTGCCGGTGCTCAAGCGCGAAAGCCATCGCCAGGCCTTGCTGGCGGCGGCCACAAGCGGCAGCCCGAAGTTTTTCCTGGGCACCGACAGCGCCCCGCACGCAGTGCACCTGAAGGAACACGCCAGCGGTTGCGCCGGCTGCTACACCGCGCATGCCGCCATGGAACTGTATGCCCAGGCGTTTGACGCCATGGGTGCACTCGGGCAACTCGAAGCCTTTGCCAGCTTCCACGGTGCCGACTTTTACGGCCTGCCGCGCAACACCGGCACCCTCACGCTCAAGCGCGAAGCCTGGACCGTGCCGGAAAGTTTTGCCTTTGGCGAGGCCGAACTCAAACCGCTGGGGGCCGGCGAGTCACTGGCGTGGCGTGTGGCCCAAGGGCACCCCGAGGGCCTGGTGGTTTAGCCCGCGCGAACCCGGCCAGCACCTCAAAATGCGTCGGATTGTTGCTGCGGGGCGGCCTTCACAAAGGCCGGCAGGGCCGCACAAGCCCGGTCAACAGCACAAATAGCGGGGTAGTCGCTCAGGTCAACCTTGAAGCGCCGCGCGCTTTCCACTTGTGCCACCAGGTAGGCGTCGGCGATGCCAGGCTGGCCTCCAAAACAAAAATTGCCGCGCTTCGGGTCAGCCGCCAGCAGGGTCTCCAACGCCTCAAAACCAGCGCTGATCCAGGTGGCGCACCACGCCAGCACGGCGGCCTCGTCGCAGCCCAGCGTGTGGCGCAAGTACTCCAGCACGCGGCGGTTGTTGAGCGGGTGGATGTCGCAGCCCACGATGGCAGCCAGAGCCCGCACGCGGGCCCGGTCATTGCTGTCTGCGGGCAGCAAAGGCGGGTGGGGGTAGCGCTCTTCGAGCCATTCGATGATGGCCGGCGACTGGGTCAGCACCAGGTCACCGTCGATCAGCACGGGCACAAAGCCCTGCGGATTCAGCGCCTTGAAGGCGGCGTCCAAGTGCGCCTCGGCGCGCAAATCCAAGGCCACATAGTCCCAGTCCAGGCCCTTGAGCTCAAGCACAATGCGCAGCCGGTGCGAGGTGCCGCTGCGAAAGTAGTTGTAGATTTTCATGGATTGGTTTGACCGCGTTTGGACGCAATCAGCGACTTGACTTCGGGCGCGCGCACCCGGGGGCGATCGGGCTCTGCCGTTGCCAGTGGTTGCACCTCTACCAGGCTGGCCAGACAGCGCCGGGTGAGGTCCTGGTAGGTTTGGGTACCCGCCAGTTTCCAGGCGATTTCGTCGTCACGCAAGGCGCGTATCAGTTTGGCCGGCACACCGGCCACCAGGGTGGCGGGCGCCACCTGCATGCCGGCGGGCACAAAAGCACAGGCGGCCACCACCGCCGCCTCGCCCACCACGGCCTCGTCCATCACCACGGCATTCATGCCGACCAGGGCATTGCGGCGCACCACACAACTGTGCAACACCGCACCGTGGCCAATGTGGCCGTTTTCCTCGACCACCGTGTCCTGTTGCGGGAAGCCGTGCATGACGCAGTTGTCCTGCACATTGGCGCCCGCCTGCAGCACGATGCGGCCAAAATCCCCGCGCAGGCTGGCGTTGGGGCCCACGTAGCAGTTGGGCCCGATGTGCACGTCACCAATCAGCACCGCCGTGGGGTGCACGTAGGCGCTGGGGTCTATCACGGGGATCACCCCTTCAATCGCGTAGCAGGGCATGGCAGGTCCAAAGGGTTTCGGGGGTCAACGCTCGTCAAAACTCACGGTCACCGCTTCGCTGGTCGGGCGCGACTGGCAGCTCAGCACAAAGCCCTTGTCGGTTTCCCAAGCTTCCAGGCCGTAGTTTTTGTCCATACTCACACTGCCGGTGATGACCTTGCAGCGGCAGGTGGCGCAGACGCCGCCCTTGCAGGAGAACGGCAGGTCCAGCCCGGCGGCCATGGCCACGTCGAGCACATGCTCGTCCGGGTTCATGTGCAACGCGTGCGACTTGCCATCCAGCACCACGGTCAGGGCCACCTGGCCGCCAGCGGGCAGCTTCATGCTGTTGGCCACCACCGCCTGGCGCGCTTCGGCTGTCATGGTTTCCAGCGTGGGGGAGGTGAAGCGCTCGGTGTGCACCTGTTTGGCGGGCACACCGGCGTCCAGCAGGGCTTTTTCGGTGACGTTGATCATGGCCTCGGGGCCGCAGATGAAGACCTCGTCCATGCTGCCCACCGGCAGCAGGGCGTCGATGATGGCCCGCACTTTGTCCCCATCAATGCGGCCTTGCAGCAGGTCGGCCTCTTGCGCCTGACGTGACAGGATGTGGATCAGGGTCAGGCGCCCGGCAAAGCGGTCTTTCAGGTCTTGCAGGGCCTCGTTGAACATCACGCTGGCCATGCTGCGGTTGCCGTAGACCAGGGTGAATTTGGCATCTGGCTGGTCTTCCAGCGTGCTGGCCATGATCGACAAAATGGGCGTGATGCCCGAGCCGGCGGCAAAACCGACGCGGTGCAGCGCGCGCGGGCGTTTGGAGACAAAACGGCCATCGGGCGGCATCACCGCCAGCGTGTCGCCGGCCTTGAGCTGGGTCGCGGCCCAGTTGGAGAACACACCGCCCTCCATCGGGCGAATCCCCACCACCAGTTCGTGGCTTTGTTGCAGGTGGCTGTGGGTGCAGCAGATCGAGTAGCTGCGGCGCACGTCGGCGCCGTCGATCTTGGTGCGCAGGGTCAGGTACTGGCCGGGCTGGAAGTCAAAGCTGTCGAGCAGGGCGTCGGGCACGCTCAGGGCAACGGCCACCGAGCCAGCCGCCTCGGGGCTGACACGGGCGACGCGCAGGTCGTGAAAACGGGGGGATGTAGACATGTGGGCCTAATAGGGTTTGAAGTAGTCGAAGGGTTCCAGGCAGTCCAGGCAGCGGTACAGCGCCTTGCAGGCGGTCGAGCCAAAGTGCGAGGTCTCGGTGGTGTTGTGTGAGCCACACTGCGGGCAGGCCACGGAAGGCTCGGCGGCCCCTGTCCTTTTGCCAGCAAACTGAATCACGTTGGCCACCGGCGTGCCGCAGCCGCTCGGGTGCGGCGGGGCAATGCCATAGGCGCGCAATTTTTCGCGCGCCTCGGGCGTCATCCAGTCGGTGGACCAGGCCGGGGCGATTTGCGTCAGCACCCGGGCCGCCACACCGGCGGCAGACAAGGCATTGACCACGTCATCGTGCATCTGGCTCATGGCCGGGCAGCCGCTGTAGGTCGGGGTGATGACCACCTCCAGACCCGTGGCGGTTTGGCGCACCGTGCGCAAGATGCCCATCTCGCGCAGGTTCACCACCGGAATTTCGGGGTCGGTCACCGACTCCAGCAAGCTCCAGATGGTGAAATGCGCGTCAGTTGGTTCTTTCAGGGCAATCGGGCCATCGGGCAAGGCCGATGACGCCGGTTGCGCCGTGCATGGGGTGGCATCGGCTTGCATGGTGCTTACCAGACGGCTTCAGGGTGGGCGCGCGCCAGGCTTTGCATTTCAGCCAGCACAAAACCCAGGTGCTCGGAATGCACGCCGGTTTTGCCCGTGGTGACAAAACCGCCGGGCGCCGGGCGCGTGAGGGTGGCTGCTGTCAGCGCGTCATCAACCATGGCATTCCAGGCGGCTTGCAGGGGTTGGGTAGCCACACCCTGGCCGCTCTTGACCACGGCAGTTTCCATCACGCTTGGCGTAAAAAACTCCTGCGTGTAAGGCATCAAGTGGTTGATGGCGGCCTGCATTTTGGCGTGCGACGCGTCGGTGCCGTCCCCCAGGCGCAGCAGCCAGTCGTGGGCATGGCGCAGGTGGTACAGGGTTTCCTTGAGCGACTTGGACGCAATGGCGGCCAATTGCGCATCGGCAGAAGCCTTGAGGCCTTCCCACACCAGCACCATCAGGGCGCTGTAGAGAAAGTTGCGGCCAATGGTGACCGCGTAGTCCCGGTCGCCACGGCTGGTGGGTGCCAGCGCGGTGCTGTGCGGCAGCTCCAGCAGGGTGTAGTTTTTGAACTCCGGCACATCACGGAAGTAAGCCAGCAGGTCTTCGCTGCTTTTGCCGTCCTTGCGCACCGTGGCCACATGCTGGTACAGCAGGCGTGCCTGGCCGATCAGATCCAGGCTGTTGTTGGCCAGTGCCAGGTCTTCTTCGAGCACCGGGCCATGGCCGCACCATTCGGCGTTGCGCTGGCCCAGAATGACCGCGTTATCCGCCAGGTGCAGCAGGTAGTCTTGAAAGTAAGCGGCCATTACATGTGCCCCACTTCTTCAGGAATGTCATAGAAGGTGGGGTGGCGGTAGATCTTGTCGGCTGCCGGGTCAAACAGCGCGTCCTTGTCTTCCGGGGCGCTGGCCGCAATGCTTTTTGAGGGCACCACCCAGATGCTCACGCCTTCCTGGCGCCGGGTGTAGACATCACGCGCCATTTGCAGGGCGTGCTGCGCGTCACTGGCGTGCAGGCTGCCACAGTGCTTGTGCTCCAGGCCCTGTTTGCTGCGAACAAATACTTCCCAGAGGGGCCAGTCTTTCAATGCGGGGGTGGTGGTGCTCATGCTGCTTCCTTGTGTTGGGTGGGTTGGTGTTTGCGGGCGTGGGCCAGGGCGGCGTCGCGCACCCACTGGCCGTCGTTGTGGGCTTTGACGCGGGTCGACAGGCGCTCGTGGTTGCACGGGCCGTTGCCGTTCACCGTGGCCCAGAACTCGTCCCAGTTGATCTCGCCATGGTCATAGTGCTGGCGTTCTTCGTTCCATTTCAGCTTGGGGTCGGGCAGGGTCACGCCCAACACGTTGGCTTGCGGCACCGTGGCGTCGATGAACTTCTGGCGCAGGTCGTCGTTGCTGATGCGCTTGATGCCCCAGCGCATGGCCTGCTCGCTGTGCGGGCTGTTGGCGTCCGGCGGGCCAAACATGGCCAGGCATTTCCACCAGAAGCGGTTCACCGAGTCCTGCACCATGGCTTTTTGTTCGGCCGTGCCCTGCATCATGACCAGCAGCGCTTCGTAGCCCTGGCGCTGGTGGAAAGATTCCTCCTTGCAGACGCGGATCATGGCGCGCGCATAGGGGCCATAACTGCAGCGGCACAGCGGAATCTGGTTCATGATGGCAGCGCCATCGACCAGCCAGCCAATGGTGCCCACGTCGGCCCAGTTCAGCGTGGGGTAGTTGAAGATCGAGCTGTATTTGGCCTTGCCACTGTGCAGGTCGGCCAGCATCTGGTCACGCCCGGTGCCCAAGGTCTCGGCGGCGCTGTACAGGTACAGGCCATGGCCGCCTTCGTCTTGCACCTTGGCGATCAGAATGGCCTTGCGTTTCAGGCTGGGCGCGCGGCTGATCCAGTTGCCCTCGGGCAGCATGCCGACAATTTCGCTGTGGGCATGCTGGCTGATCTGGCGCACCAGGGTTTTGCGGTAGGCCTCGGGCATCCAGTCTTGGGGTTCGATCTTGCCGTCGGCATCGATGCGGGTATCAAAGCGCGCCTGCGCCTCGGGGTTTTCCAGCGAGGCAACGGGGCTTGCCTTCTTTTGGCCGGGGGTCTCTTGCACATTGAACGACTGTGTGTACATAAGATGTGACTCCTGTGGGTTGAAAAATAAACTTAATGGGCCAGCCACATGGGTGGCCGCTTGTCCAGAAATGCCGCCACGCCGTCGCGGCCCTCGGCGCTGGCGCGTTGGCGGGCGATGCGCTGGGCGGTGTCTTCCAGCGTGTGCTCGTCAATCGGGCGGCCCTTGATGGCTTCGATCAACTCCTTGGCGGCCTTTTGGGCGCTGGGAGCTCCGGCCAGCAAGGGCTCGATCAAGGCCGCCACGCCGGCATCGAGTGCCTCCAGCGGCGTGACCTCATTGACCAAGCCAATGCTCAGCGCGCGCTCGGCGCTGATGCGCTCGGCGCTCTGGAAATACCGCAGCGCGTGGCGCGGCCCGATGGCGCGCAGCACATAGGGGCTGATCACCGCCGGAATGATGCCGAACTTGACCTCGGACGTCGAAAACACCGCGTCGCTACTTGCCACCGCCATGTCACAGGCTGCGGCCAGCCCGGTGCCGCCGCCCAAGGCGGCGCCCTGAATGCGCGCAATGGTCGGCTTGGACAAGCCAGAGAGCACCCTCAACATGCGGGCAAAGCGACGTGCATCTTCCAGGTTGTCGGCCTCACTGCCCTCGGCGGCGCGGCGCATCCAGTTCAGGTCGGCGCCGGCCGAAAAATGCCGACCGCGCCCGCCCAGCACCACCACGCGCACACTGGCATCTGCGTCCAGCTGGGTACAGGCAGCGCTCAGGTCGGCAATCAGCTGCTCGTTGAAGGCGTTGAATACCGCCGGGCGGTTCATCCAGACCGTGGCGACCTGGCCGGTGCGTTCGATATGAAGTGTCTCAAACATGGTGCTTGTGCGGGTGGGTTGAGTCGGCTTGTCTTATTGCGCCAGGGTCCAGTCGCCGTTCTTGATTTCAAGCATCTTGAAGGCAGACAGGTCCAGGCCCATGTGGTCGGTGGGCGACATGTTGACCACGCCGCCGGTGCCGATAAAGCCCTTGGTGGCTTCCAGTGCATCACGTACCTTGGCCTTGTCGGTGCCACCGGCGCGTTTGATCGCGTCCACCGCCAGCATCAGACCGTCATAGGCATGGCCACCAAAGGTGGAGACATCGGATTTCCACCGGGCGGCATAGGCCTTGGCATAGGCTTCAGCGACTGGTTTTTGCGGGTCGTTGGCAGCCAGTTTGCTCGCCACCAGCAGTGCGGCGGCAGGCAGGCGCACGCCTTCGGCAGCCGGACCGGCGAGCTTGATGAACTCATCAGAGGCCACACCATGCGCGTGGTACAGCGGCAGCGTCATGCCAAGCTGCTTGTAGCTTTTGGTGGCAATGGCCGGACCCTGACCCAGACCAAAAATGAACACGGCTTGCACGCCCGGCACATTGCGGATCTTGGTGAGCTGCGGGCTCATGTCGGTGTCTTTGGGGCCGTAGGTTTCGTTGGCGACCAGGGTGATGCCGTACTTGGCCGCCACACCTTCGGTTTCCTTCTTGCCACTTTGGCCAAAACCGCTGGTCTCGGAGAACAACGCCACTTTGGTCAGACCACGTTTTTTCATGTCTTCAAAGACCTTTTCAGCGGCCATGCGGTCGGTGTGCGGGGTTTTGAACACCCACTTCTTGACCGGCTCCACAATCACCACGGCACCGGCCAGGGAGATGAACGGCACCCCGGCTTTTTCGACCAGCGGTGCCATCGACATGGTGGACCCGGTGGTGGTGCCGCCCACAATGATGTCGACCTTGTCGTCGTCGATCAGGCGCTTGCCAAAGCCGTTGGCCTTGCCGGCGTCACTGCCGTCGTCGTAGTGCACCAGTTCCAGCTGACGACCGATCACGCCGCCTTTTTTGTTGATGTCTTCCACATACATCTGCAAGGTCTTGAGCTCGGGGTCGCCCAAAAACGCGGCCGGGCCGGTGACCGACAGCACAGACCCGATCTTGATCGTGTCAGCCGCCATGACCGCCAGCGCGCCAAAGGCCAGGGCGGTACCAATGACCAGTTTTTTCATCGTAAATTTCATGCTTTGTCTCCTACAGGGGTTAAAAAATCAGACGCGTTCAATCACCAGGGCAATGCCTTGCCCCACACCAATGCACATCGTGCAAAGCGCATAACGCCCGCCACGCCGTGCCAGTTCGTACATGGCCGTTGTCACCAAACGGCCACCGCTCATGCCCAGTGGGTGCCCCATGGCAATGGCACCGCCATTGGGGTTGACCCGAGCCTCGTCGTCTTTCAGGCCCAGGTCGCGCAGCACCGCCAAGCTTTGTGCCGCAAAGGCTTCATTGAGTTCAATCACATCCATCTGATCGAGGGTCAGGCCGGCTTTGGCCAGCACCTTGCGCACGGCAGGGGCCGGGCCAAAGCCCATGATGCGCGGCGCCACACCGGCGGCCGCCATGGCCACAATGCGGGCGCGCGGCACCAGGCCGTTGGCCTGTGCGGCCGCGGCGCTGGCGATCAGCAGGGCGCAGGCACCGTCGTTGACGCCCGACGCGTTGCCCGCCGTGACCGACAGTTCGGGGCCATTGACGCCCTTGAGTTTGGCCAGCATCTCCAGCGTGGTCTCGGGGCGCGGGTGCTCGTCGGTGTCCACCACGGTCGGATCCCCCTTTTTGCGCGCAATCACGACCGGGGTCAGCTCGTCGGCAAAACGGCCAGCGGCGTGGGCAGCAGCCCAACGCTGCTGCGAGCGCAGGGCAAACGCATCCTGGTCGGCGCGCGAGATGCTGAAGTCAGCCGCCACGTTGTCGGCGGTTTGCGGCATCGTGTGGGTATCAAACAGCTTCTTCATGGCTGGGTTGGGAAAACGCCAGCCAATGGTGGTGTCAAAAATGGCGGCGCTGCGCGAGTACGCTGACTCGGCCTTGGCCATGACAAACGGTGCGCGCGACATGCTCTCGACACCGCCGGCAATCATGAGGTCGGTGTCGCCCGAGCGAATGGCGCGTGCCGCCATGCCAACGCAGTCCAGCGACGAGCCGCACAGGCGGTTCACCGTGGTGCCCGGCACCTCAATGGGCAAGCCCGCCAACAGGGCGGCCATGCGCGCCACGTTGCGGTTGTCTTCGCCGGCCTGGTTGGCGCAGCCATAAATGATGTCGTCCACACTGGCCCAGTTGACCTGAGGGTTGCGCGCCATCAGGGCTTTGAGCGGAACGGCGGCCAGGTCGTCAGCGCGCACACCGGCCAGCGCGCCGCCGTAGCGGCCAATGGGGGTGCGAATGGCATCGCAAATAAAAGCGTCGGTCATGGTCGGATCCTTAGATTTGTTTGGGCCGCTCATCGATCAGGCGGCGCGCCTTGCCGGTTTGGGTGCGCGGAATCGCGTCGAAACCCAGCACGGTGACGCGGGTCGAGATGCCGACAATGGTCTTGATGTGGTGCTGCAACTCTTTTGTCAGGGTTGCCACATCAGCGCTTGAGAGCTTGCCGGAGAACTCGCGTTGCAGTTCGCAACGCACCTCGACGTTGTCCAGGTGGCCATCGCGGCTGAGCAAAATCTGGTAGTTGCCCGAGAGCCGTTTGTCGCGCAGGATTTGCTCCTCGATCTGGCTCGGGAACACATTGACACCACGCACGATCAGCATGTCGTCACTGCGCCCGGTGATCTTGCCCATGCGCCGGAACGAACGCGAGGTGGGTGGCAGCAGGCGTGTCAGGTCACGCGTGCGGTAACGAATCACAGGAAAGGCTTCTTTGGTCAGCGAGGTGAACACCAGTTCGCCGTCGGAGCCGTCGGGCAGCACCTCGCCGGTTTCGGGGTCGATGATCTCGGGGTAGAAATGGTCTTCCCAGATCACCGGGCCGTCTTTGGACTCGATGCATTCACAGGCCACGCCGGGGCCCATGACTTCGGTCAGGCCGTAAATGTCGATGGCGTCAATGCCCAGTTTGCGTTCGATCTCGGCGCGCATGCCTTCGCCCCAGGGCTCGGCGCCAAAAATGCCAACCTTGAGCGAGATTTGATCCGGCGTGATGCCCAGGCGCTCGAACTCTTCGGCAATCACCAGCGAGTAACTGGGCGTGACCATGATGATTTGCGGCTGGAAATCAACAATCTGCTGCACCTGCTTTTCGGTCTGGCCACCCGACATCGGCACCACGGTGCAACCCAGGCGCTCGGCGCCATAGTGCGCGCCCAGGCCGCCGGTGAACATGCCGTAGCCGTAGGCGTTGTGCAGCATGTCGCCGGCACGGCCACCGGCGGCACGGATCGAGCGCGCCACCAGGTTGGCCCAGTTGTCGATGTCCTTGAGCGTGTAGCCGACCACGATCGACTTGCCGGTGGTGCCGCTGGAGGCGTGCAGCCGCGCCACTTTTTCCTTGGGCACGGCAAACAGGCCAAACGGGTACTGGTCGCGCAGCGCGGTCTTGGTCATGAACGGGAACTTGGCCAGGTCGGCCAGGGTTTTCAGGTCGCTGGGGTGCACACCTTTGTCGTCAAAGGCTTTTTTATGAAACGGCACGTTGTCATAGGCGTGCTGCAGCGACCATTTGAGGCGTTCGATTTGCAGCGCCGAAATTTCGTCGCGGCTGGCGGTTTCAATCGCGTCAAGTTCGCCGGGTTGGGGGGCTTTGGCTGTCATAAGGGTCTCCGTTTGTGCAGGGTAATCTGGATGTAAATCGGGTGTCGGATCAGGTGGCATTCAGGCCGCAGCATCACTGTGCTGCAAGCCGGCAATCACTTCGCCCTTGATGCGGTAGCTCTTGCCGCGAAACAGCGCCACGGTTTTGCCCGTGCGGGTGCGCACCGTGATGTCGTAGACCCCGGTGCGGCCCGCCAGCGAGCGCTCCACCGCCTCGGCTTCGAGCACATCGCCTTCGCGCGCTGGCGCCAGAAAATCGATGTTGCAACTTGAGGCCACGGTGTTCTGGTTGTAGCTGTTGCAGGCAAAGGCAAAGGCGCTGTCGGCCAGGATGAACATGAAGCCGCCATGGCAGATGTGGTGGCCATTGACCATGTCGCCGCGCACCGGCATGGCGATCAGCGCGTAACCGGGCTTGACGCTCAAAATTTGCATGCCCAGGCCTTGCGTGGCGCGGTCGCGCGACCACATGGCCTGGGTGACGGCGTCAGCCAGGGCCTGTGGGTCGGTGAGTTGGTCGGTCATGAAAAGTCCTTGGCGGCAAAAACGTGGTGTTGGATCAGGGGCGAGGTGCGGTAGCGGTCTTCGCCATAGGTTTGCGCCAGATGGCCCAGCACCGTGCCGAGCTGCGCCAGTCCAACATTGTTGGCCCAGGCCAGCGGGCCGCAGGGGTAATTGACACCCAGTCGCATCGCGGTGTCGACCGCAGCGGCATCACAGACGCCCTGGTTGACGGCATCTGCCGCTTCATTGGCCAGCATGGCCACGGTGCGCATGACGATCAGGCCGGGAATGTCCTGCAGTTGCGACACGGCAAAGCCCGCTGCCTGCAGCACACCCATGGCGCTGTTGGCGGCCGCGTTGTCGCACTGGGCCGCGACACTCACGGCCAGCCGGGTGGCTGTTGCGTAGTCCAGCGCCAAATCGACCAGCACGGTGTTGGGCGTTTGGGTGTCAAAGGCGCAGCGGCTGGCGCTGCGGCCATCGGTCACGCGCAGGGTGGCGCCGCCCGCAGTGGCCAGCGTGTCGCCCAGCGCCTGGGCCTGGGTGAAGCCAACGCCATTGGCTTGCAGGCGCAGCGCCAGCGCCCGGGCTGCGGCAGTCTGACCGTACACCACGATGTCGTCAGGCCGGGCCAGCGCTGGCACGGTGGCGGGCAGCGGCTTGCTGGCGCCGACCTGGTAGTTGTAAAACCCCCGGCCGGATTTCTTGCCCAGAAAACCGGCGTCGACCAAATCCTGCTGGATCAGCGAGGGCAAAAAGCGCGGGTCGTTGAAAAACGCGCGCCACACCGAGTTGGTCACGGCAAAGTTGACGTCATGGCCGATCATGTCCATCAGCTCGAACGGCCCCATGCGAAAGCCCCCGGCTTCGCGGTAGCAGGCATCGAGCGTGGCGCAATCGGCACCGCCCTCGGTCAGCACGCGCAAGGCTTCGGCGTAATACGGGCGCGCCACCCGGTTGACGATGAAACCGGGGGTGGATTTGGCGTGCACCGGGGTTTTGCCCCAGGCCAGCGCGGTGTCATACAAGGTGCCAGCCACGTCTGGCGCGGTGGCCAGACCCGACACCACCTCCACCAGCGCCATCAAGGGCGCCGGGTTGAAGAAGTGCAAGCCCGCCAGGCGCTGCGGGCTGTGAAGCGCGGCACCAATGGCGGTGATCGAAATCGACGAGGTGTTGCTGGCCAAAATGCAGTCCGCAGACACCACGGCTTCCAGGTCTTTGAACAGCGTTTGCTTGACCTGCAGGTTTTCCACAATGGCTTCCACCACCAGGGCCGCATCCAGCAGGTCGGCCAGTTGCCCGGCAGCCTGCAGGCGCGCACTGGCGGCTTGGGCCGCTTCTGCGCTGAGCTTGCCCTTGGCCGCCATTTTTTCAAACTGGGCCCGAATGCCTTCAATCGCCTGGGACGCTGCGCCGGGGCGGTTGTCGAGCAGCTTGACCGGGTGCCCGCCAGCGGCAGCCACCTGGGCAATACCGGCACCCATGGCACCGGCGCCGATGACGGCGACCACGGCGTGTTGTGAGAGCGCTTGTGTCATGGCCTGTCAGTTTCCGGTGAATTTGGGCAAGCGTTTTTCCATGAAGGCGGCCACACCTTCGGCAAAGTCCGGGCTCCAGCCCAGTTCGCGCATAAAACCGCCTTCCATGTTGAGCTGCTGCTCCAGCGTGTGGTTGGGGGCGGCGTGCATGGCGGCGCGGGTGCGCACCAGCGCCTTGGTCGGCATGGCGGCCAACTGAGCGGCCAGTTTGTCCACGGTGGACGCCAGTTCGCTGTCGTCCACGGCTTGCCAGATCAGACCCCATTCGGCGGCTTTTTCTGCAGGTAATTTCTCGGCCAGCAGTGCCAGGCCCATGGCGCGGGCCATGCCCACGCGCTGTGGCAAAAACCAGGTGCCACCGGTGTCGGGTATCAGGCCGATTTTGCTGAAGGCCTGCAAAAACGACGCCGATTTGGCTGCAATCACCAGGTCGCAGGCCAGCGCCAAACTGGCCCCGGCCCCGGCGGCAATGCCGTTCACCATCGCCACGGTCGGCACGCGCAGGTTTTGCAGCGCCAGAATCAGCGGCTTGTAGTTGTGCTCCACCACATTGCCAATGTCAGGCCCACGCTCACCCATGGCCATGTCGGGGTCGGCCAGGTCCTGCCCGGCACAAAAGCCACGGCCAGCACCGGTGATGACGAGCACACGCACACTTTTGTCGTGCTGCACCCCATCGAGCGCGGCGCGCAACTCGGCGTGCATGGCGCCGTTGAAGCTGTTGAGCTTGTCCGGGCGATTGAGCGTCAGGCGGGCAATGCCGTCCTGGGCTTCAAAACGAATGTTCTGATAAGTCATGGCATAACCTCAAACGTGGGCGCGGCGCTGCACCACCCGGAAGCGGTTGGCGACAAAGGCCGAGTCCGAATACGAGGCATTGGCCGCGGGGTTGCCGCCGGTGCCGTGGTAGTCCGAGAACGCGGCGGACTGGTTCACAAACACCGCGCCAGTCAGGTTGATCGACAGGGCCACTTTGGAACGCCAGGTGGCCGCCGTCATGGCGTCGATCACGTCGGCACGGGTCGAGTAGAGGCCCGCCGTGAGCGCGCCGTGGCTGCTGATGATGCGCTCCGACAGGGCAATGGCGGCCGCGGTGTCGGCCACTTTCACCACAAACGTGATGGGCCCAAAGCGCTCTTCCATGTAGGCCGCTTCATCCGCCGCATCGCAGGCCAGCAGCACCGGGGTGCGCACTTCGGCCTTGGGGAACTCGGGGTTGTCGAGCTTCTTTGACGCCAACAGCACTTTGCCCAAAGTGCCACCGTCTGCCAGCGCGATACGTGCCAGCGTGGCTTGGGATTGCACCGCGCCGAGCACGGCAAAAGCCACCTCGGGCTTGGCCAAAAAGCCCTCGATGGCGCGGGCCAGGTCGGCGCACACCTCGTCATAGCTCTTGTGGCCGTCTTCGGTGTCGATGCCGCCAGCGGGCACCAACAGCGCCTGCGAGGTGGTGCACATCTGGCCCGAGTACAGCGACAGCGTGAACGCCAGGTTGCGCAGCATGGGTTTGTAGGCGTCGGTCGAGTCGATCACGATGTTGTTCACACCGGCCAGCTCGGCATAGACCTGGGCCTGGCGGCAGTGGTCGATGAGCCACTGGCCAAACGCGTTGCCGCCGGTGAAGTCGACCGATTTCACCGCTGGGTGCGTCACCAGCGCCTGCGTGGTTTCGGGCTGGGCCGGCACACACAAAGTCACCAGATTGGGGTCCAGGCCATGCTCGGCCAGGACTGCGCGCAGGGTGCGCACGGTGATGGCGGCGGGCAGCACGGCGTTGTCATGCGGTTTGACAATGACCGCGTTGCCAGTCGCCAGCGCGGCGAACAGGCCGGGATAGGTGTTCCAGGTCGGGAAAGTGGCGCAGCCCACCACCACGGCCACACCGCGGCCGACGACCTGGAAATGCTTTTTCATGACCAGCGGCGGGTTTTTGCCTTGTGGTTTTTCCCAGGTGGCCTCGGCGGGCACAAAGCTCTGCTCGCGGTAGGCGTAGCTCACGGCCTCCAGGCCACGGTCCTGGGCGTGTGGGCTGCCGGCCTGAAACGCCATCATCCAGCCCTGGCCGGTGGTCATCATCACGGCGTGGGCGATCTCGAAGCTTTGCGCGTTCAGGCGGTCCAGCATCTCGATGCACAGGCCGGTGCGCCCTTCCACCCCGGCCGCCTGCCAGCCGATCATGGCGGTCTGGCCTGCGGTAATCAGCGCCTCGATGTCGCACACCGGGTACTGCACGCCCAGTTCAATGCCAAACGGCGACACCTCGGGCGCCAGCCAGGCGGTGGTGCCGGGCTGCTGCAGGTCAAACTGCTGGCCCAGGTGGGCTTCAAACGCCTTTTTGCCGTCATCCGGGGCAGTTTCGCCATAGGTCTTGGGGCTGGGCATCTCGTTGTACGCAGCCCAATAGCCCCGGCTGTGGATGGCGTTGAGCGCGGCATCAAGCTTGGCGCGGTGTTTTTCAAACAGAGGGTGTGTCATGGCATTTCCTGGAAAAAATAATGGGGACAGTTTTGAATTAATTTGACGTCGCAGCGGCGGGGTAAGGTGTGACGGTCTGGTCGATGGCGCCAAAAATCGAGGCGCCAAAGCGGTCGGTCATGTCGATCCGCACACGGTCGCCAAACTTCATGTAGCCGGTTTGCGGTTCGCCGGACTCGATGGTTTCGTACATGCGCACTTCGGCAATGCAGCAGTAGCCGACGCCGCCATTGGCAATCGACGAGCCCTGCAGACCACCCTGTTTGTTCGACACCGTGCCTGAGCCAATGACCGAGCCCGCTGCCAGCTCCCGTGTTTTGGCCGCATGGGCAATGAGCTGGGCAAAGTTGAACACCATGTCGGTGCCCGCATCGGGCCGGCCAAACAACTGACCGTTCAGGTGCACGGTCAAGGGCCGGTGCACCCGGCTGTCTGCCCAGTCGGCACCCAACTCGTCGGGCGTGACGGCCACCGGGCTGAACGCACACGCGGGTTTGGACTGGAAGAAGCCAAAACCCTTGGCCAACTCGGCCGGGATCAGGTTGCGCAGCGAGACATCGTTGACCAGCATCAGCAGGCGCACCGATTTGGCGGCCTCAAGAACGCTGCAGCCCATGCGCACATCACCGGTGACCACCGCCACCTCGGCTTCAAGGTCGATGCCCCAGTCTTCGGACAGGGCGTAAACGGGATCGCGCGGACCGACAAACGAGTCCGAGCCGCCCTGGTACATCAGCGGGTCGGTCCAGAACGAGGGCGGCAACTCGGCCCCGCGGGCGCGGCGTACCAGTTCCACGTGGTTGACATAGGCCGAGCCGTCGGCCCACTGGTAGGCGCGCGGCAGCGGCGAGTGGCACAGCGCCGGGTCGAACACCTCGGGGCTGCTGAAAGCGCCGCTGTTGAGGGCTTCATACACCTGGCGCAACTGCGGCTCGCAAGCCTGCCAGTCGTCCAGCGCCGCTTGCAGGGTGCGGGCAATGGCGGGCACGGCGCGGCAGTGGGTCAGGGCGCGGTTGACGACAACCAGCGTGCCGTCGCGCCCGCCTTGTTTGAGGGTGGCCAGTTTCATGCGTCTTTACTCCCCGGCAAAAGAGCCGTCGTGCATCCAGCGGGCGTGCTGAGGCGCTTTTTTGGTCACAGCCCATTCGTTGAGCATGTCCCACTTGGCCTCGTCGAGCATCTTCGCCATCTTGGGTGTGCCGGTGTTGGCGGCCAGTTCCAGCCGATGGCCACTGGGGTCAAAGAAGTAGATCGACTTGAAGATGGTGTGGTCGGTGGGCCCCACCACCTCGATGCCATCGGCTTCCAACTTGGCCTTGGTCTCCAGCAGCTCGTCGACCGTGGCGACTTGCATGGCCAGGTGCTGCGTCCAGGCCGGGGTGTTCATGTCGCGGCCCATCTCGGGTTTGGTGGGCAGCTCGAAAAACGCCAGCACATTGCCGCCACCCGCGTCCAGAAAGACGTGCATGTAGGGGTCGGGCTCCTTGGTGGAGGGCACCTCGTTCTCGGCAATCGCCAGGATGAAGTTCATGTTGAGGTACTTGCCGTACCACTCCACGGTTTGTTTGGCGTCCTTGCAGCGGTAGGCCACGTGGTGGATTTTCTGGATTTGCATGGGTGTTCCTTAAACGTCGTTGCGGGCAATTTGCATGGCTTCACGCAGTACGCTGATGTCACCCACATGGTTGGCCAGCAGCAGCACCAGCTTGGCATTGACCATGGCGCTCTGCTCGTCGCTGAGGTCACGGTGGGTCTCGATCAGCGCTTCGTAAAAATCGTCGCCGGGGGTGAAGGCGTGAAAGTAACGTTTGCCGGATTCGTTGAAATTGGGTTTGAGGTTCAGAGACATCGTGAACTCCTTATTGCAGCGTGCAGGTGGCGCAGGCCAGGGCGGCGCTGACTTGCGCCGCGTCAACGCTGCGCCAGCGCGCGGCCACATGCTGGTCGGGGCGAATCAGGTAGGTTGTGCCTTGCCGGGCGTCAAAACGCTCGGCAAAACGCCCGGCCCGGTCCTCCAGCAGGCGAATGCCTTGCGGTGCCACACCCGGCTTGCCAGACACCAGCACCAGTTCAGGGGCCAGCGGGCCACCGGCCAAAGTCTTGAAAGCCCGCAACAGTTCGGCATCCGCCTGCGCCGGGTCTGAGACGTACAGCAAGACCATGAAATGTTTGCCCACCTGGTCCAGCAGCCACGCCTCGCGGCCGTCCACATGCATGGGCGCGTCGTCCATGGGGGCTCCGGGCACCATGTCGCCGGCAAAGACGTCGCTGTCGGGCGTGTTCAGGCTGGACGCGGTGAGGACGGCCGGCACCGACAAGCGCCCGGAGTTGACCAGCGCACGGGCAAAAGCATGTCCGCGTGCCAGGCTGAGGGTGGCATTGCGAAACATCAGCGAGGTCTTGCTTTTGGGCGTGATGAAGTCGGTGGAGCGGGTGGAATTCATCAGGTTTTCTTCGGCCGCAAAGACGCGCTCTTCGGAATAGCTGTCGAGCAACTCGGGCGGGGCCTTGCCTTCAATCACCAATTTGAGTTTCCAGCACAGGTTGTCGGTGTCCTGAATGCCGGAGTTGGCGCCGCGCGCGCCAAACGGCGACACCTGGTGCGCGGCGTCCCCCGCAAACAGCACATGGCCATGGGTGAAGGCGTTCATGCGGCGGCACTGGAAGGTGTAGACACTGACCCATTCGAGTTCAAACTCGCGCTCATCACCGAGCATCGCCTTGATGCGCGGAATCACCTTTTCGGGTTTCTTTTCTTCTTCGGGGTCGGCGTCCCAGCCCAACTGGAAGTCGATGCGGTACACGTTGTCGGCCTGGCGGTGCAGCAGCACCGACTGACCCGGGTGAAACGGCGGGTCAAACCAGAACCAGCGCTCGTGCGGAAAGTCGGCCTTCATGACCACGTCGGCAATCAGGAAGCGGTCCTTGAAGATCTTGCCCTCGATGTCCAGATTCATCAGGCGCCTGATGCCACTGCGGGCACCGTCGGCCACCACCAGCCAGTCGGCCTCCATGGTGTAAACGCCGTCGGGGGTCTCGACTTGTAGCGTGGCGCCATCACCCTGCGGCGTCACCGAAAGCACCTTGTTTTTGAAGCGCAGGTCCAGGTTGGACAGTTCCTGGGCACGCTTCACCTCGAACTCTTCCAGGTAATATTGCTGCAGGTTGATCATGCCGGGGCGCTTGTGGTCAGCTTGCGGCAACAGGTTGAAGTTGTACACCTCCTGCTCGCGGAAAAAGGTGCGACCCACGTTCCAGCTCACGCCCTTGCCCATGCAAGGCTCACCCAGCCCCAGGCGGTCCAGCACTTCGAGCGTGCGCTTGGCGTAACAGACGCCGCGCGAACCCACCGACACGGTGTCGTCGTCGTCGAGCAGCACCACCGGCACGCCGGACTGCGCCAGCTCGATGGCCGCCGCCAGCCCCACCGGGCCGGCACCGACCACCACCACGGGGTAGCGTGTTTTGTCCGCGCCGGATTGCTCGGGCGGGCGGACGTAGTCAAATTTTGGGTATTGGTAAGTGTTCAACATGGCTTGTCTCT
>CAZIGL010000020.1:44546-62332 GCA_964538895.1 uncultured Rhodoferax sp.
CAGCGGCTTGCAGCCCGTGCCACATTTCCTTGTCGCGCTCGGCGGTCCAGATGCGCGGATGTTTGATGCCACTGGCCTCGTCGACGGCGCGGGTCACGTCAAACGGCAGGCAGTGCTCGTAGATGAAGACCTGGCCAAACTTGGGGTCCATCGCCTTGCGGCAATGCGCCATGGCCTGGTTCAGGTTCATGCCCTGGGCCACCGCCTCTTTGGCGGAACTCAGCAGCGTGGTCACAAAGTCGCGGGTGTAGGCCAGGCCCTCTGCCACACGCTCGGGGGTGTCCAGCGCCGGGCCGCGGCCGGGCACGATTTTTTCGGGCTTGAGGGCGGCCAGCGTGTCCAGTGTGGCGGGCCATTCTTCCAGTTGCGCGTCGCCGGTGTAACACGCGGCATCGGCTTCCATCAGGTCGCCCGAGAACAGCACTTTCTCAGACGGCACCCACACAACGGTGTCGCCCTTGGTGTGGCCGGGGCCCACGTGCATGATCTTGACTTCAAGCTGGCCCATCCACAGCGTCATCTCGTCCTTGAACACCATGGTCGGCCAGGTCAGGCCGGGGATCGAGTCAAAGGCGTCAAACAGGCGTGGAAAACGCTCGTACTCGCTCTGCATGTCTTGCGCACCGCGTTCCACAATCATCTCGTAAGTGCCCTGGCTGGCAATGATTTCCTGCATGCCGTGCGCCTGGTAGCCTGAGGCACCCAGCACGCGCACTGCGTGGTAGTGCGACAGCACCACATATTTGATGGGCTTGTCGGTGATCTTGCGGATTTCGGCGACCAGGTTTTGCGCCATCACTGGCGTGGCCAGGGCGTCACAAATCAGCACTGCGTCTTCGCCAATGATCACGCCAGTGTTCGGGTCACCCTCGGCGGTGTAGGCCCAGCAGTGCTCGGACAGTTGGGCAAAGGTGGTCTTTTTGACCTCCAGGTCAGCTTGGGATGCGAATTTTTTGGTCATTTGTCTTCCTTGGTTTTTTTACATGCCCAGGTACGCGGCGCGCACCTGTTCGTTGTTGAGGAGTTCCTGGCCGGTGCCCGTCAGCGTCACGCTGCCGGTCTCCAGCACATAGCCGCGGTCGGCAATGGCCAGCGCGGCAAAGGCGTTTTGCTCGACCAGCAAAATCGTCATGCCCTTGCTCTTGAGCATCTTGATCACGTTAAAGACCTCTGCCACCAGCAATGGCGCCAGACCCATGGACGGCTCGTCGAGCAGCAGCAGGTTGGGCCGACCCATCAGCGCGCGGCCAATGGCCAGCATTTGCTGCTGACCACCCGACAAGGTGCCCGCCGGCAGCGCGCGTTTTTCTTTCAGGATCGGGAACATGGTGAAGATCTTTTCCATGTCACCTGCCACCTGCTCGCGCGGCTGGGTGTAGGCGCCCAGCGCCAGGTTGTCTTCAATCGACAGCGGGCCAAACACCTGGCGGCCTTCGGGGCTTTGGCAAATCCCTAAGCGCATGCGTTTGTCAGAGCGTAATTTGCTGATGTCCTCGCCCTTGAAATGGATGCTGCCCGCGCTCATGGGTTGCACGCCCGACAGGGTGCGCAAAAACGTGGTCTTGCCTGCGCCGTTGGCACCGACCAGCGCCACGGTTTCGCCGCGCCGCACTTCCAGGCTGATGCCCTTGAGCGCCTTGATGCGGCCGTAGCAGCTCTCCATGCCTTCGACGCGCAGTTGCACCTCGTTTTTGTTGCGCTCGGGCAGTGGCTGCAACTTGCCCTCGCTGTGGCCGCCCAGGCCGACGGATTCGGGCGCCAGGCTGACCACGCGGTGGAACAGCTGGCGAAACTCTTCTTTGGCCTTGTCGCCAAAGACCGGGTCGCTGTTGTCCAGAAACGCCTGGTTGATTTCAGCCCAGTCCGCAGGCAGCAAACTGTTGCGTGCCAGTGGCAGCACCGTTTTTTCTTCGGTGCGGATGTGCTCCTTCAGGGTGGCGGTGTAGTTGCGAAGGTCGGTGGCAATCTCGGCGCCCGACAACTGGCCGGCGGCGGCGGCCATGACCCGGGCGCGCAAAGCGGCCACTGTATCGGGGCCCTCGCGGTGTTCTTGCTGCAGCTGGTCCAGAACCTGGGCCGCCTCGGCACTGCGCAGGCGCAACAACCGGAACAGGTAGTCGTCTTCTTTCGGGTGATGAAAGCGGTCGACAAACTGTTCGATGTAGTCAAAGGCGGCATTGAAAAATGCCGACTCCACGGGTGCGCCCTGCTCGATGTCGGTGGCGACGTGGTCAATGGTGATGGCCAGCCGCCACATGTTGCTGTGGTCCTGGCTGATGAGGTTGAGTGCGTCCATGGTGTCCCTTGGGTGTTCAGGCGTGCGCGCCCAGATAGGCGGCAATCACATCGGGGTTGCGGCGCACTTCGGCGCCGGTGCCCTCGGTCAGCTTGCGGCCGTAGTCCAGCACCAGAATGCGGTCCGAGAGGTTCATCACCATCTTCATGTCGTGCTCGACCAGCACCACGGTGACACCCGAGTCAGCCACCTTGCGCACCAGCGCATCGACCTCGATGGTTTCCTTGGGGTTGAGGCCGGCAGCGGGCTCGTCCAGAAAAATCAGGCGCGGCTTCATGGCCAGGGCGCGGGCAATTTCCAGCCGCTTGAGCGCACCGTAGGGCATGCTGTCGGCGCGTGCATTGATGTAGTCCTGCAAGCCGACAAAACGCATCAGTTCAGCCGCCTCGGCATGCAATTCGCGGTCGCGGCGTTTCAGTGCGGGCCAGCGCAGGGCGGCCTTGAGCAGGTTGCGGTCGAGCCGCAAATGCGCCCCGACCATGACGTTTTCAACGGCGTCCATGTTCATGCAGATCTGCAGGTTCTGGAACGTGCGCGCCACGCCGCGGCGTGCCAACTCGTCGGGTGATTTGCCACCGATGGATTCGCCGTCCAGATGGATCGTGCCGGTGGTGGGGGTGTAGACCCCGGTGATCAGGTTGAACAGGGTGGTTTTACCGGCGCCGTTGGGGCCGATCACCGCGTAGACAATGCCGGCGTCAATGGTAAAGCTGACGTTCTGCACCGCCTTGACACCACCAAAGTGGATCGACAGGTCTTTGACTTCCAGCAAGGCCATGCTCATTCTCCCTTGCCGAATTTAGCCGCCAGGGTGGGCACCAGGCCCTTGGGCAGGAAGATCATGCACAGCATCAAAATGGCGCCAAAGATCACGGTTTCCCAGCCTTCAAACGAGGTCAGCGCCTGCGGCAGCGCCGTGAGCAGCACGGCACCCACCACCGAGCCATAGACCGAGGCCATGCCGCCAATCACCACCATGGTGACCAGCTCAATCGAATGGAAGAAGTCCGCCAGGTTGGGCGTGACAAAACCCACGTAATGCGCTGTCACAGAGCCCATGATGCTGGCAAACACGGCCGACAACACAAAGATGGCCACCTTGTAGCGCACCACGTCGACCCCCACCACCTTGGAGGCCACCTCGCTGCCGTGCAGCGCGCGCAGCGCCCGGCCAAACGGCGAGTCAATCAGGTTGAGCGAGGCCCAGACACTGACCGACAGCAGGATGGCCACAATCCAGTACCAGTGTTTGTCACCCGAAATCTCGAACCCGGCCAGGCTCATGGCGGGCACCGGCATGCCGTCCGGGCCACCGGTCCAGGCGGCCTCGTTGCGCACCACGATGTTGATGATGATGCCCAGCCCCAGCGTGGCCATGGCCAGGTAATGGCCCTTGAGCTTGAAGATGGGCCGCGCCACAATGGCGGCCAGCAAGCCCGCTGCGACCGCACCGGCCAGCAGCGCCAGGATGGGATGCCAGCCCAGATGGGTAGGCAGTGCCGCCGTGGCATAAGCGCCAATGCCGAGAAAACCGGCATGGCCCAGGCTGATCTGGCCGGCAAAACCAATCAACAGGTTCAGGCCCAGCACGATGATGGCGTTGATCGCCATGCGGATTGCCAGGTCGACATAAAAGCTGTTGGGCAACACAAAGGGCAGCACCAGCAACACGGCCATGATGATGTACAGGCCAATATAGGGACTCTTTTTCATGCTCAGACCCGATCCGTGGATTTGCCGCCGAACAGGCCGCGGGGCATGAAGAACAAGATCAGCAGGATCAGCACAAACGGGATCGCGTCCTTGTAAGACGACGAGATATAACCCGCGCCCATGGCTTCCAGAATGCCCACCAGCAAGCCGCCCACCACCGCGCCCAGGCCGTTGCCCAGCCCACCCACCACGGCGGCGACAAAACCCTTGAGCCCGAGCATGATGCCCACGTCATAGGAGGTGAGCGTGATTGGGGTGACCAGAATGCCCCCCAGCGCACCCAGTGACGCCGACATGGCAAAACTTAAAAACAGCACCCAGTTGGTGTTGATGCCGACCAGTTCGGCCGCCACCCGGTTGTAGGAAGTGGCCAGCATGGCCTTGCCGTGCAAGGTGCGGTTGAAGAAGTACCACAGCGCCACCACCACGATGGCCGTGACGCCCAGCACCCACAGGCTTTGCGGCATCAGCGTGGCACCCAGGATTTGCAGCGGCTCATCGCCCGAAAACGCCGGCAGGCTGAAGGTGCCCTTGCCCAGCCAGACCTGAACCAGACCCCGAATCACCAGCGAGGCACCGATGGTGATGATGATCAGCGTGACCGACTCGGCGCCCTTGACCGGCTCGATCGCCAGCTTTTCAACCACCACACCGACCAGCGCCGGCACCAGAATGGCCAGCGCCAGCGCGAGAGGCATGGGCAGGCCGCCCTGGGTGAAAAACACCGCCAGCATGCCGCCGAGCATGATGAATTCGCCCTGCGCAAAGTTGATCACATTGCTGGCGTTGTAGATCAGCGTGAAGCCCAAAGCGGCAAGCGCGTAGGTGGCACCCACCGTGACACCAGAAAACAGAAATTGTAGAAATTCGGCCAGCATCAGGCGCTCCTGGCTGCAGATTCAAAACACCCGAAACGGGTTGGGCACGTCAACATGCGTTGTCTCCTGTTGTGTATGAGGCGAGTTGAGCCGCTTGGCTCACTGGATTGAATTCTGCATTAAGGAACTAGTTCTGTCAAACGATATTGCGAAATTTTTTTTTCGAAAGTCTGCAATTGGTTTTTTTCCCCGGTCAGGTGTCTTGCTCTATGTGCCCCAGCCGCAATGACAGGTCTTGGGCGCAACGTTTTAGCGCGGTCACCACTTTGCCGTCGGGCGACAGGTCGATCATGCTTTTGACGCCGATGGCCAGCACCGACAGGGTGATTTCGTGCTTGAAATTGAAAACAGGTGCCGCCGCTGCTGCCACCCCTGGCACCAGATGGTAGTCGCTGACCACAGAAAACTTGTCAGCTTGCACCCGGGCCAGCATGGCATCAATGCCAGTTTCGCTTTGCAGTTCAGGTGGCAATACCAGTGTGGCGCGCTCGCGCGCAATCAGCAACCCGGTGGCGCTGCGCGGCAAATAAGCGGCAAAGACCCGCCCGCTGGCCGAGGTGAGGAGTTGCAAAGCGCTGCCGGTGATCACATTGACGGTGATGGGGCGGTAGGGGCGCATGGACCGGATGATGACCGGGCCGTTGTCGCTCCAGACCGCCAGTGCAATGGTCTGATTCACCTCATCGCGCAACTCGGCAATGGCTTGCAGGCCGAGCTTGACCCGGTCCAGGCGATCCACCGCCACCAGCCCCAGGCTCAAGGCAAATGGCCCCAGGTCGTAGCGCGCGCTCATGGGGTCTTGCTCCACCAGTCCGGCGCGCACCAGGCTGACGATATAGCGGTGCACCTTGCTGGCCGGCATGTCAGCCGCCGCCGCAATGTCCTTGAGCATCATGGCACGGTGGCCGCCACTGATGGCACGCAGAATCATCATGCCGATTTCCAGGGACTGGACACCGTTTTTACCTTCGGTGCCACGGGGGGCGGGATCCGACTTGCTTTTGAGCGGCATGGTGGAAGCTCCTTGTTGGTTGGTCGCTTTTTAGCCGCGCATCAGCGCCTCAATGTCGGCTACACCCACCGGCACGTCGCGGGTCAGCAGGGTGCAGCCGTCGTCTGACACGACGGCGTCGTCTTCGATGCGGATGCCGATGTTGTGGAAGTGCGCGGGCACGCCTTCTGCCGGGCGCACATACATTCCGGGCTCAATCGTGAGCGCCATGCCGGCTCGCAAAATGCGCGCCGGGCGGTCTTTGATGGTGTCGCCGGTGAGGGCGTCCTGGCGGGTGCTGAACTGGCCGATTTCGCTGGGTTCGGTGTAGTCGCCGCAGTCGTGCACGTCCATGCCAATCCAGTGGCCGGTGCGGTGCATGTAAAACTGGAAGTAGGCACGCTTTTCGATCACATCGTCCAGGCTTCCGACCTTGTTGTGGTCGAGCAGACCCACATCCAGCATGCCTTGCGCCAGCACCTTGACCGCGGCGTCGTGCGGGTCGGTAAAGCGCGCGCCAGCCTTGGTGGCGGCAATAGCCGCTTCCTGCGCGGCCAGCACCACCTCGTAGAGTGTGCGCTGCGGCCCGGTAAAGACGCCATTGGCGGGAAAAGTGCGGGTGATGTCGCTGGCATAACCGTCGAGCTCGCAGGCGGCATCGATCAGCACCAGCTCGCCGCTCTGAACCAGGCCACGGTCGGCGCGGTAGTGCAGCACGCAGGCGTTGGCCCCGGCGGCCACGATGGAGCCGTAAGCGGGGGACTGCGCGCCGTGGCGGCGAAACTCGTGCAGCAACTCGGCTTCCAGGTGGTATTCACGCACCTCTTGCCCGGCGCGCAGCATGGTGGCAGACACCTGCATGGCGCGGATATGGGCGCCCGCGCTGATGCGACCGGCGCGCAGCAGGGTGGCTTGCTCATGGGCATCCTTGACCAGCCGCATCTCATCGAGCACGCCGCACAGATCGTGCTGCGTTTTCGGGCACAGCGTGCCATACCGCACGCGGGCGCGCAGGCCGCCGAGCCAGCCGTCAATGCGGGTCTCCAGCCCCTTGTGGGTGGCAAATGGGTACCAGACGGCATCGCGGCCATCCATCAGCGCAGGCAGTTTGGCGTCGAGCTCGGCCACGGAATGTGCCGCCTCCAGCCCCAGCTGCGCTGGTGCGGCCATGGGCCCGAGCCGGTAGCCGTCCCAGATTTCGCGCTCCACATCCTTGGGCTGGCAAAACAGCGTGCTGCGACCGTCGCCAGTCACCACCAGCCAGGCCCGGGGTTCGCTAAAGCCGGTCAGGTAATAAAAGTAGCTGTCAGCGCGGTACGGAAAGTCGCTGTCGCGGTTGCGCTGCTGCTCAGGTGCGGTCGGGATGATGGCGATGCCGCCAGCGCCCATTTTTTGGGCCAGCAGGGCGCGGCGTTGGGCGTAAACAGCGACGGGGTTCATGACACTATTCCTTCTGCGAAGCAATGACAGGGTGGGCTGCCGGGGTGGCTCACTTCAGCACGGCAAAAGGCCACGATACCCAATTTTCCGGACCCGCTGATAAAAAGACACAGCCCTGAAACTCGACAACTCACATGAACCCTGGCGGAAGCGGTGAGATTCGAACTCACGAACCCTTGCGGGTTGCCGGTTTTCAAGACCGGTGCAATCGACCACTCTGCCACGCTTCCAGCGGGCTGGATTCTAACCCGGCTAATCAGGCCACATTGCACTCGCGCCGCAACAAAGCCAGGGCATCTTGCAACTTGGTGTCACGGTCGCTGAGCAGCGTGGCCTGGGATTCGTGCACAAATTCCTGCCAGAGGCCGATGAAGTCGTCCTGGTGTTGCTCGGGCGCCTGGGCCTGCAGGTACTGGGTGACCAGCGCCGGTTGCCAGCCGTGCTTGCGGATTTTGCGCACCAGCGTGGCGGCGCTCTTGTCGGTCAGCAGGGTCTTGGGTGCGCTGCCCGCAGCCACGCACAGGCACAGCGTGAGCACGGTGCCGTCGTCGCTGTGGCCCTGTGTGAGCTTGTCCCAGCCGGAAGACCGGTTGCGGTCATGCTGACTGACTTCGCTCAAGGCGTCTTCGAGCCAAAAATAGCGCCCCATGAAGGCCGGGGTCTGGTCAAACAGCTTGCGCGCGGGCAGGCGTGCGTCGAGCAGGCGGGGCCAGTCGGTCAGCACCGATTGGCGCACGGCCTCCACCACCGTGCGGTAGGCGTCGGGCAGGTGTTTGGGCAGTGCCAACTGGGTTGGTTCGGGCTGCTGTTTGCGCAAGCTGCTGATCATTTTCTCAAAGGTGACCCAGTCAGGCAGCTCCTTGCGTTTGGTCAGGTTCAGCAGCAAGGCGGTGCGGATCACGGCTTCGGCGTCGGGCTCGGCATCTTGCAGATCATCAGCCGACAGACCCAACTGGTCGGCCAACCAAAGTGCTGCCTCGACCACCAGCACGGCGTGCTGGCGCGCCAAAAATTCGGCCTGGTAGTCGGTAAAACTGGCCAGCGACCAGCGCGCCAGTTGCGGGATGTGGCGGTCGCTGAAACCACCGCGCTCGTTCATGCCGAAGTGGGTGTTTTGCGGCATCACGATCAAGGCCTTGAGCAGGTCGGAGCCCGCCTTGGAGCGTGACAACAATGAATGGTCGCGCAGCAGCGTGGCCGCCATGTGCAGGTCGCCGACGCTTGCGTCCTGCAAGTGCAGGCTGACCAGATTCACCAGCCGGTCGCGGGCTTTTTCAAGCTCGGGGCGCAAATACTCGCTGCCAAAATAACGCGCAATCTGCACCATGCCCTTGGGCGCTTCTTCCGCCATCGCCGCCAGCTTGGCCTGATCAATCAGGCCGTGCTGCACCCCGTGGATAAGCGCCTTTTCAAAAAAGGGGCGCGCGTCAAACAGCGACACGCCTTGGCTGGATTGCGGCTGGGGCAAGCTCATGTCAAATCGCAGATTCTTCGTCGGGGTCGATCGCGGCGGGGGTGGCTTTGCCACGGTCGGTGTCACTGGTCTCGAACTTGCCATCGTCTTCGGCCAGGTCTTCTTCGTCCAGGCCCAGCTCGAAGGCACGGGCTTTGGCGCGCAGCACCAGCAGCATTTCAATGAACAGGTCGGGGTTTTCGTAGCGCAGCAGCCAGGCCAGCTGCATCCAGTCGGAGTCGGCCACTTCGTCCTGATCCAGGCGGGCGCTGGCGTAGGCGTTGGCGCGCAAGTCGTCTTCCGACAGCATGTCGCCGTCGTCTTCAGCCGTGTCGTAGGTGCCGGTGCGGGCAAAGGCCTCGACGCGGCTCCACTTTTCTTCGAAATAGTCTGCCAGCGCTTCGCTGCCACCTTCGAGGTCGCCAATGGCATTGACAAAGGCCAGCGGGTCGGCACCGTCCCGGAAAATGATCGAGTTCATCATGCCGCGCAAGTGGCTGCGGGTCAGGTCGCGGTATTGTTTTTCAATGACCACGGCGCGGGCGAACTGCTCGGGGGTGAGCATCAGGTTGATGATGGAGGCGCGTGAGTTGTCGTACTCGCGAATCACCGCCAGCACATCCTTGGGCGGCAACTGTTCCAGCACCTCCATCAGCGCGCCATCGCCTTCGCGGTCAGCCAGTTCAACCAGCGCAGACTCGGCGCCCACGATGTCGCCTGCGGCAATCAGAGACTGCGTTTTTTCGATCAAAGCCAAATGCTGCATGTAGGATTCCTGTGGGGTCGCTGAGGTGATGCGGGTGAGATTCGTTAACTTGAAATAGCCTCGTCATTGCGAGCGTAGCGCGGCAATCCATGCATTCAAGAGGCCATGGATTGCCGCGTCGCTGCGCTCCTCGCAATGACGTGGTCGTTCATGATTCGGGGTGGCACGCGTACCATGATTTAGTCCTTGCGGTCAAAGCCGTGCTCTTCCAGCCACTCGGCGCTGGACTCTTCGTGGTCGTGGTGCTGTTCGCCGTCCTTGTCGAAGTCGTCAGCGTGACCTTGCCGGCGCACGGCGCCGTGCTCGCCACTGGCTTCATGGGCATGGTTTTCGTGAGTCGCAGCCTCGTGGTGATGCGAGGATGGCCGGTGGTACAAATACTCCAGCGCGGCCGCCACCACCATGAACCAGTCGCCCTGCGGCTCGGGCAGCAACTGGTCAGCCAGCTCCCTGGCCCAAGGGGTCAACTGCACGGCGTCACCCAGGCTGCTCCAGTCGGGGAAGTCGTCAGACTCCAGGGTCAGCACCTGCTCCATCACCGCCGGCAGTTCAAAGTGAAAGCCGTCGTGGAACACCACCGCCACCATTTCGGGGCTCAGTTCCATCATCTGCTTCAAAAAGCCGATCTGCCCGCGCTTTTCCAGCAGGCGCTTGCGCAGCACATGGCGCCCCTCGGAGTCAAATGCGAGGTCGTCGATCTCGGCCTGGTAAGACGTGCGCAGTGCGCGAAAAAAAGCAGACATGCTCATGGCGTTCTCGAAGGTGGGTGGGTTTCAAATGATGCGGCTGACGTAATCTTGCCAAATCGTGCGGGCGGTGTCGATCGGGCTGTCGAGCAGGTTGCGCTGACGGTTGTCATCATAAGCCTTGCGCTTGTCCGGGTCCGACAACACCTCGTAAGCCACCTGAACCAGCCGGAAGCGTGCGGCGGCATCAAGAGCGCTGCTGCGGTCCGGGTGGTGCAGGGCTGCCTGTTGGCGAAAGGCTTTCTTGATGTCGGCCAGCGTGGCGGACGGGCTCAGGCCCAGGGCTGCGTAGTGGTCTTTCATGGGCCGGTGAGCGTCCAGGGCCCTCAGTGGCCGGCAAAATCAACCAGCGTGAACAGCGTCAGGCCGGTGGCGCGCAGCTTGTCGGAGCCACCGAGCTCGGGCAGGTCGACAATCACGGCGCCTTCCATCACCTCGGCGCCCAATTTTTCCAGCAGTTTCTTGCCAGCCATCATGGTGCCGCCAGTGGCGATCAGGTCGTCAATCAACAGCACGCGCTGGCCTGGCTTGACGGCGTCGGTGTGCAGCTCCACGGTGGCACTGCCGTACTCCAGCTCATAGGTTTCCTCGACCGTGGTGAAGGGCAGCTTGCCTTTCTTGCGGATGGGCACAAAGCCCACGCCCAGCTCATAAGCCACCACCGCACCCAATATAAAGCCGCGTGCATCCAGCCCAGCCACCACATCGGGCCGACGTTCGGCCTCCATGTAGCGGTGCACGAAGGCATCAATCAGCACCCGGAACACCTTGGCATCCTGCAGCAGCGGCGTGATGTCGCGAAACTGCACGCCGGGCGTGGGCCAATCGGGCACAGTGCGAATGTGCTCGCGCAGATAGTGGTTCACGCTGAGGTTTGTCATAAGTTATTCAAGTCAGTCAAATGGCTGTATTGTGCCGCGCACCGCAAGCGCAGGGCGTCACAAGCCGTCCTTGAGCAGCAGGTGCTCGACCTGCGCCAGCATGTCGGCCTTGCCCGAGAGCAACAGCGAGTCACCCGCCATCAGCACCAGATCGTCGGTGAGTTTGGTGACTTGGCCGGTTTTGCGGCGCAAACTGACCAGTTGCACCTCCAGATTGCCCCATTCGATCTCGCCCACCTTGCTGCCTACTATTTTGGCGGTGAGCGGCAACAGCACGGAAGCCAGGCGCTCTTGTTGCAGCTCGTCGACCGCGCCGTCATCAGCACCGCGAAAGAAACCGCGCAGCAGCTTGTAACGCGCCTCACGCTGCTCTTGCACCAGGCGCAGCACCCGGCGCATGGGCACGCCCACCAGCGCCAGTGCGTGGCCGGCCAGCATCAGCGAACCCTCGATGGCTTCCGGCACCACCTCGGTCGCGCCTGCGCGCTGCAGGTCTTCCAGGTCATGGTCGTCTTGCGTGCGCACCACCACCGGCACCTGGGGCGCGTGCTCCTTGATGTGGGCCAGCACCTTCATGGCGCTGGGGGTTTCCAGGTAGGTGATCACCACCGCACTGGCGCGCGCCAGGCCCGCCGCCATCAGCGCCTGCAGCCGGGCGGCATCGCCAAACACCACCGAATCACCGGCGCCGGCGGCCTGGCGCACCCGGTCGGGGTCGAGGTCGAGCGCCATGTAGGGAATGGACTCCTTGTCGAGCATGCGCGCCAGATTCTGACCGCAACGGCCGTAGCCGCAAATGATCACATGATTGCTGGTCTTGATCGACTTGCGCGCAATGCTGGTCATTTGCACCGACTCCATCAGCCACTCGTTGCTGACCAGCTTCATCACGATCTGGTTGCTGCGCATGATGATGAACGGGGTGGCCAGCATCGACAACACCATCGCCGCCAGAATCGGGTTCAGCAACTCGGGCGGCACCAGCTTGTTGCCCTGCGCCAGCGTGAGCAGCACAAAGCCGAATTCACCGGCTTGCGCCAGATACAGCCCGGTGCGCAAGGCCACGCCCATGGACGCACCCAGGGCGCGTGCCAGAAAAGTCACCACCACCGCCTTGTACAGCACCGGCACCGTTACCAGCAACAGCACCAGCGGCCAGCGTTCCAGCACCAGGCGCCAGTCCAGCATCATGCCGATACTGATGAAAAACAAGCCCAGCAGCACGTCGTGAAACGGCCGGATATCGGTTTCCACCTGGTGCTTGTACTGGGTTTCCGAGATCAACATGCCGGCAATGAATGCGCCCAGCGCCAGGCTCAGGCCCGCCAGCTCGGTCAGCCAGGCCAGCCCCAGCGTGACCAGCAGCAGGTTCAACACAAACAGTTCTTCGCTCTTGCGCCGCGCCACCAGCGTCAACCACCAGCGCATGATGCGCGGGCCGCCCACCAGCAACAGGGTGATCAGCACCGTGGCCTTGAGCAGCGCCCAGGACAGGGTCTCGAACATCTGCTCGGGCGAGGCGCTCAGGGCTGGAATCAGCACCAGCAAGGGCACCACCGCCAAATCCTGAAACAGCAGCACGCCCATCACGCGTTTGCCGTGCTCGGTTTCCATTTCGAGTCGTTCGGTCATGAGCTTGACCACAATGGCGGTGCTGCTCATGGCCATGGCACTGGACAAGGCCAGCGCGGTGCGCCAGTCCATGCCCCAATGGGTCGGCGCCATCATGGCAAACGCCATGCTGGCCAGGGTGGTGACCAGCATGGTCAGGGCCACCTGAAACAGGCCCAGGCCAAACACATGGTTGCGCATGGAGCGCAGCTTGGGCAGGTTGAATTCAAGCCCGATCACAAACATCAAAAACACCACGCCGAATTCGCCCAGATGGCGCACACCCTCGGCATTTTTGGCCAGCGCCAGCGCGTTGGGGCCAATCACCACGCCCACCGCCAGGTAGCCCAGCATGGGCGGCAGTTTCAGGTAGCGACAGGCCACCACGCCCAGCACGGCGGCCAGCAAATACAACAGGGTTAAATCAAGTGGGTTCACCCCCTGATACTACCAAGTACAAAGCGCATCAGACGCGTCATTGCGAGGAGCATAGCGACGCGGCAATCCATGCATTCATGGCGCCATGGATTGCCGCGCTTCGCTCGCAATGACAACCTGCGCAATGGACTGCCCGATAGAATGCGGCGATGACCATCAAGCCATCCTCCGATCCCGTCTTTGATGCCAACCGGGCCATGGTGCTGGCGCGGGAAACGCTCGACATCGAAGCCGCCGCCCTGCTCGGTCTGAAGCAGCACATTGGCCCCGACTTTGTGCAGGCGGTGCGCCTGATGCTGACAGTGCAAGGCCGTGTGGTGGTGATGGGCATGGGCAAAAGTGGCCACATTGGTCGCAAGATCGCCGCCACGCTGGCCTCCACCGGCACGCCGGCCATGTTTGTGCACCCGGGCGAAGCCAGCCATGGCGACCTGGGCATGATCAAGCCGGTGGACGTGGTGCTGGCCATTTCCAACAGCGGCGAGTCCGAAGAGCTCATCGTGATCCTGCCCATGATCAAGCGCCTGGGCGCGCCGCTGGTGGCCATGACGGGCCACGCCACATCCACCCTGGCGCGCCATGCCGACCTGTTCTTGAACAGCGGGGTGGCCAAGGAAGCCTGCCCGCTCAACCTCGCACCCACGGCCAGCACCACCGCGCAACTGGCGCTGGGGGATGCGCTGGCGGTGGCCCTGCTCGATGCCCGTGGTTTCAAGGCCGAAGACTTTGCCCGATCGCACCCGGGCGGCGCACTGGGGCGCAAACTGCTCACGCTGGTCAGCGACGTCATGCGCAGCGGCGACCAAGTGCCCAGCGTCGGGCTGCAGGCCAGCTTTAGCGCGCTCATGCGCGAGATGAGCGACAAAGGCCTGGGCGCCGCCGCCGTGGTCGACGCCTCGGGCCAGGTGCAGGGCATTTTTACCGACGGCGATTTGCGTCGCCTGATTGAAAAAGGCATCGATTTGCGCAGCAGCAGCGCAGCGCAGGTGATGCGCCCGCAGCCCGCCACCATCAACCGCGACGCGCTGGCGGTCGACGCGGTCGAACTGATGGAGCAACGCCGCATCACCAGCGTGCTGGTGCTGGATGCCGAGGGCAAACTGTGTGGCGCACTCAACAGCAACGACCTGATGCGGGCCAAGGTGATCTGATGACGCCCGCACTCAACTTCCCGCCCGAACTGCTGCTCCAGGCGCAGGGCATTCGCGTCGTCTTTTTTGATGTCGACGGCGTGCTGACCGACGGTGGCCTGTATTTTTCGGAACACGGTGAAGCCATCAAGCGCTTCAACACGCTCGACGGTCATGGCCTGAAACTGCTGCAGCGTGCCGGCATCACGCCGGCGGTGATCACCGGGCGCGACTCCAAAGCGCTGCGCGTGCGGCTTGCGGCGCTGGGAATTGAGCATGCCCACTTTGGCACCGAAGACAAGCGCCCGGCGGCCGAACTCACCCTGAAGACCCTGGGCCTGGACTGGTCCCAGGCCGCGGCCATGGGCGACGACTGGCCCGACCTGGCCATGCTGACGCGCTGTGCTTTTGCCTGCGCGCCAGCCAATGCCCAGGCCGAACTGCTGGCCCAAGCCCATTACGTCACGAAGCGCCAGGGCGGCGACGGCGCTGTGCGCGAGCTGTGCGACCTGCTGCTGGTGGCCAGCGGGCGTTATGTGGATTTGCTGCAGGAAGCCGTGCGATGAACAGGCTGCGTGACTGGCTCGACCGGCTCACACTGTATTTCCCCGTGCTGTTGATGGGGCTGCTGGCGCTGGCCACCTATTGGCTGGTGCGCAGCACCCCCAGCCTGGAGCCACGCGCGCCGACCGCGCCCGTGCAGCACCTGCCTGATTACTTCATGCACCAGTTCTCGGTGAAAACCTTTGACGCCCGTGGTCTACTCAAAAGTGAGGTCATGGGCCGGGAAGGACGCCATTTCCCGGACACCGACACACTGGAGATTGACCAGGTGCAGATCCGCTCCTTCGGCGTCGACGGGCAGTTGACCACGGCTACGGCACGCCAGGCGCTTGTCAACGGCGACGCCTCCGAGGTTCAACTCATCGGGCAGGCGATAGTCGAGCGTGAAGCCAGCCGTGACAAAAGCGGCAAAACTCAAGCTGCCCTGATATTCAGGGGCGAGTTTTTGCACGCCTTCATGGACACCGATCGCATCAAGTCACACAAGCCGGTGGAACTCACCCGCGGGGCAGACCGGTTTACTGCCAACAGCATGGACTACGACAACCGCGAAGGCCTGATGCTGCTCAGCGGGCGCGTGCGCGGGTATTTGGTACCCGGCAAAACGCCCTGAAAGCACCCGCCCATGACACCCCTGGTCTTGATCACCGGCGCCTCCAGCGGCATTGGCCAGGCCATGGCGCTGCATTACGCGCAGCAAGGGACTCGGCTGGCCCTGGTGGCGCGGCGCAGCGAGGCCATGCAAAGCTGGCTTGATGCCCATGCGATTCCGGCAGAAAACTACGCCATTTACTGCGCCGATGTGGCCAATACCCAGCAAATGGCCGGCGTGGCGCAGGCGTGCATCGCGCAGCAGGGCTTGCCCGACGTGGTGATTGCCAACGCGGGCATCAGCATCGGGGTGGACACCTCGATTCCTGAAGACCTGGCCGTGATGGCACGCGTCATGACGACCAACGTGATGGGAGTGGCTGCCACCTTTGGCCCCTTCATTGCCCCCATGGCGGCGCGCGGCACGGGCACGCTGGTGGGCATTGGCAGTGTGGCGGGCATTCGTGGCCTGCCCGGCCATGGCGCTTACTGTGCCAGCAAGGCCGCGGTCATCAGCTATTGCGAAAGCCTGCGCGGGGAGTTGCGCGCCAGCGGCGTCAAGGTGGTCACGCTGTGCCCGGGCTACATTGCCACCCCGCTGACGCAGAACAACCAGTACACCATGCCGTTTCTGATGCAGCCCGAGGTCTTTGCCCAAAAAGCGGTGCAGGCCATTGCGGTCGGCAGCAGCTACCGCGTCATTCCGTGGCAAATGGGCGTGGTGGCCAAGCTGCTGCGCGTGCTGCCCAACGCCCTGTTTGACCGCCTGTTTGCCGGCCGGCCCCGCAAACCGCGTACGACAAATTCCTAACCCGTCACTGCGAGGCGCGTAGCGCCGTGGCAGTCCATGCAATCATGGATTGCCGCACCTCGTTCGCCATGACAACCGACACAAAACAAAAAAGGCCCCGAAGGACCTTTTTTGCTTGCCAGAGGTGAGTCTGGCGAAGTTTGTATCAGCTTAGTAGCTGCTACGGCCACCGCCGTAACCACCGCCACCGCCGCCACCGGAACGGCCACCGCCGCCACCACCAGCGCCGCCGCCGTAGCCGCCGCCACCGGAACGACCACCGCCAGCGCCACCGCCGTAACCGCCGCCACCACCACCACCGCCGCCGCCGAAGCCGCCGCCACCTGAACGGGGAGGACGAGGCTCCATCGGACGGGCTTCGTTCACCACGAGACCGCGACCACCGAATTGTTGGCCATTCATGGCTTCAATGGCAGTTTGTGCTTGCGCATCATCGGCCATTTCAACAAAGCCGAAGCCTTTGGATCGGCCGGTGTCACGTTCCATCATGACTTTGGCGCTGGTGACGGTACCGTGGGCTGCGAACGCTTGTTGCAGATCATCATCACGGAAAGAATATGGCAGATTGCCGACGTAAAGTTTGTTGCCCATGAAAGGACTCCTCAAAATAACTCAAAACGCGATGGAGTCCATAACCGCAATCAACAAACCAGTAAAGACTTAAGAAGCAGACGCGAAACTGACATTCACCGCAAACCATGTAGTGTTTAAAAAACAATACGGGCTGCATGATACGACAAGTTTCAGTTTTTCAAAAATTTATTTTCAAATGCCCTGGACTGCGCTACATCCGACCGAGTTCAACCCTTCATGGCGAGCGGCTCAACCAGGCAGCCAGCTGCTCAATCACTTCGCCGCTGGCCGCTGTCAAGGCGCGCACGGCCCCTGGCGCATCGGGCGTTGGTGCTGGTTGTTGCACCACAAAACTGCGCTGCGCCAGCAGGGTATCAGTACTGCCACTGCGCTGCGTCAGGGTGGCGCGCAGGCGCAGCAAGCCATGGCTGTCCGTTGGGGAATCAAATACCTGGCTGAATTCTTCCAGCACCAGCCGCAGGCTGAGCTGTGCTGCTGCTTCGCCCGGCGCCACCACGGCGCGCTGCACGCCCAGCTGCTGGCGCAGGCGTTGGCCGACGAGCTGCGCGGGCGGCATGCTCCAACGCGACAAGGCGTAGGGCTTGAGCTGCTGCGAATCCGCATAAGCCAGGCGGTAAAGCACGGCGGTGCCCTCCAGTGCGGCACTCACCTGGGGCTCATGCAGCACCAATGTGGGCTGTGCCGCTGCCGCCGAAGTGTGCAACGGCGCGGGGCCGAAGTCGTAGACCTTGACAGCAGCTTCTGGCCGGGTTGTGCCGCAGCCAGCCAGCAGTACCAACGCCAGCACAAAACTGAGCGGCTTGACCAAGTGAGTTGTTGAAGCAGTTTTCATGGACGATTGATACCCATCAAGAGGCATGGATTGCCGCGTCGCTGCGCTCCT
>CAZIGL010000021.1:0-47954 GCA_964538895.1 uncultured Rhodoferax sp.
GAACATCACCGGGTCAAAACCAAAGCCGTTGGACCCCATCGGCTCGCGGGCAATTTCGCCCACCACCCGACCCACCGCCACCAGCGGTTCCGGGTCGTCGGGCGAGCGCAACGCCACCAGGGTGCTGACCATCGCCGCGCGCCGGTTGTCAATGTCTGCCATTTGCTCGAGCAAGGCGCGCACATTGTTGTCGTCGCTCTTGGGGTAACCAAATTGGGTGGCATAAAAGGCGGTTTGCACGCCCGGCAAGCCGCCAAAGGCGTCGACACACAGGCCGGCATCGTCGGCCACGGCGGGCAGACCGCTGTACCGGGCGGCATGGCGTGCCTTGGCCAGCGCGTTTTCAACGAAGGTGTGAAACGGCTCCTCGGCTTCGGGAATACCGAGCTGGCCTTGCGGTACCAACTCAAAACCCAGCGGTGCAAACATGGCGTGCAACTCGGCCAGTTTGCCGGCGTTGTTGGAGGCCAGAACGATTTTCATGCGCGCGCTGCCCCGGCCAGTGCGGCTTGCTGCAAAGCAATCAGTTCGCGAATGCCCTGGTCAGCCAGCGCCAGCAGCGCATTCATCTCGACGCGGCTAAACGCTGCGCCTTCGGCCGTGCCTTGCACCTCCACGTAATGGCCGCTGGCGGTCATGACCACGTTCATGTCGGTGTCGCAGGCCGAGTCTTCGGTGTATTCCAGATCGAGCAGCGGCGTGCCTTGCACGAGACCGACCGAGATCGCTGCCACGGCTTCCCGGATGGGGGATTGGGTCAGCTTGCCTTGCGCCAACAAACCGTTGACCGCGTCCTGCGCCGCCACGAAGGCGCCGGTGATGGCGGCGGTGCGGGTGCCGCCGTCGGCCTGAATCACGTCGCAATCCAGGTGCAGCGTGCGCTCGCCTAAGCGCGTCAGGTCGAACACCGAACGCAGGGCGCGGCCGATCAGGCGCTGGATTTCCTGGGTGCGTCCGCTCTGCTTGCCGCGCGCGGCTTCGCGGTCGCTGCGGCTGTGGGTGGCGCGCGGCAACATGCCGTATTCGGCCGTGACCCAGCCCTGGCCACTGCCCTTTTGGTGTGGCGGCACCTTGTCGAGCACCGAGGCATTGCACAGCACCTTGGTGTGGCCAAACTCGACCAGCACCGAGCCTTCGGCGTGGCGGGTATAGCTGCGGGTCAGGGTGACCGGGCGCAGGGCATTGGCGGCGCGTGCGCCGGTTCGAACGAATTCAGTCATGTCAGGGCTTGCCCGGGTTGGTGTGGGTGGGTGGATTGGGTGTCAGCCAGTTGAGTGCCAGACAGCTCACGTTGTCGCTGCGGGCGCCGGCCTGCTGCAGTGCCATATCGACCAGGTCGGGCACCGCCTTTTCTGCGGGCTTTTGACTCAATTCGGCCACGATGGCGTGCTCGGGCACGCTGGCCCACAAACCGTCAGAGCAGAGCATGAGGGTGTCGCCCTGCTGCAAAATCAGCGGCTCGGTCACGCTGTAGACCGGTCGGGTGGGTGAGCCCAAACAGGTAAAAAGCGCGTTGCGGTTGGGCTCTGTGGGCCCAGGGTTGGCGCTGCTGGGCAGGTGACTGCTGCGGTCGGTAAAAGAATGGTCCTGGGTGCGCGTCAGCAGTTGTTGCTGACGAATCAAATAAAACCTGGAGTCGCCGCAATGGGTCCAACGCACTTGTCCCGACTGGACCACTGCCAGCACGAGGGTGGTGCGTGGCGTGTCGAGCAGGGCATGTTCTGCGGCGTACTGCAGTATTTGGCGATGCGCCGCCATCATGGCCTGTTCCAGAAAATCGGCCGTGTCGTCGAGCCTGGGTTGCGCCATTTTTTGAAACAGCCCGGCCACCGTTTCCATGGCCAAACGTGCAGCCACTTCGCCTTCAGGATGTCCGCCCATGCCATCGGCCAGCATCAGCACCGCACTGTCGCTGGTGTAGATGTAACCCATGCGGTCTTCGTTGTTCTTTCGCCCGCCCTGGCGACTAACCTGAAAGACTGAGAAACGCATCAGACTTTTTTACCCATTAATGTCGATTTGAGACCGTGTTTTTTGGAGCTGTCGAGCATGTTGCCGAGCTGCTGCTTGACCTTGTCGCCCACCGTGAGCTGGGTATAGCGGCGGGCCCCGGCCCGGTTCAGTTCCTTTTGCAAGGCAAACACCGACTGCGGTCGCGCCAGCGGGTCCAGCGCCATGCACCATTGCACGATCTCGACCAGGTCGTCGGAGTAGATGCCACGAAAACGTTTCAGTGTTTGCAAGGTCTTGTCTTCGGGCACGCGTTGCGGTGCTTCGCTGGGAGGGTAGCCGTGCATACAGGCGTAAATACAGGCGCCAATGGCGTAAATGTCGGTCCAGGGCCCCATGGTGGTGTCGCGCCGGTACATTTCGGGCGCCGCAAAGCCAGGGGTGTACATGGGACGGATGAAGTTGCTTTCTTTGGTGAGCACTTCGCGTGCCGCGCCAAAGTCGATCAGCACGGCCCGGTTGTCGTCGGTGATGAAAATGTTGGCGGGCTTGATGTCAAGGTGCAGCATCTTGTGCTGGTGCACGATGCGCAGGCCGCGCAGGATTTCATCAAACAGCGAGCGGATCGTGGATTCGCGAAAGACCTTGTCTTTTTTCAGGTCGCGCGCCACCACAATGAAGTCCTGCAAGCTGGCGCCCTCCAGAAACTCGGTCACCATGTAAACGGTTTCGTTCTCCCTGAAAAAGTTCAGCACGCTGACCACCGAGGGGTGGGAAATTTGCGCCAGCGAGCGACCCTCTTCGAAAAAGCTTTTCAGACCCAGCCGGTACAGCGAGAGCTTGTCGGAGGCCACTTGTGGCGCCAGCAGGCCGGGTTCGCGGGTGACCAGCGACGAGGGCAAATATTCCTTGATGGCGACTTGCTGCTCATCGGCCCCAGCGGCCAGATAAACCACGCCAAAACCGCCTGCGGCAACCCGGCGCACCACCCGGTAGCCACCAATCTGGGTGCCGGGCGGTAGCGGAGACGGTTTGGACTTGGACATGGCTTCAAAGGAACAGGGTGCGGTTTTTGCTGGGGCCGGGTGTTATTCTCGAGACCACTTAACACCACAGATGATTGATATGCCAGTTTACAGCATGACCGGTTATGCCAGTGCCCAGCACAGCCCTGCCGCGACCTCCCCGGCGGGCGAAAACACGGCGTCGACAGTTGCCCGTTTGGGTCTTGAAATCCGCTCGGTCAACAGCCGTTACCTTGACTTGAGTTTCAAGCTCAGTGACGAGTTGCGCGGCTATGAGCCCGCTTTGCGCGAACTGCTGGTGCGCGGCCTCAAGCGCGGCAAGGTTGAAGTGCGTGCCGCGCTGGAAAGCAACACCGCCAACCTGGTGGCCGAGCCTTCGGCGCGGTTGCTGCAACGCCTCAACACGATTCAGGACAACGTAAAAACCTGGCTGCCGCAGGCCGTTCCCCTGAGCGTGGCCGATGTGCTTCGCCTCACAACGGGCAGTGCGGCAAGCGAGCACGACTGGCAGGCCGACCTGCTGGCGCTGGCCGAGCAGGTGTTGCAGTCGCTGCTGGACGCCCGTGCGCGCGAAGGTGCCCGCCTGGTGTTGATGCTGCAAGACCGCATGGCGCAACTGCGCAACCTGGCCGCGCAGGCGCAACCGCTGGTGCCGCAACTGGTGGCACAACAACGCCAGCGTTTTCTGGACCGTTGGCGCGATGCCATGGGTTTGGTAGACGGCGGTGCCTTGCCCGAAGCCGCGCAGGACCGGGCGCTGGCCGAGGCCACCGCGTTTGCCATCCGGATCGACGTGGCCGAGGAACTGACCCGGCTGAGCTCGCACCTCGATGAACTCGACCGCTTGCTGGCCAAGGGCGGTGAAGCCGGCAAACGGCTCGACTTTTTGATCCAGGAACTGCACCGCGAAGCCAACACGCTGGGCTCCAAATCTGCGGCGCTGGAGCTTACCCACATTTCGGTGGACATGAAGGTGCTGATCGAGCAGATGCGCGAGCAGGTGCAAAACATAGAATAAGCGCCTTGCCGTCTTTTTAAAAGAGTCCCGCTGTGATCGACTACCCCGGAAACCTGTTTGTTGTGGCCGCCCCGAGCGGTGCTGGCAAGTCCAGCCTGGTGAAAGCGTTGCTTGAACTCGATGCGCAGGTGCGGCCCTCGGTGTCGCACACCACGCGTGCGCCGCGCGGCCAGGAAAAACACGGTCGCGAGTATTTTTTTGTCTCCGAGCCCGAGTTTGACGCCATGGTGCAGGGCAACGCTTTTGTCGAGTGGGCGCATGTGCACAACCACCGCTATGGCACCTCAAAAAAAGCCATCGAGGAGCGCATGGCGCAGGGCTCGGATGTGATTTTGGAAATTGACTACCAAGGTGCGCTGCAAATCAAGAAGATCTTTGCCAATGCCGTCACCATTTTCATTTTGCCGCCCAGCTGGGACGAGCTGCGCTCGCGCCTGGAGCGTCGCGGCGAAGACTCCCCTGGTGTGATTGACACCCGGCTTGAAAATGCGGCCACCGAGCTGGCTCAGGTGTCGCAATTCGACTTCGTTATAATCAACGAGTCGTTTGATCGTGCCGTGTTTGACCTCAAATCCATTGTGCATGCACAGCGACTCAAGTATCTGGCGCAGCGCCGCGCCAGAGCAGACACCTTTCAAGCACTGCATATTGCCTAGTGCGCCCCACCTGGTTTTGGAGAATTCATGGCCCGTATCACTGTTGAAGACTGCCTGTTGCAGATCCCTAACCGCTTCCAGCTGGTGTTGGCAGCGTCCTACCGTGCCCGCATGCTGAGCCATGGCCACACCGCCAAGGTCGAGAGCAAGAACAAGCCCGGCGTGACCGCGCTGCGCGAAATCGCTGCCGGCAAGGTGGGTATTGAAATGCTGAAAAAGGTGCCGTTGTAAGTCACCCGCACCGGCCGCGCCAAAAAAGCACCGTTCGCGGTGCTTTTTTGTTGCTGGTGCTCAAACTTGCATCAGGCGCGCTATATTCATGGCATGTGCGCCGCCAATACCAAGACCCCGTCAGAAACCCTTCGTGGGGAGCTTCTGCCCAAGGTGTTGAGTGCTGCCGAATCGAATGCGGCAGCAGCCAGTTTTGCCATGTTGACCAGCAAGCTTGACTACCTCAGTGTCAGCGATCTGGAAAATGTGCGGCTCGCCTATCGGTTTTCGGACGAGGCCCACCTGGGGCAGCTGCGCAACAGCGGTGAACCCTACATTACCCACCCGATTGCGGTAGCGGCCCAATGTGCCGAATGGAAGCTTGACGCCCAGGCCCTGATGGCGGCCCTGTTGCATGACGCGATGGAAGACTGCGAGGTCACCAAACCCGATTTGATCGAGCGCTTTGGCTCACCGGTGGCCGAACTGGTGGATGGTTTGACCAAGCTTGAGAAACTGCACTTCAACACCCGCGAAGAAAATCAGGCCGAGTCGTTTCGCAAAATGTTGCTGGCCATGGCGCGTGATGTGCGCGTCATTCTGATCAAACTGGCTGACCGCACCCACAACATGCGCACGCTGGCCGATGCACCGCGCGCCAAGTGGGGGCGCATTGCTTCGGAAACACTTGAGGTCTATGCGCCCATTGCCCACCGGCTGGGCCTCAACCAGACTTACCGCGAGCTGCAGGACCTCGCGTTTCGTTTTCTTCGGCCCTGGCGCTACGCCATTTTGAGCAAGGCGGTGGCCAAGGCCCGTGGGCGCCGCCGCGACCTGATCCAAAAAGTGCAGGCCGACCTGGAAGCCATGTTTGCCCGCCACGGCATGACCGTGCGGATTTCAGGTCGCGAAAAGACCCTGTATTCGGTCTACCACAAGATGACCGACAAGAGCCTGAGCTTTGCCCAGGTGACCGACATCTATGGTTTTCGGGTGATTGTGCCCGGCCTGATTGACTGCTACACCGCGCTGGGGCTGTTGCACCAGCTCTACAAGCCGGTGCCGGGGAAGTTCAAGGACCACATTGCCATCAGCAAGATCAATGGCTACCAGTCGCTGCACACCACGCTGGTCGGGCCATCAGGCATCAATGTCGAGTTTCAGGTGCGCACCGAGGCCATGCATCTGGTGGCCGAAACCGGTGTGGCCGCCCATTGGCTGTACAAGGAAAGCCCGGGTGAATCCAGCGCCAATCCGGATCGACTGGGGTCGAAGTGGCTGCAGTCGCTGCTGGACATTGGCGACGAAACCCACGATGCCACCGAGTTTTGGGAGCATGTCAAGGTCGACCTGTTCCCCGATGCGGTGTATGTGTTCACCCCCAAAAGCCGCATCATGGCGATGCCGCGCGGCGCCACAGTGGTCGATTTTGCCTACGCCATTCACAGCAGTGTGGGCGACCACGCGGTGGCGGCCAGGGTCAACAACGAGCAGGTGCCGCTGCGCACCGAGGTGCAGAACGGCGACGTGATCGAGGTCATCACCGCCCCGGGCTCTTACCCCAATCCAGCCTGGCTGGGGTTTGTGCGCACGGCACGGGCGCGCTCCAAAATCCGCCAGCATTTGCGCACGCTGGCACAGGGTGATTCTGAAAATCTGGGTGAAAAAATGTTGGCGCAAGCGCTGCGCGCCGAAGGTATTGAACATCTGCCCGACGAGCATGGGCCGATGACCGAGGTCTGGGACAAGCTGTTGCGCTTCAGTGGCAATCGCACCCGCTCTGAGCTGCTGGTCGAAATTGGCCTGGGTCGGCGCATTGCCAGCATTGTGGCCAAGCGCCTGACCAAGTTGTTGTCTGATGTCGGCCAAAAACCCAATCCGCTGTTGCTCACGCGGGAGCGCTTTACTGCGGGTGAGTCGCTGGCCCAGGGCAGCGTGGCCATTGACGGCAGCGAGAACACCTCGGTGCGTTTTGCCACCTGCTGTCGCCCCATTCCCGGCGATGTCATTGTGGGTTACCTTGGACGGGGCGAGGGCTTGACTATTCACGACAGCGATTGTCCGGTGGCTGTCAAACTCAAGAAGAAGGACAGTGAGCGTTTCATAGCGGTGGAGTGGTCGGATGAACCCGTGCGCGCCTTCGAGACCGGCATCGTGGTCACGGTCAACAACGGCAAGGGCGTGCTGGCCAAGGTGGCGGCAGCGCTGGCCGCAGCCGAGGCCGACATCAGCCAGGTGACCATGGCCGACGAGTCACCCCACGGCGCCCTGGACATGCGGTTCATCATTGCTGTGCGCGACGTGCATCAACTGGACAACGCGCTGCGCAATTTACGCCACACGCCTGTGGTGCTCAGGGCGCAGCGCAGCAAAAATCACAATTAATCGGGCGGCGGCGGGGTGCTTGGTGGCCTGCGGATCAATGGCTGACGCAAGCGCCAAAAGCGTCCGAGCAAGGGCTTGACACTGGTGCCATGCACAAAAATCGACAGGGTGACCACGAACAGTGTCAACTGCATCAGTTCCAGCGCCAGATCTTCAGGCAGGCCCTGCTGCCTCGGCCGCAATCTGGCGACTATTCAGACCAGCCCTGCTGGACAGATGAAAACGGCGGTGGCGCTGCCCCCGCTTTTCTCGCTTGGTTGAGGTCCTGTTGGAGTCACTCGACTGTGACGGAATAAACCTTGAAGGTGCCGTGAGTTTGTTGACAGGTCACCGGCTTTTTTGAGGTCAACTGACGATCACCGGCCAGGAGAAATTCTCATTTCACGAGCCATCGAGCAGTCACTCAATCTGGTCTCCATACCTGACGCCAAGAGGGCACAGGTTTTGCCCCAGAGCGTCTATTCGATGAGGGTCAAGCACGAGAGGCGGCTAGTGAGACTTGGCGGGGGATGGTGACGGCTGCGGCGTTAGGTATGCGTGGTTTTTCTTGCATTGCGCAGTAATCCGTGTTGTACAGCAACCGTCTTGACTGGGGAAAACTCGGCGTCGGTTGACACTCCGCCAGCCAATCACGGGCTACTGAAACGGTCGAAAATACACCGTGTCTTCCCGGCATTTCGACAACGGCGACAAAGTGTCTCAAAAGTTCAAGCATGTGCTCGTCAGCGGTGACACTTGCTATTCTGAGCAATGGAAGAGAATACGCCAATCCGATGTCAAAAGCAGCGACCATCTCAATCTCAGATTCAGTCATGTTTTGCCGCTCGACGTCCAGGTAGTCAAAGATGGCACCTCGAATGTCATCAGAACGAGCGTCACCGCTGATTTTTTCAAACGCTTTCATCACATCGTCCACAGCACACTCGCTGAAAAATCTTGCGTAAACGCGCTTGGGTTCCCAAGTGAGTAAATGAGCCATTGCTGTCCTCCACGCGATTACTTGGTTTTAGTTGGCAAGGATTTCCAGTGCTTATGCCAAAGTGTTGCCCAGGCGACGTCTTTTTTTCTTTGTTCCTTCGTTGTTCCCGCAATCATTCGGTCAAGGGCAATCATCGTCCGACGTAACGCATAGTCCCTCATTTGGGCGATAACGTCTTGCGTATTCGCAGTCTGTTTGTTGATTTGGTCCATGAGTTATCGTAAGCAGGGCAACTCAGTCTGAGAATCCCCCATTTGGGGGGTTTTGTGATGACTTTTGATGAAAATTGTTTTATCGTTCTCCGCATACTTAACGCCCAGCCCTCACCATCATTCGAACAAGACTATTCCGTCACGGTGGAGTGACCCCGATAGGACCTCTGCCGTCACTTTGCGGCAAAGGTCCCATCAAGCGTCACTCGACGGTGGCAGACTAATGTCGTTATTACCTTTCACTAAGCCATTGGCGGCGAAGGTTTTTTTTGGCTATATGGACGCGACACCATTTCGACCATGAGGGCGGTTTGACCCTCTTTGACCGTATATCCGAGGGACTTTTTGGCTGGGTCTTTGTAGACCACTTGGTCTGCCACCAAAGGTATTTTGAAGTTGATTTCTAACCAGTGGGTCTGGATGTCAAGGAGATGCACATCGACAGACGTAAGCAACCCTTGCAGCAGTTCTTTCTTTTGCTCCGGTGTGAAGGTTCGGTATTCATCGACCTTCTTTTGAAATTTCCCCACCCAATCAATCCAACTTTTTTGCTGCTGCGCTTCGGCAATCAGACGCTGAGTTTTCTCCACCTCAGCCTCGGAATTCACTTTCTCTTCGGTGATGATGGCTTTGATCTTCGGATATTGCGCAATCGATACCTTGCCCATCAACCGGTCTGACTCCAGTTCCATGAGGCTGTCTTCCAACTTGGCGATCAATTTCTGCAAGGTTTTTATCTTTCCGTCCCTTGCTTTGGCTTCCTTGGCGTTGACTACCAACTTCTGCCCACCGACTCCGGTGATTTCTTTTCGAAGTGTTTCTTTCATCAATGAGCTTTTACCAAGGGCATCAAGCACTGCATTCCAAACCAGTTCATCAGTCTCGTCAATATTGAGCGACCGAGTCATCTCACACACCCTGCCTCGTTTCCATTTGTCTTCTGGCTCGATGGGGCGCTTTACCCACACTCGCTCTTTTTTGGGGCAGTAGTAATGATTTTTTGATTGCTGATTGCTGTAAATCCCCGACAACCATGTGCCGCAGTGTGCACACCGGAGGACGTACTTGAGCATGTAGAAATGTTTGGTCGGGTTTTCACCCTTACGGCGCTCTATGTGAAACTCGCGTTTCGTCTTGACGCGATTCCACAGTTCAGAGGAAAGAATCCGGGGACATTCGACACGAATTTCTTCCCCGGTTTTTCCGTCCTTGAAATCCCAATGTCCGATGTAATGTGTGTTTCGCATCAGCGCCTGCAGCGAACCTAAGGTCCAAGTTCCCCGTTTACGCCGAGGTTCAACACCATTGCGATCAAGCTCAATTTTTATATCAATGGTGGCAACGCCATCGGCATAGCGCTCAAAAATCAGACGAACCCACTTCGCCTCGTATTCATTGATGATCAATCTTCTGTTTTCGATTTCGTAGCCAAAAGGTGGCGGTCCGCCCATCCAATTGCCTTGACGAACACGCCCAAGTTTTCCGAGCCGTGTTCGCTCGGCACGCTGCGCGTTGTCGAACTGCCCCACAGCGTCAAGAATCTGTTTCAGGAACTGGTCTTGAGGGTTGGCAAGGTCGTACTTGCCTTCCTTGTTGTAAAGAGTGACGCCGTGCTTGTTGCACTCATACCGAAAAATGGAGCTGACGTAATCGTTTCGGGATAGGCGTGACTGGTCATACACAAACAGGTGTTTCACCGCGCCACGTTGAATTTCCGCCAGCAATTGGGACAATATTGGGCGCTTGTCGATCTCTTCGTGATTGGAAGACTTGCCGCCTTCGTTCCAGAGCTTCGGCTCGAATCCAAGCTGTTTTGCACGCTGTATGCCGATGTCCCGCTGGATGTCGAGCGACATTCCCTCGTCCGCCTGAACAAGTGTTGAGACGCGTGTGTAAATGTGGAAAACTTCAGACAAGGTCGACAACTTTCTTTCGAGCATCACTGTCGCCGTCAATATACCGTTGAGTGGTTTGAAGGCTTGAGTGTCCAGCTAGCCACTGTACATCCCGCAGTGACCCACCGACGGTAGAAATTTTCTTGGCGGCATTGGTGATGAAAGTTCGCCTGCCGCTATGGGACGAGCACCCGATGAGACCGGCACGTGTATACCAACCCCTGAACATATTGACGATGACCTGAGGGCTGGTCGCATTGCCCCGTTGCGTCTGAACAATCCGCTGGTTACGGATTTTCTGAACCGTGCTGCCGGATAGGACTTTTTCCAATTCCCGATGCAGTTCCAATTTCAGTTGCTTGTTGATAGGGATGTGACGACCAGACGAGCCCTTTGACGCAATGTTTTCCAAGGCAATTTGGTCGCTCAATTCACCTGAGGCATCCAGCACCATCGCCCACGTCAATCCTGCAATCTCCTTTGCCCTCAATCCAGCCTTGACGGACAAAAGGAGGATTAGTCGATTCCGGTCGGGGTCACGGGTCAGTGCCAGCGACAGGTAAATCGCGTCAATCTGTTGTTTGGATAAAACCTTTGCTTGTTTACCAAGTGCCATGTTCATCTCATTATAAAAAAAGGATAATTAATTTTAATATAACGAGATGAATCCGTACACCGTTTTGTGCGTCAACAATTCAATTTGAAATCAATAACTTAGAGCGTCTGATTATATTTTGATAATTTGATAATCAGATTCAAGGAGAAAGTCCACGCCCAACACGATCAATAGATTCTTTTGCTCGCCTAAGGTATCTGCTAACCGTTGCAGCCAAAACCTTCCTTTTTTGCTCTTTAGTGTATTGATCATCAGCCGACTTTAGTTTCTGACTTCGAATAACACCCGGCATTTCGTTACCAATTTCCCAAAGTTTCTTCTGTGGATACTCGATTCGCCTTTTGTACACCTCCATGGCTTGCTTTAGCGCTGGCACGTTTGGCTGACCTTCAAACCTGTATTTGGCTTTTGTTGACTTGGCGTACTGAACGCCCTGTTTGCCAGTGTGGAACTTCTTTAAGAGTTGATTAAACCGCTTCTGCAGGTAACGCTTTGGCAAATTCAGGGGGAAGACGAGCGTAAGCACATCCTTTTGGTCGGGTGCAGGCTCTCCGGCGGAAAGTTCCCTCACTACATCATCGGCGGCAGGTTCAGCAAACAGAAGAATGGCTCTGCTGCCGCTTGACCACCACGCCTTGAAATCATCGTCACGAACATCCCCGAAATCCTCGTAAAGCGCTGCCATTGGTCCTTGCCCATTGGACTCGCAACAGGAGATGTATTCAGTGTTTTTCTTTAGGTACGCCCACCACCAGTAGTAAACCGAGCCCTGCCAGTAGCTCAATGACTTGGGCTTTTTGTCCGTCCCGAACGTTGGATGTCGGTAGGCGAAGTGACGTTGAGTTGCTGCGGTGTTCATGCCAAAAATGTTAACACTTCAAAGATCATCTGTAAAGTGATCTGTATATAAAAAATGCCTATTTTGAGATAATTAAACCATTGAAGAAATAGAAAGACTTCAATATTAATTAGCCAAAAGGAAATTTAGATATGAAGACATAAAAAATACTTCTTAAAAGCCACAAAACCCCAATTTTTAACAGTTAAATTATATAAATAGATTTAACAAACATTAAACATAAAATAGCATGAATACCAATTCCGCAACAATCATTGCTTACTGCAATAACAACTTCACAGCTAACCTATCTCTGTCAATCCCAGAAGATTTATTCTTAATTTCTGAAACAAATGGCAATTCCAACTCATCAAGTTCAACTTTTGGATCAGATCAATCTGATTATCCAGAATGCGACTTCTTAACCAAAGAAGAAATTACAATCAAAAATTTTGAAATCGGATTTGCATATTTTTGCAAAATTGAAATTCTTTCAATAGAAAATCATAATCCTAAATTGATTAAGGAGCTATTGGAAAAAGATGAAAATATGAAAATTCTTGAAGAATATTGGAATGGAGGATCGGTTTCGCTTGCATATCATGACAATAATAATAAAAATGGATATTTGCTTTATCAGACTGATCTAATATACGCATGGACTAACCCATATGAAAAAGATATGCCTCAGTACACATCATTCTTTTGCATGATAACTCCAGATTCCACTACATATCACGGGTTAGAGCAATTGGTGATTGGAGAAAGATATTTAAAACAAATTGAAATAGAAATTCCTATTTCTTTCAAATTTATTTGATTATCTAATAATTCGATTTGCTCTTTATAGTTGGTCTTGTACTCCTAAGAGCGAGCCGAATTAAAAATTTAAGCTAGATATTGTGCCGTTCAGTTGGTATGATTTTCTATTGTCTAAATTAAAATGACTATCAAGGATAGCCCATAACAATCCTGATCCATAGCTGAAACGGAACAGATCAAATCCAGAAGAATATGAACAATCCAGACTCTTATCTTATTAACAGGACAAAGACAATCCAGACCAAAAGCTGGACAGAATTCTTTGACTCCTTAAGACCAGATTACCAACTACTTGCCATAACCGTTGTCTTCAAGCCTGTTGACAGGATCAATACAAAAGCAAGATGGGAAACGGAGTACGCCGCAGGCGTTCTAGGCAAGTTCCGTCGAGCACTAGAACCTAATCCAGCCAACCAGGATTCGGCACTTCCATTGCCTGACTTCTTTTACTTTGAACGCTTCGAATCCACAGGACTTCGCACTGCTGGGCGCAGAAGTCCATTTCACATCCATAGCCTCTTACCCATCAGGAGGTCACAGCTACATCGCATCTGGTCACACGACAACAACAACCTGACGGATCGGCTGCTAAAGGATATCAAGTCACTTGGAACCGTCCAGAACATCCTTGTCGAACCGGTTCAGGAAGGACAGACCTTGAACTGGGTCGGCTACATCACCAAGCAAAAACAAATTTAAAGGGGCATCAATGATTGACCGCACGCAGCTATTCGCATTCCGCACCACACCAGATTTCATTCAACAATTTGATCAGCTCTGTCATTTGCTGGGGTGCTGCCGTTCTGAGTTGGCACGGTACTGCCTAAAGCGATTCCTGACCGAGCACAAGAACAATCCCGACAGCATCGACCGGACACGCCAAGACCTCTATTGATGGGTCTTGAAGCCTTGATCCAAGCGCAAGCATGGAAAGGGACATTGCCATCAGCGACACCCTAGCCAAACAGGACGAGAAATCCGGGACCAAGATGACCAACGAAAGGATGATAGTCCTGATCCGGAGCAGGGCTCAGAAGTTTGAATTTTCCCGATCACCGAACTCCAAGACCATCATTGTGACGATCAATTAGCGTCTTTTTTTGCCTTGAATTTGTTAACAATTCATATGTCACGTTTAACTTCTTCTGTATTGGAAAAGTCGGTATTTTGAGATAATAGAGTCCTAGTAACAAAAAAGGACTTAATATGAATAAAAATTAAAACAATTTCTAGAAATCTAAAGTATTTTGCATAAAGCAAAAATCGTCAAAAATATTTTTGACGAAAATATAGTAAAAATTTAAATAAAACACGAAAGATATATTATGTCAGCATCATTTGAACCGGTAAATCCAAATTCTAACTACCCGAAAGAAAATAATCAGCCAAAAGTTTTTAACTTATCCGGAATTTATTATAACAAACTAATTCAATTGCTAATAAAGGTTAAGCATAAGAAATCTCTTATTAGATTTTTTGAAGACAATTTCGCATATCAAGAAGGTGACCTAAGAGGAAAGGGAAATAGTCTTGCAAAAGGCTTGTTAAAATATAAAGATATTCTCGATTACTCTAAATTTGATCCATATTTTAAGAAGTTTTATAACGGTAATTATTCGAGAATTACAACAAAGGAATCTATACAGATTGCAGATTGGATGATTGAAGGAACTAAGTATTATTTAACTAAATCGCATAAAAATGCATTGCTAGAAATGGAGCCATATTTCAGGAATTCAGGCGGTTTTTACAGGCGGGGTTAAGAGAATTTATTAGATCAGATTTCAGCAGTTCAGACGAGCCGCTGAAACTGAAGATGATTACAGGAATTTGTTCCAGACGCATTCATTCACTTCATTTGAATGAGAAGAGATTTTCTGTACACAATTCTTTTATTAGCTGTATCACGAGTGATACAGCTTGCATAAAACGGTGTTCATTTTCGTCTCGCTGAATACTATAGCTATGGTCAACCGCACGGTGCGAATGACACCAACTGGAGAAAGACCATGAACGAAGAAACCACCACACCCATTGCTAGCCCCGCCAAGGAAGAGGCTCAACCTAAACGCCGCCGCCAGATCAACCAGAAGAACCTCAGGTCACTTTCATTGTCCGAGGTTGATGGTTCCCTTGCTGTCTACGATAAGACCATCCGGATGAACACGGAGGTGGTCAAGAGCAAGCTGACATCAGGTGGAGCCATTCCATCAGACGTTCTGCGTGACCTGTCCATTGCAAACCGACAGAAGGCACGCCTGACCATGCGTCGAATTGCTCTATTGATCGAGACCGGTGACGCGGCAGTGATGGAACTGATTGACAAACTCTGCAAACTGAAGCCAGCTAAAACATCCGCATGACTGGGATTGATGATGGCGTTCGATCCGGCAACATTGGCTCAGTTCACTGGCACTGAGCGTTACTACCGCCTGAGCCGTCGATGTTTAATCACCGACGGCGCCAAATACCTTGCTGACAATGCAGGTGCTTACTGGATGTTTGATGCTGCCGCCAGCTACTTGCTGGAGCTTGGCACGACCGACTGGTTTGTGCTGGTGCGGCTTGTTGTTAGTGAATCAACGGCTGCGCTGACGCTTGAAGATGGCAACGGCGCCGTTCGTGCCAGCCAGCAAATCCCCTACACCGACTTTCCATTGCCCGAGCAGGTGCTTTACGCCTGTTGGGACGGGGAGCATTGGGTGCTGATGCTGCCGAGCGAATATTGATAGGCATCACGTAGCAAAAAGCCCAATGCTTAAGATGGCAAACAATTGGCTTAGAAAATTGCCAAACACTTGAAACGGAATTAATGGGATGAACTTAGGACTGAGATTTTTTTATTTATAAATGACCTTGGCTGCAATAGTGATGGAGATTGAATAATTTTGCTATTAATTTTGAAAACACTCGCTAGGTATTTAAATTAACAAAAATTTCTGAAATCCTGATGAATATTAAATTTGGCGTTATTGTAATTTATAGCAATTAATATTTTTGAATTTCCTTAAGATCCTGAGCTCTTTTTTCTTGATTTTGAATATCTTTATTTTGTCTTTTTAGCTTTTCGATTGCATTAGAAAGATCTAATAATGCTTTGTTGTCGATATAACGGATTCTGTAATTTTCAGTGATATTAACTGGAAACTTATTGTTTAATATAATTAACTCAAGATCATAAACTCTTGTGGCTAACTCGGGAACATTTTTTGATGCTAGCCGATATAGCTGCTGAAGTTCTCTAACATCTTCTCTGTTTTTATAATGAGACAGGGATTCAACTAATTCGACAGATACATTTGGTGTCATTGTCCATGAATCGACTTTCGTAACATTACCCACACTTTTTAAATTCCAGCTTTTGCTAACTTTATATTTTTTTGATAAGGATTGTTTTAATAAAGTGTAATTAAAATCTTTGGGCAAAATCTCATTACCGCTTGTATCTAACGGCTGAACCATAAAAAGTTTATCTTTGAAAAAATACATCTTGAAGCTTTGATTGACATTCATCGATATGTACGTGCTTAGATTAATTTCCGGTTGTTTTGTCTCATTCTTGGTTATTTCAATAATTCCAAATCTTGTTGGAATTGAGATATTGTTTTGTAAGAAATAAGATTTATCTTCGCATTCAGATGCATTTTTTGAACTAACTGAAGTACATATTATTGGTAATAATCCTGGATTTCTTGTGTGAATCGATTCTAAGGTGTCGGATCCTAAAATTAATCCATAGATATAACCTGGAGTTTTAGTCAATTCTACTGAATCTTGGCTCGTATTGGGTGACGGATTCAAAATTTGGTCATCTCGTAAACATTTTGAAAAAGCGTCAGCGCTGTAAGAATTACCCAATTCATTACGACAATCATCTGCTGACTTCGATAGACTAGGTAATAATATCAAAACAAACAAAAAACCAATAAAAATCATTTTTGATTTAAAAAAATAAGCAGACAAATTTCTCATTACTATTCCTTATGAATTTAGCTAACCATTGAAAAGAATCAATTAAAAGTTTTATCTTGCTTTGTGTATATCAAAAATGAAATTTGTAATACTAGTTACAAATTTTATCATTCGTCACAACTGGGTTCCCTTGATCTCTTGACCCTAATCTGCTAAGTCTGCCTACCCACCCATCGAACCTGACTCACAGTGAGTCAACCCTACTTCGTTTTATAGAATCAAATGAGCTGTCAGGTTTCCTCAACTGTTGCCGAACAGTGGATTTTCAAGTGCACCATTCCGCGATGCTGGACTAAAAATTATAAAGTCTAAGACAACACTGATCGTTACTTCGGCGGTGGTTATACATTGCAACAAGCCACAAGTGAACATGCGATAAATATCTGGCGCAGAGCAATTCTTGGTCTGCGTTTCACAACCAATCAGGAGCAACAAATGGCAAATTCAGAATTCAAATTACCCGAAAAACTTTCAGCAATCAACGAATCGGTCACGATCAACTTTTACGACAACGGGTTGATGGTCGAGATCAACGGAAAAGACGCCAAAGGCGACTGGCTCAATTCGAAGATGGTTGTGCCAACTGTCGATGACCTGTTTCCTTTACTCCGCGAGGCTTCACAGTTGCCTCGTAGTTGATGCAGTCATGAGCACACGTTCATCATAGCCACTTTCCGGCAAATGAAATCACGATGATCCATCCTACTTGCACTGTTCTTCGTCTTCTAAGTCATCCCAAATATTAAGGCAGGCTAACTGCTTTATCTCGCACTGTGCAATCAAAGTTTGAAATGACGTTTACAGTAACTATTGTTATATCTTTTAAATTTTGACCGTGACGTGAAATTTTACCACTCACTAGGTTTGCCTAGATTAACTCCAATAGGATTAAAATCAATAAGCCCGGATTCGTATAGTCCTATTGGGGGGTGATCATATTTATTTCGATCAAGAAAATCATTAATACCCCACCGCATCGCACTTGAGAAAGCAGGTACTTTTTCTAGCTCTCCAATCATAGTTCCACCAGAAGCAATTCCAATTTGACTAATTTTCAAATATTCTTCAACGCCTTGAATCCATGATAATTTTTCTTCTATTATTTCATGGAGTACAATTTCTGTAGCAGTCCAGTCGTCTCTACCTGCTCGACCAAGCTCTAGATCCCCAGCGTCTATTATTCCAGCTACATACCCTAAGTAGTTCAATAAGGTTGGGTTAGATAAATCCCAATATGTTATGTGCAGATGAAGGGTAAGAGATGCTAGTGAGAACGTTGCATCAATGTAAGGTGCAACACGAGATTTAATTTCTTCCGAGTACGCTTCTGCACGTGAAACTTTTCGTTTCCCTAATATCATAGCTAATAGACCCATAGTAACCGCCTTGTATGTTAAAAAACTTTACACATAAAAATATCTGAATATTTAATGAAAATTTAATCTCTCTATTGTTCACCAGGCTTTGTCATAAGCGACAACAAAATCTATCCCCTAAAGGGTATTTGTCACAATTTGGTTTGCTATTTTTTGATATATGTTATATGTGTATAGCATGATTTCTCCGATAATTTAACTAATTAATCGTTGTTGATTGTCATAAATTTTTAAAAATCGAAATCGAAATCGAAATCGAAATCGAAATCGAAATCAATGTTCAATTTGAAAATCCTCTATAAATAGAGGAATCATATTGCCATTCAATAATTCTAAAAAATATACTTCAACTATTTCGTCTAATTGTTCATGTGGAAAATTTGAGAAAAGCTTCTCGCCAATTTTAAAAGCTCTTTGAAACTGTAACGTGGAAATGTTTTCAAATCCAAACATTTTGGCTTTGACCATCTCTTCAATTTCATATGTTTTTTCTACACCATAAAATATTCGTTGCATAACGAGGATAAATATTTTTAAATACTTTTCTTTTTTTATATTTGATATCACGTTTAAGGTTGTGGCTAATGTAGCTCCGGCAATAAACCCAAAAGTCATATCGTTAGTAATAATCTCGGAAGCACTGAATTTTCTTGGTTTAAGTTTTATGATATCTAAGAAAGCATTGGCTGTTGTTTCTATTACTTTTGGTGAATCTATTGGTAATCCTTTGAGCAGCATTACACCATTTATAATCCAGTTTGACATATGAGATCCATCAAATGCAATGTTCAGAGACAGGGGAGCGATTGAAATCGATGCGTAACTGTTCAGCAATGCATTTCCAAGCAGCTTCACTCTGCGGTGAAGTATTTGCTCGTCTTTTGTCAAACAGCGTCGATGAGCTGCTGACTCGTTGTCGCCCAACTTGCGACTTGACTCGTTTGTAAGTTCACGTTTACTTAATGTCAAGCCAAAAAGTCAACAATTTATCAAAAGCTGCAACTGATTAGGCTTGCTTGGACTGGTTGCAACCGGCAACTCATCTCTGTAATTGCTGCCGCAGTTCGACCAGCCTTCAGTCTTGCCTTCCTGATAATCCCAAACACCAGATCCGGATAGAACCGCTTTCCAGTCCACGACGTGACCCCGAGATCATTCAGGTGGTCGGCTATTTGGCGGCTATTCAGACCGTCCTGATGGAGCTTCAGGATGCGGTCTATGAGGGCTTGATGGGCAGGGTCCAGTTGGACCAAAGACAGAGCCTTGGTCTTGATGGAGATGTGAAAACAGAGGTGGTATTTCGCCAGTCTTTGGAAATCAGCAAAGGTAAAAGCGAGATTACTCCACCGTGACGCTCTTCGCCAGGTTCCTGGGCTTGTCCACATCGGTGCCACGCGCACACGCCGTGTGGTACGCCAGCAATTGCAGCGGCACCACGTGCAGCAGGGGGGAAAGTTCGCCGTAGTGTTCGGGCATGCGGATCACATGCAGGCCTTCGCCGCTGGCAATGTGGGAGTCGGCATCGGCCAGCACATACAGCACGCCGCCGCGGGCGCGCACCTCGTGCATGTTGCTCTTGAGCTTTTCCAGCAGCGCGTCGTTGGGCGCCACGGTCACCACCGGCATGGCGCTGGTGACCAGCGCCAGCGGGCCGTGTTTGAGCTCGCCTGCGGGATAGGCCTCGGCGTGGATGTAGCTGATTTCCTTGAGTTTCAAGGCGCCTTCCAGTGCGATGGGGTAGTGCAGGCCACGGCCCAGGAAAAGCGCGTTGTCCTTGGCGGCAAAGTCCTGCGACCAGGCAATGACCTGGGGCTCGAGCGCCAGCACGGCTTGCAGGGCGGCGGGCAGGTGGCGCATGGCCTTGATGTGGCGTGCTTCCTCCGCGTCACTCAGTAAACCGCGCGACTGCGTCAACGCCAACGTCAACAGGAACAAACCCGCCAGTTGGGCGGTGAAGGCTTTGGTAGAAGCCACGCCAATCTCGACGCCGGCACGGGTGATGTAGGCCAGTTCACATTCGCGCACCATGGCGCTGGTGGCCACGTTGCAGATGGTCAGGGTGTGTGTCATGCCCAGGCCTTGCGCGTGGCGCAGCGCGGCCAGCGTGTCGGCGGTTTCGCCCGACTGGGTGATGGTGACGATGAGGGTGCGCGGGTTCGGCACCGAGTCGCGGTAACGGTATTCGCTCGCCACTTCGACCTGGGTGGGGATTTTGGCAATGCTTTCCAGCCAGTATTTGGCGGTGCAACCGCTGTAATAGCTGGTGCCGCAGGCCAGAATTAGCACCGAGTCGATGTCTTTGAAGACGCGCGCCGCGCTGGCGTTGGCGCCATCGAACAGTTCGGGCACGATGCCGTCCACGCCTTCCAGGGTGTCGGCAATGGCGCGCGGCTGCTCGAAAATTTCCTTTTGCATGTAGTGGCGGTAAGGGCCAAGTTCGGCCGCGCCGCTGTGCGCATGCACGGTTTTGACCGGGCGCTGGGCTGGCGTCAGGGCTTTGAAGGCCTTGTCCACCAGCCAGTACTTGCCGAGTTGGATGTCGGCCACGTCGCCTTCTTCAAGGTAAACAATCTGGTTGGTCACGCCGGCCAGGGCCATGGCGTCGCTGGCCAGGTAGTGTGCGTCGGTGCCAACCCCCAAAATCAGCGGTGAGCCGGCACGGGCGCCAATCAAACGGTGCGGTTCGTCCTTGCAAAACACGGCAATGGCATAGGCGCCTTGCAGCGACGCCAACGAGGCTTTCACGGCTTCAAACAGGTCGCCGTCGTACAGGCTGTCGACCAAGTGGGCAATGACCTCGGTGTCGGTCTGGCTCTGAAACACGTAGCCCTTGGCCTGCAGGGCGGCGCGCAATTCGTCGTGGTTTTCAATGATGCCGTTGTGCACCAGTGCAATACGACCGGGGCGGCTGGCTGCATCAACGCCAGGCCCATGGCTGAAGTGCGGATGCGCGTTGTGCATGGCGGGCGCGCCATGGGTGGCCCAGCGGGTGTGGGCAATGCCGGTGCTTCCCTGCAGGCCTGTGGTGTCGATCTGTTCCATCAGTTCCGAGACTCGGGCGGTGCTGCGCGCGCGCGTCAAACCATTGGCGACCACGGCCACGCCGCAGGAGTCATAACCCCGGTATTCAAGCCGGGCCAGACCTTGTACCAGCACGGGAACGATGTTGTGATTGGCTACGGCGCCGACAATGCCACACATGGGGAACTCCTGAAGTGAAAGCGCTGATGTTAGGAGTCTCGATGTGAAATAGGTTGTCTATTTTGTGAATTTAATGAACTTAAATTTCTATAATTGAAAAATTAGTTTGTTTATTTCAAATATTTGTTTATTTTGAAAGAAAAAATTGTTACTACTGACAGCGGGAGCCTGACATGAGCGCATTGCAATTTGAACTTGACGCCACCGACCTGCAGTTGCTGGAGCGCCTGCAGCTTGACGCATCTCTGAGCAACCAGGCGCTGGCCGAGCTGGTGCATGTGTCGCCACCCACCTGCCTGCGCCGGGTGAAGCGCTTGCATGAGGCGGGCTTGATCGAGCGTGAAATTGCGGTGCTCAGTGTCGATGCCCTGGCCCCCATCATCGGTCACGGCCTGTGCGCCGTGGTCGAGATCACACTGGACCGTCAAGACCAGGCCGCGCTGGAGGCGTTCGAGCTGAAGGTGGCGCAGGATGACGCGGTGCAGCAGTGTTACCGGGTGTCGCCGGGGCCGGATTTTTGCCTGGTGGTGCACGCGCGTGACATGCCCGACTACCTGGCGCTGACCCAGCGGCTGTTTACTTTTGATGTCAACGTGCGCAACGTCAAGACATTTTTCAGCATCAAGCGCAGCAAGTTCGGCGCGCGGCTGCCATTGCCGTAAGGCTTATTTGCTCGGCCGTTTCCAGTTCGGGATGCTGATCTGGCGCCCGCGTGCCACCGTCAGGGCCAGCGGCGCGGTGTCTTTGGTCAGCGTCGAGCCGCCACCCACGGTGCCACCGGCGCCAATGGTCACGGGCGCAATCAGCACGCAGTTGCTGCCAATGTGGGCATCGGCTTCGATGATGGTGCGGTGCTTGAAGGCGCCGTCGTAGTTGGCGGTGATGCTGCCCGCGCCGTAGTTGACGCGCTCCCCCAGCGTGGCGTCGCCCAGATAGGCCAGGTGGTTGGCCTTGGCGCCCTTGGCCAGGGTGGAGTTCTTGACCTCGACAAAATTGCCGATGTGCACCTCCGCCCCGAGTCGGGCACCGGGGCGCAGGCGCGCAAACGGACCGATCAGGGCACCGGGGCCGACCTCGACCGCGTCCTTGCTGCCCGGTTGGCCGCCCTCGATGTGGGTGAACGGATGGATCACGGCACCAGCGGCGATGCTGGCGTTTTTGATGACGCAGTTGGCGCCTACACGCACGCCTTCGCCCAATGCAACCTCGCCTTCAAAGATGCAGTTCACGTCAATCGACACGTCCTGCGCGCAGTGCAGCTGGCCGCGCACATCGAGCCGTGCCGGGTCGGCCAGGCGCACGCCTTGCTCCATCAGTTGCAGCGCCAGGCGCCGCTGGCAGGCGCGCTCCAGTTCGGCCAGTTGCACCGGGCTGTTAACGCCGGCCACCTGAACCGCATCGGTGATCTTGTGAGCCACCACCGGCACCCCATCGGCTACGGCAAAGGCCACGATCTGGGTCAGGTAGTACTCGCCCTGGGCATTGTGGTTGTCAAGCCGCGCCAGCCAGCGCTTGAGCTGCCACGCGGGCACGGCCATGATGCCGCTGTAGACCTCGGTGATGGCCAACTGCTCTGGCGAGGCGTCTTTTTGTTCGACGATGGCTTGTACCGCATCGCCGCTGCGCACAATGCGCCCGTAACCCGTGGGGTTGGCAAAGTCGATGGTCAGCAGGGCCAGCTGGGTGCCTCTACTTTCGGCAATGAGTTGTTGCAGGGTGTCGGCCTGCGTCAAAGGCACGTCGCCCGAGAGGATAACCGCCACACCGTCGTCCTGCAGCACCGGCACGGCTTGCTGCACCGCATGGCCGGTGCCCAGTTGTGGCTCCTGACGCACAAAATTCAGCACAACCGCGCCGTGCTTGCCGGCTTTGAGCGCCGCTTCCACTTCTTCCGCCCCATGGCCGGTGATGACTGTCACCTGGCGCGCCGACAAGGCAGCCGCCGTGTCGACCACATGCTGCACCAGGGTCCGCCCGGCCAATTGGTGCAAGACCTTCGGTAGCTTGCTTTTCATGCGGGTGCCTTTGCCGGCGGCCATGACGACGACGTCTACCGGGGGTGTGGTTGCTTTATTTGAATTCCCTGACATGCTGTGCTCCATTGCGCAATGAGTGATCTGGTCTGGATTATCGCTACCGCAGCGGGGGGCCTCGCCCGGCGACCAAACAGACCCACAGGAAAAAAGCCATGGATTCAGAGGCATCCACCCTGCGTGCGCGGCTGGCCAGTGGGCTCCATCAAGTCGGTGCTGGATGCGAAACTCGCGCGGCTTGAAGGCAAGCGGGATTGCCGGTCTTAATGCACTTTTCGCGGCAGGTCGGAAAATAGATCCACGACCGGTTGTGGCGGACTGGCCTTGCCGATCATGGCGACATAGTGGGCCAGTTCCTCGTCCTGAATGAAGCTGGCTGACGACTCGGCCGAGATCAGTTTGTCAGGGTGTTGAGACCTTGCGACGGCAAAGCCCTGCACGTAATCGACACCAATTTCTGCCAGTGTCTGCACGGTGGCATTGTCCTCGGCCCACTCAGCAATCACTTTCATGCCCAGGTTATTGGCAAGACTGACGATGGCTTCGACGATGGCAATGTTGGCCGGGTGCTGGTTCATGTCAACGATAAAGCTGCCGTCGATCTTCAATAAATCGGCCTTGAATTCCTTCAGGTAGGAAAACGAGGTGTAACCCGCGCCGAAGTCGTCCAGCGCCACCTTGGCGCCGTAACCCCGCACCTTGTTCACGAAGCGGCGCGTGTTTTCCAGGTCGTGCAGCGCCACACTTTCGGTGATCTCAAGGCACAGCATGCTCGCCAGATGCAGGTTCTGCTCCAGCAGGGTGTAAATTTCGCCCAGAAATTCTTCGTCGTTGAGGGACGCACCGCTCAGGTTCATGCAAACGAACCTGGTGTGTTTCATCTGCGCGTGATGCTGACCGAGCCAGGCCAGGGTGGACGTCAGGACCCAGCGGTCAATCATGCCCATGCGCCCGCTCGCTTCGCCCGCCCTGATCAGGTGCTCGGTGTTGACCGGCTTGCCTTGCGGATCGCGCATGCGCAGCAGCACTTCAAAATTGAGTGAGTCATGCGGTGCCGTGAGCGACATGATGGGCTGCATTTCGAGGTAGAGACCATCGGTTGCAGAAGGCGTGGCAAGCAGGGCAATCAATTTCACCTCGGCCTCATGCTGGGCAAACGCCGCTGCATGCTTTTCATACACCACCATGCCGCCGCCCTGGGTAGCCTTGGCCTGGCGGCAGGCGCGATCGGCCGTCGACATGGCATCGTTGAATTGCATGCCGGGACTGACCTCGATCAGGCCGATGGAGCAACGCACACTGAAGGCGTTTTCGCCAACACGGAAAGGATGGTTGCCAATGCTGTCAAGCAGTCCCCGGCACAACACCGAGGCCATGGCGATGGGGGTGGCAGGAAAAACAATGACAAACTCATCCCCGCCCACGCGGCCAAACTGAAAATCGCGCGACAGCAACCCGGATACGCGGGCGCACATTTGTTGCAGCACTTCATTGCCAGCGCCATGGCCGAACAGGTCATTGATGAGCTTGAAGCGGTCCAGGTCAAGGTAGGCCACCGCCATTGCCCGGTCTTCGGGTAAACGCTCAATGGCGCTGCTCAGTGCGCGTTCGATCCCGCGGCGGTTCAGAACTTTGGTCAGTGAATCGTGGCTGGCCAAAAACTCCAGGTCTGCGGCGGCCCTTGATTTCTCGGTGATGTCCTGCAAGGAGCCCTCGATTTTGTCGCGTGACAGCGTTGCCTTGACCAAAAAGCGTTTGCCGCCGGCAGCGCCCGGGAGTGCTCGTCCGTTGATCTCCATCTCGTTGTGGGCTTTGTTGAACACCATTTCATGCAGGCTGGTCCAGGCACCCTCGGCGAAATATTGTTGCCAGTGCGTGCCCTCTTTCTTGGGAACATTCTGACCGAGCATGTTGCGCAGCGCCGGGTTGGCGCTCAGGAACCGGCCGTGCATGTCGAGCGTAAACAGACCGATGGGCATGGCCTCAAAAGTGTGTGCCAGTTCGGCCTGCACTTCGAGATGCTGTTCATGCTCGAGTCGCATGTGTTCGGCAATCGCCAGCGCAGTCAGCAGGCTCGATGACAGGGCGGCGGTAACGCTGTTGACAGAGCCAATCAGTCCCTTGATGCCAAGCGCCGCAGCCAATACCTCGTAGAGACTGGCCACCAGTGTGATGCTGATGGCTGTGCCATACCAAATGGCAACGCGGGAATTTGTTTTCCTGAGAATGCGAAAAAGCAGAATAATCAGCATGGCAATGCCAATGCCAGCGACATACCAGATCAGCGGCAGAAACAAGGCATAAGGTAAGGCAATGGACAAGAGAAGCAGCGGGATACAGGTCCATTGCGCCACCCTCACGATGAATTTGTAACTGATCAGGGACAAGTCTTCCTTGAACAGCGAGGTGAAAAGTGTCAGCGTCAGGATGTAGTACAGGGTCAAGGTGAGCGACCTTGCCTGCACCAGCCAATCTTGCGGCACGGTGCTTCCCAGCCATTGGGAGTCCCAGCCGGCAGAGAGCGAGGCCATCCGCAAATTCATCACGAGCCAGGCTGCGAACAGGACGTACAGGCCGTTTCGGTTGATCAGGGCGGTGATCAGGATGAAGCCGGCCAAAAGCAGAATGCCGCCATCCAGAAGCCCCGACTTGCGGTGGAACTCCATAGCCGAGCTTTCCAGATCGACAGCCTGCCATTTCAGCACGGAAAGGCGGGCTGGACCGGTGGCACTGCTGCGACAGAGCAGAGGTCGGTCGGTCAGTTCCGGGCTGATCGCAAGTGCAAAACCCGCCTTCACTGCGGAGATGCTGCCTGCCGTGCCAAGGCGGCTGCCACTGCCAAGCGGGCTCAGCGTGCCGGCATCCCAGCAGGCCAGGTCCATCGCATGCCGCGATGGAAATTCGACCGTTAGCGGGACATTGCCCGGACTTTTGGGCACCACGAAGGAAAGCCAGACGGGCGCCTCTGAGAGCCGGGTGTCGTGGAATGGGCTCAAGGGGCGGTTTTGCAACTGCGCCAGCGCTTCTGCGGGTTCCTGAATGTTGGCCGTCCCCTGCACAACCTGGATTCGCAGTTGTTGCGGAGCGGTGACGGCGTACTGTGATTTCCAGGTAAAAAGAGCCAGCAAAGACAGCAGCCCGATGATGACGGGCAGCGCGTAGGTTGACAGGGCATACAGCAGAAGATCCAGGCCCTGGTGAAGCTGATCCAACCGCTTGCGGTACAACGTGGCTTGTTTGACCATTTGTTCTTTGCTTTATTCCAATTTCGACCACGAGATGATAAGGCCGTCTTCGCCGTTGTGCTTGTCTGGAACAAGAAGGGGGCCGGGTGTTGCTCTGGTGGGCGAGTTCCCGGCCCGAGCGACTCACATGGGCCGAGTTGCGTCGTGAAGTGGGAATGAGGACACGCGCGTGGACCGGGAGTAAGGTCGCCGTTCACCGCCCAGGTCGATGTCCGGATGAAAGGTGCTGCACATGAAACCGAGCAAGGGGTGTTTGACTTGTGTCCAGCGATCTTCGGCGGTGTCGACATTGAATGACATCACCCGGTGCGGCAGATTTCCAACATGGTGAATCGGGATGTAGCCTGCATCCGGAAAGACATCGTTGAACAGCAACCGGTCATAGGTCCGGTCAACTGGCGAGCGCGCGGTGACGACCATCCATTCGACACTGGTCTGCAGACAGTATTGGTAGTAGGCCTTGAACAGCACAGTGGTGACGAGTCGCCCGCCTTTTTCGTTCGTGACGCCCAGCCGGGTGGCCTCTGCCAGCGAGCTTGACCTGAGCCAATCCGGCAACTCGATCGATTGCTCCAGACAAAGTGGTTGGTACTGGTTGGTCTGGATACGCATGGTGCCCAGTGGAGAGCCATCAAGCTTGGATTCAGCCAGCAACACCACCACGCCTTGTTCCGCATCATCGGTCTCGGCTGTTTTGAGCGTTTCGGCGAACATGGGCAGATGGCGCGCATAGGCCGCATGGCGGATCTCGACCGCCTTGTTCAAGTCATCTTCGTTGCGAACCAGCCGGACTGTGAAGGGCAGCAACTCTTCAGTCAGGCTGGCCGCCTGGGGCGCGCCGTAAGCTGAAGACAGCGCGTTGAAGTGGAAGGCCTTGGAGGCTTCGGACGTGGCATGGTGAATCATGGTGATTTCCTCGCAAAAGTTGAGTTGAACAAGCCTTACGAACCAGAATGGTCCATTCGACGCGTTAAAGTTTACTTAGGCAGCAAGAATATTCATACCCGTGATTCGGTGCGATTTGTTACAAAACTGATTGCGTTGTTACAGAAAATGTCAACAATCTTTTCCTCATGCACAGCACCGCCTGGTCCTTGCTCAGCAGCAGGGCCTGGTGGCTGACGGCCAGGTCGATGAACTTTTGGTCGTCGGGGTCGCGGCAGGTGACCCCGGCTTTGGATGCGGTGTCGACCAGCGTGGCCTGGCCATCAAATTGGGCCAGCACATGGTTGGCCGTGACCTTGTAAAAAACCATGCGCGGCACGATTTTGGGATAGGCCAGCACCCGCGCCAGCTCGTCGCGCATGGCTTTGGTGGCGATCCATTCGAGCCGACCTGCAGCCAGCGCCGACTTGAGCGGGCGCGCGGCCGGGTCGTCAAAAACAAAGGCGTCGAGCACGATGTTGGTGTCGAGCACCACTCTCACCCCGATTTCTCCATTTTTCCAGCCACCATGTCAAAGCGAAACAAGCGGCATTCGATGGGGCCGTTCCACATCGGCACGCGACGAGTTTCCTTGAGGCGCATCTTGCCGGGCAGTTTGAGGTCGGGCGTGAGCACCCAGGCGGTCCAGCCCGAATAGTTCTTCTTCCAGTGGCTGGCCAGTTGGTTGAAGAATTCACCGGCCCCCTCCAGTTGTGGCAGTTCACGAGCACCAAAGCGCGGCACATTGGGCTCGTCTTCAAAGCCGCCCGCCTCAATCGCGTGGCGCGGTCCGCCTTTGGCGACACCACCCACATCGATGCGCTCGCCATAAGGCGGGTTCAGCAGCATGACGCCACCGCCGGTGCTGCTGACATCAATGGGGGGCAGGCGTTGCAGGGCATCGCCACCGCGAAACTCGATCACGTCGGCAACGCCGGCGCGTGCCGCGTTGCGCTGCGCAAAATCGACCATGCGGTGCGCCACGTCGCTGCCAAAGATGATCGGTTTCTGGTCTGGCGACCTGACCACCTCGGCATCCAGTGCTTCTTGTTTGATGGCGTCCCACGCCTGCTTTTGAAACGACACATATTTCTCGAAGGCAAACCGGCGACGGCTGCCAGCGGCAATATTGCAGGCCATCTGCGCGGCTTCGATGACGATGGTGCCGCTGCCGCAACAGGGGTCGTAGAGCGGTTTCAAATCGTCCTCGCCCTCAAACCAACCACTGGCGGCCAGCATGGCGGCGGCCAGGGTTTCCTTCAGCGGAGCGTCGCCCTTGTCTTCGCGCCAGCCACGTTTGAACAGGGGTTCGCCCGAGGTGTCGATGTACAGCGAGCAGGCGTCGGTGGTCAGGTGGGCATAAATGCGCACGTCGGGCCACTGGGTATTGACGTCGGGGCGCACGCCATTGGCCACGGCACGAAAGCGGTCACACACCGCGTCCTTGATCTTGAGCGCGGCAAAGTTCAGCGAGGTCAGCGGGCTGTGCTGTGCGGTGATCTCGACCTTGATGGATTCGCGCGGGGTAAACCAGTGCTCCCAAGCCACTTCGGAGGCAGCACGGTACAGGTCTTGTTCACCCCGGTATTCGGTGTAACTCAGCAGCACCAGCACGCGCTGGGCCAGGCGGCTGTGCAGGTTCAGCAGCATGGCTTGTGCCAACGAGGTGCGCACCGCCACGCCACCGCGTTGTTTGGTGATGCATCCCGGCGGCAAGCCGGTGATGCGCAGCACTTCAGGGGCCAGGTAGTCCTCGACGCCGGCGGCGCAAGGGAGAAAGAGTTGGAGCTGGTTCATAAGGATAGGGATTTTCTGAGTGAAGCCGGCGCAATACGCAGGCCTTCGCGGTATTTGGCCACGGTTCGGCGCGCGCATTCAATACCCTGCTCCTTGAGCATGTCGGACAACTGGTTGTCGCTCAGTGGTTTTTTCGGGCTTTCGGCGGCGACAAATTGCTTGATCAGGGCGCGCACCGCCGTGCTTGAGGCGTTGCCGCCTGAGTCGGTGCCAAGCCCTGAGCCAAAAAAGTATTTCAGCTCGAAGGTGCCAAACGGTGTCGCCATGTATTTGGCGGTGGTGACGCGGCTGATGGTGGACTCGTGCAGGCCCAATTCATCGGCAATTTCGCGCAGCACCAGTGGCCGCATGGCCAGCTCGCCGTGGATAAAAAAGCTTTTCTGGCGTTCCACGATGGCGCTGCTGACGCGCAGGATGGTGTCAAAACGTTGCTGGATGTTCTTGATGAACCAGCGCGCTTCCTGCAGACGCTGCTGTAGCGCGGCAAAGTTGGCGGCGTCGTTGCCACCGGCCTTGTGGCCCTTGAGCGCGTTGGCATAAATGTCGTGCACGCGCAGGCGCGGCATCACCTCGGGGTTGAGGCGCACCAGAAACTTCACCATCGGGCCTTTCCCCACGGCGGTGACCAGCACGTCGGGCACCACGATATTGCGCTCCACATCGACAAAACGGCGTCCCGGCTTGGGCTCCAGGCGGCCAATCAGGGCAATGGCGGCGCGCACCTGGGTATCGCTGGCATCACACAGGGGCATCAGGTGCTTGATGTCGCGCCGGGCCAGCAAATCCATGGGCTGGGCACAAATGCACAAGGCCACTTGCACCGTATCAGTCTCGAAAGCCGGGTTGGTCTTGATTGCCTGCAGCTGCAGTCGCAGGCATTCCGCCAGGCCCCGGGCGCCGACACCGGCAGGCTCCAGGCTTTGCAGCAGGCCCAGTGCCACCGTAAAGTGGTGCACCAGGTCGTCGGCCTGCTCGGCGTCGTCACCGGCCAGGCCGTGCGCCAGCTCGGTCAGGTCGTCTTCCAGGTAACCGTCGTCATTGAGTGACTGGATCAGGAAATACAGCGCGGCCTGGTCTTCGGAGCTCAGACGCAGCGACAGCGACTGGCGCTGCAAAAAGCTTTGCAATGATTCCTGGCCGCGCGCCAGTTCGGTGGCGTCAAGTTCGTCGTCAGCGCTGAGGTTGTTGCCGTGTGCGCGTGCTTCGCCGCCCCATTCGCTGTCGTCCGGGCTCAGGCTGACGCTGCCGTCACCGTCCCAACTCGGCGCTTCTTCCATCGTGGTGACGGGCTCGTCTGACGCCGTCTCGGAACTGACCCGGGACGAATAGCCGTCATCAGCACCGGTGTAGGCTGGAGATTCTTGCTCGCGGTCGCTGCGGCTGACCGTGGTGTCCGCCTGCGCCAGGCCAAAGGATTCGCGGTCCGCCTCTTCTTCAGAGCGCTCCAGGAACGGGTTTTCGTCGAGCATCTGGCTCACCTCGCTGCTGAGCTCCATGGTGGAGAGTTGCAGCAAGCGGATGGATTGTTGCAACTGCGGCGTCAGCGCCAAATGCTGGGAAGTGCGTAAGGAGAGGCCTTGCTTCATCACATTCTGAAGTGTTCGCCCAGATAAACCCGGCGCACATCGACGTTGTTGATGATCTCTGCGGGGGTTCCGCTGGCCAGCACGCTGCCGTCGCTGATGATGAAGGCGTGGTCGCAAATGCCCAGGGTTTCGCGCACGTTGTGGTCGGTGATCAGCACGCCGATGCCGCGATTTTTCAGGAACGAGATGATGCGCTGGATTTCGATCACGGCAATCGGGTCGATGCCGGCAAAGGGCTCATCAAGCAAAATAAACCGGGGTTGGGTGGCCAGGGCACGGGCAATCTCGACCCGTCGGCGCTCGCCACCAGACAGCGCCAGGGCGGACGAATCGCGCAAATGGTCGACGCGCAAGTCTTGCAGCAGGCTGGTGAGGCGTTTCTCAATCTCGGGCCCGCTCAGGGCCTTGCCCTGGGCGTCGTGCTGCAATTCCAGCACCGCGCGCACGTTGTCAGCCACGTTGAGCTTGCGAAAAATGGAGGCCTCTTGCGGCAAATAGCTCAGGCCAAGCCGAGCGCGCCGGTGAATCGGCATGTGTTCGATGGACTGGCCGTCAATGGTGATGTCGCCTGCGCTGGCCCGCACCAGGCCGACGATCATGTAGAACGAGGTGGTTTTGCCGGCGCCGTTGGGGCCCAGCAAGCCCACCACTTCGCCCTTGCGCACAGTCAGCGATACGTCCTTGACGACCTTGCGGCTGCCGTAGAACTTTTCCAGGTGATGCGCCTCCAGGCGGCTCTCGGATGCGGTGGTGTCTGGCAGGGGCGTCGTCATGGTGGCGAGACCCGCTTAGCGCTTGGCATCGTTCAATTCGGGGCTGATGCGCAGCGGCGTCGATGCGGCAGGCGCAGGTGCAAGCGCGGGATCAGACTTGGGTGTCAACATGGCCCGCACCCGACCGGCTGGCGCCCCGGGCTGGCCAGTGCTGCCCTGCGAGCCTGTGGTTGGCGCGCCGTCCAGGGTAAAGACATCGGTCGAGTTGTTGTAAACGATGATGCCGCCATTGAACTCGTCGTTGAGTTTGGCGCCCTGGTAGCGCCGCAGTTGGGCCTGGCCGATAAATTTGACGGTGTCAAGCCGGCTGTCGTAATCGATGGTTTCGCCTTCACCCTCGATGGTTTCGTCCAAATCGTCACGTTTTTGTCGAAAAAATGCGCGTTTGCCGGGTTCTGCCGTGACCACGCCATACTGGTTGCCTTGCGAATCCTGGCGCACCTCCAGTCGGGCGCCGCGTATCAAAATCGTGCCTTTGGTCAAGACGACCTGGCCCGTGAAGATGCTCAACTGCTTGGCGTCGTCGTAGCGCAGCGCATCGGCCTCGATGTTCATGGGTTTGTCCCGATCGGCTTTTTCCGCCTGGACGGTCCATGCGGACAATACCAGCACACAAAGTGCAAAGCAGGAATGGAGGCGGGTTTTCATAAAGGCATGAATCTTGCATAAAGTTTGCAAGATTGTAGCGGCCAGTGCCTGCTCAAACGGCCCGGCTCGCCAATTCAGTCGGCCCGGCTTGAAATGCCGGCAGGCTTACGCGGTGCGACGAATCTGACTGGTCAAATGCTCAACCACCTGCAGCACCCGGTCCATGCTTTTGGTCAGCGCACCATCGGTGTAATAACGCCCGGCCACGCCCAGAGCGGGCACGCCTTCCACCTGGTACGCCGTCTGAAGTTGCCTGGCCCGTGTGGCCTTGGTGGATGAAGAAAATGAATTGAATTGTTCGACAAACCGGTCCCGGTCGACGCCTTGTTTGGTCACCCAGTCGATGATGGCGGGCCCCTGGCTCAGGTTTTGCCTTTCGACGTGAATGGCGGCAAAGACGCGCGTGTGCAGGCTGTCGATCAAATCGAGCGCTTCGAGGGCATAAAACAAGCGCTGCTGGGGAACGAAGTCATCACGGAAAGCGACGGGAATTCGCTTGAAAACAATGTCCTGGGGCAGCTTTTTGACCCACTCGGTCAACACCGGCTCAAACGCATTGCAGTGCGGGCAGTTGTACCAAAAAAATTCAACCACTTCGATCTTGCCAGCAGGCGCATCGACCGGGGCCGGGCGATCCAGGACTTTGAAATCGGTGCCGGTGCGCAGCGCATTGGCTTGCGCCTGAGACAGGCTGGGCGCGAGCAGCGCGGCGCTGAAGGCAAGCGATCCGGTCTGGCTGACAAAGTGACGACGTTGCATGCGTTTTCTCCTGGCGGACAAATTTGAATCAGGATAAGAGCGTTGAGCGCTGACAAAGTTCAGCGTTGTACACGGACCAGCGCAGTTTCTATGCCTGCACCGTCCAGACGGGCTTTGGCGGCGTCGGCTTCGTCGCGCTTTTCAAAAGGCCCCAACCTGACGCGGTAGACCGTGCGTCCGGACTGCTCACGTTCGGAAATTTTGGTCTCGATGCCTGCCAATGACAATTTGGCGCGCTGGGCTTGCGCATCTTCAGTTGTGCGGTAAGCGCCGACCTGAATGAAGTAGGTGAATGGATCGGGCATGTTGGCCTGTGCCGATGCCGCGCCGGCCATGGCACGGGCCTTGACCAGATCACCCAGCGGGTCTGTGGTGACTGCCGGCTTGGTCTCGGGGCCGGTGGTGGGCGGTGTCACGACCACCTCAGCCGGGCCGGCCGGGTTTGCCGGTTTGGCTGGATTCTTGCCATACAGCGGCGCATTGGGGTCCCAGTTCTTGTTTTTCTCAAGCTCGCTGGCATCCTGGTTGGCACTGCTGTTGGCGGCCTTGTTGAAGAACAAAATGGGCACTTTGGTAACGTAGACCGCCACGGCCAGCGCCATAGCCAGCCCGGTTAACAGGCCCAGGATAAAACCCAATAAGGTGCCGCCGCGTTGTTGTTTCATGTGTTGTCTTTGCAAACTGTGCCAAGGGGTCAGGGCTTACATTTTCTCGGGGGCGCTCACACCCAGCATGGCCAGGCCGTTGCGCAGCACCTGGGCGGTGGCCGCCACCAGTGCCAGCCGGGCCAGCTTGATGGCTTCATCGTCGACCAGAATGCGTTCGGCATCATAGTAGCTGTGGTAGCAGGCGGCAAGTTCGCGCAGGTAAAAGGTCACGTCGTGGGGGGCAAACCCTTCAGCAGCGGCTGTCAGCATGTCGGGGTATTTGGCCAGCAGCAGCATCAGGGCTTGCGCCTGCTGGCTTTGCAGCGGCGACAAATCGGCGTGGCTCAGCGTCGCCACAACCCCACCCCAACTGGCCAGCACCGAGCAGATGCGCGCATGGGCGTACTGCACGTAATACACCGGGTTGTCGTTGTTTTTGGCCACTGCCAGGTCCACGTCAAAGGTGTATTCGGTGTCGGGCTTGCGGCTCAGCAAAAAGAAGCGCACGGCGTCCTTGCTGGTCCACTCGATCAAATCGCGCAGCGTGACGTAGCTGCCGGCGCGCTTGCTGATCTTGACCTCCTGGCCACCCTTGACGACGCGCACCATGGTGTGCAACACGTAGTCGGGGTAGCCCTGCGGAATGCCGACATTGGCGGCCTGCAAGCCGGCGCGCACGCGGGCAATGGTGCCGTGGTGGTCGGTGCCCTGAATGTTGATGACCTTGGCAAAGCCGCGTTCCCATTTGCTGATGTGGTAGGCCACGTCGGGCACAAAGTAGGTGTAAGTGCCGTCTTTTTTCCGCATGACGCGGTCCTTGTCGTCGCCGTAGTCGGTCGACTTGAGCCAGAGCGCACCGTCCTGCTCGTAGGTTTTGCCGGCCTCCACCAGGCGCTTCACCGTGGCCTCGACCCGGCCGCTGGTGTAGAGGCTGCTTTCCAGGTAGTAGTTGTCGAACTTGACGGCAAAGGCCGACAGGTCGAGGTCTTGCTCATGGCGCAAGTAGGCCACGGCAAACTGGCGGATGCTGTCGAGGTCTGCCGTGTCGCCTGAGGCGGTGAAAGCACGGTCGTCGGAGCTGACGGTTTTTTGGGCCAAAAAGTCGGCGGCAATGTCGGCGATGTACTCGCCGTTGTAAAAGTTCTTGGCTGCAGGGTTGTCGGCGTCGGTCGGCCAGCAGGCGTCACCCGGCTTGAAACCCTGCGCGCGCAATTGGGTGCTGGTGGCCAGCGTGCCAATTTGCACGCCGGCGTCGTTGTAATAAAACTCGCGGTAAACCTGCCAACCCTGGCTGTCGAACAGGTTGCAGATGGCGTCGCCTAAAGCGGCTTGGCGGCCATGGCCCACGTGCAGCGGGCCGGTCGGGTTGGCCGAGACAAATTCGACCAGCATGCGTTGCCCGTTGTCGGCCTGGGCGCCATAACGCTCGCCCTGCAACAGCACCGCGCGCAGCACCTGCTGCTTGGCTGCGGGTTTGAGCTTGATGTTGATGAAGCCGGGTCCGGCAATGTCGAGCGAATCGACCCAGGTCTGGTAGGGCAACGTGGTGCGCAGCGTAGCGCACAGGGTTTCGGCCAGTTGCCGCGGGTTTTGCTTGAGTGGCTTGGCCAGCTGCATGGCGGCCGTGGTGGCCAGGTCGCCGTGGGCGGCCACTTTGGGTGACTCAAAGGCGGCTTTGACGCCAGCGCCGGGCTGGATAGCTTCCAGCGCGTCACGCAGGGCATCAAGTAATTGGGTTTTAACGATCAACATGCCCGGATTTTACGGGCTGGTCAGCTGGCCGGTGGCCACCGCGCGGGCCAGGCACAGGTCGGCCCAGGCGCGGGCCTTGTCCGGGCCATTGCGCAACAGATAAGCCGGTGGGTAGGTCACGACCACCGGCGTGTCGGCAAAGCGCCAGACCTGGCCGCGCAACTTGCCCAGCGGCAGGCGTGCTTGTTCGGGTGGCGTTTCGCTGAGCAGCAACTGCATGGCAAAGCGCCCCATGGCCAGGATCACCTTGGGCTGTGTCAGGGCGATTTCGCGGCGCAAAAAGTGGGCGCAAGTGCCCAGTTCGGCCGCACTGGGCGCGCGCATCAGGGCCGGGCGGCACTTGAGCACATGGGTCAGGTAGGCGCGCGACGCGGGCGCCGCATCTGCTTCGCTGCCTTGGTTCCAGCGCTGCACAGCCACCGCGCGCAACATGTTGTCGAGCAACAGGCCCGCATCATCGACAAAGGGCTGGTCGGCACGCTCCTGGGCTTCATCTGGCGGATCCCCCAGCACCAGCCAGTCACATGCCATGTGTTGCGACGGTGTTGCCAGCACCGGCGCGCGGCGCCCCAGGCACATGGCACAGGCCTGGCAGTGGCGAACGGCGTCGGTCAATGCGGGCCAGTCCATGCTGCCAATGCCGCTGGCAAGTTCTGTCAGGCGGGTGGGGCTGGGCAGCTTGTCGGCTTGGCGAGTGCCGGGCGCAGTGCGGGTAGCCGCGGAGGTGTCTGGTTCGGCTTCCGGTGCAACAGGTGCAACAGGCTTTGGGCGTGTGACCGGCAAAACCAAGGGCTGGGGCGCTTGTGCAGGCTGCAGCCTGGCGCTGTCTGCCAGCATGGTTTGAGGCTCCGGCGCTGCCAGGGGCGCCCACACGCGCACGCCCATCTCTTGCAGCATGGCGCGCTGGCGCTGGTCCAGAACCAGGCTCATGGGGTGGCCTCGCGGACTGGCGCGGCCTTGAGTTGCAGGCTCATGACCACTGCATCTTCACGCGAACCCGACGCCGCCGGGTAATACTGGCGCCGCACGCCAACCTGGCGAAAGCCATGGGCCTTGTAGATGTGCATGGCGCGGGTATTGGTGTGGCGCGCTTCCAGCCATAGCCACTGCGCGCCCTGGCCGGTTGCCCACAGGGCCAGGGCGTCGAGCATGAGCCGGGCCCAGCCCTGACGCTGGTAGGCTGGCGCCACGGCCAGGTTGAGCAAGTGCACCTCGTCAACGCCTTTCATGGCGACAAAATAACCCAGCAAGGTGTCACCCGCCATCAGCAGTTGGGTTTCATAGGCACTGGCCAGGCAGTCGGAAAAATGGCGCGTCTGCCAGGGATGGGGGTGAGCCTGCTGTTCCAGCGCCGTGACGGCCTCAAGATGGCGTTCGGTCATGGCCTCAAAACGGACGGGCACAGCCAAGTCAACCAAACTCATGGTGCAAGCCCGGCCAGCGCCTTGCTGGTACTGCGCTCCAGCGTGGTTTGTGCCACCTTGTCGCGAATGTAGGTAGGCAGCGCGTTTTCAGCCGAAACGCCTGCGCCCGCAGCCAACAGCGCGGGTGCCAGGCGCAATAGCGCTGCGGCCGTGGGCAGGGCCGGTGTCATGACAGCCCGTTGGGGCAAGCGCGGGCCATACCCGTCAAACACATTGCCGGCCAGCATGTCGGTGCCATTCCAGTCCAGGTTTTCTGGTTTGATCAGGCGGTCCGAGCAGCGCCGGGTCCAGCCAGCGGCTGCAAAAACATAGCTGGCTGTGTACAGCTCGTCCATGCGGGCGTCAAGCAAGGCCGTGACCGCCAGGGTTTGTGCGTCACCACACTGCCAGCGCGCCTCCTCGGCCACAGCCAGCAGGGTATCGACCGGCAGCACCGGCACCGCCGCGCCAAAAGCCAGGCCCTGCGCTACTGCGCAGGCGGTGCGCAAGCCGGTAAAGGAGCCTGGCCCGGCACCAAATACGATGGCGTCCAGGTCTTCAAAACGCAGTTGCGCCAGTGCCATGAGGCGCTGAATCTGGGGAATCAGATGGGCAGAGGTTTGGGCACCGCCTGCGGCCGTGTGCTGGTACAGCAGGGTTGCGTCTGTGGCACAGCACTGCACGGCGATGGACATGCTGTCAGTGCTGGTGTCAAAGGCCAGCAAATGCCTGTGATGCAACTCGTGCTTCACCCATCAGCTCCCGGTGCTGGGTTGCAAGCCGGGCGCCATCTTGTCCGGGCCGGCGCCCAGTCCGGTTGCCCGGACCCCGAACAAAATGCCAGCGGTCACCAGCACCAGCCCGGCCACCAGGTTCCAGTGCAGCGGTTCGCCCAGCAACAGCACGGCCCCGATGGCCGACAAGCCCGGCACCAGCGCCGTGATCATGGTCGAGCGCACCGGGCCGAAGTAGCGGATCATGTGCGTGAAGGTAATGCCCGAGATCACCACCGACCCCCAGCCCTGGAACAGCATTTGAAACAGCACCTCCTGGAGGGGCGCGTTGAACACCTGGGACTGCACCACGCCCGTGAAGGCCAGCGCACTGTACATTGGCACATAAGTGGCTGCGGCAAAGGTGGTGATGGCGATGGTGGCGCGCACCGCATCCAGCCGGTGGCGTCGCGCCAGCACGCTGTAAGTGGCCCAGCACAGGGCCGCGCTCATGAACAGCAGGTCGCCCAGCCAGACCTGGCCGCCCTCAAAAGCACCCAGCAGGCTCAGGCCCCCCACCAGCAAGTCGCCCAGCACAATCAGTGCCAAGCCCACAGCGCGCCCGGGCGTGATGTGGTCGCGCAGCAGCCAGGCCGCCAGCAGGGCGGTCCAAAGCGGCAAGCTGCCCGGCATCAGCACCGAGGCGTGCACTGCCGGGGCGAAGGCAAAGCCGCTGTAGGCCAGTAAAGCGTAAAGCAAGCCGCCAAAAAAGCCGACCGATACCGTGACACGCCGGGACAACGGCGACAGCCCCAGCCAGGAGTGGCTTGCCATGCCGGTGGCACGGTCCCGGCGCACCAGGTATGCGCCCCAGGGCAGCAGGATCAGCGCCGCGCCCACGATACGGCAGTAGGCCATGTCCAGCGGGGTCAGCGTGCCGCCGCGCGCCGGGTCAGCCGAGGCGCGGGCGATCAGAATGAACGAGGTCCAGATCAGCACCGTGATCACGGCTGCGCCGATGCCAATGGCACGTGGCGAGAAGCGAGGGGCTAGGATGGATGGTGTTGGCATGTGCCAATTATCCGTGCTGCATTGCCATGACCCTTGACAAGCCCTGGCAAGGATGTTGAAAAGAATGGTGTTCAGACCATCGGGTCGATATCGTCAATCTGCTCGGGCTTGATAAATTGGTGGGCATAGCTGAGGTAAACCCCTTGCTTGATAAAGACGTCAAAGATATCGGGGTCAAGGTGTCCGCCATCCTTCAGCCTGACCATGATGCTGATGGCTTGCGACAGCTTCATGCCGGGTTTGTAGGGGCGATCCGAGGCGGTCAGGGCTTCAAAAATATCGGCAATGCCCATGACGCGCGCCTGCACCGACATTTGCTCGCGCGTGAGCCCCTTGGGGTAACCTTTGCCGTCCATGCGTTCATGGTGACCGCCGGCAAATTCGGGTACGTTCTGCAGGTGCTTGGGCCAGGGCAACTTTTCCAGCATTTTGATGGTGGCCACAATGTGGTAATTGATGATTTCGCGCTCGGTCGGCGTCAGGGTGCCCTTGCGGATGCTCAGGTTGTCGACTTCATCAACCGATAAAAAGTTGCTTTGCACGCCGTCCGGGTTGCGCCACTGGTACTGGCTGCCAATGTGCTGCACCCGCGCCACGGCGGCATCACTCATGAACTCGCCGCCTGAATTGGTGGTGCGCACAAAGCTGCGGTCCGCGTCAAGCGAGTCGAGCTGGGTTTCCAGGTTGGCCATACTGGCGCGCTCGGCGACCTCATTCACACAGGGGCGCAGCGCCAGTTGTTGGCGCAACGCCGCAATTTCGGCGTCACGCTTGAGCACCTCGAAACGGGTGTCAACCAGTTCGATGCGGTCAAACAGGGTCTGCAGCTTGGTCGCCTTGTCCACCACGTGCACCGGCGTGGTGATCTTGCCGCAATCGTGCAGCAGGCCGGCAATCTTGAGTTCGTAGCGGTCCAGTTCCGTCATGGAAAAGTCAGCCAGCGGGCCCTCCTGGTGCCGCGCCGTGGCTTCGGCCAGCATCATGGTCAGGGCCGGCACGCGCTGACAGTGGCCCCCGGTGTAGGGCGATTTATCGTCAATGGCCATGTTGATCATGTCAATGAACGATTCAAACAGGTCTTCCAACTGCTTCATCAGCAACCGGTTGCTCAGCGCAATGGCGGCCTGGGACGCCAGCGATTCGACCAGTTGCTGGTCAGCCTTGGAGAACGCGGTGACCTCGGTGCTGCCGGGCTTCAATGCGTTGAGCAATTGCAGCACGCCAATCACATCGCCATCCTGGTTGCACATGGGCACCGTCAGGAAGGATTGCGAGCGGTAGCCGGTATTCTCGTCAAACTTGCGGGTGCCCGAGAAGTCAAAATTCGGTTCGTTGTAAGCGTCTTCGATGTTGACGGTGACGGCGTGCAGGGCGGCGTAGGCTGCCACCAGCGAGTCGTTGGGCTCGCCGTTGGCATTGACCAGTGGCAGGTCCGGGAAATTGATGGGCTGGCTGGCACTGCCACCCATGGCGATTTCAAGTGAATCGGTGCGCAGGATCTCGAAGCGCAGGCTGTTGGCGCCCACTGCCTTGCTGTAGATGGTGCCGCCGTCGGCTCGGGTAATGCCTTTGGCGGCCAGCAAAATATATTCCAGCAGGCGCGTGATGTCGCGCTCTCTGGACAATGCAACACCAATGTCGTTGAGCTGCTCGAGTCGCCCCAGCAGACCCTCAACCGTGTTCGGATCAGTATTTTTTAAAATGCTTGTCATGGCGCTATTTTGTCAAAAAAGTGTAGGTGCCATCCCAGTCCGCTGGCGGTGGTTGTCGTTCAAAGTGCTCAATGCGTTCCAGATACAGCGCGTAGAGCGTGCGCGCGGGTGCCAGTTGCTGCAGGCGCAGCAATGCTTCCCTGGCTGGCGCCCACTGTTGCAAACGGTAAAGTTTGAGGGCCTCGTTGTACAGCGCCAGTTCGTCACGGTCGCCGGGCTTGAGTTCTTGCTCCGGCCCCATGGGTTCATAAATTCTGACAGGTTTGTCCTTGCCCTTGACCCTGACGCGGTCCAGCTCCCGGTAGGCAAAGTCGGGCACCCGGGCGCTGGTGAATTCGCTCACCATGATGTCCACACCGTAGTTTTTGGTCAGGCTCTCCAGCCGGGCACCCAGGTTCACCGCGTCGCCCATGACAGTGTAGGCCAGGCGGAACGCAGAACCCATGTTGCCCACTGTCATGTCGCCGGTATTGAGGCCCACGCCAACCTTGATCGGGGGCCAGCCCCGGGACTTGAAATGGTCTTGCAGGCTGTCGAGTTTGGTCACCATCTCCATCGCCGCCAGCAAGGCGTTGCGCGCGTGGTCGGGGTCGGGCAGGGGCGCACCCCAAAACGCCATGATGGCATCGCCCATGTACTTGTCGATGGTGCCGCGGTGATGGTGAATCACGTGGGTCATCGGGGTCAGGAACTCGTTCATGAGATGGGTCAGCTGTTTGGGGTCAAGCCCCTCAGAGATGGTGGTGAAGCCGCGCACATCAGAAAACAGCACGGTCATGTCGCGGTTGCTGCCCTCCAGGCTGTAGGCGCCCGGGTCTTTGGCCATTTCATCGACCAGCTCAGGTGGCACATACTGGCCAAACAGGAGCGCCAGCATGCGTTTGCCGCGCGCGTCGACAAAATAGCCATAGGACATGTTGAAGATGAACAAGGCGCTGATCAGGATCAGGCCGGGGGCCAGCGGCAGAATCAGGTTCTGCATTTGCCAGAAATACAGGTTGCTTGCCACCATCGCCAGGGTCGTGGCGGCGGTCAGCACCGTCGCGGCCAAGGGGCTGAGGGCGGGCAGGGCGAGTGCCAAAAAACCGCCTGTGAGCAAGATGAAAATCAGATTCAGCCCCAGCACATAGGCCGGGCGCTCCTTGATGTTGCCGTCGAGCATGCCGGCGATCAAGTTGGCATGAAGCTCGACACCGGCATAGGATTCCTGCATGGGGACCGAGCGCAGGTCAAGCAAACCGGGCGCGGTGGTGCCCACCAGCACGATGGCGCCGAACATGACTTCAGGCGCAACCTTGCCCTGCAGCACGTCGCTGGCCGACACATAGACAAAGCTGCCCTGTTTGCCGCGGAAAGGCACCAGCGCTGCCACATCTTCATCGACCGCAATACGCCGATTGCCCAGCTGTAGCGACTCCAGGGCCACGGCGCTGTTGTCGCCATCGGCGTAATTGAGGGAGAGCCCTGACCCTTGCATGGCGAGCCGCGTGACGGCCAGGCTCAGCGTTTCATACAGTTGTCCGTCGAGCATTTGCAGCAATGAAATTCGCCGCAACACGCCATCGGCGTCCACCAGTGGACTGGCATTGAAAAACCCGCCGCTGGCAGCCGCCTGCTGCAAGACCTGCAAGTTGGCGGCGTAGCCGGTGGCCTGGATCGCCCCCACTTGCGCGGCACTGAAACTGTCGGCTGCCAGCGCAGGTGCGGGCAGGCTGCCGACACGGCTCCCGGTTTCCCCGTCATGGCGAAAGTAATAGCCCAGGGCAATGCGCCGGTTTTTCAGGCTGTCGGCAAAAACCTGGTCATAACGCAGGCTTGGGCGCAGTCGCGCCAGCGCCTCACTGAAGGCCGGGTTGTCCTTGAGGTCGGTGCGTTCGAGTTGTTCCAGCTGACTCAGGCCCGAGCTGCCATCGGGCTCTGCAAACAACACGTCAAAGCCCAGCACATCGATCTGGTAGGTGTCAAACAGCATGTCCAGCATGTGGGCGATCTGGGGGCGCGGCCAAGGCCAGTGGCCTTGCTCCTGCAGACTTCGCTCATCAATGTCGACAATCACAATGCGCGGGTCCACCGTGCCGGGCATGGTCCACTGCAGGCGCTGGTCATAGGTGTAGTTTTCAAGCCGCTGCGCAAAACCGAGCTGCAGAACACCCGCCACATTGAGCAACAGCAGCAGCACGATGGCAAACCCCAGCCCGATGCGAACGGCATGAAGCCTGAGAAAACCAGTTTTTTTCATGTTGCGACCCAAGATTGCGCCAATGTTGCCTGCACGCCCGCATTATTGCTGCACCACCCGGCGCTTGACTACTGCCGCGCATTGCGCTGGTTGGGCGGCAGCGCCTGCGGGTAACTGGTGCGAAAGGGGTTGATGTCGAGCCCGCCGCGGCGCGTGTAACGGGCATACACGCTGAGCTTGTGGGGCTGGCAACGGGCCTGGATGTCCATGAACATGCGCTCCACGCAATGCTCATGGAAGCCCTGGTGATTGCGAAAGCTGATGATGTAGCGCAACAGCCCGGCCTGGTCGATTTGCGGGCCAAAGTAGCCGATCTGCACACTGCCCCAGTCGGGCTGGCCCGTCACCGGGCAGTTGCTGCGCAGCAAGTTGCTGGTCAGCACCTCCGACACCGGCGCTTCGTTGGTGACGGACGTGAGAAGTTCTGGCGCAGGCGTGTAGCGGTCACAGTCCAGGTCGAGCCGGTCCAGGCTCAGGCCGTCAAGCTCGTCAATGGGTTCGCGGTCAAACAGCTCGGCAGCCACCAGCTTGACGCCCACGCTGCTCTGCACCACGGCGCCGCGCCAGGCGGCTTCGGTCAGGTCGGCGCGCAGTCGGGTCAGCACTTCGGCAGCATCCGTGAAGCGGCTGTTGTTGAAGCTGCCCAGGTAGAGCTTGAGCGACTTGCTCTCGATCAGGTTGACCGACTCACAGGGCACCGTGATGTGCGCCAGCGCCACTTGCGGCTTGCCGCGTGCAGTGAGCCAGCTCAATTCGAAGGCGGTCCACAGGTCGGCACCCAGGAAAGGCAGGCTGGCGCCAAGGCCGAGTTCGACCCGCTGCGGTGCGCGGGCGATCGGAAACAGCAGCGACGGGTCGTACTGGTCCGCATAAAACGTGGATTTCCCGAGCGGGGAGTGGGTCGCTTTGTTCATCATGCGGCTGGGCGACGGCGGAACACCAGCCGATCGACCTGCGACACGCTGCGGTCAAAGGCATAGCCATCAAGGTCAAAGCCTTTGAGCTGCTCGGGCAAGCTCAAGCGCTGGTTGGTGGCAAAACGCGTCATCAAACCCCGCGCACGCTTGGCGTAAAAGCTGATGATTTTGTACTTGCCGTCCTTGAAGTCTTCGAACACGCAGTCCACCACCCGCGCCTTGAGCGCCTTCTGGTCCACCGCCTTGAAGTATTCCTGGCTGGCCAGGTTGATGATGACCGGAGTGGTGTCGCTTTGCAGGCGGGTGTTGAGGTAGTTGGCAATCTGCGACCCCCAGAATTGGTACAGATCCCGGCCGTTCGGGTTGGGCAGTTTTGTCCCCATCTCCAGCCGGTAGGGCTGCATGTAGTCGAGCGGGCGCAACACGCCGTACAGACCGCTCAAAATGCAGACATGGTCCTGCGCCCAGGCCAGGTCGTCCGCAGTCAAGGTTTTGGCATCGAGCCCGTCGTACACATCGCCGTTGAAGGCCAGCAGCGCCTGCTTGGCGTTCTTGGCGTTGAATTTGGGTCGCCAGGCCAGGTAGCGTGCCACGTTCAGCCCGGCCAGGCTGTCGCTCAGGCTCATCAGGCTGGCAATCTCTTGGGGTGACTTCTGCCGCAACAGGTCGATCAATGCCTGGGCTTGCGGCACAAACAGCGGCTGGCTGTGCGGTACGTCAGCAGTTGGGGGCTCAAAGTCGAGTGATTTGGCGGGGGAGAGTAAAAACAGCATGATTGACAGGTCTCGACGCAAAAGTGGGGTCTGCAAGGAAGCACGGATGATACGCATCCTGGCGCAGGGTGAGGCTTGCCCTGCCTCATACAGTTTGACTATCGATAGCTTATAAACAATGCATCATGAAAGCGATAGTAGCGCGCTATGATTTGCCCATCGGTACTGATGCAGTCTTCTTGCCGACACTTTTCTCAACTTAATTTGGAGTACACCATGTCCTTGATCAACACGCAAATCCCAGCCTTCAAAGCACAAGCCTTCCACAACGGCAAGTTTGTTGAAGTCAGCAACGAAAGCATGAAGGGCAAATGGTCGGTCGTGATCTTCATGCCGGCAGCCTTCACTTTCAACTGCCCCACCGAAGTCGAAGACGCAGCTGACAACTACGCCGAATTCCAGAAAATGGGTGCCGAGGTCTACATCGTCACCACCGACACCCATTTCTCGCACAAAGTCTGGCACGAAACCTCGCCTGCTGTGGGCAAGGCCAAGTTCCCGCTGGTGGGCGACCCCACCCACACCCTGACCCGTGGCTTTGACGTGCACATCGACGCTGACGGCCTGGCTTACCGCGGTACCTTTGTCATCAACCCCGACGGCGTCATCAAGACCCTGGAAATCCATTCCAACGAAATCGCCCGTGACGTGAAAGAAACGCTGCGCAAGCTCAAAGCTGCCCAGTACACCGCCGCGCACCCGGGTGAAGTGTGCCCCGCCAAGTGGAACGAAGGCGCCAAAACCATCGCGCCGTCGCTGGAACTGGTTGGCAAGATCTAAGCACCCGCTGCTTCGAACCGTGCCGGGGCAGACCCCTGGCCCGGTTCACGCTCACCCCCACTGGCGAACTCACAAGGTTCGCCAGCCTATTTCTGGCCTCAGTCGCCCATTCATTTGGCTGAGGCCGGTTCTCAAAGTCGCTTGAATATTACGAAAGAACGAAATCATGTTGGACGATACCCTTAAGACACAACTCGGCGCCTACCTGGAGCGCGTGCAACAACCGTTCGAGATCACCGCATCCTTAGACGACTCCGAGAACTCCCGCGACACGCTGAGTCTGTTGCAGACCATCCAGGGCCTGCGCAGCGACAAGATCACGCTTAAAGTTGACGGCAATGATGCACGCAAGCCGTCCTTCAGCCTGCAACGCATCGGCAGCAACAACAGCCTGCGTTTTGCCGGCCTGCCACTGGGCCATGAATTCACCTCGCTGGTGCTGGCGCTGCTGTGGACCGGTGGCCACCCGCCCAAAGTTGAGCAAGATTTGATTGACCAAATCAAGGCGCTCGACGGCGACTTCAATTTCGAGGTTTACATGTCGCTGAGCTGCCACAACTGCCCCGACGTGGTGCAGGCGCTGGCGCTGATGGCCGTGCTCAACCTCAAGGTCAAGACCGTGGTGATCGAAGGCGGCGCCTTCCAGGCTGAAGTCAATGAGCGCCAGGTGATGGCCGTGCCGATGGTGTTCCTGAACGGCCAGGTGTTTGGCTCTGGCCGCATGTTGCTGGAAGAAGTGGTGGCCAAGCTCGACAGTGGCGCCGCCGCCCGTGATGCGGCCAAACTGAGCGCCCAGGCACCCTATGACGTGCTGATTGTGGGCGGTGGCCCGGCCGGTGCTGCAGCTGCTGTGTATGCGGCCCGCAAAGGCATTCGCACCGGCATCGTGGCCGAGCGTTTTGGTGGTCAGGTCAATGACACCCTGGCGATTGAGAACTATGTTTCGGTGCTGGAAACCGACGGCCCCAAGTTTGCGGCGGCCCTCGAGGCGCACGTCAAGGCCTACGACGTCAACATCATGAACCTGCAGCGCGCCGACAAGCTGATTGCTTCCACCGAACCCAATGGCCTGATCGAAATCCAGCTCGCCAACGGTGGCAGCCTGAAGAGCAAGACGGTGATTCTGAGCACCGGTGCACGCTGGCGCAACGTCAACGTGCCCGGTGAAGCGCAGTACAAAAACAAGGGTGTGGCCTATTGCCCGCACTGCGACGGTCCGTTGTTCAAGGGCAAGCGCGTGGCGGTGATCGGCGGCGGCAACTCGGGTGTCGAGGCCGCCATTGACCTGGCAGGCGTGGTGGCCCACGTCACCCTGATTGAGTTCGACACCAAGCTGCGTGCCGATGCGGTGCTGGTCAACAAGCTCAAGAGCCTGCCCAATGTGGCCATCCACACCAATGCCCAAACCACGGAAATCACCGGCGACGGGCAAAAAGTGAACGGCTTGCGCTACAAGGACCGGGCTACGGAGGCCAGCCACCACATTGAACTCGAAGGCGTTTTCGTGCAAATCGGCCTGGTGCCCAACACCGAATGGCTCAAGGGCACGCTGGAACTGTCACGCCACGGCGAAATTGTGGTCGATGCGCGCGGCCAGACCTCGCTGCCGGGTGTCTTTGCGGCCGGCGACGTCACCACCGTGCCGTTCAAGCAGATCATCATCGCCACCGGCGACGGTGCCAAGGCGGCCTTGGGCGCGTTTGATCACATGATGCGCATGCCGGCTGTGGCAACGCAAGTGGCTGCCGCCTCAGAAGAAGCGGCCATGGCCTGAACCAGCAACACCCTGCGGGCTTGGCTCGGCCTCAAGTGGCTTCGAACCAGGTTTGCAGGGGCAAACCCCCTGTGCCCAGCACCAGGGGGCGGCACGTGGGGTTGAGTTTGCAAAAGGCATCCAGGCCTTTCACATTGCCTGGGTTTTGCCCGCTTTTGACCTCAAAAGCAAACAGTTCCCCCTGGTGGCGCAACACGTAATCGACTTCGTTTGCGCCGTCACGCCAGTAGTGAATCAGCGGTTGCGTGCTGCTGTGTTCCAGGTGGCGCGCCAGCAACTCGGCGCCCACAGCACTTTCGGTGATGCGCCCCCAGCGCTCGGGTGTGGCGCGCAAGCGCTCCATGCTGAGGCCCTCAAACATCGCATTCACCCCCAGCAGGGCGGTGTTGAAAACCTGCAGTTTCGGGCTCGAGCCACGCTGACGCACCGCTTGACCAGCATACTTTTGCAGCCCGCACACCATGCCTGCCCCTTCAAGCAGCTCCAGGTAGTGGGCCAGCGTGGTGGTGTTGCCCGCGCCTTCAAGTTGCCCCAGCATTTTTTGGTAGCTCAACTCTTGCCCGCTGTAGCGGCAAGCCAGGTCAAAGACCCGGCGCAACAAGGCCGGCTTTTGCACCGGGCTCATCATCAACACGTCTTTGCTGATGGTGGTCTCGATCAGCGCATCGCGCACATAAGCGGCCCAGCGCGGGGCGTCGCCCACCAGGCTGGCAGCACCAGGGTAGCCACCGTGATAAATAAACTGATCCAGTGTGAAACCAAAGGCGTGCTGCATTTCCAAAAAAGTCCAGTGCCCCATGCGCGTCATCTCAAAACGTCCGGCCATGCTTTCGGTCAAACCTCGCGAGATCAGCAAAGGCGCAGAGCCAAGAACGACCACGCGGACATCGCGCCCCAGGTGGGTGTCTTCGTCCCACAGGCGCTTGACCTCTTCTGTCCAGCCAGGTATTTTTTGAACTTCGTCCAGCACCAGAACGCAGCACCCCGCCTGGGTGGCCAGCGTGCGTGCTGTTTCCCATTGCACCTTGAGCCAACTGGCCCCTACCAACCCCGGGTTGTCGGCACTGACGCTGTGCTGGGCAATGCGCTTGTCAGGGAAATTGGCCAGCATCGACAAGGCCTGCCGCACCAGCGTCGTTTTGCCCACCTGACGCGGCCCCGCGACCACCTGCAGGAAGCGGCGAGGCTCTTGCAGCCGGGTGAAAAATGGGGTCAAAGCAGCGCGGTGGATGTTCATTTCTAAATTACTCAAT